>JBBECA010000080.1:0-37865 GCA_040882055.1 Nitriliruptor sp.
AGCTGTTGCTGAACGGTGAGACCGAGATCGGTCACGGCTACAGCGGCAACATCCTCGACAACATCTACGGCGCCGACGACCCGGACCGCTACGCCTACCTCATCCCCGAGGAGGGCGCGACGATCTGGACCGACAACATGGCGATCCTCGCGAACGCCGAGCACCCCTGCACGGCGCACGCCTTCATCAACTTCATCCTCGACGCCGAGAACGGGGCGCAGCTGACCAACTGGACCTTCTACGCGTCGCCGAACGCCGCAGCGGAGGAGTTCATCAGCGAGGAGGTCCTCGAGGACCCGGCGATCTACCCCAACGAGGACGTCCGCGAGAACCTCTACTTCCTCGAGAACACCGGGGAAGCCGAGATCCTCTTCACCGACCTGTTCACCCAGGCCCAGGGCTGAGCAGCCGGTCACGGGCCGCCGCGGCGTCACGCTGCGGCGGTCCGGTTCCAACAACGACAGGTCAGACCGATGGCACGTTCAGACACCCTGCTCGGCCACTGGATCGACGGGAAGATCGAGACCGCCGAGGGCGCCCGACGTGGCGACGTCTACGACCCCGCCCGTGGTGAGGTCGCACGTCAGGTGGGACTCGCCGACGCCGACACCGTTGGCCGCGCCGTGGCGAGCGCCAAGGCCGCGTGGCAGAGCTGGCGTGCCAGCACGTTGACCCAGCGGTCGCGGGTGCTGTTCGACTTCCGTGAGCTGGTCGCGGGGGCCCGCGACGAGCTCGCCTCGCTGATCGTCGCCGAGCACGGCAAGGTCCACGCGGATGCGGTCGGTGAGGTCCAGCGGGGGCTCGAGGTCGTCGAGTTCGCGTGCGGGATCCCGCAGCTGCTCAAGGGCGGGTTCTCCGAGAACGTCTCGACCAACGTCGACTCCTACTCGCTGCGCCAGCCGCTCGGCGTGGTCGTGGGGATCACGCCCTTCAACTTCCCGGCGATGGTCCCGATGTGGATGTTCCCGGTCGCCATCGCGTGCGGGAACAGCTTCGTGCTCAAGCCGAGCGAGAAGGACCCCTCGGTGGCGCTGCGGATCGCGGAGCTGTGGTCGGAGGCGGGGCTGCCGGACGGGGTCTTCAACGTCGTCAACGGCGACCGCGAGGCCGTCGATGCCCTGCTGACCCACCCGGACGTCGCCGCTGTCAGCTTCGTCGGATCCACGCCGGTCGCGCGCCACGTGTTCCTCACCGCGACCGAGCACGGCAAGCGGGTGCAGGCCCTCGGTGGCGCGAAGAACCACATGGTGGTCCTGCCCGACGCCGACCTCGCGGTCGCCGCCGACGCGGCCGTCTCCGCGGGGTTCGGGTCGGCCGGCGAACGCTGCATGGCGATCTCGGTGGTGGTGGCCGTCGGCGACGTGGCCGATCGGTTGGTCCCGGCCATCGCCGAACGTGTCGGCGAGATCACCGTCGGACCCGGGGACGACCCCGCCTCGGAGATGGGGCCGCTGGTCACGCGCGAGCACCGGGACCGGGTCGCCGGTTACCTCGCCACCGGGGCCGCCGAGGGGGCCGAGATCGTGGTCGACGGACGTGCGTTCGACCGCGACGGTGACGGGTTCTGGCTCGGGCCCTGCCTGCTCGACCGGGTGCGGCCGGACACGGCCGTCTACCGGGACGAGATCTTCGGGCCGGTGCTGTCGGTGGTCCGCGTCGACACCTACGACGAAGCCATCGAGCTGGTGAACTCCAACCCCTACGGCAACGGCACCGCCATCTTCACCGCGTCGGGCGGCGCGGCGCGGCGCTTCCAGCACCAGATCGAGGTGGGGATGGTGGGCGTGAACGTCCCCATCCCGGTGCCCATGGCCTACTACTCCTTCGGTGGGTGGAAGGACTCGCTCTTCGGGGACACCCACGTGCACGGCGCCGAGGGCGTGCACTTCTACACGCGCGGCAAGGTGGTCACCTCGCGCTGGCCGGATGACGGCCCCGTGAGCGGCCGCGCCAGCGACGGGGTGGCCCTGCACTTCCCGACGACCTCCTGACCCGGGTCGTCACGACACGGACCGACCGACGACGCAGCGAGGCATCGTGAGCACCGACCGAGCCATGTGGATCGACCACCAGCACGTGACGGCCGCGGACGGCGGCTGGATCGAGAGCTTCGATCCGGCGACCGAGGAGGTCATCGGCCGGGTACCGGCCGGCGGGGCCGTCGACGTCGACCGCGCCGTGAGCGCCGCTCGGACCGCGGCCGACGGGTGGCGCTACCTCGCTGCCAACGACCGGGCGGAGCTGCTGCACGAGGCGTACGCCAGGTCGATGGCGCACCACGGCGAGCTCGTCGAGCTGCTCACCCGCGAGCAGGGCAAGCCCCGACCCGAGCAGGAGGAGGAGGCCGAGTGGGCGCTCACCTCGCTGCGGTACTACGCCGAGCTCGGACGGAACGGCGTCGGTCGCGTCGTGCCCTCCGCGGAACCGAGGACGCAGCTGAACATGGTGCTCAAGGAGCCCTACGGCGTCGTGGGTGCCATCGTGCCCTGGAACTACCCGCTGCTGCTCCTCGGTTGGAAGCTGGCGCCGGCGCTGGCCGCGAGCAACACCGTGGTCATCAAGCCGTCCGAGCTCACGTCGTTGGTGACCCTCGAGTGGATCGAACGGTGCTTCGACCACCTGCCGCCCGGCGTGGTCAACGTGGTCACGGGCTACGGCACGGAGGCGGGCGAAGCGCTGGTCGCCCACCCCGACGTCCGCGTCATCGCGATGACGGGATCGGTCGCCACGGGACAGCGGATCGCGTCGGTCGCGGCGCCGCTGATGAAGCACCTCCACCTCGAGCTCGGAGGCAAGGACGCGTTCGTGGTCGCGCCGGACGCCGACCTCGACAGCGCCGTGGACGCGCTCGCCTACGCCGCGCTGCTCAACGCCGGGCAGGTGTGCACCTCGTCCGAGCGCATCTTCGTCCCCCGGGATCTGCGGGACGACCTCGCCGAGGCACTGACCGCGAAGGTGGCCGCCCTCCGTCTCGGCCACGGTCTGGACGCCGGCACCGACATCGGTCCGATGGCCGATGACCGGTTCCGCGACAAGGTCGACGCCCACGTCCGCGACGCGGTGGACCGCGGGGCCCGCGTCCTGACCGGCGGGACGCGGCCGGACCGGCCCGGGTGGTTCTACGACCCGACCGTCCTCGTCGACGTCGAGGACGACATGGTGATCATGACCGAGGAGACCTTCGGCCCGACGATCCCCATCGCGAGCTACGACCGGTTCGACACCGTCATCGATCGGGTCAACGCCTCGGAGATGGGGCTCGGCGCCACGCTCCGGTCGTCGGATCCGCTGCTGATCAAGCGCTTCTACGAGGGGGTGAAGGCCGGCACGGTGTGGATCAACGACCCGCTCACCGACAACTACGCCGGTCCGTTCGGGGGCATGAAGATGACCGGCGGCGGACGCGAGCTCGGCCCCGAGGGCCTCGAGACCTTCCTCGAGACCAAGCACGTCCACTGGGACTTCGACCAGGCCGGCAAGGACTGGTGGTTGCCCTACGGCGCCGACGAGGGGTCCGACGCGTGAGCGAGCCCGACCTGCCCGACCTGCCGACCCCCGAGGACGGCTCTCTGCCGGATCCCTTCACCGACACCGTCGAGTCGTTCGGCGCCCGCGGGACCTTCTGCGGTGTTCCGACCCGCCGGGTCGACGAGGTGCGTCCGGGTGAGGTCGTGGTGATCGGGGCCCCCTTCGACTGGGGCGCCTCCCACCGGCCGGGTGCGCGGTTCGGACCGAAGGCGATCCGCGAGGCCGACTACCTGCCCCCGGACGGCAGCCGGCCGCACCTGACCGCGGGCATCGATCCGCTCGTCGAGCTGCCGGTCGTCGACGCCGGCGATGCCGCCATCGTCGGGGGCTACATCGGCCCGTCGCTGACCAGCATCGAGCGCTACGTCCACGGCATCGCGTCCCGGGGCGGCATCCCGATCGTGCTCGGCGGCGACCACACCATCACCTTCCCCGATGCGTCCGGTGTGGCGCGTCACCACGGGTTCGGGCGGGTCGCGTTGATCCACTTCGACGCGCACGCCGACACCGGCGAGGATCAGTGGGGCCAGCTGCACGGCCACGGCACGCCGATGCGGCGGCTGATCGAGTCCGGGGCCATCCCGGGCTTCCGGTTCGTCCAGATCGGCTTGCGCGGGTACTGGCCCCCACCCGAGACGGTGGCGTGGATGCGTGAGCAGCGGATGCGCAGCTACTTCATGGAGGGGATCGTCGAACGTGGGTTGCCGACCGTCGTCGATGAAGCGGTGGCCTACGCCGCAGGACCGGGACCGGACGACGAGGAACCCGCGGTCGGCGTGTTCCTGTCCATCGACGTCGACGTGGTCGACCCGGGTATGGCGCCGGGCACGGGCACCCCGGAGCCCGGCGGCCTCACCTCACGACAGCTCCTCGACACCGTGCGCCGGCTCGGCCGCGAGCTCCACGTCCTCGGGGCCGACGTCGTGGAGGTCGCGCCGCACTACGACCAACCGATGGACATCACCGCGGCGCTCGCCAACCGCGTCGTGCTGGAGCTGACCACGGGGATCGCCGAGCGCCGGAAGGCCGCGCAGGTGTCGACGTGAGCGCCGACCTGCTGTTCGTCCTCGACGACCCGTCCCGCGGCAGCATCTGGACCGGCACGCGGACGGCCACCGACGCGGTCGCGGTGCGTGACGGCCGCATCGTGGCGCTCGGGACCGAGGCGCGCGAGCGGCGCGGTGGCGCGACCGAGGTCGTCGAGATCGGTGCCGGGGCCCTGTTGCCCGCCTTCCGCGACGGCCACCTGCATCCGCTGAACGGCGGTGCCGAGTCGCTCGACTGCGACCTCGTCGACAGCGCCGACGTCGACGAGGTGCTGCGCCGCCTCGCCGCGTTCGCCGAGGACGGCGAGGGCGCGGGAGATCCGGACGCGTGGCTGCTCGGGTGGGGGTACCCGCCGGAGATCCTGCCGGGTGGCGTCGGCCGCGCTGCGGTGCTCGACGCGGTCGTCGGCGACCGTCCCGTGGCGTTGTGGTCCTCCGATCACCACATGGTGTGGTGCAACAGTCGCGCGCTCACGGTCGCTGGGATCACCGCAGCGACCCCGGACCCGCCGCGCGGGACCATCGTCCGCGACGCGGATGGGCACCCCGCCGGCACCCTGCTCGAGGAAGCCGAGCACCTCGTCGCCGCCCACCTCCCTCCGCGTGGGATCGCCAAGGAGGCGCGAGGGCTCGAGGTCGGGCTCGAGCGCATGACCTCGGCGGGGCTCGTGTGGGGCCAGGACGCGTGGATCACCCTCCCGCTCCTGCCCGCGTTCCACCGGGTCGCCGACGCCGGGCGGCTGTCGGTGGATCTCGACCTCGCGCCGAAGGTCGAGGTCGACCGGTGGCGCGACCAGGTCGCGGCGTTCCAGGACGCCCGCGCGGACGTCGAGGCGGCGGCGCAGCGCCGTCGACGTGACGGCGTGCCCGGTGGTGAGCTCAGCTTGACGACGGTGAAGCTGTTCGTCGACGGGGTCATCGAGGGCGGGACCGGGGCGCTCATCGACCCGTACTGCGCGATGTCCCACGACGGCAGCGACGGCGGCGGCCACGGCATCGCCAACTGGGACCCAGCCGAGCTCGCCCGGGCCTGCGCGGCCTTCGACGCCGCCGGGTTCCAGCTCCACCTCCACGCCATCGGCGATGCCGCGATCCGCGACGCGCTCGACGCCTTCGAGCACGTGGGGGCCGAGAACGGCGACCGCGATCGGCGACCGGTCGTGGCCCACACCCACCTCGTCCACCCCGACGACCGGCAGCGGTTCCGTCAGCTCGGTGCGGTTGCCAACTTCGAACCGCTCTGGGCGCAGCCGAACGAGGTCATGGTCGACCTCACCGAGCCGCGGCTCGGCCCCGAACGCAGCGGCTGGCAGTACCCGATCGGCAGCCTGCTGCGCGGCGGTACCGCCGTCTCGTTCGGCAGCGACTGGCCGGTGTCCTCCCACGTCCCGCTCGAGGGCATCGAGATCGCGGTGACGCGTCGCCTACCCGGTGACCCGGACGGCCCGGCGCTGCACGCGGACGAGCGCATCAGCCTCGACCAGGCGCTGACGGCCTACACCGCCGGCGTCGCTCACCAGGCCGGGCTCGAGGACGAGGCCGGCACCTTGGCGGTCGGTTCGCGTGCCGACCTGGTGCTGACCGACGTCGACGTGACCCGCGTCCCGGAGCACACCATCGGGCAGGTCCAGGTGCGCCGGACCTGGCGGGCAGGCACCGGCGTGCACGGCGCCTGACCGGCGGACCACCGCCCGGTTCGTCGCGCGCCGCCGGCCTCCCTAGGCTCCCCCGCCAACCGTGCGACGAACGTGCGGTCAGCGGAGGGCCCCGATCGACGGGCGCCGGGAGGCAGACAGCGTGAGCGAGATCGTCACCGAGATCGGCAAGGTCGGCATCGTCGGCTCCGGCACCATGGGCTCCGGTATCGCCGAGATCATCGCTCGCCACGGTCTGCCCGTCGCGTTCGTGGAGGTCGACGACGAGGCCGTGGAGCGTGGTCACGCCCGGATCGCTGGGTCCCTCGAGCGGCAGGTCGCCCGGGGCAAGCTCGAGGAGGCGGAGCGGGACGCCATCGCCGGACGCATCTCCGGGTCGACCGACTGGTCCAGCCTGTCCGATTGCGATCTCATCGTCGAGGCCGTGCCCGAGGACCTCGCCCTCAAGCAACAGGCGTTCCGTCGGATCGACGAGGTGGCGCGTGCAGACGCGATCCTCGCGACCAACACCTCGTCGCTGCCGGTGATGGACATCGCGGTGGTCAGCCACCGACCGAACCGCGTGCTCGGCTTCCACTTCTTCAACCCCGCGCCGGTCATGAAGCTGATCGAGCTGGTCCGGACGGTCGTCACCGACGAGCACGTGGTCGAGACGGCTCGTGGGTTCGCCGAGGCCATCGGGAAGACGCCGGTGGTGGTCGGCGACCGTCGCGGGTTCATCGCCAACCAGCTGCTGTTCCCCTACCTCAACCAGGCGGTCTGGATGGTGGATTCGGGGTACGCGACCAAGCAGGACGTGGATGCCGCGATGCGTTTCGGCGCCGGCCTGCCGATGGGGCCGATCGCGCTGACCGATCTGGTCGGCGTGGACACCTTCGTCGGCATCATGAACGCGATCCACTCGCAGTTCGACGACACGCGGTTCGCGCCGCGTCCGATCCTGAGCCAGCTCTCCGCCGCCGGCTTCAACGGGCGCAAGTCCGGCCGTGGCTTCTACACCTACGAGGAGCGGGGCAGCTCGCGGATCGTGCCCGATGGCTCGGCGCGGGAACCGGCTGACCCCGCCACGATCGCCGGTTGGACCACCGTCGGCGTCCTCGGCACCGGGACCATGGCCTCCGGCATCGTCGAGGTCTGCGCCAAGGCGGGCTACGAGGTCATCGTGCGCGGGCGCTCCCGGGACAAGGCCGAGGCGGTCGTGGCCAAGGTCGCCAAGTCCCTGCAGCGCATGGTCGACAAGGGGCGGGTGAGCGAGGAGGACATGGTCGCCACGCTCCAGCGCATCAAGCCGACCGAGGACCTCGCGGACCTCGCCCCCGCGGACCTGGTGATCGAGGCGGTCGCCGAGGACCTCGAGATCAAGCGCGAGCTGTTCGCGAAGCTCGCCCCGGTCCTCAAGCCCGATGCGGTGCTGTCGACGACGACCTCGTCGCTGCCGATCATCGAGTGCGCGATGGTCACCGACCGGCCCGACCAGGTCATCGGGCTCCACTTCTTCAACCCGGCCGCGATCATGAAGCTGGTCGAGATCGTCACCACGGTCCGGACCGACGACACCGTCACCGAGCAGTGCCGGGCGTTCGTCGACAAGGTCGGCAAGGTCGGGGTGCTGTGCGGCGACCGGGCGGGGTTCATCGTCAACACCCTGCTGTTCCCCTACCTCAACGATGCGGTCAAGATGCTCGAGTCGCACTACGCGACCGCCGAGGAGATCGACACCGCGATGAAGCTCGGTGCCGGCTACCCGATGGGGCCGTTCCAGCTGATGGATGTCGTCGGACTCGACGTCACGCTGGCCATCCTCGAGCGGCTGAAGCAGGAGTTCCGGCAGCCGTCCTTCGAGCCGGCGGGGCTGCTGCGGCACCTCGTCGATGCCGGGTTCCTCGGGCGCAAGGCAGGACGGGGCTTCTACGTCTACTGATCGCGGGCACGTCGACGGGACCGGCGCGGAGCTGCCCGCCGGTCCCCGTCCCTACTGGCGCGAGGTCGTCGGGCTGCTGCCCGACCTCGGTCGGCTGCTCCGGTCGCTCAGCCGCGATCCACGTGTCCCGTGGCACGCCAAGATCGTCGCGGGGGCCGCAGCGTTGTACGTGGCCTCGCCGGTCGATCTGCTCCCGGACGTGGTGCCGGGGGTCGGCGGCGTGGACGACCTGGTCGCCGTCCTGATCGCCGTGCGACGACTGGTCACCGCGGCCGGTTACGACGTGGTGCGTGAGCATTGGACCGGTTCCGACGACGGCTTCGGTGCGTTGATCGTGCTCGCAGGTGTCGGCACCGCCCGCCGACCGCTCGCCGCGGCCGAGGGCGAGGACGACCGGTGAGCGGTCTCGAGCTGCCCCAGCTCGCCGGTCACGAGGTGGACCGCATCCCCGCGTTCCGTGCGACGAAGACCTACGTCTGCCCCGAGTGCGGCAACACCATCGCGGCGCGGGTGGGACACGTCGTCGCGTGGCCGGAGGGACAGGTCGACCTCCGACGCCACTGGCACCTGCACTGCTGGCGCCTCGCGGCACGCCGCGGCCGTCCGTGATGCGCGCCAGCGGCAGCCGGTGGGGACCGACACGCCGGTAGCCTCCGCCCACGTCGAACCGGGAGGCACCGAGGTGGCCAAGAGCACCCACGAGCGCGAGCTGGCACGTGCGCGTGAGCGTCGTCAGAAGGACGCCCTCGCCCGCCGCCAGGCGCGCTCCCGCGTGGTCGTCATCATCATGGTCGGCCTGCTGGTGCTGTCGCTGGTCGGGGTGGCCGCGATCGGTGCTCTCGGTGGCGACGACCAGACCCCGGCCGTCGACGACCTGCCGGGCGACGAGGGCGCCGGCGAGGGTGATGCGGCCGACGGGGCCGAGACCGATGGCGTCGAGGAACCTGTGGCGGCGGAGCGGCCGGAGGGTGGCTGCCCGCCGACGCCCGATGACGTGCCCGAGGTCACCAGCGAGCGCTACGACGAGGCTCCCGAGCTGACCATCGATGAGGGCGCGACCTACACCGCGACGATCGCCACCACCTGCGGCGACATCGTCGTCGAACTCGATGCCGAACAGGCGCCGGCGACGGTGAACAACTTCGTGTCCCTCGCCGAGGACGGCTACTACGACGGCGTCGGCTTCCACCGGGTCATCGACGGGTTCATGATCCAGGGCGGCGACCCGGCGGGTACGGGGTGCGGCAAGGACGACTGCACGACGCCCGGTGGGGAGACCTTCCCCGGCTACACCATCCCCGACGAGCTCGGTGCCGCCGAAGCCACCTTCGAGGAGACCGGCGGCTACCCGCAGGGGTCGGTCGCGATGGCCAACACCGGGCAGCCGGACAGCGGTGGTGCGCAGTTCTTCATCGTCGAGCCCGAAGGTGGGTACGAGCTGCCGCCGCAGTACACCCTGTTCGGCACGGTGACCGAGGGGATCGATGTCGTCGAGGCCATCGCGCTCGGGCCGGTCGCCGGTGACGCGGCCGTCGACCCGGTGGTGATCACGTCGATCGAGATCGAGACCGGCTGAGGCGCCCGCGGCGGTGGTCAGCCCCCGGCCGGTCCGACGCGACGGCTCCCGGACCGTTCCCTAGGCTCGGCCCTCCTACACCGCCGACCGAGGAACCGGACCCGTGGCTCAGCCGCCCGACTTCACCATCGACACCGACAAGGCCTACACGGCAACGATCCGGACCAACCGCGGGGACATCACCGCGAAGCTGTTCGCGGACGAGGCGCCGAACACGGTGAACAACTTCGTGCACCTCGCTCGGACGGGCTTCTACGACGGGGTGATCTTCCACCGCGTCATCCGGGACTTCATGATCCAGGGTGGCGACCCAACGGGGACCGGCACCGGGGGCCCGGGCTACAAGTTCGACGACGAGCTCGACGCCGCCCGCTCGCGCGGGTACCGGATGGGCACGCTGGCGATGGCGAACGCCGGTCCGAACACCAACGGATCGCAGTTCTTCATCTGCCACCAGGATGTCGGCCTGCCACCGTCCTACAACGTGTTCGGCAAGGCGACCGACGGCCTCGACGTGGTCGACGACATCGCGACCACCGAGACCGACGCGCGGGACCGTCCGGTCGAGGACGTCGTCATCTCCACCATCGACATCGACGAGGCCTGAGCGAGCCGCAGTGACCGCGGGTGACGTGCGCCTCGCGGTCACCTGCAACTCCAGGAGCTGCTCGGGCGTCTGATGTGGTGGTGGGGTTCGGACGACCCCACCACCACCCATCACGATCGTCCCTCGGGGGCTCGCCGACGTTGCTACGCACCTCTCCTGTCACCGCCTCCCGTGCCGCCGCGTTGACCCTCATCGTGTCCCTCCTCGCCGGCTGCGCCTCGAGCACCGACACCCCGTCTCGTGCCGCGGCTCCGACCGACCGGTCGGACGCGTCGGCCGAGGACGCCGCTCCCACGGTCGAGGTCGCTGGCGGTGACCTGGTCCTGGTCGCCGGCGCCGAACGTCGGACCTTGGCCAGCGTCGAAGCTGGCGAGCTGCTCCACGCGGTCCTGCGGCCGACACGCAGCCCGGACGGCGTCCGCACGGTCCTCGCCCTCGGCCGCGACGAGGGCCGCTTCGAACTGCGCTACCTCAACATCGAGGCCGACGGCGAACGCAGCGACCTGTACTGGTTCCCCCTGCGCATGCAGGTCGCGGACGACGTCGCGCGGGTCAGCGACGTGCCGACCCTGCCGGTGTGGGCACCCGACGGCTCGGCGGTGGCGTGGCTCGAGTGGGGACCGGAGGGCACGCGGCTGCGGACGGTCGGATGGTTCGATCACGACGCGGGCACGAACCCCTCCGACGACCAGGCCACCTACGACCTCGAGCCGGTCCCGGTCGGGACCCAGCTCGAGGCGTGGGAGGTCGGTGACGACGGGGCGCCCGAGCTCGTGACCCGCGGCAGCGGGGACGACCGCTGGCGCATCCGCATCGAGGGGGACGAGGTGATCGTCGCTCTCGACGCGCTCTGAGCCGGACCGGGCTTCGTCAGACCGGGTCGGGTCGCGGGTCGATCGCGACACGGGCGCCCACCGACGCATCGGCGAGCTGCGGTTCGAGCTCCTCGAGCGCAGCGACCGGGTGCACCTCGCCGACCGTCGTGCTGAGGATCAGGCGTGATTCGGCGGCAAGATCGAACAGCTCGAGCGCGTCGTGCGAGGTGCCGCCGCTGGCACCGACGATGTCGAGCTCGTCTCGCACGAGACGATCGGTCGGCAGCTCCCCAGCCGCCTCGACGGGCAGCTCGGCGAACACGAGCCGGCCGCCGGGAGCGAGCACCTCGATGCCCTGCGTGACCTGGGCGGGGTGATCGGGCGTCACGATGACCCGCTCGACGGGCTCGGGGATGACGGTGGCGAGCGAGCGTCCCGCTGGGTCCACGGTCGCGTCGGCACCGAGGTCCTCGGCGAGCTCGCGCGCGGCGCCTCGAGCATCGACCACGGTGACCTCGCCACCGGCGAGCGCAGCCAGCTGCGTCACCTGCGTACCGAGCGCTCCCGCACCGAGGACCGCCACGCTGACGCCCGGTCCCACACCGGCACGCTTGACCGCGTTGTAGGCCGCGGCGACCACACCCGGGACGCTCGCCGCCAACGCCGCGGGGACGGACGCCGGGCGGGGGATGAGCAGGTGAGCAGAGACCACGACCTGTTCCGCGAGCCAGCCGTCGACGTCGACGCCGGGGCGACGGCCATCGGAGCAGAGGTTGGTGCGCCCCGCCCGACAGGCGGGGCAGCGCGCGCAGGTCAGCAGGGTCGGAAGCGCGACCGCGTCACCCACCGCCAGACCGGCGACGTCCGGCCCGATCGCGGCGACCACGCCGGCAGCTTCGCGTCCGACGACGGTGCCGTCGACGAGCGGCGGTGGGTCGCCAGGGGCGAGCAGCGCAGCGTGCACGTCCACCACCACCTGACCGCTGCCGGCCTCCGGCGCGGGACGGCCGACGGCGCGAAGGTGGCCGGGGCGTCCGTCACCCGGGGTCGCCGCGTGGACGACGGCACGGATCTCGCTCACCCGGGGCCACCGGCGGGCGGGGCGTCCGGTGGAGGTGGGGGCCCATCGGCGTCGGCGTCGTCGCCCGGCCACGGGGGTAGGTCCTCGACGCGGACACGGTTCGGCCGCGCGCCGCTGTCGTAGTCACGCATCCGCTTCGGGTAGCCGACCCGGGCGGCGTCGTAGAGCGGCAGGTTCAGCTTCTTGCAGAGCTCGCCGGCCTGGTCGCGGTCGCCGATGGGGCGCCGGAGGTACTCGCCGTCGTCGGCGACCAGCAGCAGCGTGGTCGAGTAGATCGCCGTCCGTGGCTCGAGGTAGGCCTCGACGCTGCCGCGTGAGCTCGCGAACGCTTCGAGCTCACGGGTGCTGGCGCGGGAAGCCTGCTCGGTGCTCTTGGACGGGGCGCTGCGCTTGCCCTCGCCCTTCAACCACCCGCGGACGCGGTCGGCGAACCCCACGGATCCGGCTCCTGACCTCGACGGTGCCGCTTCGAGCCGAGGCTACCGGGAGAGCCGAGGGGTCAGTGCCCGTCCTCGACCAGCTCGACGAGGACCCCGTTGGTGCCCTTCGGGTGCACGAAGGCCACCGTGTGGCCACCGCCGCCGGGGCGTGGCGCCTCGTCGATCAGGCGCACGCCCTCGTCGCGGAGGTGGTCGAGGGTCTCGCCCACCGAGTCGACCCCGAAGCCGAGGTGGTGCAGCCCCGGCCCGTTCTTGGCCAGGTACTTCGCGATCGGGGAGTCGTCGCGTGTCGCCTGCAGGAGCTGGATGTAGACCCCACCCACGTTCAGCATCGCCTCCTCGACGCCGTCGGACTCGACGACCTCGCGGTACTCGGGGGTCAGGCCGAACGCACGCTCGTACAGCTCGAGCGCGGCGTCGAGGTCCTCGACGGCGATCGCGATCTGGTCGATGCGGGTGACCGGCACGGGTAGCTCCTCGTCGGTGGCGACCGCGGTCGGTCGCGTTCGGGCCCATCGTGCCCGGTACTGCGGCCGGCCCCCAACCCGGGACGTGCACGAGCGTCCGCGTCCGGTGGCCACCCGCGAGCCGGGTCGTCCCGGCCGCCCGGCTTGCGGGCGGACCCGCCCGGACCTCTACGATGGACCTCCACCCGAGCGCAGGAGAGGTCCGTGTCCGAGGTCGTCGTCGTCGGTTACGCCCGTACGCCCATCGGCAAGTTCGGAGGGGGCCTCGCCTCCCTCACCGCGATGCAGCTCGGTGGTCACGCCATCGCTGGTGCGCTCGCCAAGTCCGGTGTCGACGCCGGCGAGGTGGACTACGTCGCCATGGGCCACGTGCTCCAGGCCGGCCAGGGGCAGATCACCGCGCGCCAGGCCGCCGTCGAGGGCGGCATCAGCATGAACGTGCCGGCCGAGACCATCAACAAGGTGTGCCTGTCGGGCATGACCGCCATCTCGCGCGCTCGTGACCTGATCCGGCTCGGCGAGGCCGACCTCACGGTCGCCGGCGGGATGGAGTCGATGACCAACGCGCCGTACGTCCTCGACAAGGCCCGTCACGGCTACCGGCTCGGCGACGGCAAGATCACCGACGTCCTGATGCACGACGGCCTCACCTGCGCCTTCGACGCCTGCGCGATGGGCCTGGCGACCGAGAACTACCAGGCCAAGATGGACCTCGGCATCACCCGCGAGGAGCAGGACGAGTTCTCCGCCCGCTCCCACGAGCGCGCCGCGACCGCCTGGAAGGAGGGTGCGTTCGAGGGGGAGGTCGTCCCCGTCGACGTGCCGCAGCGCAAGGGTGACCCGATCACGGTGGCCGAGGACGAGGGGATCCGTCCCGGGACGACCGCCGAGTCGCTCGGCAAGCTGCGTCCCGCCTTCGACGCGGAGGGCACGATCAGCGCCGGGAACGCGTCGCAGATCTCCGACGGCGCCGCCGCGTTGGTCCTGGCCTCGCGCGAGAAGGCGGAGCAGCTCGGGGTGCCGGTCCTGGCCACCATCGAGGCGTACGGCGCCGTCGCCGGTCCCGACCCCTCCCTGCTGCACCAGCCCGCCGGCGCCATCCGCGCTGCCGCGGCGAAGGTCGACGCCGACCCTGCAGGTTTCGACCTCTACGAGATGAACGAGGCGTTCGCGTCGGTCGCCCTGGCATCCGCACGCGAGCTCGGTGTCAGCGAGGACCGGATCAACGTCAACGGTGGCGCGGTCGCGCTCGGCCACCCGATCGGCTGCTCCGGTGCCCGCATCGTGACCACGCTGATCAACGAGCTGACCCGACGCGGCGGTGGGCGCGGCGCTGCCTCGCTGTGCGGCGGTGGCGGCCAGGGCGACGCGTTGATCGTGCGCGTCGGCTGAGAGCTGCTGGGGTGTTGTCCGGGCGGGGGAAGGTCCCGCCCGGACCGGCGCGAGCTTCGAGGAGCGGGTGTGGCGCAGTCGGTCGAGGAGTTGGTGGATCGGCTCGGCCGTGGCGAGCGCCGAGCGCTGGCACGGCTGCTGACCCTGGTCGAGGACGGGGCGCCGGGCCAGCTCCGCGAGGTGGTCGCCGCGCTGCACCCGCGTACCGGCGGGGCCCGCGTGCTCGGCATCACCGGTTCACCCGGGGTCGGCAAGTCCACCCTGACCAACGCGATCGCCGCGGAGCTGCGATCGCGTCACCGTTCGGTGGCCGTGCTGGCCGTCGACCCCTCGTCGCCGTTCTCCGGCGGCGCGCTGCTCGGCGACCGCGTGCGGATGCAGGGCCACCACGCCGACCCGGACGTCTTCATCCGTTCGATGGCCTCGCGCGGGCACCTCGGCGGGCTGTCGTTCGCCACGCCCCAAGCGGTCCTCGTGCTCGACGCGGCGGGATTCGACGACGTGATCGTCGAGACGGTCGGCGTCGGTCAGTCCGAGGTCGAGATCGCGGCCACCGCCGACACCACGGTCGTGACGATGGCCCCCGGGATGGGCGACTCGGTGCAGGCCGCCAAGGCCGGGATCCTCGAGGTGGCCGACGTCTTCGTGATCAACAAGGCCGACGCGTCCGGTGCGGGCAAGCTCGAGTCCGAGCTGCGCGGGATGCTCGAGCTCGGGCGGGCGACCGAGGGCCGATCGACCGCCGAGCTGCTCGAGGAGCACCCGGACCTGCTCGACCATCACCCAGAGCTCGCCGAGGATGCCGAGCTCGTCCCGGGGTCGGCCGCGGCGGGCTGGTGGCCGCCGATCGTCCGCACGGTGGCCGTGCGCAGCGAGGGCATCACCGAGCTCGTCGACACCTTCGACCAGCACGACGACCACCTCGCGGCGTCCGGTCGCGCCGCCGAGCGGGCCCGCGAGCGCGCCCTGCACACCATCCGCGAGATCGCGCTCGAGCAGGTCCGTGCCCGCTTCGCCCGGCTGGACGAGCACCACAGCTCCCGGCAGCGAGGTGAGGCGGGTGACCCGCTCCTGGACGCACTGGCGGCGAAGGTCGCGGACCGCGAGCTCGACCCCTACGCCGCGGCCGACCAACTGCTCGAGGCGCTCGACGGCGGGGACGCCTGACCCCCGCGTGCACGACACCACCCGGGGTCCGGTCGCCGGTCAGCCTCAGCGCCGCGTCGTCACCTCAGGGCAGGAGCTCGGTGAGTTCGCGCTCGAGGAGCTCGAGGGTGGTGGCCAGACGCTCGTCGGTGGTGCGCAGGTTCCCGAGCGCGAGGCGGAGGACGTAGCGCTCGTCGAGCACGGTGTGCGAGAGGTACGCCTCGCCGGTCGCGTTGATCGCGGCCAGCCACGCCCGGTTCCTGGCCGTGGCCTGCGTCTCGTCCTCGCCGTCGAGCACCGAGCGGAAGCAGACGGTGGACAGAGGAGCGGGGGCGGCGAGCTCGAGGTGTGGGTGTTCCTCGACCCAGCGGACCACCTGCTGCGCCTGGGCGACGTGGCTGCGGATGCGCTCGGCGAGCCCGTCTCGCCCGAAGTAGCGCAGCACCGCCCAGAGCTTGAGGGACCGGAACCGGCGCCCGAGCTGCACGCCCCACTCCATGTAGTCGGTGACGCCCTCGTCGTCGGTGGTCAGGTACTCGGGGATCAGCGAGAAGGTGCGCGTGAGGGTGTCGACGTCCCGGACGTAGAGCGCGGAGCAGTCGATCGGTGTGAACAGCCACTTGTGCGGGTTGGTCACGAACGAGTCGGCGCGATCGACCCCGTCGAGGACCCAACGCAGCTCGTCGCAGATCGCGGCGACGCCGCCGTAGGCCCCGTCGACGTGGAGCCAGATCGGGTGGCCGAGCTCATCGGCGACCTCGTCACGGAGGTCGGCGATGGCGGCGACCGGATCGATCGAGGTCGTCGAGGTCGTCCCCGTCGTGGCCACGATGGCGATCGGCCGTGATCCGAGCCGGATGTCCTCCTCGAGCGCGTCGCGGAGGGCGCCGACGTCGAGCCGCCGAGCGCCGTCGACGGGAACCAGTCGGACGCCGTCGCGGCCGAGCCCGAGGGTGATGGCCGCCTTCTCGACCGAGGAGTGCGCCTCGGAGGAGGTGTAGATGCGCAGCGGTGGTAGGTCGGGCCGGCCGGCCATGCCACGGTTGCGCACGTCGAGGTCGGCCCGCTCCCGCGCGGCGGCCAACGCGACGAGGGTGGAGACCGATGCGGTGTCGGTGAGCACGCCCCGCCAGTCGGCGGCCAGGCCGAGCATCTGGCGGAGCCAGTCGAGGGTGCGCTCCTCGAGCTCGGTCGCGGCCGGCGAGGTGCGCCACAGCATGCCGTTGACGTTGAGCGCCGCCGACAGCGCCTCGGCCAGGATGCCGGGACCGGACCCGGTGATGGCGAAGTAGGCGTGGAACGCCGGGTGGTTCCAGTGGGTCACACCCGGCAGGATGACGCGTTCGAGGTCCTCGAGCGTGGCGGCGAACGCTTCGGGTCCTTCGGGTGCCGCCGCCGGCAACGCCGCGGCGATGTCACCGGGCGCGACATCGGACAGCACGCGTCGCTCGCCGACCCCCTCGAGGTAGTCGGCGATCCAGTCGATCACCTCGTGTCCGTGGCGGCGGAAGCTGTCCGGGTCCATGTCGCCGGTGCCGAGCTGGCCCGGGTCCAGCGCGGCGTGCGGCGGCGCGGTGCGCCGAGCGAGGGGATCGGTCACGCGTCGCCACCGATGACCCCGACGACGCCGCCCGTGCCGCCGTCCGAGGCGCCGTCGTCCGAGGCGTCACCGCCCCCGTCCCCGTCGCCGACGACGTCCCCGCCGCCGTCCCCCGTCCCGGGGTCGCCCCCGTCGGGCAGGTCCCCGCCACCGTCGTCGGGAGGGACCGGAGCCTGGTCGTCGGCCGGTGGGGTGGTCGGCTGCTCAGGGGATCCCGTGCCGGGTTCGAGCTCGCCCTCGTCAGGTACCGGCGCGGGGGGATCGATCGTCGTCTCGGGCTCCTCGGGGCCGTCGAGGGGCTCGGGTTGCGCAGGTGGTGCGGTCGGGTCCCCGACGTCGGGGAACTCGAAGGCGGGCAGATCATCGGGGTCCGGTGCCTCGACCGGAGTCTCGTCGATCGGTTGGGCCCGGATGGACTCGGGTGGTACGTCCGACGAGGCGGCAGGGAGGCCGAGGACGACGACGGGGACGGCGACGCCGAGGGCGATCGCTCCGAGGACCGTCGCGAACGGGACCAGGCCGGGACGTCGCGTCGTGCGGTGCGACACCCCATCGGGCCACCGCGCGTCGAGGTCGAGCCAGATGCGGTCGACGGTCGCCTCGAGCGGCGACTGGACCCGCGTCGGTGGCATCCGTCCCGCCAGCGTGAACAGCCACGAGCGGACCTCCACGCGGTCAGGGTCGACCTCCGGCAGGTGACGCATCGCGCGCAGCAGCACGTCGTAGGTCCGGTCGACGGGATCAGGTGCGTCAGCGAACGCCGTCAGCAGGGCGGGGGCGTGGCGGTGCACGAGCACGGCGAAGGCCCCCCGCCACCCGGCCTGCGCGAGCTCGAGGAGCTCCTCGTCGCTCCGTGCCTCGTACCGCACCTGATCTCCACGATGAGCTGGCCGGTGCCCCACCGACGGTGCCGGAGGCTAGCGCTCGCACACGCTCGACCCGCGTTCCGCGGCGCCGGGACTTCCGGTTCGCTCGTGCATCCAGATACGCTGATGTATCCGAGTTGTGATCGCGACCCCTCGCGGGTCGCCCGACCACGTCAGCCGAGGCCGCCCGTGTCACGCCGCCGTAGCGCTCTGTCCCTGTCGTCGGCGTTGGTGCTGGGCGTCGCTGGCTCGGCTGCGGCCGGACCGTGGGCCGGAGCCTCGGGCTGCGACCTCACGGGCGCCGTGGCCCGGGCCGAGGTGACCGCCGAGTTGAGCGGTGACGGCACCCCTCGGGACGTCCGGCACCTGATGACGGCCGAGTCGAGCGATGGGAGCACCTGCCGGACCTCGGGCCGCGGCGACGCCGTGGACCTGCCGGTGGATGTCGCCGTGCTCCACAGCACCCCGGTCGAGGGATCGCTCGAGGCCGAGGAGCTCGACGGTGCCAGCGGCCCCGTCACCACGAGGATCGCGGTGCGTGATCGCACGGCGACCACGCGGCAGCTGCGCGTCGACCCACCGAGCGGCGATGAGCGGATCGAACGTCGCGTCGGGGTACCGCACCTCGTGCGCGTCGCGGTGACCTACCCCGCGAGCTGGACCGCCATCGCGCCCCAGGTGCCGGGGACGCACACGGACACGGCCGCTGGTGGTCTCCGGGTGACGCGGAGCGAGTTGCTGTTCCCGCCGATCACCGCGGACGAGGTGGTCGTCGCGATCGCGGCGGCGCCGGGACGCGGGACGCCCGAGGTGACGGTCGAGGTCACACCCCTCGCCGACCCCGAGACCGCCCGGGCCGCGGCCGGTGAGCTCGACCGGGACGCCGCCGCCGTCGTCGCCGCGCTCGCCGAGGTAGGTGCCGAAGGTGCCGCGCGACTCGCCGACGGGACCACCGACCTGGCGGAGGGGATCGGGGAGCTGGCGGGCGGCGCCGACGAGCTCGCCGACGGGCTCGGGGACGCTGCTGCGGGCGGCACCGAGCTCCGAGCTGGCGCCGACGAACTCGCGGCTGGCGCGGCGCAGCTCGCGGTCGGGATGCGTCAGCTCGCGACCGGGCTGCAGCCGTTGGCCGAGGGCGCCCGCCGCGTGGCCGAGGGCAACCGCGAGCTCGCCGACGGGTTGGCCGCTGGCGCCGATGCGGCGGACGAGCTCGCGGACGGCAGCGGACAGCTCGCCACCGGGTCGCGCGAGCTCGGGGCGGCCGCCCGTGAGCTGAACGCGGGGCTCGCGGCCCTCCGGGCCGGTATCGAGGGTCTCCCCGACCTCGGGCCCGTGACCGACGCCGTCGTCGGACCGGCGAGCGAGGTCATGACCGGTGTCGAGGAGGTCGGCACGGCCGGTGCCGAGCTGGCCGGTGCGGCAGGCGAGCTCGAGCGCGGGAACCGGGAGCTCGCCCGGGAACTCAGGGCCGCGGCCGCCGCCTCACGCGAGCTCGCGGAAGGGTCCGACCGTGTCGCCGACGGCGCCGAGGAGGCGGCAGCTGGTTCCGAGGAGCTCGCCACGAGCTCCGAGCAGCTCGCGGCTGGCTCCGAGCGGTTCGCTGGCGCCGTCGACGACTACACCCGCGGTGTCGAGCGGGCGGCCGGTGCGAGCGCCGAACTCGCCGACGGCGCCGACGAGGCCGCCGATGGGGCGGCGGGGCTGGCGGACGGCGCGCAGGAGCTCCCCTCACCGCTCCGCGAAGCACGTGATACCGCTGACCGCGCCGGAGCCCGACAGGCGGAGACGGCGGCCATCGTGGCTGCCGGACGCGAGCTGGCCGAGGACCGCGTCGACGCGGTCCTCGGCGGTGCAGCGACCGGGACGCTCGACACCGAGCTGGTCGTCGCGGGAAGCTCCGCGCCACCGTTCGCCGCCGCGCTCGGTCTGGTGGCGGTGCTCGGTACCGGCGGCGTCGCTGGTCGCCTCTGGTGGCGCCAGAGGACGGAGGTCGCGTCGTGACCGTCTCCCGGACCCGCCGCAGCCGGGAAGAGCAACGTGCGCAGACGCGGGAACGGTTGCTGACCTCGGCGGCCGAGGTCATCGCGGCGCGGGGCCTCGACGGCGCCTCCATCGACGAGATCACCGAACGGGCCGGGTACAGCCGCGGCGCCTTCTACTCCAACTTCGCGGGGAAACCCGAGCTGCTGGTCGAGCTCTGCGAGCACCGGCTCCGCACCTACGCCGAACGGTTCGTCCCGCTCATCCAGGCGTCACCGGTCGGACGACGCAGCCGCGCGCTCGCGTCGCTGATGACCGACCGTGACCCGGGTCCGGACGTGCTGCTGCTGGTCGAACTCGCGCGGCTGCGGACGACGAACCACGAGGTACAGGCGCTGCTCGACCGGTTCGTCGACGGGTTCGTGGACCTCGTCGACGTCGTCCTGGCCCACAACGCGCCCGAGCTCGGCGACCCGACACCGCAGCAGCGTCGCGCTGGCGCCCGAGGGTTGGTCGTGGCCCTGCTCGGTGTCGCGTTCGTCCAGCACCTCGGTGCCGCCGACGACCGCACCACGGTCCAGCTGCTGGTGGAGGGCGTCACCCGCGCGGCCTTCCCGGCCGCGCAGATCGAGGGTGTCGCCGCCGAACTGGCCGGCCCGTGACGACCCTGCTCGAGCTGCTGGCGTGGCCAGCGCGCCGAGCGCCGCGCCGCGTCCTGCTGCTGCTGACGGCGGTGACCCTGGTGCTCGGCGGCACCGCGACCCAGCTCCAGGTGTCGAGCGACCTGTCGCAGTTCGCGCCCGAGGGTGGGCTCGGCGAACGTCTCGACGATGTCCGCGAACGGTTCGGTGCCGGCGAAGCCATCCAACTGATCATCGACACCGGCCCGGGAGGTGACCTGCTCGGTCCCACGGGGTTGGCGGCTGGCGAGCGCCTGGCCAGCGCGCTCCGGGAGGACCCGGAGCTCGCCGGGTGGCTCGCGGAGGACCGGTTGGACCGGCCCGCGGTGCTCACCTACGCCGAACCCTTCGCCGTCGCAGCCGAGGTCCTGGGGACCTCCCTCGCCGAACTCGACGAGCGCACGGCCGACGCGCTCGTCGACGGTCTGCTCGCCGATGCCGCGGGGGCGCAGGCGGTGGCCCTGCTGTCCGACGATCTCGAGCGCGACCCGCCCCGGGCGCGCGGGGGGATCGGCTTGGTCGAGCTACGCAGCGACCTCGACGATGATGCGCTCGCCGAGGCGACCGCTGTCGTGCAGCGGATCTCCGCCGAGTCGGCCACCCCCGGGGTGCGGATCTCGGTGCTGAGCCAGGCCGTGATCGAGACCGCCGTGCAGGACGGCATCGCGCGGGACGTGCCGGTGCTGCTGTCGCTGTCGCTGCTGTTGGTGGTGCTCGTCCTGGCGTGGCTGTTCCGCTCCGTGGCCGACGTGGTCGTCGGGCTGGCGGGTCTGCTCGCGAGCATCGTCTGGATGGCCGGCCTGGCCGCGCTCCTCGGGCCGGGGATGCTCGACGTGGTCGGTCCCTTCGGTCAGCCCGCCATCGCCGTCCCGGTGCTCCTGGTCGGGCTCGGGGTGGACTACTCGGTCCACCTCACCACGCGTTACCGCGAGCAGCGGGCGCGGGGCGACCGCCCCGAGGTGGCGGCGACGACCGCGCTGCACACGGTGGGTGTGGCGCTGGTGCTCGCGACCATCGCCACCGTGGGTGGGTTCCTCGCCAACCTCGCCACCCCACTACCTCCCATCGCCGACCTCGGGGTCTTCGCCGCGCTGGGCATCGTGTCCGCGTTCGTGATCTTCGGGCTCGCGGTGCCGGCGACCCGGGTCGCGCTGGATCGTCGCGTGGCCGCCGAGGACGACGAGGTGGACGTGGTCCCGCCGGCATCCCGGCCAGCGCGGTGGGTGGTGGTGCTCACCGGGCTCGCGGTCCGACGTGGTCCCGTGGTGCTCGCCGTCACCGCGGGCTTGCTCGCCGTCGGGGGGCTCAGCGCAGCGGGGCTCGGCACCGAGTTCGACGAGCGTTCCTTCCTGCCCGATGGTGCGGCCGCGACCACGATCATCACCCGCACCGACGAGCTGTTCGGGGGCGACGTCGGCGAGCAGACCTTCGTCGTGGTCGACGGGGACACCGACGATGCACCGCTGTTGGCCGGCGCCAGACAGCTCCAGGAGGACCTCGCGGACGTCGAGGAGGTCCGCACCATCGGCGGGCGAGCGCAGGTCACCTCGCCGTTCGAGCTGATCGATCGCCTCGGTGACCGTGGTCTACGGGTGCGTGACGGGCTCGCGAGCGACCTCGACGCGTGGGCCGACCCGGCCGCGGCGGCCGACGATCTGCCCGTGCCCGACCAGCTCCCGCCCGAGACCCTGGAGGAGGAAGCCGCATCGGTCGACCTCCCGGTCCCGGACGAGGTCCTGCGTGCGATCGCGCGGCGCTTGCCGGACGGACGCGGACCCGAGGTCGCGCTGGCCACCTCGACCGACCCGGCCCGCATCCGTGAGGCCATCCGGGACCGCTTCCGAGAGGACGTGATCGCCGACCGTCCGGCGGGTCTCGACGACCGGACGCTCGCCGGCCTGGCGGCGCTGCCCGCCAGCGAGCTCGGGACCGAGCGTCTCGCGGAGGCCGGCTTCCCGCTCGAGACCCTCGACGACGCCGACCGTGCGGCGCTCCGCCGGCTCGAACGGCTGGAAGACGCCGGGTGGGACGCGCAGGACCCCACACGGTCGCCCGGTGACGTCGCGGAGCGCTTCGCGGTCACCGCGGACGAGGTCCCGGAGGAGCTCGGCGCGACCGTGGACGACGAGGGCCTGCTGCTGGCGGTCTCCACGGCCGCGGGTCAGTCCGGGGCGGGCGCCCTCGCGGCCGAGATCACGGATCTGGCCGAGACCCACCTCCCCGACGCCGATGTCACGGTCGTCAGCAGCGACCTGGTCACCGAGGAGATCATCGACTCGCTCTCGGCGGCGCAGCTGCTGGCCATCATCATCAGCATCGCCATCGCCGCCGTGCTGCTCGTGGCGGCCACCGTGGTCAGCGATCGCAGCGTGGTGCTCGGGCTCATCGGGACCGCGCCGGCGGTCGTCGCGCTCGTGCTCGTACTCGGCACCATGCCCCTGATCGGACTGTCGTTCAACGCGCTCACGGCGACCGTGGCATCCATCGCCATCGGCATCGGTGTGCCCTACGGCATCCACCTCACCAACCGGTTCCGCGTGTCGCTGGTCACCGAACCCGACGTGCCCGCCGCCGTCGCCGACACGTTGCGTCACACCGGCGGGGCGCTCGTCGGGTCCGCGGTGACCACGGGGCTCGCGTTCGGGGTGCTCGGTTTCTCCAGCAGCGTCCCGCTCCGCCAGTTCGGGACCGTTGCCACGCTGATGATCGCGTACGCTCTGCTCGCCTGCCTGCTCCTGCAACCGGCGTTGCTGACGATGTGGGCCCGCCACCGGGGATGATGCGCAGGAGTCAGCTGCGCAGCGCTGCGCGGTACGGGGCCAGAGCTGCGTTGACCTCGTCGAGGGCGTCCGCGTCCTCCCACAGCTCGTACCACTCGTTGTCGCCAGGCAGCAGCGCCCGATCGAGCGCTGCGGCGGCGCTGACACGCAGCGACGCGTCGACCTCGAACGGGTGGGCTTCGAGCCAGGCGGCCGCGGTCGGCTCCTCCGGCCGGGGGCCCGCTTCGAGCTGCGCCGCGACCAGGCACGCGGCAGCGACCGCTTCGCTCACCTCCGGCGCCTCGAGGGTCCCACCCGGCTCGACCTGGGCGAGCGCGTCCCGCAGCCCGCCGATCAGATCCTCATCGCGGCCCTCGTCGAGGTCGGCGAGCAGATCGAGCGCGTCGTCGTTGTCGAACGGTGCGGCTCCCCAGATCCCCACGGCGCCTCCTCGGGCGGGCGCCTCGCAGGCTAGGCGGGTCCGATCACGCTCGGCGTGGTTCCCGTGAACCGCCACGCGTCCGGAGCGTCGGTCGCCTCACCGTTCACCCACGGCCCTCGCAGCGAGGTCAGGAGCATCGGGACCCGCGAGGGGTCGAGCGCGCGGCGTCCGACCAGCGACCCGCCGCCGGGACGCTGCACACCGGCGCGCTCGAGGTACCCACCGATGCTCGTCGTCGACGGACCATCGGCGGCGAAGACCGCGTGACCGGTGGCGGCCGAGGAGCGCATGCGGTCGAAGGCGACCACGAGCGCCACCACGTCCTCGATGCGGACCGGCGCGACGGGGCGGTCCCGTTCGTCCGCGGACAGGCCGGCGGTCCCGAGCGCGTCGCGCGTGGCCGGGGTGTCGACCAGCGAGGTGCGGATCACCACGGTCGGGATCGGTGCGTCGGCGAGCACCTGCTCGACCTCCCCCTGCGCGGCACGCAGGGGATCGGGGGCTCCGGGGTCGGCGCCGGGGACCGACAGCGCGATGACGCGCGCCACCTCTGCCCCCGCCGCAGCGCGTGCGAGCACCTCGGCCTCACGGACGAGCGTCTGCGGACCCGGCGCGAGCAGCCCGCGACCCACGTGGACGACGGTGTGCACCTGCGCCATCGACGCTTCGAGGTGTCCCTCGTCGTCGGTGTCACCGGCGGCGACGATCGCGCCGCCAGCACGCAGCGTCGAGGCATCACCGGAGGTGTGTGCACGCACCTCGCCGCCCTCCTCGAGCAGCGCGACGGCGATGCGACGCGCGAGCGGCCGGTGCGCCCCCGTCACCAGGACCGGCATCAGACCACCTCGGCGGCGTCACCGATGACCTCGGTGGGGTCCACCCCGAACGATCCCTCCGGCGCGACGCCCGCGGGTCCGAAGTGATCGCGGACGAACCCATCGGCGAAGGTCTCGTCGAAGCGTTCGCAGTCCGCCGCCACACCCCACGCCCGGAACGCGACCGGCGGGCCGAGCGGCTCCTCCCACGGGGCCACCAGCAGGCCGGCGCCGCTCCGTTCGTCGAGCAGGCCGGCCTCGTTGCGGGCGTTGGCCCACGCCTCGACCGCGGCGACCTGGTCCTCGTCGAGGTCGGGGGAGAGGTGGACCGCCACCGCCCCGCGCTCGAGGTTGTGGACCGCGGCCCGCTCCTCGACCGGGTCGTCGAACACGCCGGCGGTGAGCCACTCCCCGAAGTGGGGGCCGCCGACCGCGGGTCGCTCGTCGTACAGCTCGCTGGCCGGTGGCGCGTCGGCAGGGTCGAGGTGGGTGGTGTCGAACTCCTCCTCGCTCACCGTCACCTCGCACCCGGCGGCCTCCTCGGCCGCCGCGACCTCGTCCTCGTCCGGGGCGGTGACCGGCTCGGTCGCGTCGCCCGAACAGGCGGCGAGGAACGACAGGGAGGCGGCGAGACCACCGGCGATCAGGCGACGCAACGCGGGAGCTCCTCGTCCGGGGAGGGTGAGGCTAGGGGACGACGCGGGCCGTCGATCTCGCTCAGCTCGGTGCGGGGCCGTACCTCGCCGCCCGGGCGGCGAGCCGGTCACGGTCGGCCTCGAGCTCGGTCAGGGTGGCCGACAGCTCGGCCCGGAGCGCTGCCGCGGCGGTGGCGGTGTCGAAGGTGGTCGGGCCGGGCACGGTGCGGTCGCAGATGCCGAGCCTGCGCAGATCCGACGCGGTCGGTGCGAGCTGGCCGGCGACCTCCTCGGCTCGGGTCGGGTCGCGGTGGAGGATGGCAGCGGCCCCCTCGGGGGCGATCACCTCGAACACCGCGTCGTCCTGCATCAGGAGGCGGTCGGTCGCGGCGATCGCGAGCGCGCCACCCGAGCCGCCCTCACCGGTGACGACGGCGACGGTGGGCGAGGACACCGACAGCATCGCGACGAACGTCTCGGCGATGGCGGTGGCCAGGCCCGCGCGGTCGGAGGCGGGGGACGGGTCGGCGCCGGGGGTGTCGACGAGGGCGACGACGGGTGCGCCGTAGCGGTCGGCCAGGCGGAGGGCGCGCTGCAGCTGGCGGTACCCGGCCGCGACGGCCTGCCCCGGGCGACCACCCTCACGGACGCCTCGGCGGTCGAACCCGACCACCACGACGGTGCGAGCGCCGAGGCGCGCCACGGCGGTCACGACGGCCGGGTCGTGGGTGCCGGCGCGGTCCCCTCGTAGCTCGAGGTGCTCGTCGAACACCTCGTGCAGCAGATCGCGCGCCGATGGCCGGTCCGCGCGGCGTGCCCGGCGAACCGCATCCCAGGCATCGTGCTCGATGGTCGGCTCGTCGACGTGCTCGGTGCTCGGGAGGGCCCCCGAGCGTGTCGCGGGGTGCAGCAGCCGGACCGCCCGGGTCAGCCACGGCAGCGCGTCACCCGGCGCAGCGGTGGCATCCACCAACCCGGACGTCAGCGCCACCTCGGCGGTGTGGCTGTCGTCGCCGACCGGATCGCCGGTGAACGCCTCGACGACGCGGGGCCCCGCGAACCCGATCGTCGCGCCGGCCTCGGCGACCGCGACGTCCGCGAGCGAACCGTACGAGGCGTTGACCCCGCCGGTCGTCGGGTGGGTCAGGTGTCCGATGACGGGGATGCCCGCCGCACGCAACCGACGCACCCCCTCGGACGCGCGCGACATCTGCACGAGCGACCGCATCCCCTCCTGCATGCGCGCGCCGCCGGAGGAGGTCACCACCAGCAGGGGCAGCCGACGTTCGAGGGCGACGGCCGCGGCGTGCGCGAAACGGTCACCGTGGGTGGTCCCCATCGATCCACCGAGGAACCCGAAGATCCCACGCGCGACGACGACCTCGAGCTCGCCGACGGTGGCCGTGCCGACCTCGAGGGATTCGGCATCCGGGTCACCGTCACGCGCCGCGGCGAGCCGGTCGCGGTACCCCGGGAAGCCGAGCGGGTCGTCGCCGGCCGGGGGCGGTGTCGAGGGCAGCGGGGTCAGCACCACCTGGTCCGGTGGTGTGGTGGGTGGGGACGTACGGGAGGTGTCCACGCCGGACATCGTAGGCCGAGCCCGAGGGGAGGCCCGCCCCGACGCGCCGTTAGGATGGGTGGTCACCGATCCTGGGAGCAACCGTGGGTGAGTTCGTCCGTCTCGAGGTGGACGCGGAGACCCGCGTCGGCACGTTGCGGCTCGAGCGGCCGCCGATGAACGCGCTGTCGCTGCAGGTCTGGCGCGAGATCGCCGCGGCCGCCGACGAGGCGACCGAGCGCGACGACGTGCGTGCGTTGGTGGTCACCGGGGGACCGAAGGTGTTCGCCGCGGGCGCGGACATCAAGGAGTTCCCGACCTGGACCGCCGAGGAGGCGCCGCGGATCGGGGCCGTGCTCCAGCGCAGCCTCGACACGCTCGCGCGGGTCCCGATGGTCACGATCGCGGCGATCAGCGGCTACGCGCTCGGTGGCGGGTGTGAGCTGGCGATGGCCTGCGACTTCCGCTTCGTGGCCCACAACGCCAAGCTCGGCCAACCGGAGATCCTGCTCGGCATCATCCCCGGTGCGGGCGGCACGCAGCGTCTGCCGCGCCTGGTCGGCCTGTCGAAGGCCAAGGAGCTCATCTTCTCGGGCCGCATGGTGGACGCCACCGAGGCCCTGGAGATCGGCCTCGCCGACGCCATCCACCCCGTCGACGAGCTGGCGACGGCCGCGCAGGAGGCGGCCGCCAGGTACGCCGCCGGCCCGTACGCGCTCGGCCTGGCCAAGCGCGCCATCGAGGACGGGACCGAGCAGCCGCTCGATCAGGGCCTGCGGCTCGAGACCGCCATGTTCGCGGCCTGCTTCGGGACCGAGGACGCCAGCACGGGCATCGCCAGCTTCATCGAGCACGGACCCGGCAAGGCCACGTTCACCGGCCGCTGAGTCACACGACCCGAGTCGACGCCGCGCTCCCGCCGCGTCGCGCCACGCGAGGAGACATCGATGTCCGCCGAAGCCCTCCCGGAGGAGCTGACCTACGCCGACACCGCGGCGATGGACCTCAAGCAGAAGCAGGCGGCCTACCACGACTGGGAGGCGCAGAGCTACGAGGAGAAGTTCTCGATCTCCTACGACGAGCGCTGCATCGAGTACGCCGTCGATCGGCTACGCAAGGTCGTGCCCGAGGGGGCGAGCTTCGGTCGCGTCCTCGAGGTCGGCGCCGGGACCGGGTTCTTCACCATCAACCTCGCGCTCGGCGGGGCCCTCGAGGGGGCGAGCCTCGAGGCCACCGACATCTCGCAGGGCATGCTGGACGTCTGCGAACGCAACGGCCGCGACCACGGCCTCGAGATCACCACCACGCAGGGGGATGCCGAGGCGTTGCCCTACGAGGACGACACCTTCGATCTGGTGATCGGCCACGCCTTCATCCACCACCTGCCCGTCCCCGGGAAGGCCATCCAGGAGATGTACCGCGTGCTCGCCCCCGGGGGCACGCTGGTGATCGCCGGCGAGCCGACGCACTACGGCGACCGGATCTCGCACCTGGTCAAGCACAACACCTGGCGGGCGTTCATGCAGGTCACCAAGCTCCCCGGGCTCCGAGGTTGGCGCAAGCCCACGTCCGGCTCGCAGGCGGCCGACCGGGACGCGGTCCTCGCGGCGCTCGAGGACGAGGTCGACCTGCACACCTTCCGGCCCGCGGACGTCGAGCACATGGCGCACCTCGCCGGCTTCGGCGACGTGCGTGTGGTCACCGAGGAACTGACCGCCAACTGGTTCGGCTGGTCGGTGCGCACCATCGAGGCGTCGGTGCGGCCCGGGTTGCTCGGCACGCGGTGGGCCTTCTTCGCCTTCGACAACTACAAGCGCTTCACCGCGCTCGACGAGAAGGTGCTGCGCCGGGTCGTGCCCCGTGGGCTGTTCTACAACCTCATCCTGCACGCCCGGAAGCCCGCGTGAGCGATCCGGCGGCGGACGGCGACGACCGCGTCATCGGCACGCGGCGTGTGCCGGAGGTCGCCGAGGTCGTCACCGACGAGGGCTCCCGGCCCGCCGTCGCCGACCGTGAGCTGGTCGAGGGCGACCCGCTCGCGGACGTGGACGTCGACGACGCTGGCGCGGTCGAGGACGCGGCGCGGGCGGCGCTCGCGCAGCACGCCGAGCTCGCCGTCGCCACCGAGATCGCCCGCGAGGGGATGGCTCGGGCGTCCGCGTTCGGTGATGACGCGTTGGCCGCCGTCGGGGTCCCCGCGCACCTGCGCCGCCCACCGATGCGTCGGCGGTACCCCCGGTGGGGGTGGCGAGGTGCCGCACGCTTCGCGGTCGAGCGTCGGATGTACACCCCGCAGTTCCTCCGGCTCTACCAGCGCTACGCGTGGCACGTGGCACGTGCGCGAGCCAGCGGGCACCACGTCGAGTTCCAGGGGCTGACCTTCACCGGCAAGCGCGTGGAGTTCCACGCCCGCCCCGCCCACGGTCGGCTCATCGTCGGGCCCTGGTGCTGGATCGGCAACGACAACAAGCTGCGGGCCCACGAGGGACAGCTCACGGTCGGGGCGAAGGTCGTGATGGGCCGCGACAACGTGGTCAACACCTACCTCGACATCGAGCTCGGTGGCGCCTCGATCCTGGCCGACTGGATCTACATCTGCGACTTCGACCACCGCTACCAGCGGCTCGACGTCCCCATCAAGGACCAGGGCATCGTCAAGTCCCCGGTGCGGATCGGCAGCGACGTCTGGATCGGCGAGAAGGCCACGGTGCTGCGCGGCGTCGACGTGGGTGCCGGGTCGGTCATCGCCTCGCACTGCCTGGTCAACGCCGACATCCCGCCGTTCTCCATCGCCGTGGGTGTCCCCGTGCGGGTGGTCAAGTCCCGTCTGCCCGCGGGTCTGGACCCGGAGGAGGCCCTCGGTCTGGTGCAACGCGGTCTGCCGATCCCCGGGGATCCGATCGGCTGACGGACCGATCGGGAGGTCGGGGCCGGGTGACGGGGGTCGGCGGCGAGCGGACGGTCGTCCGCCCCCCACCCTGAGGTTCCGACCGTTTTCGACCCGAAGGTCACCCGATGAAGCTCTGGCACCTGCCCCTCCGACTCGCCGCCGGCGCGTTCATCCTCAACTCCGGTGCCGACAAGCGCGACGCGCCACCGGAAGCCGCGGCCGGCATGCACGGCATGGCGGCGACCGCCTACCCGCAGCTCGAGGACCAGGATCCCGTCCGTTTCGTCGATCGCCTGTCCAAGGCCGAGATGGCGCTCGGAGGCGCGCTGCTCACGCCGTTCGTGCCGACGAGACTCGTCGCCGCGCCGCTCACCGGCTTCGCCGCCGGGCTGATCGGGCTGTACCTGCGCGTGCCCGGGATGACGAAGCCCGACTCGATCAAGCCGACCCAGGACGGCACCGCGATCGCCAAGGACGTGTGGCTGCTCGGCATCGGCCTCGCGTTCCTCGCCGACCTCGTCACCAGCGACTGAGCATCCCAAGGGGTGGTCGACCCGCGGCCCGCTGCCGCGGATCAACGTTCCTCGTCCGATGATGCCGCTGCGCGGGCTTCGGCGAGCCGGACGACGTCCGCGGCGCGCCGCACCACCTCGTCGGCCTCGTGCTGGTCCCGGCCCCAGCGCAGGAACAGCCCCGCGATGATGCCCCACAGCACGAACCCGCCGATGACGTTCATCACGATGCCCGCCGCCTGCTGGTCGGCGATGGCGTCGAACCCGAGCCACAGCGGCGGTGCGAGCTCGTACAGGCCGTAGAGCGGCAGCGGCGAGAAGGTCAGGAACGCGGCCGGGACGAACATCAGGACCGACGAGGCGAACAGGTAGAACGCCCGGATCGGTTCCTGGATCGCGTTCCGTGCCTCCTCGCGGCGGATCGCCGGCCACCACCACACGAGCGCGGCCGACAGGTGCAGCACGTCGATCCCGAAGGAGCCGAGCTGGGTGGTCTTCAGCGCGTCGACGACCAGCGGTAGGTGGGTACCGAACAGCACGGTGTTGAAGATCAGCAGCGCGACGGGCCACCGGGTGATCAGGGAGACCACGTGTTCGCGGCGTGACCCGAACGGCAGCCAGCGGTCGATGAGCCACGTCGGCAACCCCGCGAGCAGCAGCGGCGCCACCACGAAGGTGTAGACCACGTACCGCGCGACCCCGACCGTGGCGAGGTACCCGGCGCCGAGCTGCCCGATGGGCCACTCCGAGACCGCGAACAGGGCCAGCACGCCGAAGCACCAGCGTCGGAACAGGACGCGGTCGAGCGGCTGTCCCGCGCGGCGGTGAGCGGCGACGTAGCTGGCGATGAACGCCGCAGCAACCAGCCACACGCCGATGAACGGGGTGTAGCGCCACGTCCAGACCTGGCCGGTGCCCGAGCACCAGAAGGCGACGTTCACGGCAGCTCCTCGCCCTGGCCGTGGCTGCCGGTCAAGCCCGTGCCTGCGCGATCGGCGTCGACCGGTGGGGGGAGGTCCTCGTCCGCGCGATCGGCCACCCCGTCGGCGGTCCACTCCTCGACGATCCGGGGCAGGTCCTCCACCCAGTCGGCACGCCGGGCGCCGAAGGGCCACATGCGGCGGGCGACGCCGTCGCTGTCGAAACCGATGACCTGCGCGGGGTGGCCGATGAGCTCACCCTCGCCGCGCGGGTCGGCGCCCTCGACCACGGGACCCGGCAGGTCGAGCTGGGCGAGCGCGTCCTCGACGACCGCGACGTCGCCACGGAGCCCGACGAAGCTGCGGTCGAACGCGGTCGTGAACTCGCGGATGCGCTCGGCGGTGTCCCGTTCGGGATCGACGGAGACGAACACCACCTGCACCCGGTCGGTCGAGACCCCGATCTTCTCCATCGCCGACGCGATCGTGCGCAGGTGGATGGGGCAGATGTCCGGGCAGGAGGTGTAACCGAAGAACAGCAGCACGGGGGACCCGGCGAGATCCTCGTCGAGCTCGACCGTCCGGCCGTCGGTACCGGTCAGGGTGACGTCGGGCAGCGTCCGCGGCGGGTCGACTTCGAGGGGGATGCCGCGCCAGCCGTCGGCGCCGACACCGAGGTTCGAGGCGGTGAAGGAGGTCGCGCTCGACGGCTCGCACGCCGAGGCGAACAGCGCCAGGGCCGCGAGCAGCAGCAGCGGGGAACGGTGGGGGCGCAACACGCGGCGGGTCACCTCGGGTCGGCGGATCGAGCGCGGAGCACCACCGCTGGCGGTGGCGACGGAGTCCTCAGTCGGCCTCGGCCTCGCGTGCGTCGGCAGCGTCCTCGGCGAGGTCGAGCAGGTCGACGACCTCGGCCTCGACCGTCAGATCGTCGGCGCGGTCGAACTCGAGGACGAGCCGCAAGGTACCCCCCTCGCGGACGGTCTCGTCCGGCACGACCAGCATCAGGTGGAGCTCACCCGGTCGGAACGTCAGACGCTCGCCGGCCGGGATCGGGACCTCCTCGAGGACCTCCATCGTGGCCGTGCCATCGCCCACCTCGGTGCGGTGGATCTCGGTATCGAGCGCCGCGTCCGTCGAGGCGCCGACCAGCACGGCGTCGCCGTCGCCCACGTTGGCGACGGTGACCGCGACCTGTGACGACCCGGCCACCGGAGCAGCGACCTGTGCCGTGCCAACGAGCTCGATCTCGGGCTCGCCGCCCGGGCCGCAGCCGACCAGCACCGCGCCGAGGACGAGGGCGATGGGCGCACGGAGCAGCGAGGGGCGGGTCACCCCTAGAGGGTAGCTAGCACCTGTGCGACGACGATCTTGGTGAGGAACGCGGGCGGGAACAGCAGCGCGTAGGTCAACGCCACCCGGTCGTCGCCACCGGTGCGGTCGAGCGCCGAGGCGAGCACGGCGGGCTGGCCCTGTGCGCCGGCGAGCATCCCGGCCGTGCGGGGACCACCGGCTCCGAGCAAGCGCGCCGCGGCCAGCACGCCGATCGCCCCGATGCTCGTCAGCACGGCGCCGAGCCCGAGCAGGAGCAGCCCGCGCGTCGAGGTGATCGCCGCCGCCAGGTCCTGGCCAGCACCGAGACCGATGACGGCGAGGAACAGCAGCGCGCCGAGCTGACGCAGGGTCTGGTTCGTCGCGTAAGGCAGCTGCCAGACGACCGGACCCGAGCGTCCGAGCCGTCCGAGCACCAGTCCGACGACCAGCGGACCGGCCGCGGCGCCGAGCACGAGGGAGCGGCCGGGGAGCGGGATGGTGATGAGCCCGACGAGCAGCCCGAGCAGCAGTCCGAGCGAGAACCCGACCGGGTCGGCGACCACGACCGCGCGTTCGGAGTCCCCGAGCTCGGCGAGCACCTCGGGCATCCGGTCCCGGGGCGCGATCACCCGGATGCGGTCGCCGAGCTCGACCACGAGGTCGTCGTGGGCGATGACGTCGACGTCGCCGCGGCGGACGAAGCCCGCGGTCGCTCCGAACCGCTCCAGTTCGAGCTCGCTGATCCGGGAGCCCGCGTGTTCGGGGTTGGACAGCACGACCCGGCGGAAGTCGAGCTGGCGCCGGTCGAGCACCAGATCCTCGTCGGTGGCGACTCCGACGTGGTCACGGAAGGCTGCCAACGAGCTCGGCGTGCCGATGACCGTGACGAGGTCGCCCGGTTCGAACCGCTCCTCCGGGAGCGGGGTGTGTTCGAGGCCGTCGCGCCGCACACGCGAGAAGACGAGCGTGCTGCCACCGAACTGCGTCAGCTCGGCCACCGACGGGAGGCCAGCGCGGGCGATGACGATCGTGGTGTAGGTCGGCGCTCCGTCGGTCGCCGCATCCTCGGCCGCAGGCCGGCGTTCGGCGCGCCGTAGCGCGATCCCGACCGCGAGCAGCATCCCGATGACCCCGAACGGGTAGCTGAGCGAGTACCCGACCGCGGGGGAGGGGTCCCCGACCACGTCGACGACCGCCGCCAGCCCCGAGGTGTTGGTCCCCGCACCGGCGTAGGTCCCCGCGACGTCCGCCGGCGAGAGCCCGAGCGCAGCACCGAGGCCCCACGCGACGAGCGCCACCACCACGTAGGTCGCCACCGTCGCAGCGATGGCCGGAGCGCCGCGCCGAAGTCCGCCGAAGAAGGTCGGCCCGCCCGCGAGCCCCACGGTGTAGACGAACAGCGCCAGACCGAGCGTGCCGATCAGCGGCGGCACGGCGGCCGAGACGGGCGGAGCGGCAGCGGAGATGGCGAGTCCCGCGAAGAGGGCACCCGCGGGCCCGATCGCGGTCCCCGCGATCCGCACCGACCCGAGCACGGTCCCGACCGCGAGCACGAGGAAGATGGCGAGCAGCGGCTGCTCCCCCAGCATCTCCGTCACCCGGTCACCCCTCGCCGCGATGCGGTCCCCGATGTCGACGAGGCTACGGTGTTCGACCAGCGCGGACCCACGGGGGAGGCACGGCAGTGGACCTGAGCGTCGGATCGCCGGTGGCGGTCGCGATCGGTCTGGTGCTCGTCGTCCTCGGCGCGGTCGGGGCGACCGTCGCCGCTCGCCGTTTCGACGGCGACGGTCCGGCCTGGCGCGTCCCGCTCGAGCTCATCCCGTTCGGCATCCTCATCGGCGGTGGCGCCTCGCTCGTGCGGGGGTGGGATCTCGGTGCCGGGGTGCTGGTGGGAGCGGTGTCGGTGCCGTTGGTCGGTGTCGTCGCGCGGCTCGTCGAGGTGCGTCGTTACCGCGCGCGGCGAGGCAGCGGGAGGTGACCGGGCGGCGCAGCTGGCGGAGCACGCTGCTCGGCGATCGCGACCGACTCGGGTGGTGGTTGCTGCCGCTCTTCGTCGCTGTCGGGCTGGCGGGGGCCGTCCTGGCGGGCTCGCTCGCCGTCGTGTTCTCCTCGCAGCGTGTCGACCGGTTGACGCAGGAGACCGCGTCGGCCAGGGCGGACCTCGCGACGGCCGCCGACGACGTGCGCGAGGCCGCCGACGAGGCCATCGCGGCCATCGAGGAGGATGCCGAGGCCGTCCGCGACCAGCTCGCCACCGACCTGCCCTACGCCGACGCCGCCGCGGTCGGGATCGTCCGGCTCGAGGTCGAGCTCGAGCTCCCCACCACCCGTGACCGCGACGGCGAGGAGGTCGGCCCGAGCGCCGAACGGCGGCGAGCCAATGGGTTCCTGGTCGCTCGTGACGGTGACGAGGGCTTCGTGGTGACCACGCTCGGACTGCTCGAAGACCCGGCCCGCCCGGGGGTCCCCCTCGAGACGCCGGTGACCCTGCGTGCTGCGAAAGGGTCCAGTTCGGCTCGCGTCCACTCCTGGCACGCTGACCGCGACCTGCTGTTGCTCCGCGCGCCGGTCGCAGGACTCGACCCGCTGCCGTGGCGGCCCGCTGAGGAGGCCATCGGTCCGGGCGACCGCGTCACCGCGGTCGGGTTGACGCCGGGTCTCGGCGCCGTCCGGGTGGGCGCCGTGGTGGCCGCTGCTGACGGGACGGGGGTGATCACCGACCTGCCGACGCTCGAGCTGCTCGCGGGTGGTCCGGTCGTCGACGCCCGCGGCCGTGTCGTCGGTGTCGCCTCGACGCGCTACAGCCCGTTCAGCGGCGACCCGGTGGTCGTGCCGATCCGGGCGCTCTGCGACGAGCTCCTGGCCAGCTGCCCTTCCTGAGGTCGTTCAGCACTCCAGGATGATCAGGCAACGGTCGCCGTCCTCCTCCTCGGCGGGCTCGTCATCCGTGCCCGGAGGTCGCTCGTCGGGCGCCTCCGGTGGCGGAGGCGCTGGATCCGGCTCCTCCGGCGTCTCCTCGTCGGGCGAGGGCGGGGGGTCGGCCGGTTCGGTCGGTGCGGAGGGAGGCGGCGGAGCGGGGACCTGGCGCCGTGGGCCGACCTGTGGTCCGGTGCGGTCCTCGGTGCGCAGGTCCGCGACGGTCGGGAACGGCGACGGTTCGACGTCCTCGAGGATGGTGCCGGCAGCCCGGCTCCACAGCGTCGCAGGCAGGCTGCCACCGGTGACCTCGGAGAGGCCGAGCAGGTCGGTGAGCCCGTCGACGCGGCCGTCCGTGCCAGGATCGCCGATCCAGACCGCGAGGGACAGCTCCGGCGTGATGCCGACGAACCACGCGTCCTTGGCATCGGTGGTCGTGCCCGTCTTGCCGCCCTGTGGACGACCGATGTCGGCTGCTCGACCGGTCCCGCGGGCGACGACGTCCTCGAGGGCGGCGGTCACCTGCCGGGCGACGCGTGGCTCCACCACCCCGTGACAACCGTCGGCGTCGCGATCGCTCGCCGCCTCGCTCCGGGCCGCCAACACCTCGTCGGTCGGACGCCGGGGGGTGCGAGGTTGCCCGGAGACGACCACCACCTCGTCGGGGTCCGGCAGCACGGTCCCGTCGATGTCGCGGACCTCGGTGATGCTGCGGGCGGGACAGAGGATGCCGTCGTTGGCGAACGTGCCGAACGCGGACGCCATGTCGAGCACCGTGGCGCCGAACGACGAGCCTCCGAGGGCGACCGCCGCCTCGGCTCCGACCTCGCTGGCGACGCCGACCTGACGCGCGTGCTCGACGATCCGGGGTCCGCCGAGCTCGCAGCCGAGCAGCTGGAAGGTGGTGTTGGTCGAGCGCACCAACGCCTCGTGCACCGACAGCTGGCCTCCCGGGCCACCACGCACCGTGATCGGCGGGCCATCGTGATCGACGCAGTCGTCGATGGTGACGGTGCCCGGGGCGGGTCGGATGCTGGTCGGGGTGACGAGCTCGTCCTCGAGAGCAGCGGCGTACACGAACGGTTTGAACGACGATCCGTTCTGACGGCGGGTCATCGTGGCCAGATCGAGATCGCCGACGCCCCGGTCACGGCCACCGTGGATCGCCAGGATGGCCCCGGTCCGGGGATCGACCGCGACGGCGGCCGCCTCGACATCGCCGACCTCATCACCCGGCAGGACCTCGGCGACAGCGTCGTCGAGCGCGGACTGGACCGCCGGCTCGAAGGTGGTGCGCACGGTGAGCGCTCCGGTGAGCACCGAGCTCGGGCCGTGGACGTGCTCGATCTGCCGCCGCACGTAGCCGACGAACGCGGGGGCGGTGCTCGCGATCTCGGGGCGTGGTGCCACCTCGAGCGGACGCTCCTGGGCGCGGCGGACGGCGGTCTGGTCGAGCATCCCGAGCTCGCTCATCCGCACGAGCAAGGCGTCCCGCCGCGCCCGGGCTCCCTCGGGATCGGCACGGGGGTTGCGCACCGACGGTGCCGGGAGGGTCTGTGCCAGGGTCGCGGCCTGGGCGGCGTCGAGCTCGCCCGCACCGACGCCGAAGTAGGTCAGCGCTGCCGCCTCGATACCCGCGGCACCCTCGCCGAACGCCACCGCGTTGAGGTAGCGCTCGAGGATGTCGCGCTTGTCGGTCGACCGCTCGAGGGCGATGGCGATGACCGCCTCCCGGACCTTGCGCATCACGGTGCGGTCGTCGCCGACGAACGCGTTCTTGACGTACTGCTGGGTAAGGGTCGAGCCACCCTGGGTGATCCCACCGGTTCGGACGTTGGTGACCACAGCGCGGATGAGCGCGGTCGGATCGACACCGTCGTGCTCGTAGAAGCGGGCGTCCTCGGCCGCGACCACCGCGTCGAGCACCACCGGCGCGATCTCGTCGAGCGTGACCACCTCCCGGTCCACCTCGGCGGTGAAGCGCGCCAGCACCTCGCCGTGGGTGTCGAGCAGCACGGTCGGTCCGGTCAGTGCGGCGGGTTCGGGGACCTCCCAGTCCACCCGCAGCGCGATGGCAGCCACGAGCAGGACCAACCCGGTGACGGTCGCGGTCGACGCGACGACGGCCACGAGCGCGCGACGCAGCAGCACCGCCCCCACCTCACCGTCCCGTCGTCGATGGCTCCCGGAGGCTAACGCCCGGGTTCCACCCCACCCGTCCAGGCCGCACCTAGGGTCGGCGGTCCCCTCCGGTGCAGGACGCTCGTGACCGCTGATGCTGCCGTGTCCGTCCGCGGGCTG
>JBBECA010000080.1:37965-46636 GCA_040882055.1 Nitriliruptor sp.
CCTCCGGTGCAGGACGCTCGTGACCGCTGATGCTGCCGTGTCCGTCCGCGGGCTGACCAAGCGTTTCGGTGGCCAGCTCGCCGTCGATGACCTGACCTTCGACGTCCCCGCCGGTGACCGGCGGCGCCGTGGTGCGCTCGCTGGACGACCGCGCGTTGGCCGCGGCGCTGACCGCTGCGGGGGCTGAGGTGGCCCTCGACCACGACCAGATCACCGTTCGCGGCATCGACGCCGAACGGATCGGCCGCACGGCCCTCGACGCGGGGATCGTCCTGACCGAGCTCCGGCGCCGAGCTCGAGGACGTGTTCCTCGAGCTCACCGGCGAAGCCGCACCTGCGCCACCGGGCGCCGACCCGCCGACCGCGTGGGACGCGCCAGGTCGTGACGCCCCGCACGGGGCGGGTGGCCGATGACGGGGCTCGTCGCGGCCGAGGTCCGCAAGCTCACCAGCGTCCGCTCGACCTGGATCCTGACCGTCATCGGGTGGCTGCTCGCCTCGGCCTCGGCGTTGGCGCTGGTCACCGGCGCCTACGAGCCGTTCCAGGGGACCTCGCAGCAGGTCGCCGACACCATCGCGTCGGCGGGGGGCAAGAAGGTGGGGCAGGGGCTGGTCGGGTCGGTCCTGACCGTGCTCCTCGGCGTCGCCTTCGGGGCGCTGGTGCGAGCGCAGGTGGTCGCCATCGTGGTCGCGCTCGTGTGGATCTTCGTCATCGAGAACCTGTTCGCGGCGCTGCTGCCCGAGGTCGGCAGGTGGCTGCCGTTCCAGGCCCTGAACGGCCTCTTCGTCCCGCAGGCGGCTGCGGGGCAGATGCCCGACGGGATGGTCGTGCCGCTCACCGGTCTCGCGGCGCTGCTGGTGTTCACCGCGTGGGTGGTGGTCTTCACGGCGGCCGCCGCCGTGCTGCTGCGCAAGCGCGACGTCTAACCGGGGTCGAGCGCGGCGAGCAGGGCCGTGACGTCAGCGGGTGCGTCGTCGCGGGCGGCGATGGCCGCCACCTCGCCGTCGTCGACCGTGTCGCGCTCGATGCCGTCGCACAGGCGGTGCAACTGCAGCGCGTGATCGTCGACCCGGTCGGCGGCGTACCCCGGGGAGTTGCCCCGTGTGACCATGAACGGCCAGTCCGAGGAGGCCAGCAGGGCGAGCTCCCGGGCCACCTGGATGCGGGCCGCGGCCGTCCCCCGTCCCCCGGCGAGGGCCGTGCGGGCGCGGTGCTCCGCGCGGCGGAGCTCGGCCCACATCGGACGCGTCTGGTCGGTGACCCAGGACGCGTGGCCCTTGGCGTACCCCCAGGACGACTCCGGGAGTTCGAGACGACGGGTCGGGGGGTGACGCTCCCGCCGCGACGCGAGCGTGGTGGTGGTCAGCGCGGGATCGGCGGCCACGGCCCGGATCAGCGCGCCGAGCCAGTCGACGCCCTCGAACCACCAGTGCCCGAACAGCTCGGTGTCGTACGCCGCCACCACCAGGTCACCGGGCCGTCCGTCGAGCACACCGCGGAGCACCCCCCGCAGGTGTTCGGCGTCGATGGCCGTCCGCGCGTGCGCGCGCTCCGGCACGTAGGTCGCCTTGCGGTCCGGGGGCAGCTCGTGATCGGTCACCCGCCACGAGGGGTGCAACCCGTAGCCCCCGGTGGCGTACAGGTCGCGGTACCAGACGTTGCCCGGGTACCCGGCCGTGGGGGACCACACGTGGTAGGCGACCGACAGGTCGCGGGCGTAGGCGACGACGTCGCTGTCGCCGATCAGGACGCCGTCGTGGACGACCGCCGCCGGCGAGCCTGGCGCTGCCGGCTCGGGGCGGACCGTCCAGTCGCGCTCGCGACCGCCGGCGGCCCGGATGACGGTCGGCGCGTCCACGAGCACGTGGGAGACGCCGTGGGCGGCGTAGTGCTCCTCGAGCCCGGGGAGCTCCGGTCCGATCCTCGGCAGCGTCGGTGTGCCGTGGACGTCGACCGCGGTCGCGGCAGCCGTGGCGTCGGCGACCTGCCCACGCGGCCGGTAGCCCATCTCCGGGGCCCAGAGGCCGCGCGGCGCGGAACCGGCCCACCGTGCGTGGCTCGCCAGGCCGTCGGCGAGCTGGCCGTCGATCAGCGCCGGGTCGGTCTGTAGCGGCAGGTAGGGGTGGGTCGCGGGTCCGCCGAGGAGTTCGATCACGCCGGCCGTCTGCAGCCGTGCCCACACCCGGAGCAGCCCACCACGTCGTTGGACGTCCTCGTGGTAGTCGAGCAGGCGCGAGAACCGGCGCCAGTAGAAGCTCGACAGCGCACGCACGTCGTCGGGTACCAGGTGGTGCCAGCGCTGCTCCTCGCTGCGCCAGACCTGACCGCCGATCCAGGTGCCGAGGTCGTCGGCGAGCTGCCGGTCGGCCACCTGGTGGGCGACCATCGGGGTGATCCCGAGCGTGAGCACCTCGCGGTGCCCCTCCTCGGCGAGCTGTTCGAGCAGTCCGGTGACCGGCAGCCACGAGCTCGCCCACGCCTGGAAGAGCCACTCCTCACCGACCGGCCAGCCCCCGTGGCCCCGCAGGTAGGGCAGGTGGGTGTGCAGGACCAGCGCCAGTTCGCCCGGTGCGGCGCGGGTCACGCCCCCGGGACGCGGCACACCGCGAGCAGGTCGAGGTGCGAGTCGAGATCGCTGCGGCCGTCCGGCTCGACACGCCCGGGAGCCACCGAGAACCAGGTCGCGTCCACGCGGTGGACCACGGCACGCAGCCACCGGGGCCAGCGCTCCGGTGGCGCGGCGGCGAGGAGGTCGACGAACCGCCGGCGGGTCAGGCGCTCGATCGTGCGCAGTTGCCAACCGTGGCCGATGCCGTACAGGCGCGGGACGTCGAACCCGGCGAGGCGGCACTCCTCGACCAGCTCGGCGGCCGTGAACTCACGGGTGTGGAAGGGGTTGACCGGGGTGTCGCTGTCCGGGGTGAAGGTCAACCGGTTCGGTGTCGCGATCCAGACCTCGCCGCCGGGGGCGGTCACGCGACGGAGCGAACGCAGGTAGCCCGGGATGTCGTGGAGGTGCTCGATGACCTGGAAGGACACGACCAGGTCGACCTCGTCGTCGCCGAGGGGCAGGTCCATGAGTTCGGCCTCGTGCACCTCGACGCGTGCGCCGCCGTCCGACCCGTCTCGCCCGTACGCCGCGCGTGCGTGGGCGACGACCGGTGGTTCGAGGTCGACCCCCACCACGCGGTCCGCACCGGCGTCGGCGAGCATGGCCAGCCCGTAGCCCTCGCCGCAGCCCGCGTCGAGCACCACGCGGGCGCCAGCGGCCACACGCGCGGCCGCCAGCCGGTAGGCGACCACGTGGCGTTCGAACCAGTACCGCTCGTCGGGGATCCCCGGCAGGGTGCGTTCACCCGTCAGCACGAGGCTCGGCGGGTCCGACGGGGCGGGAGCGGGGGAGGCGGTCACGGCCGCGGAGCCTACGACGGTGCTGGGGGCGACCACGAACCCGGCCGGTCGTCCCGGAGTGACTTTGAGCGTCCGCTCAAAGTTCCATAGGCTGCGGGTCGGCCCCAGGTGTCCGCTCGCTCACGCACGAGGCGCGGCCGCCACCGACGACCAGGAGAGGGAGACCGGATGAAGGTCATCGTCCCCGTCAAGCGCGTGCCCGACACCGCTGGCGAGAAGAAGATCGATGACGGCACCAAGACCGTCGACCGCGAGTCGGTCGAGTCGGTCCTGTGCCCCGTCAACGAGTTCGCCATCGAGGAGGCCGTCCGCCTCAAGGAGAACCAGGGCGCCGAGGTCAAGGTGCTCCTGATGGGCCCGGAGTCCGCCCAGCCGGTGGTCCGCAAGGCCCTCTCCTACGGGCTCGACGCCGGTGTGCAGATCACCGACGAGGCGCTCGCCGGGTCGGACGCCATCGGCACGGCGCGGACCATCGCCAAGGCGCTCGAGGGTGAGGAGTTCGACCTCGTCATCTTCGGCAACCAGTCGACCGACGCGCGCACCTGCGTGGTCCCGGCCGCCGTGGCCGAGATCCTCGGCCTGCCCTCGCTGACCTACGCCCGCCACCTCGAGGTCGACGGCGACAAGGTCGTGGTCCACCGCGAGCACGAGGAGGGCTGGGACGTGGTCGAGTCCACGCTGCCCGCCATCGTGTCGGTGGTCGAGGCCATCAACGAGCCGCGCTACCCCTCCTTCAAGGGGATCATGGCGGCCAAGTCCAAGCCGCTGGACGTCAAGTCCGCCGGCGACATCGGTGTGGACACCTCGCAGGTCGGTCAGGACAGCGCGGCCGCCGTGCTGACCTCGTTCGAGCCGCGCCCGCCCAAGGAGGCCGGCACGATCGTCGAGGACGACGGGTCCGGCGCCGCGGCGACGCAGCTCGCCGACTGGATGGCCTCGAAGAAGTTCGTCTGAGCACGAACGCTGAGCTCCGAGCCGACGCACCCACGATCCCGGGAGGATCACACAGATGGCTGAACTGCTCGTTCTGATCGACCACAGCGATGGCGCGCCCCGCAAGGTCTCGCTCCAGATGCTGAACGCTGCCACGCAGGTGGCCAGCGCCTCCGGCGACACCGTCGCCGCGGTCTGGCTCGGCGAGGGAGGCGCGGACGCCGCGGCCACCCTCGGTGCGCACGGCGCTGCCAAGCTCTACACCTGGGACTCGGCCGACGCGCAGGGCTACGTCACCCTGCCGCAGGTCGAGGCGCTCCAGCAGGTCTTCGAGACCTCCGGCGCCGACGTCCTGTTCTTCTCGTCCTCGAACCACATCAAGGACGTCGCCGCACGCCTGGCGATCCGTATCGACGGTGGTGTCATCACCGACGCGACGGGTGTCGAGGTCGAGGGCGGCAAGGTGTCGGCGACCAAGGAGGTCTTCGGCGGTGACCTGATCACCCGTTGCACCTTCGCTGACGGCAAGAAGCAGCTCGTCGGCATCTCGTCCAACGCCTACCCGGTCGAGGAGACCGGCGGCGGTGCGGCCGAGGTGGTCAGCGTCGACGTGTCGCTCTCCGAGGCCGCGCAGGTCTCGAAGGTCACCTCCGTCGAGAAGCAGGGCGGCGGCGACCGGCCCGACATCGGTGAGGCCGCGATCGTGGTCTCCGGTGGCCGCGGCCTCGGCAACGAGGAGGGCTTCCAGCTCATCGAGCAGCTCGCCGACGTGCTCGGCGCCGGCGTCGGCGCCTCGCGTGCTGCCACCGACGCTGGGTGGTACCCGCACCGCTTCCAGATCGGTCAGACCGGCCGCACGGTGTCCCCGACGCTCTACATCGGGTCCGGCATCTCCGGTGCCATCCAGCACCGTGCCGGGATGCAGACCGCGCAGAACATCGTCGCGATCAACAAGGACGCCGAGGCACCGATCTTCCAGATCGCCGACTTCGGCGTGGTGGGCGACCTCTACGACGTCGTCCCGAAGCTGATCGAGGAGCTCGAGTCGCGCAAGAACGGCTGAGCTCCACCCGTACGCGACGAGGCCCCGGCGGATCGCCGGGGCCTCGTCGCGTGCCCGGCAGCACCGCGAGCCGGTGCTACTGGTCCTGGTCGTCCTTGCCCGTCCCGCCGCTGACGGCACCCTTCACGCTGTCCTTGACGTCGCCGAGCTTCAGCGGCCGGGTCCGGTGGTGGCTGCTCGTACACTTCCCGCCCGGGGGCCTGACCGGAGCGACGGGCAGCGCCACACGCCGACGCTCTGGAGGGACCGTGGTCGCGCCTTGGGACCGACGTACCGCTGCTGAACAGTCACGCCTCGAGGCGGCGACGCTCGCGAGGTGGTTGCCGGCGGTCGTGACGGCTGCGCCGTTCCACGCCGCCCGGACGGGTGCGATCGACGACCGGTTGCTGACCGACCGGCGGGGACTGCAGCGCCTGGTCCCCGCGCGGGAACGCGACCTGCTGGCCGACGGCGCGGCCGGTGCGACGGCCGTGTTGCGCCCGACCGAGGAGCAGGTCAAGGCGAGCGCCGACGACCGCGTCATCACCGGCATCGCGCGGGCGATCCGACGTGACGCCGAGCACGGGAAACGCGACGCGATCGTCCACGAGTACCGCCCCCTCCAGCTGCACCGCGGCGGGGTCGACGGTGAGCTGCTGATCGCCTCGACACGGTCCGACCTCGACCGTTCCCACCGCACCGGTGCCCGGGCCGCGTCGGTCCTCGGTCTGGGCGAGGACGACGTGATCGTCTCGGCCGTGGCCGCGGGGCCGACGTTGGCCCACCTCGGCACGGTGCACCTCGCCACCGGCGCAGGTCTCACGGCGCTGCACGCGCGGGGCGCCGGTGCCGATCTCGCGGCGGTGGCCAAGGCGACGACCGACCTGGCAGCCACCGTGCTCGTCGTGGCCACCGAGGAGGCGGTCGAGCTCGCCGACACGCTCCGACGGGCTCGGGCCAAGCTCCGTGACCTGCGCACCGTGGTGGCCTACGGCCCGCCGCTGACCGCCGAGGAGCGGGGTGCGATCCTCGAGGCGTTCACCGGCGCGGGCGCCAGCTCCGACCTCCGGGTCCGTGCCCTCTGGGCTCCGGACGTCGGCCGGGCGCCGTGGGCGGAGTGCGCGGAGGGCGGCGGTGGTCTGCACACCTACCCCGATCTCGAGGTCCTCGAGGTGCTCGATCCGCTCACCGGCCGGGTCACCGACGGTGACGGCGACCTGACGGTGACCAGCCTCGGGTGGCACGGCACCGCGCACGTCCGGTTCCAGACCGGCACGTGGGTCGATCCCCTCGCCACCGACCCGTGTCCCGGGTGCAGCCGTACCGTGCCGCGCATCACCGGCGACGTCGCGCCGCACGCCTGGGAGCTAACGGTCGACCTCGACGGCGGCGAACGGGGCACCATCGATCTCCGGGGGATCGCGGCGGTCGTGGCCGGGCTCGACGGCATCGAGGCCTGGCGCGCGGAGCTCCGCGGACCCGACGAGCGTGTGCCTCGCGACCGGCTCCTGATCGAGCTCGCCGGAGGCGCGGATCCTGGCGAGGCGGCTGGCCTCGAACGTCGCTTCGAGGCCGCCACCGGCCTGGTCCCCGAGCTCACCGTCGGCGTGCATCCCGACGAGGTGGCCCGCAGCATCGACGAGGTCGGTGGGGTGCTCGCGGACCGGCGCTGACCCGCGTTCAGGCGGTAGGCGCGTCCACGACCCCGGGCCGGGCCGCCACCAGCCCGCACAGCAGCTGGGGGACCAGCAGCCCGAGCACGACCAGCAACGGCACCTGCCACTCGCCCGTGGCGGCGTGCAGCAGGCCGATGAGGACCGGGCCGCTGGCGGCGAGCAGGTACCCGACGCCCTGGCCGAGCGAGGACAGCGCTGCCGTGCCGTCGGTGGTCGTGGCGCGCAGACCGATGAGGGTGAGCGCGAGCGGGAACGCGCCCATCCCGATCCCGATCAGGACCGCCCAGATCCACGGCAACGCGGTCGGTGCCAGGAGCAGGCCGCTGAAGCCGGCGAGCGCCGACATCGCGAGGAGGACCACCAACGGTCGTTGGTCGGCGCGGCGGCCCGCGAGCACCGGGATCACCAGCGATACGGGCGCCCCGACGAGCATCAGCACGGCGAGCAGCGATCCTGCCGTCGCCGGTGAGACGCCCGCGTCGCGGTAGATCGTGGGCAGCCAACCCATGACCACGTAGGCGGTCAGGCTCTGCGTCCCGAAGTAGCCCGCCAGCGCCCAGGCGCGCGGTTGGCGACGGACCCGCTCGCCGATCCGGTGATCGAAGTCCGGGGCCACCGGGGTGTCGCTCCCCGGTGGGCGGACCCGGCTCTCGCGCAGCCACCACCACGGTGCAGCGGCGAGCAACGCCGGCACCGCCCACACGGCGAGCCCGACCCGCCAGCCGCCGAGTGCATCGGCCACGGGGACGGTGAGCCCCGCGGCAGCGGCGGTGCCGGTGGCCAGGGCGACCGCGTACCAACCCGTGGCATCGCCGACCCGCCCGGGGAACCACCGCTTGACCACCACGGGGAGCAGCGCGTTGCCGAGCCCCATCGCGAGGAGCGCCGCAGCCGACCACGCCACGATCGCCGCCCCCGACGGGCTCGTCGCCCGCCCGCCGAGCGCGACCGCCGTGACGAGCATCGCGGCGAGCAGGGTCTGAGCGGTCCCGAAGCGCCGGCCGAGCCGGGCGCCGGTCAGCGCGGCGAGCCCGAAACAGACGGGCGGCAAGCTGGTCAGGATCCCCGCCAGCGCCGCGCTGGTCCCCGTGCCCGCACGGACCTCGGGCAGGACCGCTCCGAGGCTCGTGACCGCCGGCCGCAGGTTGGCAGCGGTCAGGACGAGCGCGACCACGGCCAACAACGTCAGCCGCCGGCTCCGATCGGTCGGACCCTCGCGCTCGACCGCCGTCACGACGCCACGCGGGCCGCGATCCCGCCGGTGACCTTGACCAGCTGTGCCGGTGCGATCGGGAAGACCGTCGAGGGCGTCCCAGCAGCCGCCCAGACCTCGTCGATGGCGAGGAGATCCTGGTCGCAGACCACCGCGAGGTCGTCGCGGTGGCCGAGCGGCGGGGTCCCGCCGATCGCGTACCCGGTGACGGCGCGCACCTCGTCGGCGTCCGCCTTGCGCACCGACGTCGCGCCCAGCACGACCGCCAGCGCGTGCTCGTCGACGCGGTTGGCGCCCGAGGTCAGCACCAGCACCGGACGCTCCTCACCCGCGTACGTGGCGTCTCCTCCGCGCCCCGCGTACGTGGCGTCTCCTCCGCGCCCCGCGTACGTGGCG
>JBBECA010000080.1:46736-70331 GCA_040882055.1 Nitriliruptor sp.
GTCTCCTCCGCGCCCCGCGTACGTGGCGTCTCCTCCGCGCCCCGCGTACGTGGCGACGAACACCAGCGACTTGACGATGGCGGCGACGTCGCAGCCGATCGCCGCCGCCGCGTCCGCGGCCGTCCGCGTGCCGGCGGGGAACTCCTGCACCTGCGGGTCGAGACCGGCGGCGCGGGCTCGCTCGACGAACCGGCCTGTCGCTCCGGAGCTCGCCTCGGCGCTCACGCGGTCACCTCGCCCGTCAGGGAGCCGCTCCCCGGCAGCAGCTCGACGGTGACCGACAGCCGTGCACCGGCCGGGGGCGCGGGCCGGATCCGTACCTCGCCGTTGGAGAAGTCGCGATCACCCCGGCCGACACTGTCCCAGACCTCGGCCACCCGGCCGTCGATGGCGATGGTCCAGGCCCCGGGAGGTGGCACACGGCGGGGGAGCGGGCGTTCGGCCCCGGCGTCGACCCGGGCGAAGCGCAGATCCGCGAAATCGGGCCACACCTCGAGGCTCAACAGGGTGAGGCGGTGACCGGCGACGGTCCCGAGGTCCGCCAGGAGCGGGACCACCCGGACGGGTCGGGCATCCGACGGCACGTCGGGTGGTAGGTGGGGGGCGGTCACGGGAGGGCCTCACGCCGGCAGCGGTGGAGGCTGACGCTACCGTCGTCGCCGTGCCGACCGATCTCGACCACGCCGCCAGCACGCCGCCGCGCCCCGAAGCGCGTGCGGCGCTCTCGCGCTGGCTCGAGGCGGCGAACGCGTCCTCGCCGCACGCGGCCGGACAGGCCGCACGTGCGGTCGTCGAGGACGCGCGCGAGCGCGTGGCCGCGGCGCTCAGCACCAGCCCGCACGACGTGGTGTTCACCTCCGGTGGCACGGAGGCCGACAACCTGGCCATCAAGGGCGTGGTGTGGGCGGCGGCTCGCCGGCACGGTGGCGCCTCGAACCTGGGTCGATCCGGCGGTGTCCCGCACCTCGTGACCACCGCTGTGGAGCACCCGGCCGTGCTGGCGCCCGCTCGGTGGCTCGCCGACCGGGGTGAGGTGGACCTCGACGTCGTCCCGCCGCGCGGCGACGGTTCGGTCGACGTCGACCGGGTGCTCGCGGTGGTCCGCGACGACACGGCGCTGGTCAGCGTCATGGCGGCGAACAACGAGCTCGGAGCCATCGACGACGTCCCTGCGTTGGCGGCGGAGCTCCGGCGGCGAGCCGTGCCGCTCCACACCGATGCCGTGCAGGCCGTGGCCACCCTGGACGTCGACGTCGCCGCGTGGGGGATCGATGCGCTCGCGATCTCGGCCCACAAGTTCGGTGGTCCGCAGGGGGTCGGTGTGGCGGTGCTCCGCCGCGGTCTGCCCGTCGAGCCGCTCAGCCACGGGGGCGGCCAGGATCGCGGCGTGCGGTCGGGGACGTTCGCGACGGGGCTGATCGCGGCCTGCGCGGCAGGGCTCGAGGCGGCGGTCGCGGACCGGCACCAGCTCCGGGAGCGTCTGCGTCGCCTGAGCGACCGGCTCGCCACCGGGCTGCTCGGGCTCGACGGCGTCCGTCGGAACGGGCCGTCGGATCCGGACCGCCGGTTGGCCTCCCACGTGCACGTCTCGTTCGACGACGTCGATCCGGTCGGGCTGGCGTTGGCCCTCGATCGCGCCGGCGTCCACGCGTCGGCGGGATCCGCCTGCGGGTCGGGCGCGGCGACCGCGTCACCGGTGCTCGAGGCGTGCGGCGTGGTCGGGACACCGCTCCGCCTCTCGCTCGGCTGGCCGTCGACCGAGGAGGACGTCGACCGGGCGCTCGAGGTGCTGACCGACGTGGTCCCCAGGCTGCGCTCGGGCGCGGCGGTGGTCGGCTGATGGCACAGGTGCTGGTGGCGATGTCCGGTGGCGTCGACAGCGCGGTCGCAGCGGCGCTGCTGGTCGAGGCCGGACACGAGGTGACCGGTGTCCACCTCAAGCTCGCCGACGTCCCGCTCGAACGCCAGGTACCGGGCCACGGTTGCTGCACGCTCGACGACAGCCAGGACGCGCGGCGCGCCGCGCAGGTGCTCGGCATCCCCTACTACGTGTGGGACCTCTCGGACGCCTTCCGGCGCGAGGTGCAGGACCCCTTCGCTGCCAGTTACGCGGCCGGGGTCACCCCGAACCCGTGCGTGACCTGCAACGAGCGCGTGAAGTACGCGGCGCTGCTCGACCGCGCGACGGCGCTCGGCTTCGACGCGCTCGCCACCGGGCACCACGCCCGGCTCCGACGCGCCGGGCACCCCGTCACCGAACCCGGACCCGGCACCGAGCTGCACCGGGCTGCCGACCCGCGCAAGGACCAGTCCTACGTCCTCTACGTCGCGACGCCCGACCAGCTCGCACGCACCCTCCTCCCGATCGGGGAGCTGACCAAGACGGAGGTCCGCCAGCGCGCTGCCGCGGCGGGGATCCGCGTCGCGGAGAAGCCGGACAGCTACGACGTCTGCTTCGTGCCGGACGGCGACACGGCGGGGTACCTCGCCGGCGAGCTGCCCCCCACGCCGGGGCCGATCGTCGACCTCGACGGCGTCGAGGTCGGCCAGCACGACGGGGTGTGGCGCTACACCGTGGGCCAGCGGCGGGGTCTCGGGTTGACCGTCGACCCGCACGTGCGTCGGTTCGTGGTCGATGTCGATGCCCCGTCCCGCACCGTGGTGGTCGGGCCTCGCGATGCGCTGGCCTGCCACTGGCTCGAGGTGACGACGCCCTCCTGGGCCGTGCTGGACCCACCGGGGGACGGCGCCCGGGTCCGCGTGCAGGTCCGCTCGCACGCGCCCGCGGTCCTCGCGACGCTGCGCGGCGCCGACGGCGGGTGGCGGGTCGAACTCGACGTCCCGCTGCACGGGGTCGCCCTCGGCCAGGCCGCCGTGCTGTTCGACCGCGAGGACCGGGTGTGCCTCGGAGGTGGTCGGATCACCCGGGCGGACCGACCGGCGGGGCTGCCGGTGGCGGCCCGGGGGAGCAGCGCACGGTGACGCTCGACCGGACGACCCTCGGGCGGGTGCTGATCGTCATCGGCGCGCTCGGGGTGCTCGCGAGCATCCTGGCGACGGTGGTCGGGCTCCGGTTGCTCGGCACGCTCGACCGGTCGCTCACGGGCAGCGTCGGCGTCGCCGCCGAGGCGATCGACGCGCTCGGCGCGACCGTCGAGCTCGCCAGCGAGACGACCGCCCGCGTGTCGGTCATCCTCGACCGCACCGCCACCACCACACGTGACCTGTCCGGGGCGTTGGCGGACGCCGAGGAGGTGCTGCGGGCGACGGCCGACATCAGCGAGGACCAGATCGCCGGCAGCGTCGAGGCCATCGAGGACGCGCTCCCCGCGCTGGTGCAGGTCGCCGCGGTCATCGACCGGACCCTCTCCGCCCTGAGCCTCGTGCCGTTCGGTCCCGACTACGACCCGGCCGAACCGTTCGATGCGTCGCTGCGCTCGGTCGGTGCGGAACTCGACGGGCTCCCCGAAGCGCTCCGCGAGCAGGCCGCGCTGATCCGGGACGGCAGCCGCGAGCTGCGCACCGCTCGGGTCGGCACGGCGGCCATCGCCGACGACCTCGACGCGCTCGGTACGACCCTCGAGCGGGCGACCGAGCTCACCGAGCGCTACGCGGCGACGGCAGCCGACGCCCGCGAGCTGGTGGGAGACGATCTCGACCTCGGCCGACAGCTCGACCTCGCGCGGGTGCTCGTGGTCGTCCTCGGGGTGATCTTCGCGGCCGGGCAGCTCGTTCCGCTCGGTGCGGGGCACCTCCTGCTACGTCCCGACGTGGCGGAGAAGCTGCTGACCGGAGGCGACCCGCCACAGGGGTGACCGGCGGAGGGTCGGACACGCCGGGCGGGTCGCCGTGACGACGCGGGTCACCGCGCGGTCGGCGCCGGTGAGGTGCGGGGGCGTGCGCTGGCGGTCACCGCCGACGCGGCGAGCAGCGCCAACGCCGTCGCGGACCACGCTGCCGGGTAGGACAGCCGGCTCGCGAGTGCACCGAAGGCGGGCGGACCGAGGGCGCCGCCGATCCCGAGACCCGTCAGCACGATGCCGGCCGCGACGGCGGGTGCGCCGGGGTGCGAGCGCACCACCGACAGGAAGGCGAGGCCGGTCCACCCCCACCCGCCGCCGAGCAGCGCGACCGCGGCGAGGACCGCGACCGGCGCGGGCGCGGCGGTCGCCAGGATCCCCGCACCCGCGGCGCCGCAGAGGAGCATGGCGGTGACGGCGCGGACGGTCGGTGCGTCATCGCGGTCCGCCCACCGTCCGACGGCGATGCGCGCCGCGATGCTGGCGAGGCTGGCCACAGCGAGGGTCGCGCCGGCGGCTGTGGTGGAGAGCCCGCGGTCGGTGATGGCGGGGGCGAGGAAGGTGGCCGCGGCGGTCACCGACCCGGCACCGAGCCCCACACCCACGGCGAAGCGCCGGATCCGGGTCGGTGGCGGCGGAGGCCCGGTCGCGGTCGTGCGGTCCGGTGGGGCCGCGGCGGGTCCTCCTCGTGGGAGCAGGACGAGGACGAGCGCCGCGACGGCCAGGGCGGCGACGAAGGTGGCGCGCCAGCCGAGCATCACGCCGACGGTCGGCAGGGCGATCCCGGCGAGGAGGGACGCGCCGGGCACGCTGGCCTCCTTCAGCCCGAACGCGCTGCCCTGACGGTCGCTGGCCACCCCGTCGGCGAAGGCCCGGGCCGCTCCGGTGTCGATGAGCCCAACCGCGATCCCCACCGCCGCGAGCGGGAGCGCGAGCTGCCACCAGGCGCTGGCGAACGCCCCGATCGCTGCGGTGGCGAGCCCGCTGATCACGACGCCCGTACGGAGCGCGAGAGCGCTGCCGAGCCGTTCGGTGATCCGGCTGGCTGGGGCTGCTGCCAACCCGACGCTCACGAACAGCACGGTCACCGCGGCGCCGATGGCGGTCTCGTCGATGCCGAGGTCGCGGCGCACCTGGTCGCTGAGGGCGCCGAGCAGGAAGGTCGGGAGCATCGCCGTCGTCAGGGCCCCCGAGGCCGTCAACGTCGTGCGCAGGGTCCCGCTCCGGGTCGCTTCCGACACCGCCACCTCCTCGGCCGGCGGGCACGGTACGCCGCCACGCGGGCACGTCAGGTGTCGCGGTCCACGTCGCACCTCGCCACTAGCCTCGGTCAGCGGCGCGCACGCCGACGCCAGCACGCCGACGCCCTGGGTCCCACCTCCGCCCGACCCCGCCCACCGCCCGCGAGGAGCGACGCGTGTCCGACCCGGCCTCGCCCGATGTTCCGACCAGGCTCGCGGCGGCACGCGAGCGCCACGACGTGCTGGCCCGCACGATCCGGGACGCGCGGTACCGCTACTACGTGCTGTCCGATCCGACCCTCACCGATGCGGAGTTCGACGCCCTGTGGCACGAGCTCCTGGCCATCGAAGCGGCGTACCCGTCGCTCGTGACGCCGGCATCGCCCTCGCAGCACGTCGGGGCACCGGTCGACAGCGCGTTCCCGCCGTTCCGTCACCTCGAACCGATGATGAGCCTCGACAACGCCTTCGACCGGGACGAGCTGCTGGCGTGGGCGCAACGGGTGCGTCGCCGGCTCGCCGCCACGGCGGTGGTGGAGGAGGGCCGGGCACGGGACGTCGACGCGGTCGAGGACGAGCTCGACGATGCGGCCGCCGACGCGGTGCTCGATGAGCCGGTCCGGTTCCTGTGCGAGCTGAAGATCGACGGTGTGGCGATCAACCTCGTGTACCGGGACGGACTGCTCGTGACGGGGGCCACCCGCGGGGACGGCACCGTCGGCGAGGACGTGACGGCGCAGATCTCCACCCTCGACGACGTGCCGTACCGCCTCGGTGTCGACGATCCGCCCGCGGTCATCGAGGTCCGCGGCGAGGTCCACTACCCGAGCGAGGCGTTCGAGGCGATGAACGCCGAACGGATCGAACGGGGCGAGGCGGCCTTCATGAACCCGCGCAACGGCGCCTCCGGTGCCCTGCGGCAGAAGGACCCCGACGTCACCGGCCAGCGTCCCCTCGCCCTGTGGTGCCACGGCATCGGCACGCTCGAGGGCCTCACCTTCGAGACCGGCAGCGACTCGTACCGGTGGCTGCGTGAGGCGGGCCTGCCGGTCCCACCACAGACCACCACGGTCGGGTCCATCGAGGAGGCGTGGGAGTTGGTCGAGCGCTTCACCGCCGAGCGCTACGAGGTCGGGTTCGAGATCGACGGGGTCGTGGTCAAGGTGGACGACCTCGCCCAGCGCGAGCGGCTCGGCGTCACCGCCCGCGCCCCGCGGTGGGCGATCGCCTACAAGATGCCCCCGGTCGAGCAGACGACCCGCCTCGAGGCCATCGAGGTCAACGTCGGTCGGACCGGCAAGGTCACGCCCTACGCGGTGCTCGATCCGGTGGTCGTGGCCGGGACGCGGATCACCTACGCCACCCTGCACAACGAGATCCAGGTCCAGGCCAAGGACGTGCGTGTCGGTGACACCGTCGTGGTGCGGCGGGCCGGCGACGTCATCCCCGAGGTGGTCGGCCCGGTGCTCGGTGAGCGGCCGGAGGGCGCCGAGGTGTGGCGCATGCCATCGCACTGCCCCTTCTGCGACCAGCCGCTCGTCCGGCCCGAGGGCGAGGCCCACCACCGCTGCGAGAACGTCGACTGCCCCAACCGGCTGCGCGAATCGCTCACCCACCTCGCCGGCCGTGGCGCCCTCGACATCGAGGGGCTCGGGGAGAGGAACGTCGATCTCCTCCTCGCCGAGGGGCTGCTCACCGACCTCGCCGACGTGTTCCGGTTGCACGAGCAGCGCGACGCCCTGCTCGCGCTCGACAAGTGGGGCGAGAAACGCGTCGACAACCTCCTGGCCGGGATCGAGGAGGGTCGCCAACGATCGCTCGACCGGGTCCTGACCGCCCTCAACATCCACCACCTCGGCCCGACCTACGCCAAGGCGATCGCGCGGGCGCTGCCCTCCCTCGAGGACGTCCGCCGCGCCTCGTCCGAACAGCTCGAGGCCATCGACGGGATCGGGCCGGTCATCGCGGACGCCGTGGTGCGCTGGTTCGCGACGCCCCGCAACAGCCAGCTCGTGGACGAGCTGATCGCCCTCGGGGTGGATCCACGAGGGGGACCGGACACCGCGGTCCCCGAGGGGGTCGATCCGAGCCTGCTCGAGGGCTGGAACGTGGTGGTGACCGGAACCCTCGAGGGCTGGACGCGCGACCAGGCCCGCGAGGCGCTCGAGGCCCGCGGCGCGAAGGTCACCGGCAGCGTCTCGGGCCGCACCTCGGTCGTGGTCGCCGGGGCGGACCCGGGGTCGAAGCTCGCCAAAGCCGAACAGCTCGGCGTCCCGGTCGCCGACGGGTCGGCGTTCGCGGAGCTGCTGCGTACCGGCCAGCTCCCCTGAGGTCCGGCTGCCCGACGGGGTCCGACCGGCCGCCGTCGGCGTGCCCAGTAGCGAGCGAACGCGTACTCTTGCAAGCGCGAGGTGAACGCTCCCTCACCTCTAACCCCCTCCCCCCGCGAGGTACCCCGATGTTCCGCTCCCGTTCACGCGATGCCAAGATCGCCTGGCTCGAACAGCACAGCCGCCTCTACGGCCTGACCCGCGCCGAGATCGACACCCTGGCAGCCACCGCCGATCGCCTCCGCGTCCCCGCCGGCACGGTGCTCACACGTGCCGGGTCGCCCGGCCGCGAGGCGTTCCTGATCGTCACCGGACAGGTCGAGGTCCGGCGCGGGGACGTCGTGATCGCCGTGCTCACCTCCGGCGAACTGGTCGGCGAACAGTCGCTGGTGACCGGTGCGCACCGCAACGCCGACACCGTCGCGGTGACCGAGCTCGAGTTGGCCGTCTTCGACGTGCGGAGCTTCGACCGCGCCATCGAGGGCTCGCCGGCCCTCCGCGCCCACCTCGAACAGACCGTCGCGCGGCGCGCCGCAGCCTGACGCCCCAGGGTCGGTTCGCTGGCGCCCGTCGGTCGCCCGGGCGGCTCAGGGGCGCAGCATCGCCGGGTGCAGCCGCTCCGCCGAACCGCGGCGGTAGCGCTGCGCTGGACGGCCCCCGCCGGGACCCGGTGGTGCGAGGCCCTCGACCGGGACGACGAAGTCGCGGGTCGAGACCACCTTCCGGCGGAAGTTCGCCGCATCCAGCTCCACGCCCCACACCGCCTCGTACACCCCGCGGAGGTCGCCGAGGGTGAACGGTTCGGCGACGAACGCCGTCGCGAGCGCCGTGTACTCGAGCTTCGAGCGTGCCCGCTCGAGCGCGTCGGGGACGATCCGGTCGTGGTCGTACGCCATCAGCGGCGCATCCCCGTCGTCCTCGGCCCCGCCCGTCCCGCCGAGGGTTCGTACCGGGAAGAACGCCGCACCCGTGTCCGCGGCGGGATCGTCCGTCGTCGGTGTCAGCAGCAGGTAGGCGACCGACACCACCCGGCCGCGGGGGTCGCGGATGGGGTCGCCGTAGGTGCGCAGCTGCTCGAGGTGCGCCTCGGGTGCGGTCAGGCCGGCGAGTTCCCGCAGCGCACGGTGCGCGGTGTCGTCGAGGCTCTCCTCGTCGCGGACCCGGCGCCCGGGCAGGGCCCAGCGGTCCCGGAGCTCACGGGGTTGGGGTCGGACCAGCAGCAGCATCAGTTCGCCGTCGCGGATGGTCAGCATGGCGACGTCGACCGCGACCGCGCACGCCGATCCGCGCTCGCTGCCCCGAGCGTTCCCGACCGCGCTGCTCGTTCCACTCACTCGTCAGCCGCTGCGGGGCCGCGGCTGGTCACGCGCACCCCAGCCTCGCGCAGCTCCTCGACGGCACGTTCGCCGTCGCCGGGGGCGGCCTCGACGAACGCCGTGGCGGCGAGCGGGAGCTCCACCTCGTAGCCGAGACGGACCGCGTCGAGCGCGGTGGCGTGCACGCACACGTCGCCGGCGAGGCCGACGACCACGACCCGGCGCACGTCCGCGGCCTCGAGGATGTTGCCGAGCTCGGTCGCTTCCACGTCGCCGCTGACGGGGTCGCGGACCGAGAACCCGGAGTAGCCGTCGCCGCCGTCGACGCCCTTCCTGACCACGGGTCCGTCGACGGTCAGCTCGCGGTGCAGCTCGGCGCCCCAGGTGTCGGCCACGCAGTGGACCGGCCAGTCGCCGCCGTCCTTGGCGAAGTGCGGCGTGCTCGCCGGGTGCCAGTCCTGGGTGTAGACCACGGTGGCGCCAGCGTCGAGCGCGGCGCGTACCTCGGCGTCCACGATGCCGACGACCGCGTCGCCACCCTCGATGTAGAGGTTGCCGTCGGGGTGGGCGAAATCGTGCTGGACGTCCACGACCACGAGCGCGGTCCCCGGCGCGTAACCGGCCGGATGGGTGGTGGTGTTCACGAGGGGGTTCCTTCGGTCGTTGGCGTCGGATGTGTCGCGGGGGCCAGTCGGGTGGTGGGCAGCGCGACCGTGCCCGGCGTGACGTCGCGAGCTGCGGCGGGGAGCTCGGCCATCGCGCGGCGGTGGTGCTGCTGCGTGGTGGCGAGGTCGACGCGGTGGACGCGTTCGCCCGCGACGATCGCCGGCACCTGCAGCGGACGCGCTCCGTCCGGCGTCGGCGTTCCCCACGGATGGAGGACGTCGGCGGTCGCGATCCCGTCCTCGTCGAGGTGGCGCGCGGCGGCCTTCCAGCCGCCGACGGTGGCCTTGTCGCCGCCGGCCTTGGCCACCGGCTCGAGGTCCTGGCCGCGGCCGCGCCCTCGGGCGACGAGCTTGTAGACGAAGCCGGCCGTGGGCGCTCCGCTGCCGGTGACCACGGCGGTCCCCACCCCGAAGGCGTCGACCGGCGCCCCGCGGCAGGCGGCGATCCGGTGCTCGTCGAGATCACCCGAGAACACGATCCGGGTGCGGTGGTTGCCGAGCTCATCGAGCAGGGCACGGGCGTGGTGGGCCTCGGAGGCGGGATCACCTCGGTCGATCCGGATGGCGTCGAGCTCCGGCCCCGCGACCCGCACGGCGTTGCGGATGCCGTCGGCGATGTCGTAGGTGTCCACCAGGAGGGTGGTACCCGTGCCGAGCGCTGCGACCTGGCTGCGGAAGGCGGACGGCTCGTCGTCGTGCAGCAGCGTGAACGCGTGGGCGGAGGTCCCGAGGGTGCGCAGGCCGTACCGGGCGCCCGCCTCGAGGTTCGAGGTGCCGGTGAACCCGACGAGCACGGCGGCGCGGGCGGCGTGGACCGCTGCCTCCTCGTGGGTCCGGCGGCTGCCGAACTCGAACAGCGGACGACCATCGGCTGCGGCGACCATCCGTGCCGCGGCCGAGGCGATCGCCGAGTCGTGGTTGAGGATCGACAGGAGCACCGTCTCGAGCACCACCGCGTCACCGAAGCTCGCGGCGATGGTCACCACGGGCACGTTCGGCGAGACGATCTCGCCCTCGGGCAGGGCCCAGACGTCGCCGCGGAACCGGTAGCCCGCGAGCCAGGCGAGCGTCGGCTCGGACACGACGCCGTCGCGGTCCAGCACCGCGAGGACGTCGTCGTCGAAGCGCAGGTCAGCGATGGTGTCGAGGGCCCGGTCGAGCCCGGCGGCCACGGCGTAGCGCCGGCCCTCGGGCAGGCGCCGGGTGAACAGTTCGAAGACGCAGGGTCGGTCGATCGCGCCGTCGACTCGCGCCGCGTCGAGCATGGTGAGCTCGTACCGATCGGTGTGCAGCGCGGTGCTGGGACGGGGGGTCACGGGGCCTCCTGGTCGCTCCGACCGTACCTAGTTCTGGTCACAGTGACCAGAACCGGCGGGGGCCGTCCGACACCGTCCGCGGGGCCGGGAGGATCCGAGGTCGCGAGGATCGGACATCCCCGCCACCCTGGCGCGTAGGGTGGCCCGCACGGGAGGGCCCCACGTTGCGGTTGTTGTTGGTCGAGGACGATCACAACCTCGCGGCGCTGTTGACGCTCGCGTTGCGCCGCGGCGGGCACGAGGTGGTCACCGTCGACCGCGTCGTCGATGTGGTGGCGGCCGCCCGAGGTGTCGACGGGGTGCTCACCGATGGTGTGCTGCTCGACGGGACCGCTGACGACGTGCTCGCGGCGCTCGCGTCCCACGACGAGACGGCGACGCTCCCGGTCGTGGTGTGTGCGCTACGACCCGATGCGGTCGCCCACCCCATGGTGGTCGGACGGTTGCGCAAGCCCGTGGCCCTGGCGACGTTCGTCGACGACGTCGAAGCCAAGCTCCTCGCCGAGCCGGCGGAGCGTGATCCTCACCTCGCCGTCGCCGCCCCGTCCGGTGTTGCTGAGCACGAACGAGCGCTCCAGGAGCTCGACCGGCGAGCCGGTGTGATCGCCGATCACGCTGCCGCGGTCCTCGTCGGCGGCGCCACGGAGCCGGGTCGACGTGACGCGGAACGGGCCGCCCACCGGGCGGTTGGCCTGGCCGGAGCGCTCGGCCGACCGGTGCTCGCCGCGCGGTCACGATCGTCGATGCGGTCGAGGGCATGCTCACGCTCGAGTACCCCGACCTCGAGGTCGTGGTCATCAACGACGGGTCCGAGGACGGCACGCTGCAGGCGCTCCGCGACGCCTTCGATCTCGTGCCCGATCCCCACGCCCCGCTGTTGCCCGACGACGTCGGCGAGATCATCACCCGGCCGATCCGGACCGTCTACCGCTCGATGCGGCACCCCGCGTTGGTCGTCGTCGACAAGGAGAACGGGGGGAAGGCGGATGCCCTCAACGCGGGCATCGTCGTGGCGTCCGGCGACCTGTTCGCTGCGCTCGACGCGGACACGATCGTCTCACCCGATTCGTTTCTCCGCATGGCCCGAGCCTTCCTCGAGCAACCCGGCACCGTCGCCGTCGGCGGGACCGTCCGGCCTGTCAACGGCGACCACATCGCCGATGGTCGGGTGATCGGTCGGGGCATCTCGCCGGGGTGGCTCGTGCCGGTCCAGACCGTCGAGTACGTGCGCGCGTTCTTCATCGGCCGGCTCGGGTGGAACCGACTCGGTGGCAACGTGATCATCTCCGGGGCGTTCGGGACCTTCCACCGCGCCTCGGTGGCCGCCGCGGGCGGCTACCGGCACGGGTCGATCGGCGAGGACTTCGAGCTGGTCGTGCGGTTGCGCCGGCGCGGCATCGAAGGAGGCACCGCGTCGAAGGTGCAGTTCCTACCGGACCCGGTGGCCTACACCGAGGCGCCGACGTCGCGAGCGGTGCTCGCCTCCCAACGCGAGCGATGGCACCGGGGCCTGCTCGACACCCTCCGCGTCCACCGGCGCCTCATCCTGAACCCCCGCTACGGCGGGCTCGGGCTCGGCGGTATGGGGTTCCTGACGGCGGTCGAAGCTCTCGGACCCGTCGTCGAGGTGTTCGGGTTGTTCGGCCTGGTCGTCGGTCTGGCGTACGGCCTCGTCTCGGCCGAGTTCGCCGTGCTGTTCTTCGCGCTCGCCTACCTGTGGGGCATCGCGCTGAGCCTCGGTTCCCTGGCGCTCGATTCCCGGGCGACGGTGGGGGAGCTCACCGCCCGGGACCGGGCGCGCCAGATCGTGGCAGCGCTCCTCGAACCGTTGTGGTTCCGTCAGCTGACGTTGTGGTGGCGGCTGCGTGCCACCGTCACGTGGCTGCGGGGGGGACGCACCGCCTGGGGGACGATGACGCGGACCGGCTTCACCAGGAGGTGACGGGCGCGCGGTCACGCTCGGGTTCGCGGCCGTCCAGGGCCGTCGGACGTGACCGCTAGCCTCGCGACCATCGCCCGATCGTGCCCCGAGACACCGCCCGCACACCTGAGGAGTCCCGCCGTGGCCCTGTCCGACGACGAGGTCCGTCACGTGGCGTCGCTCGCGCGGCTCGCACTGACCGATGACGAGGTGATCGCGCTCGGTCCCCAGCTGTCGGCCATCCTCGACTACGCCGAACAGGTCGGCGAGGTCGCCGCGGCGGACGTCCCCCCGACGACCCACCCCTTCTCGCTCACGAACGTGTCACGGCCGGACGACCCCTCCCCGTCGATGCCGCGCGAGGACGCGCTGGCCATGGCGCCGCAGGTCGAACAGGACCGGTTCGCCGTGCCGCGCATCGTCGCGGAGGAGGGCTGAGGTGGAGGAGTCGCTGACCAGCCTGACCGCCGCCCAGCTCGCGGCGCGTCTCGGTGACCGCACCGTCTCGGCGCGCGAGGTCGTCGATGCCTACCTCGACCGGATCGCGGCGGTGGACGGTGTCGTGCCGGACGGGGACGTGTGGATGCCACGCGCCGACCTCGGGCCGGACGACGTCCACGCCTACCTGGCGGTGACGGCCACCGCCGCCCGTGAGCACGCCGACGACGTCGACGCCCGTCGGGCCGCCGGAGGGGAACTGTCGCCCCTCGCGGGTGTCCCGCTGGCGCTCAAGGACGTGCTGACGATGCGGGGTGCACCGACCACCTGTGGGTCACGGATGCTCGAGGGGTGGATCCCGCCCTACGACGCCACCGTCACCGAGCGGCTCCGCGACGCCGACGTCATCGTGCTCGGCAAGACCAACATGGACGAGTTCGCGATGGGCTCGTCGACCGAGAACTCCGCCTACGGGCCGACCCGGAACCCCTGGGATCTCGACCGCGTCCCGGGTGGCTCGTCGGGCGGGTCCGCGTCCGCCGTCGCCGGGTTGCTCGCGCCGCTCTCGATCGGCACCGACACCGGGGGGTCCATCCGCCAGCCCGCCGCGTTGACCGGCCTCGTCGGGGTCAAACCCACCTACGGCACCGTGTCCCGCTACGGGCTCGTCGCCTTCGCCTCGTCGCTCGACCAGGCGGGCCCGTTCGCGCGCACCGTCGAGGACGCCGCGCTCCTGCACGAGCTGATCGCCGGCCACGACCGTCGCGACTCCACCTCGGTCCCGGATCCCGTCCCGTCCTTGACCGGCGCCATGCACGACGGCGTCGAGGGGCTGCGGATCGGGGTCATCTCCGAGCTCCGAGGCGAGGGCTACGAGCCTGGCGTCGCGCGGGTCTACGACGAGGCGCTCGCCCGCTTCGAGTCGCTCGGCGCCACGCTCGTCGACGTGTCGCTGCCGAACGCGTCCTACGGGTTGGCCGCCTACTACCTCATCGCGCCGTCCGAGGCGTCGTCGAACCTCGCCCGCTTCGACGGGGTGCGGTACGGCGTCCGGGTCGACGCCGAGACGGCCGAACTGATGAACGCCGCCACGCGCGAGCGCGGCTTCGGGCCCGAAGTCAAGCGCCGCATCATGATCGGGACGCACGCCCTCTCGTCGGGGTACTACGACGCCTACTACCTGCAGGCCTCGAAGGTCCGCACCCTCATCGCGCGCGACTTCGCCGCGGCGTTCGCGGAGGCCGACGTGCTGGTCAGCCCGACATCGCCGGCCGTGGCGTTCGGCCTCGGAACGAAGACCGCCGACCCGCTCGCGATGTACCTCAACGACGTCGCCACCGTGCCCGCCTCGCTCGCGGGGGTGCCGGCGATGTCGGTGTTCGCCGGGACGGCCGAAGCGCCGGATGCGCCGGGCAGCGCGCTGCCCGTCGGGCTCCAGCTCATGGCACCACTGCTGCGTGACGACCTGCTCTACCGCGTGGGGTGGGCGTTCGAGCAGGACCTCGGCGAGGTCCCCCTGGCGCACGGTGAGCGTGCGGTCCCCGTCGGTCCCGTCCCGGAGGTGTCCCGATGACCGCCGCCTCGACGCCCGAGGACGTCGTCGTCGCTGACGTGCCCGTCCCCGGTGAGTTGCGCGACGCCGACCGGATCCAGAAGGACACCGGGACCGCTGGGGTGCTGCCCGAGGGGTGGGCGATGACGATCGGGCTCGAGGTCCACGTCGAGCTCACCACCCGGACCAAGATGTGGTGCGGGTGCTCGACCACGTTCGGCGGCGAGCCCAACACCAACATCTGCCCGGTGTGCACCGGGCAGCCCGGCGCGCTGCCGGTGGTCAACGCGCAGGCCGTCGAGGACGCGGCGCTGCTCGGCCTGGCGCTCCACGGCTCGATCGCCGAGGTGTGCCGCTTCCACCGCAAGAACTACTTCTACCCCGACATGGCCAAGAACTACCAGATCAGCCAGTACGACGTCCCGCTCGTGCACGACGGTCACCTCGACGTCGTGGGTGCCTCGGGCGAGGTCCAGCGCATCGGGATCGAGCGCCTCCACATGGAGGAGGACACCGGCAAGTCGCTGCACGTCGGCGAGTCGGGTCGCCTCCACGGCGCCGACCGGTCGCTGATCGATTACAACCGGTGCGGCATCCCGCTGCTCGAGGTCGTGTCGCGACCCCACGTCCACGACCCGGACACCGCGCAGGCCTACCTCCGCGAGCTGGTCGCCATCGTGCGGGCCACGGGCGTGTCCGACGCGCGCATGGAGGAGGGGTCGATCCGCTGCGACGCGAACGTCTCGGTCGCCCGCCCGGGTGACCCGCTCGGGACGCGCTGCGAGATCAAGAACCTCAACTCCGTCCGCTCGCTCGGTCGGGCTTGTCGCTACGAAGCCGCCAGGCAGGTCGCGGCGATCGAGGACGGCGAGACGATCGTCATGGAGACCCGGCACTGGGACGAGGGGCGTGGTGTCACCGAGACGCTGCGCAAGAAGGAGTCGGTGACCGACTACCGCTACTTCCCGGATCCGGACCTGGTCGAGATCGTCTCGCCCGCTGAGTGGGTCGACGGGGTCCGGACGCGCCTCCCCGAGCTTCCGGCGGAGGTCCGCGAGCGTCTCGTCGGCGCCGGTGTCGCGCCGGAGGCTGCCGCGTCGCTGGTGGGTAGCGACCTGCTGTCTCGCTACGACGCAGCCGTCGCGGCGGGGGCGGCACCGGGTCCGGTGGCGAACTGGTTGACCGGTGACCTGACCGGGTTGCTCACCGCCGCCGGCGTGAGCGCCGACGAGGCGGGGGTCACCGGGGCGCACGTCGCCGAGCTCGTTCAGCTCGTCGACGACGGCACCTTGTCCACGAAGCTGGCCAAGCAGGTGCTCGAGGCGCTGGTCGAGGAGCGGGGCGCGAAGGGACCGGCGGCCATCGCCTCCGAGCGGGGCCTGCAGCAGGTCTCGGACGAGGGCGAACTGCGGGCCATCTGCCAGCAGGTGGTCGACGACAACGCCGGGACCGTCGAGCAGATCCGCGGCGGGAACGACAAGGCCATCGGCGCACTGGTGGGTCAGGTCATGAAGGCCACGAAGGGCCAGGCCGACCCGCGCAAGACCAACGAGCTGCTCCGCGAGCTCATCGCCTGAGCCCGCGGAGCCGCTCGTCGGCGCGCTCGCGCGCCGAGCGTCCGACGCGCCGTGCGCTCGGGGTGTGTGTCAGTCGTCGAGCTGGAAGGTGACCAGGAGGTTGACCTGGTAGCTCTTGACGGTCCCGCCATCGATGTTGACGCGCTGCTCCTTCACCCAGGCGGACTGGACGTTGCGCAGGGTCTTGTTGGCACGGTCGATACCGGCCTGGACGGCGTCCTCGAAGCTGGTGTCGGACTTCGCGCTGATCTCGGTCACGCGTGCGACGGACGTTGCCACGTTGCTCCCTCTGGTCGGGTCGGTTGGGTCACCCGCTACCTGAGCGGAACGTCGTCCACGGTGCTCCCGGCGAACGGCCTCCGCCATCCGATCGTGCCCGGTGGGACGGGCCTCGCGAGTGGTCCGCGTGGGTGCGGGACCGGCGTCGGATCGCGAGACAGCCTGCGAGCGCGACGGCGATCGACGCCGTGCGACGGCGCCGGCCGATCGGGCGCGAGCGGAACAGCAGCAGCTCGGCCCCGAGGTCCCGTGCCGCCGCTTCGGTGGCGTGACGCATCACCACGCCGTGCGACCACTCGAACACCGGTCGCGCCACCGGGGTGAGCAGGTTCATCCACCGCTCGCGCGTGCGGACGTCCCAGGTGAACCGCACGTCGGTCCCGTCCGGGTGGTCGCGGAGCCGCCAGGTGCCCGTGCCGTCGAGGTCACCGCTCGCACGCATCTGCAGGCACCGCGGACGCTCGGCGGCGACGGTCTCGATCCGTGCGCTGAGCCGGTAGCCGACGGGCGCACGCACCGTGGCCTCGAAGCTCGCGCCGCGGCCGTCGTGGTCGCCGCGGTCGGTGCGGCGGACGGTCACCGCGTCGGCCCACCCCGCGAGCCACCGCTCCGGTTCGACGATGGAGCGGTAGACCGCCCGGGCGGGGGCGGCGAAGCGCATGTCGGTCACGAACCGGTAGCGAGCCACGCTCACCTCCGCCTCGTGCATCGCGGCGTGAACCTACGCGGTCCATCGGCCTGCGGTGACCGCGTGGACGGACCGAGTGGTCGTCCGGCGAGCGGCGCGGAGGCTCTACCCTCTGTGGCCGCGCGGCACGCGGCCGCTCCGTGTTGTCCCGGACCCCGACGGCCAGCCGCCCACCCGATCAGGAGCCGACCCGTGGTGCTCGAGCGCATCGAGTCGCCCGCCGACGTCAAGGCGCTGGCGGCCGACGAGCTGCCCGTGCTCGCCGAGGAGCTCCGGGCCGCGATCATCGCCTCGGTCGCCCGCGTCGGCGGTCACCTCGGCTCGAACCTCGGCGTCGTGGAGCTGACGATCGCGCTGCACCGTGTCCTCGATTCGCCCCGGGATGTGTTGCTCTGGGACACCGGGCACCAGGCGTACGTGCACAAGATGCTCACCGGCCGCCGCGCGATGTTCGACACGCTGCGTCAGGCCGGCGGCCTCTCTGGGTACCCCTCCCGTGCTGAGTCCGATCACGACGTCATCGAGAACTCGCACGCGTCGACCGCGCTGTCGTGGGCGTTCGGTGTCGCCCGGGGTGAGATGGCCAAGGACCCCGCCGACCGTCGCCGCACGGTCGCCGTGGTGGGCGACGGTGCGCTCACCGGCGGTATGGCCTACGAGGCGCTGAACAACCTCGGGCACCACCGGCTGCCGGTGCTGATCGTCCTGAACGACAACGGTCGTTCCTACGCCGAGACGGTCGGTCGCCTCTCGGAGCGCATGGCCGATCTGCGGACCGACCCGCGCTACCGGACGTGGCGCGCCCGGCTCGACCAGCTGCTCACCAAGGTGCCGTTGGTCGAGAAGGGTGTGGACGCCTCGCTCGAGGCCGTCAAACAGTTCGTCTCGGACGCGCCCGCCCTGCAGTCCTTCGTCGAGGCGCTCGGCGTGCGCTACCTCGGGCCGGTCGACGGCCACGACCACGAACGGCTCGAGCACGCGCTCCGGCACGCCGAACGACTCACCGGCCCGGTGCTGATGCACGTGCTGACCGAGAAGGGGAAGGGGTACGCCCCCGCCGAGACCGATCTCGAGAAGCACCTCCACGACACCTCGGCGTTCGACGTCGCCACCGGCCGCTCCGCGGCGGGCAAGCCGCGGTCGTGGACCCAGGCCTTCTCCGACGCGGTGACCGACCTCGCGTGTCGCCGACGCGACCTGATCGCCATCACCGCCGCGATGCCCGGTTCGACCGGTCTGCTCCCGCTGAGCGCACGCCGTCCCGACCAGGTCCTCGACGTCGGGATCGCCGAGCAGCACGCCGTCACCGCCGCCGCCGGGATGTCGCACGCGGGGCTGACCCCGCTCATCGCGGTCTACTCGACCTTCTTCAGCCGGGCGTTCGACCAGGCCAACCTCGACGTGGGTCTGCACGGCGAGCACGTGGTCTTCAGCTTCGACCGCGCCGGGATCACCGGGGACGACGGCGCCTCCCACCACGGTGTGCTCGACATGGCTTTGATGCTCCGGATCCCCGGCTCGACCGTGCTCGCCCCGTCCAACGAGGACGACCTCGTCGCGCTGCTCGAGGCCGCGGTCGACCTCGAGGGGGTGGTGTCCCTGCGTTTCCCCAAGGGCGACACCATCGCCGCCGAGGCGCTCGGGCTCGACGGCGCCGGGGACGGTCTGGCCGCACGCCAGGTCCGTAGCGGCGCCGACGCCTGCATCCTCGCCGTCGGCGACCGGGTCGGTCCCGCCCTCGAGGCGGCGGACCTGCTCGACGAGCACGGCATCGACGTGGCCGTCTGGGACGTGCGTGCCGTCCGGCCCGCGGACCCGGCGATGCTGGCCGCGGCGGCCGGCGCGCCGCTCGTGGTCACCGTCGAGAACGGGTACGTGGCCGGCGGCGCCGGCAGCCACCTCGCCGACCGCGTGATCGAACTGGCCGGCGTGCGCCGCGCGCCGCCCGTCCTGCGCCTCGGGGTCCCCGACACCTATCTCCAGCACGCCAAGCCCGCCCAGATCCTCGCCGAGCTCGGCCTGGACGCCGCGGGCATCTCGACCGCGGTGCGCAAGGTCCTCAGCGGCGACTGAGGGGTTCGGACCGGCGCCGGCTGCGGGTGGCGAACCAGACGGCCGAGCCGGTGGCCAGCAGGATCAGCCCACCGATGACGGCGACCAGCGGCAGGGTGAAGGCGAGCAGGACGCACAGGACCACGCCGAGCCCGGCGAGCCAGCGCGGCCAGCGACGCTCCTCGCCGGTGAGGCGCCAGGCGGAGGCGTTGGCGAGCGCGTAGTAGGTCAGGACCGCGAAGGAGCTGAACCCGATCGCACCGCGTAGGTCGGCGGTCAGGACCACGGCGCACACGAGCAGCGCGGCGGTGACCTCGGCCCGGTACGGCGTGCGGTGCCGCGGGTGGACCGCGGCCAGGAAGCTCGGGAGCTCCCGTCGGCGGGCCATCGCCAGCGCCGTCCGGCTGATCCCGGCGAGCAACGACAGCAGGACCCCCGCCGCGGCGACGGCGCCGCCCACACGCACGACCGGGACCAACGCCGCCCAGCTCCCGGCGCCGACGGCCGCGGCCAGCGGCGCGGACGAATCGGCCATCGTGGCGGGACCGACGGCGAGCAGCACCGCGACGAGCACGACGGCGTAGATGGCGACCACGATCCCGAGCGCGATGGGGATGGCACGGGGGATCGTGACGGTGGGGTCCTCGACCTCCTCGCCGAGGGTGGCGAGGCGGGCGTAGCCCGCGAAGGCGAAGAACAGCAGGCCGGCGGACTGCAGCACGCCCCACACCCCGCCCGGGAGCTCGCCGCCGAGGTTGGAGGTGCTGGCCGCTCCACCGAGGAGGGCGGCCGAGATCACGATGGCCAACGCGGCGAGGACGAGCGCCACGATGACGCGGGTCACCCGGGCGGTCTTCTCGACGCCGAGGTAGTTGACCACGGCCACCGCCACGACCGCGCCGATGCCGAACGGGCGCGCGAGGTCCTCGGCGACGTAGGCGCCGAAGGTGAGGGCCATCGCCGCCAGGCTCGCGGTCTTGCCGACGACGAACGACCAGCCGGCGAGGAACCCCCAGTAGTCGCCCAGCCGCTCGCGGGCGTACACGTAGGTGCCGCCGGACTCGGGGTACAGCGCGGCGAGCTGCGCCGACGAGGTGGCGTTGGCGTAGGCGACCAGCGCCGCGATGGCGAGCCCGGCCAGCAGCCACGTGCCGGCGGCCGCAGCGGCTGGTCCCGGGGCCGCGAACACCCCCGCCCCGATCATCGCGCCGAGACCGATGATGACCGCGTCGGTGGTGGTGAGCCGACGAGCGAGCTCCTCCGATGGCCGCGTGCTCACGGGGTCTCCTCTGCGGGGACGTCGCTCGTCCTCGGACGGCGGCAGGTGTAGCCGACGAGCGTCCGTGCGGCACGTGGTCTGGCGCGCGCCGGACCGTCCGCTGCGACGCTCGCGAGGTAGCGGTGCGCCCATCGGACTTGCGCGCACCCCGACCATCGGCGACGATCGTGCGGCTACCTCGCTGGAGCGTGGGAGCGAACCCCCCACTCGGAAGAGGACGCGTTGCGCACCGACACCGTCACCTCGATCGGCCGGGCTCTCGCCCGGTCCGTCGCGCTCGTGGTCGTCGTTACGTAGCGCGTGCTCGCTCGAGCACGCGCGAACCTCCCGGATCGGGAGGTTCTCTCGTGAGAGGGGGCACCACCGGCACGGTGCCGATCCACCGCCGCGAAGGAGACACTGACATGTCGCTCGCCCACGAGGCCGCAGCTCCCGGATCCGACGGGGATGCTCCCCGCCCCCACGAGCGGACCGGTGAGCTGATCACCGGCGCGCAGGCGGTCATGCGCAGCCTCGAGGCGCTCGGGGTCGACGTGGTGTTCGGCTACCCCGGTGGAGCGATCCTGCCGGCCTACGATCCGCTGATCGAGGCCGGCTTCGAGCACGTGCTGGTGCGCCACGAGCAGGGCGCGATCCACATGGCCGAGGGCTACGCCCACGCCACGGGCCGGGTCGGCGTGTGCATCGTGACCTCGGGGCCCGCGGCGACCAACCTCGTCACGGGGCTCGCCGACGCCCACATGGACTCCCTGCCGATCCTGGCGATCACCGGCCAGGTCGCGACCACGGCCATCGGGTCGGACGCCTTCCAGGAGGCTGACGTCACCGGCATCACGATGCCGATCACGAAGCACAACGAGCTGGTGTACTCGGCCGAGCGGATCGCAGGGGCCCTCGCCGAGGCGTTCCACATCGCGCGCTCGGGTCGCCCCGGCCCGGTGCTGATCGACCTGCCCAAGGACGTGCTCAACGCGACCGTCGAGTGGCGTTGGCCCCAGCAGCTCGATCTGCCGGGCTACCGGCCGACGGTGCGTGGGCACGGCAAGATGATCCGCGAGGCGCTCGACCTGATCGCCGACGCGCGTCGCCCGGTCATCTACGCCGGTGGCGGCCTCGTCCGTGCCGGTGCCGACGAGGAACTGCGCGCCTTCGCCGAGACCCTCGGCCTCCCCGTCGTCACCACGCTGATGGCGCGCGGCGTCCTACCCGACCGCCACGAGCTCGCCGTCGGCATGCCCGGGATGCACGGCCACTACGCGGCGGTGAAGGCGTTCCAGGAGGCCGACCTGCTCGTCACGCTCGGCGCTCGCTTCGACGATCGCGTCACCGGTGACCTCGGCAGCTTCGCGCCGCTGGCGAAGGTCATCCACGTCGACGTCGACCCCGCCGAGATCGGCAAGAACCGCGCGGTCGACGTCCCGATCGTCGGTGACGTCAAGGTGGTGCTCAGCCAGCTGCTGAAGGTGCTCGAGGACAAGCAGGCCAAGGGCGCGCTCGAGGAGCTCATCCCCGATGCCTCGGCCTGGCGGACGCACCTCGATGAGCTGAAGGCCGAGCACCCGCTGCGGTTCGAGCAGCCGGACACCGGTGTCCTCAAGCCACAGACGGCGATCCGCGCCATCCACGCGACCTGGGGCGACGAGGCGGTCTACGTGGCCGGCGTGGGCCAGCACCAGATGTGGTCCGCACAGCACATCCCCTACAGCCGCGGGCGTCAGTGGATCAACTCCGGTGGTCTCGGCACCATGGGCTTCGCCGTCCCCGCGGCCATCGGCGCCAAGGTCGGCGTCGGGCGCGACGTCCCGGTGGTCGCCATCGACGGTGACGGCTGCTTCCAGATGACCTTCCAGGAGCTCGCTGCTGCGGTGCAGCACGACATCCCCGTGGTGTTCTGCGTGATCAACAACGGCTTCCTCGGCATGGTGCGCCAGTGGCAGCACCTGTTCTACGAGGACCGGCTCTCGCAGGTCGCCCTGCCTCAGGACCTGCCCGACCTGATGAAGCTCGCCGATGCCTACGGGATGCCGGGTTTCCGGGTGGAGCGGGTCGAGGACCTCGAGTCGGTCCTCGTCGAGGCCCACGCGATCACCGACCAGCCGGTCCTCGTCGAGTTCCGCGTCGACCCCGACGAGATGGTCTTCCCGATGGTGCCCTCGGGCGCGAGCAACGACGAGATCCTGGAGTCCGCCGAGGAGTGGCACGCCCGCGCTGCCGCGAGCGGCGAGGTGGACGACGACAGCCCGCAGGAACGCGGCGCCGGCCCGGAGGTCATCTGATGAGCCACCACACCCAGCACACCCTGTCGGTGCTCGTCGAGAACAAGCCGGGCGTGCTCACCCGCGTCGCGGGGATGTTCGCCCGCCGCAACTACAACATCCACTCCTTGGCGGTCGGGCCGACCGAGGACGTCCGCGTGTCGCGCCTGACCCTCGTGGTGGGGACCGAGGCGGTCCAGCTCGAGCAGATCGTCAAGCAGCTGAACAAGCTGGTGAACGTGCTCAAGATCGTCGAGCTCGAGGAGGGCGACACGGTCGAGCGCGAGCTGCAGCTGGTGAAGGTGGCGTGCGACGCGACCACCCGAGGGCAGGTCATCGAGCTCGCCCAGCTCTTCCGGGCACACGTCGTCGACGTCGACCACGACTCGCTGACGATCGAAGCGGCTGGCGACCCCGAGAAGCTCGAAGCGATGATCGAGCTGCTCGAACCGTTCGGGATCCGCGAGATGGTCCGTAGCGGCAGGATCGCCCTGGCCCGGGGTGCCCGCAGCATCAGCGACGGTTCCAAGGTGCGGATGCAACGCGTGGTCTGAATCAGTCGGCGCTGGGCAGCTCGAGGCGTAGGCGGGCGCCGCCACCGGGGGCGTCGGAACCGACCAGGTCGCCGCCGAGCCGTCGCGCGAGGTCGGCGGCGGTGGCCAGACCGAGCCCGCTGCCCGGGACGTCGCGGGCTGCAGCGCCGCGGACGAAGGGGGCGAACAGCTCGCCTTCGCCGAGCCCGGGTCCGTGGTCGCGGACCTCGATGGTCACCGGTGAACCCGCGCCGCCGCCGTCCAGACTGACCTCCACACGGCCGTCGGTGTACCGGACCGCGTTGTCCACGAGGATGGTCACGATGCGGCGGACGGCGTCGCGGTCGGCGAGC
>JBBECA010000081.1:0-2161 GCA_040882055.1 Nitriliruptor sp.
GCTGCAGGGGTTCGCGAGGTACCTGCCCCCGTGCTGGAACTGGCATACAGGGGTCGCTCAAAACGGCCTGGCTTCGGCCTTGTGGGTTCGAATCCCACCGGGGGTACCGGCTCACGACCAACGTGATGTTTGGTCGCGGTCGCCGTGCGCGAGTAACGTCGCCCGGCCGGTGGGTCCGATCCTGAGCGACCTGGACCCGGCCGGCGACCGACCCACGCGGAACGAGGCCGACGCGACGACCGGACGTGAAGCCACCAAGGTGCGCGAGCGCCTGGTACGGATCCAGGAGCAGATCAAGCGGACCCGTGCCAACGAGCGCGTGCTCGTCGAACAGGTGACCTACCTGGCCGACGTGGCCGGCGACGCCGAGACGCGCAAGTTGGTGGCCGAGACGCCGCTCGCTGAACGAGAGTGGCGCGAGGCACGTACCGATCTCGACCGACACACCGCGCTGCTCGACGAGGCTCGTCGGGAGGTGGCCGAGCTGCTCGACGAGCGCGACCGCCTGCTCGACCGCCTGTCGGAGCTGGAGACCGCCCCACGGCTGAGGGACGACGAGTGACCGAGACCAACGCCCCCGTAGGCACCGACGAGGCCCGGCCCACCCGTGTCCTGATCGCTGAGGACGAGGCGCTCATCCGCCTCGATCTCAAGGAGATGCTCCAGGAGGAGGGCTTCGAGGTCGTCGCCGAGGTGTCCGACGGGGCATCCGCCGTGCGGCTCACGCGCGAACTTACCCCCGATCTGGTCATCCTGGACGTGAAGATGCCGGTCATGGACGGCATCCAGGCGGCCGAGGAGATCGCCAAGGACCGGCTGTCGGCCATCCTCATCCTCACCGCCTTCAGCCAGCGCGACCTGGTCGAGAAGGCTCGACGCGCCGGGGCGATGGCCTACCTCGTCAAGCCGTTCCAGAAGCACGATCTGCTTCCGGCCGTCGAGATCGCTGCTGGGCGGTTCCGCGAGCTCTCCGGCCTCGAACGCGAGGTCGACGATCTGCAAGGCCGGCTCGAGGCGCGCAAACTGGTCGAGCGCGCCAAGGGGCTGCTCCAGGAGCAGCAGGGGATGAGCGAAGCCGAGGCCTTCCGCTTCGTGCAGCGCCAGGCCATGGAGCGCCGGCAGACGATGAAGCAGGTCGCCGAGCGCGTCATCGAGCAGTACGAGGGCTGACCGGCGGGGTCCGACCCACGGTGTCGCTTCGCTAGGTTGGTCGGTCTCCGACCGCGGTCGTAGGACGTCGTCCTCCGTGGTCGCACGCTCCCCGGGCTGATGCCCACCCCGAACGCTGGAGGATCCCCCATGCGTCTGACCACCCGTCGCGCGAGCGCGACGTTCGCCGCCCTCGCGCTCGTCGCGACCGCCTGTGGCGGCGGTGACGAGCCCGAGAACGACACCGAGACCGAGGCCACCGACGACGGCACCGAAGCCGCTGACGACGGCGACGCCGCAGCGGCCGACTTCACCCTGCTGAGCGAGGGCACGCTCTCGATCTGCTCGGACGTGCCCTACGAGCCGTTCGAGTTCGAGGACCCGGACTCGCCGTCCGGGTACTCCGGCTTCGACATCGACCTGATGCAGGCCATCGCCGAGGACCTCGGGCTCGACGGCGTCGAGGTGCGTGCGACCACCTTCGACACCATCGAGAACGGCACCGCCCTCGAGACCGAGCAGTGCGACGTGGCGGCCTCGGCGATGACGATCAACGACGAGCGCGAGGAGAACCTCGACTTCACCGACTCGTACTACGAGTCGCTGCAGAGCCTGCTCGTGAACGCCGACTCCGACATCGCGTCGCTCGAGGACACCGAGGACGCGCGCATCGGCGTGCAGGTCTCGACCACGGGCCAGACGTACGCCGAGGAGAACGCCCCCGAGAGCGCCGAGCTGGTCGAGTTCCAGAACACCGGGGACCTCTTCGCCGCGCTCGTCTCGGGCAGCGTCGACGCCATCCTCCAGGACCAGCCGGTGAACGCCGAGCGCGCACGCACCGACGACTCGGTCGAGCTGGTCGAGGAGTACGAGACCGGGGAGTCCTACGGTTTCGCGGTCGCCAACGAACGTGAGGACGGTCTGCTCGACGCCCTGAACGAGGGACTGCAGACCCTCCGCGACGACGGCCGGTACGACGAGATCTACGACGAGTACTTCGCCGCCGAGTGAT
>JBBECA010000082.1:0-34002 GCA_040882055.1 Nitriliruptor sp.
GTGATCGACGCGCCCCGCGCTCGAGGCGACGTGATCCACCGGTTCGATGCGCGTGCCGCCCTCGGTGAGGCCACCGCTGACCAGCAGCTCGACCCCGCCGGCGACGTCATCGGCCGCGGTCCCGTAGAGCTGGATGGAGCGCGGGGTCTCATCCGGCGCGAAGCCGGCCTTGACGACGCTGGTGCTGTTGCCCTCGACCAGGCCGCGGGCCCCCACCATCTCGCTGACGTACAGGCCGCCGCCGTGACGTCGGCACAGGGTGCGGAAGGGCGCGTCGGTGACGCCCGCCATGGGGGCGAGCACGACCGGCGGCCACACCGTGAGGGGGCCGAGGGAGAGGGGCGGGGCGAGGGGTTCCATCGGCGAGGACGGTACCGGGACCCTCCCGTGGCACGGACGCCACATCAGGTCCCCGGTGCGTCGAGACCGGGGCGCCGAGACCGGGGCGTCGAGACCGGTGCGCGGTCAGTCGAGGTGGTCGGCGAGCAGTTGGGCGAGGTGGACGGCCGGCTGGTCGGCGAGCTGGTCGAGCTGGGTCCGGCAGCTGAACCCGTCCGCCAGCACGACCGTCCCGGACGCCATCGCTCGGACCGCGGGGAGCAGGGCCGTCTCGGCGACGGCCACCGAGACGTCGTGGTGGCCGCGCTCGACCCCGAAGTTGCCGGCCAGCCCGCAGCAGCCACCGACGGCATCGACGTGCGCGCCCGCGGACTCGAGCAGCGCCCGGTCGACGTCCCAGCCCATCACCGCGTGGTGGTGGCAGTGGGGTTGGGCCAGCACGTCGACGCCGTCCAGCCGCGGCGGGGTCCAACCCTCGGTGCCGGTGAGCAGCTCGGCCAACGTCCGCGTGGCAGCGGCCACCACGCGGGCCGCCTCGTCGTCGTGGCCGAGCAGCCGCGGAGCGTCGTCACGAAGCACGGCCACGCACGGCGGTTCGAGCCCGACGATCGGCACCCCGGCCCGGGCGTGGACCGCCAGGTCGTCGACCGTGTCGCGCAGGATGCGCTTGGCCGCGGCGAGCTGGCCGGTCGAGATCCAGGTCAGCCCGCAGCAACGGGGGGCGTCCGGCACCTCGATGCGGTAGCCGGCATCCTCGAGCACGCGGACGGTCGCGACGGCCACCTCGGGATCGAAGCGGTCGCTGAACGTGTCGGCCCACAGCAGCACCGGCGGCCTGGTGGCGGCATCGGCGGGGACGTCACCGGCCGGGCGTCGGCGGATGGCCCGCGAGAACGGCACGGCGGCGAAGCGGGGGAGATCGCGGCGCTGGTCGACGCCGGCGGCCCACCGCGCGACGCGCGCCACCCCGGGCAGGTCGAGCGCGCGCGAGGCCAGGCCAGGGGCGATGCCCGCCCACCGGGCCCAGCGCGGCAGCTGACCGAGGGCGTAGTGGCTGCGTGGGCGGAGCTTGCCCCGGTAGGTGCGGTGCAGCGCCTCGGCCTTGTAGGTCGCGACGTCGACCTCGGCGGGGCAGTCCACCGAACAGCCCTTGCAGGCCAGGCACAGATCGAGAGCCTCGTGGAGCTCGGCCGAGGCGAACCCGTCGGTGACCAGGCGTCCGTCGACCACCTCCTGCAGCACCCGCGCCCGCCCGCGGGTGGAGTCCCGCTCGTCCCCGGTGGCGAGGTAGGAGGGGCACATCACCGCGCCGCGCTCGGTCCGGTCGGCACGGCACGCGCCGACGCCGATGCAGCGGTGGACGGCGGCGCCGAGGTCATCGCCGTCCTCTGGGAAGGTGAACCCCCCCGCGGGCGCCACGGCGGCCGGCAGACGCAGGTCCGCGTCGGCCGGGCGGGGCCGCACGAGCACCCCCGGGTTCAGCGCCCCGTCGGGATCGAGCACGCCCTCGAAGTCGGCGAACGCCGCGAGCACCTCGGGCGGGTACATGCGGGACAGCAGCTCGGAACGTGCTCGGCCATCGCCGTGCTCGCCGGACATCGAGCCGCCGAAGCTCGCCACGAGGTCCGCCGCGTCCTCGAGGAAGCGGCGGAAGACGCCGACGCCGCGATCGGGACCACCACGCGGGCCGAAGGGCAGATCGATCCGGGCGTGCACGCACCCGTCCCCGAAGTGCCCGTAGGGCAGGGTGGTCAGGCCGTGGTCGACGAGGAGCGCGTCGAACGCCCGCAGGTAGTCGCCGAGCCGCTGCGGCGGGACGGCGGCGTCCTCCCACCCGGCGTGGGCCGGATCACCGGCGTCGGAACGTGATGACAGCGCCGCGCCGTCCTCGCGGATGCGCCACAGCGCCCGGGCGGCGGTGATATCGGCGACCTCGAGGTGGTCGGTCGCGTCGGCGTCGGCGAGCAGCCGGGACGCCGCAGCCTGGAGCTCGCCGAGCGAGCCACCGGCGAGCTCGACGAAGAGCCAGGCGGCGCCAGCGGGCAGCGGCGGGACGGCGGACGCGCCCCGCCGCCGCGTGACGGCGTCGACGATCCGGCGATCGATGCCCTCGACCGCCACGGGGCCGTGGGGGAGGAGGCTTTGCACGGCATCACCGGCGGCGGCCACGTCCGGGTACCCGAGCACCACGAGCAGCGTGGTCGACGGGACCGGGACGAGCTGGAGGGTCGCCTCGAGGGTCAAGGCGCAGGTGCCCTCGCTGCCGACCAGCGCCCGGCCGAGGTCGGCGCCGCGTTCGGGCAGGAGGTGGTGCAGGCCGTAGCCGGAGACCTGGCGCGGGAACCGATCGAGGTGGGCGGTGATGGCGTCGCGGTGCCGCTCGGCCAACGCGGCGAGGGCTGCCGGCAGCGGCGAGGTCGCGGCCGGAGCGGCGGTGAGCCGCTGGCCGGCGCCCGTGACGACCTCGAGCTGCGCGACGTTGTCGACCGTCCGCCCGTACCCGAGCGCGCGGGTCCCGCAGGCGTTGTTGCCGAGCATCCCACCCAGGGTGCAGCGGTCGTGGGTCGAGGGATCCGGTCCGAACCGCAGGCCCTGCGGTGCCGCGGCGCGCTGGAGGTCGCTGAGCACCACCCCGGGCTCGACGCGGACGGTACGTGCCTCGGGGTCGAGGTCGCGGATGGCCGTCAGGTGGCGCGAGGTGTCGAGCACGATGCCCGGCCCGACCGCGTTGCCCGCGATGGAGGTCCCGCCGCCGCGCACGGTCAGCCCGACGCCGAGCGAACGCGCCACCTCGAGCGCCGCCACCACCTCGTCACGGTGACGGGGGAAGGCGACCGCCAGGGGCGGAACCCGGTACAGCGACGCGTCGGTCGAGTACTCGGCGCGGCGCCGGGTCGAGGCGTCCACCTCGACGAGCCCGGCGATCGACAGCGACGCGGCCACCTCGGCCGGCGAGGGCCCGGCGGCGTCACGATCCCTGGGGTCCGCCGTAGCGGTCGGGGTGCTCACCAGAGCGCGAGCGAGCGGGTGAGGATCCCGGCGAGGTCGTCCTCGGTGACCGGCTTCGGGGCGGTCGCCAGCAGCCGCTGCTGCTTCATCGTGCCCTCGACGAGGTCGGGGACGTCCCCCTCGTCGAAGCCGACCCCACCGACGCCGTTCGGCAGGTCGATGTCCCGCATCAGCGAGATGAGGGCGGCGGGGAGTCGCTCGGAGGGGTCGTCGCTGCGGTCGAGGTCTGGGGCGAGGAGGTCGGCCACCCTGAGGTGGCGTTCGGGAGCGGCATCGAAGGTGAAGCGGAACGCTTCGGGGGCCGTCAACGAGACCGCCATCCCGTGGGGGACCATCGCGTGGTCGTCGGGGTAGTCGGCCGGGTGGAAGTCACGCACGCGGCCGGCGATGGGGTAGGCGTTCGCGTGGGGGATGTGCACGCCGGCGTTGCCGAACCCGAGACCTGCGAACGTCGCGGCCATCGCCATCTCGCCGCGTGCGGTCTCGTCGCCGGGGTCGCGGACCGCGCTGCGGAACGAGCGTGCGAGCAGCTGCAACGACCGCTCGGACCACAGGTCCGCGATCGGGTTCGAACCGCAGTACGGCACCCGCTCCTCGGGACGCTTGGCGTCGTAGGCGGTGTAGGGCTTGGCGGTGTAGCTCTCGAGCGCGTGGCAGAGGATGTCCATGCCGGCGGCCGCGGTGACGCCGGCCGGCTGGGTGGCGGTCAGGTCCGGATCGACGATCGCGAGCGTCGGTCGGAGCGCCGCGTGGCTGATCCCGGTCTTGACGTGGAGGTCGAGCACGTCGAGCACGCAGATCGTCGTCGACTCCGACCCCGTGCCGGTGGTGGTCGGGACCGCGACGAGCGGTGCCAGCGGCTCGGACGGGGCCCGTCCCTCGCCGACGGGCGGGTTGACGTAGTCGAGCAGCTCGCCCGGGTTCGTCAGCAGCAGATCGACGGCCTTGGCCGTGTCGATGCTCGAGCCGCCGCCGACGGCGACGAACGCGTCCCAGGGACCGTCGGCCCGGGCCCGGTCGATGGCCGTCCGGAGCGAGGCGTCGGTCGGTTCCACGTGCGCGCTGTCGTGGACGTGCGCCTCGACGCCGAACCCAGCCATCGCGCCGGCGATCCGCTCCGGGTGCCCGGTCGCGGCGACACCCGGATCGGTGATGATCAGCACGCGCTTCGCGCCACCGAGGGCGAGGTCGTAGCCGATCTCGAGCGACGCGCCCGGGCCGAACTTCAGCGCCGGTGCGGCGTAGGTGAAGATGGTCTCCCGTGCGGCGGCGGTCACGCGGCTCCCCTCGACGTCGTCGCGGCGAGCCTACGGGCGCGGACGTCGGCGTCGCCCGCCGAGCCTACGGGCGCGGACGTCGGCGTCGCCCGCCGAGCAACGGAACGTTCTGACCCGGTTCGTTCCGGTGCGCGGGTAGGCTCCGGTGTCGCCCACCCACCGAACCGTGGAGCACCGCGTGGATCCCTTCCTCTCCTCCGAGCAGCAGGCGTTCGTCGACAGCGTGCGTGCCTTCGCGCACGAGCACGTCGCACCGACCGTCCTCGAGCGCGACCGCGCTGGTGCCTGGGATCCCGAGGTGTGGGAGAAGGTCGCCGACTTCGGCCTCGCCGGGCTCCCCGTCCCCGAGGAGTACGGCGGTTCCGGCGCTGACGTGCTCACCACCGGTCTCGCGCTCGAGGCGCTCGCGTACGGCGGACGCGACGCCGGGCTGAACCTCTCCCTCGGCGCGCACCTGACGATCGGGTGCATGCCGATCGCCCTGCACGGCACCGAGGAGCAGAAGCAGCGTTGGCTGCCCGAGCTCGCCAGCGGCCGATCGATCGGCGCGTTCGCCATCACCGAGCCCGAGGCGGGTTCCGACACCGCCAGCATGAAGACCTCCGCTCGGCGCGAGGGCGACACGTTCGTGCTCAACGGCACCAAGACCTTCATCACCAACGGTTCCCTCGCCGACGTCGTCACGGTCGTGGCGCGCACCGACCCGGACGCGCCAGCGGGCAGCGCCTTCACCGCCTTCCTGGTCGAGACCGACTCGCCCGGCTTCGCGGTGTCCAAGGAGCTCAAGAAGCTCGGCAACCGCACCTCGCCCACCGTCGAGCTGTCCTTCACCGACGTCGCCGTCCACGAGTCGAACATCCTCGGCGACGAGGGCACGGCCCTGTGGGCGGTCGGTTTCGAGTGCTTCGACTGGGAACGCTGCTGCATGATCGCGTCCGCCGTCGGCGGCATGGAGCGCGGCCTCGACGACTCCATCCGGTACGCCAAGGAGCGTGAGGCGTTCGGCAAGCCCATCGCGAAGTTCGGTGCGATCCAGCACAAGATCGCCCAGATGCGGATCCGCCTGGAGAACGCGCGGCTGCTCCAGCGACAGGCCGCGTGGCTGAAGGACAACGGTCACGAGCACCAGCTCCAGGCCTCCATGGCGAAGGCCTACGTCGGTGAGGCCGCGGTCGAGTCGGCGCTCGACGCGGTCCAGCTCCACGGTGGCTGGGGCTACATCGACGAGTTCCACGTCGAGCGGGGTCTGCGCGACGCCAAGCTCGCGTCGATCGGCGGCGGGACCACCGAGATCCAGGAGCTGCTGATCTCCAGGATCCTCCTCGGCTGACGCCCTCGGAACCCCGGGGCCCGGGCCCCGTACCCTGGACGGCCCCGTCCCGGAGCTCCGCTGTGCCCGTTCCATCCGCCGTCGTCGCGCCCACCGACCGTGCCCTCGTCGAGGTGACCGGCGCCGACCGCATCACCTACCTCGAGGCGGTGACCTCGCAGGCGCTCGCGGACGCCAAGCCCTTCGAGGTGCGCGGGGCGTTGCACCTCGACGTCCACGGTGCGCCGCTCCACGCCTTCGACGTGCTCGTGCACCCCGAACGGCTGTGGCTGCTGGTGGCCACGCGCGTGCTGGCCGAGGACGTCGTCAACGTGCTCGGGGGACGGACGTTCCTGTCGGATGCCGCCTTCGCGCTCGCGGAGGACCTGGTGGTCTCGAGCCTGCGCGGCACCGCGGCGCGTGACGTGGCGAGCGAGGCGGGGCTCGACGTCGCGGCCGGCCGGTGGGACAGCGACGACGCGCTGGTCCGGGTGGGGCGAACCGGTGGCCTGGACCTCGTCGGCCCGGCCGACGAGGTCGCCGAGGCGGTCGATGCCCTCACCGCGGCCGGCGCCACGCACGGCGAGGCCGCCGACCTCGAGGACGCCCGCATCGCGGTCGCCGAACCTGCCTGGGGGGCGGAGGTCGTCGCGCCACACCTGCCCGAGGAGCTCGGCCTCCTGCCGACCCACGTGCACCTCGCCAAGGGGTGCTACCCGGGGCAGGAGGCGGTGGCGCGCATGTGGCAGCTCGGTCGTCCGCGACGTCGCCTGGTGCAGGTCGAGGCTGCGGTCCCGGTGGGGGCAGGGGACGAACTCGGTGCCGGTCGGCAGCGGGTCACCGTGACCTCGGCCACGCGGGACGGGGCGATCGCGCTGGCGTACGCGCCCGGCGCCGCCGAGCCTGGTGCCCGTTTCGAGGGCGAGGGTGGCCAGGTGCTCACCGTCACGGCGGTCGTCGGTGCGGAGCTGCCGCAGCCGGGTGCCGACCCGAACGTCGCGCGCCGGCGTGACGCCCGCGCGGCGAGCTGACGCGCTGGGTCAGGTGAGCTCGGCGATCGCCTTCAGCACCTGATCGGCGTGGGTCTTGGTCTGGACCTGCTTCCAGACCTTGGCCACCGTGCCCTCCGGATCGATGAGGAAGGTGGACCGGATCACGCCGACGGTGGTCTTGCCGTAGAGCACCTTCTCGCCGTAGGCGCCGTACGCCTCGAGCACGGTCCGTTCGGGGTCCGCGAGCAGCGTGTGCGGTAGGTCGTACTTGCCGGCGAAGGCGGCGTGCGACTCGACGGTGTCGGGCGAGACGCCGAGCACCGTCGCGCCGGCGGACTCGAACTCGGCCCACTGGTCGCGGATGCCGCAGGCCTGCGTCGTGCAGCCAGGGGTGTCGTCCTTGGGGTAGAAGTACAGGACGACGGGCTGGCCGCGGAGCTCGGCGAGCGACACGTCACGGCCGTGCTGATCCGGCAGGGTGAAGGTGGGAGCGGGCTGTCCGGCCTCGATCACGTACGTCTCCTGGTCCGAGGGCCGCGACCGTAGCGGCGCCCCGCCGTGCCGGTCGCTCGGCTCCCGACGCATCGACGGCGGCCCGGCCCGCGCGGTCCCGCGGGCCGGTCGAGGTCGTAGGCTGTGGGCTCCGCCGGCGGCCGCCGGCCCGAGGCGAGCAGGAGCAGCACCGTGGTCGACGAGATCGTCGAGTTCTTCGTCGAGGTCCCGATGGGGTCGCGCAACAAGTACGAGTGGGACTTCGAGCGGCAGACCTTCTCCCTCGATCGGATGCTGTTCACCGCGGTCCGGTACCCGGGGGACTACGGGTTCATCCCCGAGACCCTGGCGCTCGACGGTGACCACCTCGACGTGGTGTGCATCCTCGGCGAACCGACCTTCCCGGGCTGCACGATCCGCAGCCGCGTGCTCGGCATGCTCGACATGAGCGACGACAAGGGTCGGGACGAGAAGATCCTCGCCGTCGCCGACATGGACCCGCGCTGGAAGCATTTGCGCTTCCTCAACGACGTGCCGGAGCACCTGCTCGACGAGATCGCCCACTTCTTCGCGATCTACAAGGACCTCGAGCAGAAGAAGGTCGACGTCCGCGGTTGGCGCGACCGGGACGAGGCGCTGCAGACGATCGCTGAGGCACGCGAGCGCTACGAGGGGCCGGTCGAGACCACGAGCTTCCCGAACTAGTTCGGCGGCCGCCCGGTCGTCGGGGCCGGTTCAGCCGCGACCGAACAAGCGTCGCTTGCGCGAGGGTTCGTCCTTCGATGGTTCCGGAGGGCGCGGCTGGGGCGGCGGGTCGCGTCGGGGCTCGTTCCCCGCCGGCGGCTCGGGGTCGTCGAGCGAGAGCCGTGACAGCTCGCGGAGCAGCTCGGACACCTCGCGGCCGTCGACCGGTTCGCGTTCCGGCGCCGGGTCGGGCGTCGCCCCCGGCTCCCGCTGCCGCGTGGCGTCCGGCCCCGGCTCGGATCGCGTCGGAGCATCGTCGACCGCGGCGCTCGGCGCGTCCGCCGGTGTCGGTGCGGGTCGCTCGGCCCCCGGGGTGCGGTCGGCCTCCATCTCGGCGAGCAAGCGCGCGACGTCGCTGAACTCGAGGGACGGCTCGAACGAGGGTGCCGGCTCGGGCTCGGGTCGGGTCTCGGGCCCGGGTCGGGTCTCGGGTTCGGGCACAGGTCCGGGTTCAGCCTCGGGATCGATCCCCGCGTCGGGCTCGGCAGCCGCGGGCTTGGCTGACGGCGGTCGGGCAGCGTCAGGTTCGGGCTCGGCAGCCGCGGGCTCGGCCGGCGGCGGTCGGGCAGCGTCAGGTTCGGGTTCGGGCTCCTGGACCGCCCCAGCCTCCGACAGCGCCTGCAGCGCATCCTCGAGCGCGCGTCCGACCTCGTCCTCGGGGAGGGCCACCTCCACCACGCCGAGCAACGTCAGGCCGTAGACGATGCGGGCGGCCTCGAACTGCCCGTACCCGAGGTCGTCGGCGAGCTCGCGGACGCTCCGGACGCCGTCGATCGAGGCGAGGACGGTGAACTCGTCGGGCTCGAGCGAGGCGACGGCGGACCCCGACCGCGAGGTGAAGGTCGGGACGGCCTCGAGGTCCGGGATGACCCGCTCGAGCTCGGCCCACTCCTGCTGGCGACGGGCGACCTCGACCAGGAGCTGCGCGACCGGGATCCGCAGCGGCACCTCGGGGACGTCCTCGAGCTCGCCCTCGTCGAAGCGGTACCCGCCGTACCGCCAGCGGAGCACGTCGAAGACGGCGTCGATCACCTGCTCCTGTGCGACCAGGCGCACCGCGTCCTGGGTCACGAGCTGCTCGTCGACGAGGAGCGCGCCCAGCCGACGGTGGGTGCTGGCACGCGCCTGGCTGCGCAGCACCTCGTCGAGGGCCTCGTCCTCGAGCAGGCCGGCGTTGATGAGGCGATCGCCGAGCCGCGCGCGGGGGGACGGTGACGTGGCGGCGATGACGTGTCCGTCGCGGCACACGACCGACCCGCGTCCGTCGGGTCCCTCGATCTCGAGGACGCCGGTCGCGCCAGCGACGGCGAGCGCTCGGCAGACGTCGGCTGCCGGCATCTCGGAGAGGTCACCTCGCATGCGGTCGAGGGTACTCCCCGACCCCGTGACCTCACCGGGGGCGGCTCGTGGACTCCGACGGTTCCGACGCCTCACCGCGGCCCCGACGGCCGCTACCGTGCGTCTGCAGGAGCGCGGAGGACGGGAGAGCCAGGTGGCCGAGGGGAGCGCGTCGACGACGCTCGACGAGCGGGAACGGGCGGAGCTCGTCTCGTGGTCGAACGACGAGCTACGCGCGCGTCGGAGCGCGTGTGAGGCGCACGAGGCGGCCGTCTCCTACGCCCGCCGGGTGCTGCAGGGCCGGCTGGACATCGTCCGTGCCGAGCTCGAACGCCGCCTCGACGCGGGCGACGACGACGCCGAGGCGCTGCTCAGCCGCCTGCCCGCCCTCCTCGCCGGCGATCACGTGGCGACGGCTCCCACACGGGCCCGGGTCAGCTCGGTCACGCTGCCGCCCGAGGCCGATGCCCTGATCGCCCGCATCGACGCCGACCTCGGCGAGGCGACGCTCTCGGGGCTCGCCGACCGCAGCGAGGACGAGCTGACCGATCTGATCGCGGCGCTCGAGCGGCACGAGGCGGAGCTCTCCAGCGCGCGCCGCGAGCTGTTCGGCTCGATCGATGCGCTCCGCGACGAACTCGCCGCTCGTTACAAGGACGGCCGGACGAACGTCGCCGACCTGTTGGCGTGATGCGTCCTGCGCACCGCCGCCGTGTGCTGGTCGTCGACGACGATCCGCTCATCCTGCAGGTCCTACGCACCATCCTCGACCTCGAGGAGCTCGAGGTCACCTGCCTCGAGGACGGCGACTCGGCACTCCGCTCGCTCGCCGACCCCCCGTTCCCGGACGTCGTCGTCTGTGACGTCATGATGCCCGGGACGGACGGGCTCGAGGTCTGCCGCCGGATCAAGGCCGACCCCCGCACCGCAGCGGTCCCGGTGATCCTGCTGACCGCGCGTGACCGCGCGGAGGACCGGCAGGCGGGGATCGACGCCGGGTGTGACGACTACGTCACCAAACCGTTCAGCCCGCTCGGGTTGATCGACCGGATCCGCGCGCTGACGGACGCGACCGTGCCACCCGAAGCGAGCCGTTGATGGACATCACCTCCACCGACGATCTCGAGTCGACGCGCCGGCAGCTGCTGCTGTTCGCCGAGGACCTGCAACGCCTGGTCGGTCGCGAACGTGACCGCCGCGAGGAGGCGGAGGCGGCCTACCGCGAGCTGTCGGCGGGCTACCTCGGCATGGTCCGCACGCTGGCCGAGGTGTGCGAGGCGAAGGACACCTACACGCGCAGCCACCTCGACCGGACCTACCAGTACGCGTTGATGCTGACCCGGCGCGTCGCGCCCGAACTCGCCGAGCGCGCCGAGATCGGGTTCGGCTACCTGCTGCACGACATCGGCAAGGTCGGGATCCCCGAGGCGGTGCTGAACAAGCCGGGCCCGCTGACCGAGGACGAGTGGGCGGTCATGCGCACCCACCCCGTCATCGGGGTCTCGCTCGTGAAGCCGCTGCGGTTGCTCGGCGACGCGGTCGGCATCATCCGCTCCCACCACGAGCGGTGGGACGGGAAGGGCTACCCCGAGGGTCTCCGGGGTGAGGAGATCTACCTCCCCGCACGGATCTTCATGATGGCTGACTGCTTCGACGCGATGACCACCGATCGCCCGTACCGCAAGGCGCTGCCCATCCACGTCGCCCTCGAGGAGATCGAACGGCACGCGGGGACCCAGTTCGACCCGGAGATCGCGCGCGAGTGGGTCGAGCTCTGCGAGGAGGTCGGCACCCACGAGGACGGCACCTTCCGGATGCCCGTATGAGCCGGCAGCCGGCGCTGTTGGCCGAGGCGACACGGACCGTCGACGCGGGGCGCGACGTGGTCGCCTCGAGCTCGGGGCGCGATCTGGTCGCCTCGAGCTCGGGGCGCCATCTGGTCGAGTCGCGGCACCACGGGCACCTGGTGGTGGTCGGCGCCGACGGCGAGGTGCTCCACGCTCTCGGTGATCCGGACCGGATCACGTTCGTGCGTTCGACGGCCAAGCCGTTCCAGGCCACGGCCTGCCTCGAGCTGCTCGACGTGTCGGGCCCGGCGCTCGGGGCCGACGAGGTGGCGGTGGCCTGGGCGTCACACCGTGCCGAACCGATCCACCTCGCCGCGGTGCGGGCCCTGCTGGCGCGCTCGGGCAGGACCCCGGACGAGCTGACCTGCCCACCGTCGGTCGGAGAGCACGACCCGGGCGCCGGGCCGGCGCGGATCACGAGCGACTGCTCGGGCAAGCACGCGTTGTTCGCGCTGACGGGCGCGCAGCAGGGGACACCCCGTGACCGTCTGCTCGACCCGGACGGGCCGCTGCAGCGCGAGGTGCTCGCGACCCTCGCCGACGTGATCGGACCGGTCGAGGCCGTCGGGACCGACGGCTGCGGAGCGCCGGCCGTCGCCGTGCCCCTGCGCGGGCTCGCCCGGGGGTTCGCCGCGGTCGCGACGCAGGAGCGCTTCCGTCGGGTCCGTGAGGCGGGGTTCGCCCACCCGGCGTTGGTCGGAGGCTCGGGGCGGCTCGAGTCGGTGCTGCTCGGGGAGGGCGTGGTCGCCAAGAGCGGAGCGGAGGGCGTGTTCGCGGCGGGCTGGACCGCCCCCGACGGCTCGCCCCGAGGGCTCGCGGTGAAGGCCGAGGACGGAGCGGGTCGGGCCGTGACGGTCGCGGCCTTCGCCGTCCTGGTCGCCGCCGGCCAGGTCGCCAGCGACCGGTGGGCCCCGGTCCCCGTGCTCGGTGGCGGGCTCCCAGCCGGCGAGGTGCGCGCCAGCGAGGTGGTCCGCTCCCTCCTCGCCTGATCGCTGCGAGGGGAGGGGCGCCCGGCCCGGCTGGTACCGTCCCGGAGCGCGCGTCGGCCACCCCGCCGCGCCGGACCAGCGCCCGCGGACGGAGAGGGACCGGTGGCTGAGCCACCCGAGGGAACCGAACCGACGACGACGGCCGGTGACGTCGACCCGGACGCCGGTTCGCCCCTCCAGGACCTCGGTAGCTACATCCGCCACCAGCGTGAATCCGCGCGGCTGTCGCTGCGCAACCTGGCGAAGATCGCGGGGGTCTCCAACCCCTACCTCAGCCAGATCGAGCGGGGCCTGCGCAAGCCGTCGGCCGAGATCCTCCAGGCCATCGCCAAGGCGCTCGAGATCTCGTCCGAGACGCTCTACGTCAAGGCGGGCATCCTCGAGGAGCGCGAACCGGCGGAGGATCTCGAGTCCGTCATCGCTCGTGATCCCCACCTCACCGGCGAGCAGCGCCAGGCACTCGTCGAGATGTACCGCTCCTTCCGCCAGCTCACCGAGCTGCGGTCGGGACCAGCGGGTCGGTCCCCGTCGCGGCTGCGTGGCCTGCTCGACGCGGTGGGTACCGGCGCGGTGGACGACGCCTCGATCGCGGCCTCCTCGCCCCACGAGGAGCCCGGGACGGGGTGAGCGCCCTGAGCGGTCACCCGTCAGGCGCCGGGGGCCAGGTCGTTGCGACCGGTACCTTCTGGCGGCCCCGGCCGAGCGTCCGCGGCGACGGCACGCCGCTGCGGTGGTGCTCGTGCCCGGCCGCTCGACCCGTCCCTCCCGACCTGCTGCCCGAGGAAGGTGCCCCGTGACCGAGCTGCGTACGCACGAGGACGTGCCCGTCGGCGCTGCACGGGGCGAGTGGGAGCTGCTGCTCGACGAGGATCCCTCGGCCAGCCTCTTCCAGGGGCCGCGCTACCTGTCGGTCTGGCACCGCGTCCTCGGGCAGCGCACGACGGTGCGGGTCCACACGGTGCGCGACGGCGACGGCCGGCTCATCGGGGTCGTGCCAGAGGGGCACGAGCGCGAGGGATCGCCGACGGGTCCGGTCGAGGTCCGACGGTTCCTCGGCGGCACCGATGTGACCGACTACCTCGGTCCGGTCGCCCGGCCGGAGGACCGCGCCGACGTCGCCGAGGCGTACATCGCCGCCCTCGCCTCCGACCGCGACTGGGACGACGCCATCCTCGGTGGCCTCCCCGTCGACACCGGTTGGGGAGACCTGCTCGTACGGGCCGCGAAGGAGCACGGGCTGACCGTCTTTGAACGCGATGTCGAAGCCGTCTGCCCGCGGGTCGACCTCCGTGGCGGGTACGACGCCTACCTCGAGGGTCTCAAGGGCAAGCTCCGCCACGAGCTGACCCGCAAGGCACGCAAGCTCGCGCGCGATGCCGGTGAGCTCGAGGTCGTCGACGTGCCGCCGGAGGAGGTCCCCGAACAGCTCGAGGTCTTCCTCGATCTCGCTCGCGGCGCGGAACCCGACAAGGCCGGGTTCTTCTCGCGTCCCGAGCTGCGCGACTGGTTCCGCGAGCTGGCGACGGAGTTCGCCCCCGAGGGGACCTTCCGGCTCCACCGGTTGGACGTCGGTGGGATGCCGGGCGCCATGACGGTGTCGTTGGTCCACGGCGGTGAGTGGGGCGTCTACAACTCGGCGTTCGACTCGGCGCTCGGCGCGCTCGCACCGGGGATGGTGCTGATCGGTGCACTCATCGAGCGTGCGGCGGGCGAGGGGTGCCGCGTGCTCGACCTGCTGCGCGGCGACGAGTCCTACAAGTACCAGTTCGGCGCGCAGGACCGGACCGTCGAGCAGCTCGTCCTGGTGCGACCACGGTGACCCCCACGGACGTCGCGGCCACCCCCATCCACCGGAACGCGCCCCGGGCCGGCACGTCCGCGTCCGCACGCCCGGCGGTGCGGCGTGTCGCGATCCTCTCGATCCACACCTCGCCGCTCGATCAGCCCGGCCAGGGCGACGGCGGTGGGCTCAACGTGTCGGTCGCCGAGGCGGCACGGAGGTCGGCCGACCGTGGTGTCGCCGTCGACGTCTTCACCCGGGCGACCGATCCTGGGCTGCCGCCCACCGTCCTGCTGCACCGCGCGGCGGACGGGACGTGCGCGCGGGTGCACCACCTCGTCGCGGGCCCGGTGGCCCCCGTGCCGAAGGAGGACGTCGCGAACCTGTTGTGTGGCGTCCTCCTCGCCCTCGAACGGCACCCCGAGGTCGTCCGCCGCACCAGCCGAGGCGAGGCGCCGTTCGATCTCGTCCACGCCCACTACTGGCTCTCGGGGTGGGTCGGCCGGCGGATCGCCGCACGGTGGCAGGTCCCGTTGGTCCAGACCTTCCACACCCTCGGGGTCCTGAAGAACGCTCACCTCGCGCCGGGAGACACACCGGAACCCGCGCTCCGGCTCGTGGCCGAGGCAGCGGTCGCGCGGGCCGCCGACCAGGTCACCGTCATGACCTGCGGTGAGGCCGCGCTGCTCCACCGTGCCTACGGCCTGTCCGGATCCCGCCTCCAGGTCGTGCCGGCCGGGGTCGACCTGTCGCGCTTCCACCCGCCGAGGGACGGGGAGGCGGGGACACACGCCCCGACGATGCTGTTCGTCGGACGGCTGCAGCCCTTGAAGGGACCGGACGTGGCCGTGCGCGCGCTCGCGGCCGTCCGCCGCCAGGTGCCGGACGCGCGGCTCAGGATCATCGGCGGCGCGTCCGGGAACGGTCAGGGCCTCACCGGCCCGCGTGAGCTGCGTGCGCTCGCCTCGGAGCTCGGGGTCGCCGAGGCGCTCGACATCCGACCCGCCGTGGCCCAGGACGAGCTGGCGACCGCCTACCGCGAGGCGAACGTCCTCGTGGCCCCCTCGCGGAGCGAGACCTTCGGCCTGGTGGCGCTCGAGGCGCAGGCCTCCGGACTGCCCGTCGTCGCCGCGGACGTCCCCGGGCTCCAGGCCGTGGTGGGTGAGGGCGGGGTGCTCGTGCGCGGGCACGACCCGGCCGACCACGCCGGGGCGATCGTGCCGATCCTCACCGACCCGCGGCTGGCGGCCACGCTCGGGGCGGCGGGCGTCCGCGCGGCCAGCTCCGCCACCTGGGACCGGTCCGTCGACCGCCTCCTCGCCGTCTACGACCAGGTCCTGACGCGGACGGCCACGGCGGCACGGACCGGGTCCGAGCCGGCCGAGGACGACGTCGCGGTCTAGCGTCGGGGTGGCTCGCACCGGCCCCCGACCAGGAGCTGCCCCGTGACCGAACGCGCGTCCACCCCCGCCAGCGACGTCCGGGACCGCGCCCGCGACGCGGTGCTCACCGCCCTGACCGGGAGCGAGCTCGACGTGTTGGAGGTCGGCACCGACCGCTGGATGACCCAGCTGTCGGGCCAGTGGAAGCGCACGATCCCGCTGCTGCTCCACCTCGACGAGCGATCGTTGAAGCTCACCTCGCTCCTGGCCGGGGTCCCGGACGAGGGCCACGTGGACGTCTACCGGATCCTGCTGTCACGCAACCAGCGTCCCCTCCCGGTGCACTTCGGGCTCGACGACGAGGGCGACCTGATCCTGATCGGTGCGGTCCCGCTCGAGGTCGTCGACGAGAACCGGGTGGACGAGCTGCTCGGGCTGGTCCTCACCCTCTCGGACGAGACCTTCAACGCCGTCCTGCGCGCCGGCTTCTCGGACTACATCGCCACCGAACAGGCGTGGCGCGCCAAGGTGGGGTTGCCGCCGAACCCGGTCGGCGATCCGGGGTGAACCGTCCCCCGAACGCCGTAGCAGCGACGCCCCGGGACGTGCCCGGGGCATCGCGCGTTCCGCACTAGCGTCCCTCCCACAGCGACAAGGGAGACTGCACGGTGGACGGGACCCTCGCCCTCATCGGGACCGGCCAGCTCGGCGGCGCGTTGCTGCGCGGCCTGACGCGATCGGGCACGGTCCGCCCCGACCAGGTGATCGCGACCGACCCGAGGGACGAGGTGCTCGGATCGCTCGCGGACGAGCTCGGCGTGCGGACCTCGACCGACAACCGCGCCGCCGTCAGCGAGGCCGACGTCGTGGTCCTCGCGGTCAAGCCGCAGGTGCTGCCGGCCGTCCTCCCCGATCTCGCGGGCCTGCGCGCCGGCGCCGTCGTCGTCAGCCTCGCGGCGGGCGTGACCCTGGCCACGCTCGAGGGGGGACTGCCCGAGGGCACCCCGGTGGTGCGGGTCATGAGCAACACACCGGTCCAGGTCGACCGCGCGATGTCGGTGGTCGCGGCCGGCGGACACGCCGACGATGCCCAGCTCGCGCTCACCGAGGAGCTGCTGCGGCCGGTCGGGGCGGTGCTCCGGCTCGATGAGCGTCACCTCGATGCGGTGACGGCGTTGTCGGGCTCCGGTCCGGCCTACGTGTTCCTGTTCGCCGAGGCGATGATCGACGCGGGCGTCCTGCTCGGGTTGCCGCGCGAGGTCTCGACGCAGCTGGTCACCCAGACGCTGCTCGGTGCCTCGACGTTGCTGGATGCCTCGGACGAGACTCCCGCCACGCTCCGCGGAGCGGTCACCTCACCGGGCGGGACCACCGCAGCTGCGCTGCACGTGCTCGAACAGCGTGGTGTCCGCGCGGCGGTGCTCGACGCCGTCGAGGCGGCCGCCACCCGCAGCCGCGAGCTCGGTTGAACGGGCGCCGCTGGCGGTGCCACGTGCGGCGCCCGCAGCGCCCGCAGTGCCCGGGGCACCGCTCGCCGGCGGTCGCGGCTCCGAACCGGCACGATGGCGTGCTCCACGCCGAGGAGGTGCCGTGCTCCGCTCCCGTGTCGCTCGCCCGACGGTGGTCCTCGTGGCGCTCCTGGCGCTCGCTACGGCGTGCACCGGCGAGGAGGGGCCCACCGTCGAGACCGCCGAGGTCGTCAGCGGTGAGGTCGTCCAGACCGTGGCCGCGGTCGCTGCGCTCGAGCCGGCGGCCCGGGTCACGGTGACGACCCCGGTCGGGGGTGAGGTCGCCCGGCTGCTGGTCGAGGATGGGCAGCAGGTGGCGGCCGGCGATGCCCTCGCCGAGCTGTCCTCGGAGAGCGTCGAGCTGCAGATCGCCCAGGCGGAGAGCGCGGTGCGTTCCGCTGATGCACTCGCGGGAGCGGCTGGGGCTGCGGGCTTCGACCTCTCGCCGCTGCTCGGAGCGTTCCGGGCACAGCTCGAGGCGACCCTGCCGCCCGTGCTCGACGCGCTGACCGAGCAGGCCCGGGTGATCGAGGACGACGACCTGCGCGCCGCCGCCATCGACCGGGTCGTCGAAGCCCGTGCCGCCTACGCCGAGGCGCGTGACGGGCTCCTCGCCTCCGAACGGGATGCGGCGAGCCAGGCGCAGCAAGCGACGGCGGCGCAGCGGGCCGCAGCTGCCGCGCAGCGCGACCAGGCGGCGCTCGCGCTCGAGGCCGCCGAGGGCCGCGGCGAGGATCTCGTGATCGTCGCCCCCATCGCCGGGGTGATCGAGCTCGGCCGCGCGGATGCCGGCGGCGCCGACCTCGGTCTCGGTGGGCTCGCCGGCCAGCTCGGTGGCGCAGCAGGCGGGCCCGGCGCCATCGACGGGCTGCTCGGTGGTGGTGCCGCGGACGGGACCAGCAGCGGCCCCGTGGCCGAGGGGGTCACGCTCGGCCCGGGCCAGACCGTCGCCACGATCTACGACCTCTCGGCGTTCACCGCCCGGGTGGACGTCGACGAGATCGACATCGTCGAGGTCGAACGCGATCAGGCCGTCACCGTCCTCGTCGATGCCTTCCCCGCCGCCGAGGTGCGGGGCACCGTGGCCAACGTCGCGGTAGCCCCCGTCACCGGCCCCGGTGGCGGAGCGAGCTTCCCCGTGACGGTGCGCCTCACGCAGGTGCCGCCGGAGGTGGAGCTGCGGGTGGGGCTGACGGCCAGTGCCGAGATCGAGGTGCGTCGCCGCGATGCCGACACCACCGTGCCGACCGCCGCGCTCCTCAGGCGGGGCGGCCAGGAGGTCGTCTTCGTCCTCGAGGACGGGGTGGTCCGGGAGGTGCCGGTGACGGTCGCGGCGCTCGGGGACGAGTCGGCGGCCGTCGAGGGCGACCTCAGCCCGGGGGACCGGGTGGTCACCACCGGCATCGACGCCGTCGAGGACGGCCAGAGGCTCGAGGGTTGAGCGAGCTCCCCGTGCTGCTCGAGGCGCGCGAGGTGGTGCGCACCTACCGGCTCGGGGCGCGCCGCGGCGAGGAACCGGTCGAGGTCCCCGCGCTCCGCGGGGTGACCTTCCGGGTCGACCGTGGGGACTACGTCGCCATCGTCGGTTCCTCCGGGTCGGGCAAGTCGACCCTGCTCAACCTCCTCGGGGCGCTCGACCGGCCGACCTCCGGCGAGGTGCGCTACGACGGCCGTGACGTGCGGACGATGGACGACCACGAGCTCGCCGAGCTGCGCAACGCCGCGATCGGGTTCGTCTTCCAGTCCTTCCACCTGCTGCCGCGGTTGACCGCGCTCGACAACGTGCAGCTGCCGCTGGTCTACCGGTCGAGCACGGTCCGGGAGCGACGGCAGCGGGCGCTCGACGCCCTCGACGCGGTCGGCTTGGCCGATCGGGTGGACCACCGGCCGACCGAGCTGTCGGGTGGTCAGCAGCAGCGCGTCGCGATCGCCCGGGCCCTCGTGACCGAACCTCCTCTGCTGCTCGCCGATGAACCGACCGGCAACCTCGACACGACCACGGGCAGCGAGGTGATGGCGCTGCTCGAGCGTTTCCACCGCGAGCGCGGGATGGCGGTGGTGGTCATCACCCACGAGCCCGAGATCGCCGCCCGTGCCGACCGCCGCATCGAGCTGCGGGACGGGGTGGTGGTCACCGACACCGCGGGCACCGGGCGGTCGCAGCCGTGAGCCTGCGGGAGGCGTTCCGCGTCGCGATGCAGGCACTGGTCGCCAACCGGCTCCGTTCGATGCTGACCACGCTCGGGGTGGTGATCGGTGTGCTCTCGGTCGTCGTCCTGGTGGCCATCGGGCAGGGCGCCCGGGAGGAGATCACCGGCGCCATCGAGGGGCTCGGTTCGAACCTGCTGTTCGTGCTGCCGGGGGACGGCGACTTCGGGGCCGCCCCGGCCCGGGCGCGCTTCGCCGCCGAGGACGTCGACGACCTCGCCGCCGCGCTGCCCGCGGGTGAGGGGCGCGTCGCCGGGTACGTCGTCGGCGGCGAGCAGGTGCAGGCCGACGGTCTCCGTCTCACCACCTCGGTCTACGGCATCACCGCTGGTTACACCGGCGTGGTCGACCGCGAGGTGGCACGCGGGCGGCCGCTGACCGCATCCGACGTGCTGGCGTCGCGGCGCGTCGCGCTGCTCGGGGCGACGACCGCCGAGACGTTGTTCCCCAGCGCGGACCCGATCGGGCGCAACGTCACCATCGGCGGCATCCGGTTCCGCATCCAGGGGGTGCTCGAGCGCGTCGGGGGCGCCGCGTTCGGGCCCGACCGGGACGACGAGGTGCTCGTGCCCCTCAGCGCGGGTCAACGCCTGTTCGGTGTGTCCACGCTCGACGGCATCTTCGTCCGCGCCACGGACACGGCCGCCATCGAGGCCGATCGGGTCACCATCGAGCGCGTGCTGTCGGCGCGGCTGGACGAGGACGAGTTCTCCGTCGTCAGCCAGGACGAGATCATCGGCGTGGTCGGCGACATCCTCCAGATCCTCACGCTGGTGCTGGCCGCCATCGCGGGCATCTCGCTGCTGGTCGGCGGCGTCGGGGTGTCCAACATCATGTTGGTGTCGGTCTCGGAACGGACCCGTGAGATCGGGCTCCGCAAGGCCCTCGGGGCGCGGACGCGCGACATCACCCGACAGTTCCTGCTCGAGGCCACCGTGCTCACCGGCATCGGCGGGCTCGTGGGGTTGCTGCTCGGCATCGGACTCGCGCGCCTCGTCGAAGCGGTCAGCCCCCTCACCGCCGTCGTGACCTGGTGGTCGATCGTCCTCGCCCTCGGGGTCTCGATCGGCGTGGGGCTGGTGTTCGGGGTGCTCCCCGCCCGTCGTGCCGGCCAGCTCGACCCGGTGGAAGCCCTCCGACGCGACTGACGGCGCCGATCGAGCCGAGCGGGCCGGAGCCGGCTGGCCCCGGTGACCGCGGCGGGACGTGGTTACGCTCCCGCTCCGCACGACAGGGAGCCGCAGGTGGCGGGACAGGGTCCGGGATCGGTGGGTCGCGTCGCCCTCCTCTGGGACGACCAGCTCGCCGCGTACGACCTCGGCCCCGGACACCCGTTGGCGCCCGTCCGGGTCGAGCTGACCATCGACCTGATCCGGCGCACGGGCCTGGTCGGCGGGACCGGCGACGGGCCGACCGTGACCGAGGTGCTGCCAGGCACCTTCGACGAGGCCGAGCTGCTCCGCCTGCACCGTCCCGACTTCGTCGAGGCCGTCCGCCGGAGCTCGGTGGATCCTGGCACCGCGGTCGACCCGAGCTTCGGCATGGGGCTCGGCGACACGCCGGCGTTCCGTGGCATGCACCACGCCTCGATGCTGGTGTGCGCGGCCACCAAGGAGGCCGCCCGCCAGGTGTGGGAGGGCGAGGCCGACCACGCGTTCAACCCGGCGGGCGGGCTGCACCACGCGATGCCGGACCGCGCCGCCGGGTTCTGCGTCTACAACGATCCGGCCGTCGCCATCGACTGGCTGCTCGAGCACGGGGCCGAGCGGGTCTGTTACGTCGACGTCGACGTCCACCACGGCGACGGTGTCGAGGTGATGTTCCGCGACGATCCCCGGGTGCTGACCATCTCGCTGCACGAGTCGGGACGGTTCCTGTTCCCGGGCACCGGCGCGCTCGACGACATCGGCGGGGAGGGCGCGATCGGCAGCGTCGCGAACCTGCCGCTGCACCCCGGCACGACTGGCGAGGTGTGGCTCGCCGCGTTCGACGAGGTCGTCGACCCGTTGATCCGCGCCTTCGACGCCGACGTCCTCGTCACCCAGCTCGGCTGCGACACCCACGCGACCGATCCGCTGGCACACCTCGCGCTCACCGTCGACGACATGGCGGCGATCTACGCCCGCCTGCACGGGCTCGCGCACGAGGTCCACGCGGGCCGGTGGATCGCCACGGGTGGCGGTGGCTACCAGCTCGCCACCGTGGTCCCACGGGCCTGGACGCTCGCCTTCGCCGAGATGACCGGACGTTCCCTGCCGATCGACACCCCGATGGGGTGGCGGGAGCGTGTCGCCGACCTGACCTCGGCGCGGGCGCCGACCGCGTTCACCGACGATCCGGTGCGCCTGTCCCCGCAGCTGCTCGACGGGGCCCGCCGCGCGGCCGAGGCGGCCGTCGCTGGCTGGCGCGAGCTGATCCTGCCGCGCCACGGCGTGCGCTGAGCGTCGGCGTCGGTGCGGTCCCCGTCTGTCCGTGTGTGGCGGGCGTTGCTGGCGTGACGCCTGAGGTGCTCGTGCGGTCCGGTCGTGTCCTGCACGCCGCTGGGGCCTGGCCGCGCCGGTGCCGGCCGGTGTAGCGTCGCCAGCGAGCGGGGCCCGAGGGGCGGGGCCGACCGCCGGACCGGAGCGAGGACCACCAGTGAGCGTGACCCTGTTGACCGCTGCCGAGGTGGCTGACCAGCTGCGCGTCTCGACGATGACCATCTACCGGTTGATCCGGCGTGGCGAGCTGCCCGCCGTGCGCGTCGGTCGCAACTACCGGGTGCGCCAGGACGAGCTCGAGACCTACCTCGCCGAGCAGATGGTCGATCCGACCGAGCTCGACCTCGCCGACCTCGAGGACGACCAGCTCGGGTAGGCCGCTCGGACCGCACCTGGTGCGTCCCGGTCGGGAGCGGTCTGGTTCACTCCAGTGCGCTGCACCGACCTGCCGCCCGCGCGCTCGAGGGGAGCCGTCGTGTCCGATGGCCGACGCGTCCTGATCACCGGCATCGCCGGTCAGCTCGCTGGGCTCGTGGCGCGCGCACTCGAGCAGCGTGAGGATGTCCTCGAGATCATCGGTGTGGACATCCGTGAGCCGTCGCACGACCTGTCGCGGACCGAGTTCGTGCGCGCCGACATCCGCAACCCCCTGGTCGCTCGCATCATCACCGCGTCGGACGTCGACACCGTCCTGCACATGGCCACCACCGCCGCGCCGTCCGCGGCCGGTGGCCGCGCCCGCATGAAGGAGCTCAACGTCATCGGGGCGATGCAGCTGCTCGCCGCCTGCCAGAAGGCTCCGTCGCTGCGCCGCTTCGTGCTCAAGTCGACGACCGCGGTCTACGGCGCGGCCTACCACGACCCTGCGCTGTTCCGCGAGGACGCCCAGCTGCGTAGCCCCCAGCACGGTTTCGCCAAGGACGCCGTCGAGATCGAGGGCTACACGCGGGCCTTCGGGCGGCGCCGCCCCGACGTCGACCTGACCGTGCTGCGCTTCGCCAACTTCCTCGGAGGCCGGGTCCAGGGCGCGTTCGATGCGATGTTCTCGCTCCCGGTCGTGCCGACGGTGATGGGTTTCGACCCGCGGTTGCAGTTCGTCCACGAGGAGGACGGGGTCGAGGTGCTGGTGCGGGCCGTCACCGGTACGCAGCCGGGCACATTCAACGTCGCCGGGCCCGGCGTCCTCTACCTCTCACAGTGCGCCCGCATGGCGGGACGACCGACCGCCCCGGTGCCGGGCCCGCTGGTCTCAGCGGTCGCGGGCGCCTTCCGTCGCGGGCGCAAGGCCGACGTCGCCAGCGACCAGCTCGAGTTCCTGCGGTACGGCCGTGGCGTCGACACCACCCGCCTGGTCGAGGAGTTCGGTTACACCCCGAGGTGGTCGACCCACGCGGCCTTCGAGGACTACCTCGGCCGGCGGCGCATCACCGGCCTGATCGACCGCGACGAGGTGATCCGCTGGGAACGCGAGCTGTACGACTTCATCCAGCGCAAGGGCCAGGAGCGTTTCCTGGCCGCACAACGCGAGAGGCGGTGACCGGTGGCTGAGGACGCGACGGCCCGTGAGGCCGAGGTCATCTCCATGGATCAGGAACGTGCGGCACGCCGCAGCACCGCCGATGGGCGCCCACGTTGCGCGGCGCTGACGGTCGACGGCCGGGCCTGCCGCAACTACGCGGTCGCCGATGGCCGTTGCCGCGTCCACGCGCTCGAGGGATCGGCCGCACCGCACGAGCCGGTCGAGGCCCCGGACCGGGTCGGCGACGCGGCCCGGGCCCGCCTCGACGCCGAGGTCTCGCGACGCGGCTGGGCGCCCGCCGTGGACGCCCTGGAGGCGCTCCGAGACGTGTCCGGCGACCGCTTCCTCGACCACGTCCGCGACGCGGCGGCGTTCCTCCGTCGCCGGCTGACCGGCGACTACCCGATCGACGACTACGGCTTCGACCGGGACCTGACCGAATCGATCCTCATGCCGCTGCTGCGGCCGCTGCACCGCCACTACTGGCGGGTCAGCTCCCACGGCATCGAGCACCTGCCGCGTGAGGGTGGCGGACTCGTGGTCGCCAACCACGCCGGGACGCTGCCCGTCGACGCGATGATCGCCCGGCTCGACATCCTCGAACACACCGGACGTCACGCCCGCGAGCTCGCCGCGGACCTGGTGTTCCGCACGCCGTACGTCGCGGCGCTCGGGCGAAAGACCGGTGCGACGCTCGCCTCCGGCGACGACGCCGACCGTCTGCTGTCCTCGGGCGAGCTCGTGGCGGTGTGGCCCGAGGGGTTCAAGGGCATCGGCAAGCCGTGGAAGGACCGCTACAAGCTGCAGCGCTTCGGGCGGGGCGGCTTCGTGGCCACCGCGCTCCGGGCGCAGGCGCCGATCATCCCCACCGCCATCGTCGGGTCGGAGGAGATCTACCCGATGATCTACGACCTGCGGGTGGTCGCCCGGCTTCTCGGTCTGCCGTACTTCCCGGTCGTCCCCCAGATGTTCGCCCTGCCCGTCCTCGGCCCGCTCGCGCTGCTACCGCTGCCGAGCAAGTGGATCATCGAGTACGGCGAGCCGATCGACACCACCGAGTACGGCCCCGACGCGGCCGACGACCCGATGGCGGTCTTCGACCTGACCGACCGGGTGCGCGACACCATCCAGCAGATGCTGCTGCGCAACCTCATGGGGCGGCGCTCGGTCTTCCTCTAGACCTGCTCGTCCCGGCGCTCTGGGCCAGCCCGTCACGGGTGCCCAGCCATCGTGAGCTGACGCCGACGCTCCTCGCGTCCCCGGAGCGTCGGCCGGAGGTCGAACGCCAACGACGGAGGGCGGGCCATCTCGGCCCGCCCTCCGTCGTACCTACCTGTCGATCAGCGGCGACGGAGCGCCGCTGCGGCACCGAGGGCGGCGAGCCCGAGGAGCCCGACACCGGCACCCGTGCGCGGCAGGTCGACCGGCGCGGCTGGCGTCACCGGAGTCGGGTCCTCCGGGTCGGAGGTCGGCGGCGCCGGCGGCGTGATACCCGCCGGTTCGGCGTTGACACCGACGGCGGTCTCGCCACCGGCCACGACGACCTCGATGTCGCCCAGCGGGGAGTCGTCGAGCTCGCTGAAGGCCAGCGTGCGCACGATCACGAACGGTGACGTGGAGGCCGTGGTGCCAGCCCCCTCGATCGGTCCGAGGTTGGCCTCACCGCCGGTGACCAGCGTGGTGCTCAGCGCGGCGGCGAGCTCGTCGAGGCCGTCGAACAGCGGCTGGAGCGACCCGTCGAGGGTGTCGTCCTGCAGGATGCTGTCCAGGACGCCGACGTCGCCGATCGGCTCGCCGTCCAGCAGCAGCTGGGCGAGCTGCTGATCGGTGTTGCAGGTCTCGGCCGTGAGCGGCGTGACGCTGGCGTCACGCGTCGCGGTCGAGCCGTCGGAGGTGGCGGTGGAGGTGTGGGTCTGGTCGGCGCACCCGACGCCGGCGAGGTTGAGCCCGGCCAGCGAGGCCGTCGCGGTCGCGGTGATGGACCCGTCGCCCTGGGTGACCTCGGCGGTCGCCTCAGCGAGGTCGAGGTCGACCAGCGGCACGTCGAGCTCCAGCGGGTTCGCGACCTGCAGGATCGGGGTCTCCGAGTCGCAGTTGTCCACGGTGTACCCGAGGCCGGTGAGGACCGGGCACAGCAGCTGGTTGGTCTCGCCGACCCCCTCGTTCAGCGGGTTGAGCACCTCGTCGAGGGCGTCGCGCAGCTGTCCGTCCGTGTCGCCCTGGGCGACGAGGTTGGCCAGCGAGATGTTGAGGCCGGTGAACTTGACGTGCGCGAACGCACGCTCGTCGGTCTCCTCGCAGTCGACGCCAGCGAGCGTCAGGGTGAGGAAGGGCTCCCCGTCCGGCGGGATGGCGACATCCATCGGCCCGCCCTGGCAGGCGCCAGGCTGGTCCGCTGGGTCCGAGGCCAGCAGCAGGGTGGTGATGAACGCGTTGGCCTCGGAGGAGATGTCCTCACCAGCGGCGGCTCGTTCGAGGCTGGCTTCGACCGAACCGAGGTCGATGCGGATGCCCTGGGCGTCACTCCCGTCGACCGGCGAGGAGCCGGCGATGCCGAGCCCCTCGAGGACCGGGGCCAACCCGTCAGCGAGCTCGGCGGGCAGGCCGACGAAGACGATGGCGCTGTCCGCCTCGGCGTACCCGGAGAAGCCGCCGATGCCGGCCTCGGGGATCTCGCCGTCGGGGGCTCCCCCGGCGGTGGCGTCGCCGTCCTCGGCCGCGCCGTCGTCCTGACCCGCGAGTGCCTCCTCGAGCGGACCGACGACCTCGTCGAGGGGCGTGTCCTCGGGGAGCCCGAGCTCCTCGAGCAGATCGGCGAGCTGCTGTGGATCGAGCTCCTCGAGTTCATCCACGCCAGGCAGCTCGTCACCGCCGGGCAGTTGGGCGGCAGCGGGGCCGACGGTCATCATCAGCAGCGTCGTGGCCGCGAACGTCGCGGTCGCCGTGCGCCAAGCGCGGGTTCTGTTCATCCCCCGGTGCCTCCATGTTGGGATCTGGTACGTCCGGTCGAGGGCCATCGTCCGAACGGACGGTCCACTCGCGTTCGGACCCTACAACGACCATCGGTCCCGGGCGGGACGGACGCGAGCGCCTTCGGGGTGCGGTGAGCGTCGGGCGCACGTACCTCCGGTCACGCGAACCTCCGGATGGCCCCGCGATCGAGCGTTCCGAGGGCACAGGTGGCCAGTACAGCGCGCTCGCGGGGTGTACGCCCGGATGGGCGGATCAGTTCCCGCCGAGCAGATCGTCGAGACCCTCGGTGGTGTCATCGAGCGCGTCGCCGATGCCGCCGGTCATATCGTCGAGCGTGTCGCCGATGCCGTCGGTCACGTCGTCGAGCGCCTCATCGGTCTCGTCCACCACGTCGTCGACGGTGTCACCGCTGTCGTCGAGCAGCTCCTCGGCACCGTCCACGACACCGCCGACGGCGTCGTCGACGCTCTCACCGAGATCGTCGAGTGGTCCTGGGAGGCGCGGTACGACCGTGCGCACGTCGCCGTCCTGGTCCGTGGAGCCTCCGCCGTCGGGGAGGGGCAGCTCCGGGGAGGTCGAACCCTCACCCGCGGTGCCGATGTCGGCCCCGGTCCCGGTATCGCCCGGATCGTCCCCCGAGCCGGACGGTCCGGCTGGTGCGGCGGGGAGCGGGTCCGACCGCAGGAGCTCGGCGATCAGGTCTCCGCCGGAGGCCGAGGCGACCGATCCGCTGAACTCGTGTCCGGCGAGCAGCTCGGACCGGATCGTGCGGAGCGTCGCGAGCGAGTCCTCGGCGTGCGGCCGGACCGTGACCGGAAGCTCGTCGAAGACCGCCACGATCCCACGGGCCTGCTGCTCGGTGAAGACCGCGACCTCGTCGAGGAGCGCGTCCTCGCCCGAGCGCTCAGCGACGCGCACCAGCGCCTCGGCACCTTCGAGGGAACGGGCGTCCATGCGGGCCAAGGTGTCGACGAGGGCCTCGTCACGGACGTCGCCGCGCTCGATGGCGCCGGCGACCTCCTCGAGCCGTTCGGCCGCCAGGGCGAGGTGGAGCCGTCCCTGTTCGGTGAGGTCCCCGGCCACAGCGACACGGACCGACTCGGTGGCCTGCTTCACGGTGTAGAGCGCATCGCCGGGTAGCGCGTCCTGGGCGGCGACCGCGACCCCGCTGGTCCCGATGAGCGCGGAGGCGACGCCGGTGGCGACGGCGACGCGGCGGCGCGTCCGGCGGGTACCCACGCGTGCGTCGGCAGCCTCGTGCAGGTCGTTGTGCACCTCGGCCAGGACGCGGGTGCGGATCCGGTCGCGGGCTTCGGCTTCGAGCACCGGGATGGTCAGCTCGGTGGTGACGGTCGTCGCCAGCGTGGCGAGGTTGCGCACGTCGCGAGGCGCATCTGCGAGGTCGAGCGAGCCCTCGAGCAGCTGCTCGAGCTGGTCCGCCCGGACCCGCCGGTCGTTCAGCTTCACCACCTCGGGATCTCCCCACGTGTGCGCCGGTGGTCCCACCGGCCCGCCGGCTCGCACGGAGTCGACACCGACGTCAACGACGGGGGACGGACCAGGTGACGCCGCACGGTCGGCGACGTCCGCGGGTCGCACGGCAGGGAGCGGTTCACCGCAGCACCACCAGGACCGACAGGAGTCCGGTCAGGCCCGTCGCGGCCAGCTTGGAGAGCTCGGGGTGGTCCTTGACCGCCGCCGCCAGGGCCTTGAGGGCCCGGTACTGCAACGCCTTGGTCGCGCCCGTGGTGCGGTCCATGACGGTGGCCGTCTCGGTCACCGACAGGTCGTGCACGAAGCGGAGCTCGATGACCTCGCGGTGCTCGTCCTTCAGCGCCTCGAGCGCGGTCCCGAGGGCCCGGGCGAGGTCGCGAGCGACGGCGACCCGTTCGGGATCGTCGGTGCCAGCGTGCATCGGCGCGGGTTCGCGGACCTCGTCGGTGGTCCGTTCGAGCCGGAAACGTGCGGACTTGAAGTGGTCGTGGACGCGGTTGCGAGCGATGGTGGTGATCCACGCGCCGAGGTCGACGCCCTGCCACTCGAAGGTGGACAGGCGGCGGAAGGCGCGCAGGAAGACGTCGCCGACGAGATCCTCGGCGAGCTGACGGTGCCCGACGCGGCGGTAGACGTAGGCGAAGATCTGGTCGACGTACCGGTCGTAGAGCGCCGCGAAGGCTTCGGCGTCGCCGGTGCGGGCGCGAGCGACCAACTCGACGAGCTCGGGGTCGATCGCGGCCGAGCCATCGGTCGGGTTCGACGTGGTCGCCGTCGCGTCGACGCTCACAGCGCCGCCGATCGGCTCAGCTGGACGGCGGCCGCGGCGATGATGATCACCAGCAACAGCACGAGCGCGATGGAGGTGGCTGATCGCACGTCACCTCCAGGATCGGACGTCGCCTCGGGCGTCAGGGGGACGCCCGGGATCGTCGGGTACCACGAAGTATGGTAGGGCACGGCCACCCGGCCGTCGCTCGCTCGGATGGCCCATCTCCGGACCACCTGAAGTGACTAGTCAGCGCCCCGTGGACCCGGTCGGGGTCGCCACTGTGCGCGGCGAGCGCTACCCGAGCGTGGGCGGCACCGTCGGCTGATCCGCATCGTCCTCGAGGGCACCCGGCGCCACGGCGACGACGTCCGGACGGCCGAGCACCTCCTCGGCCGACGCGCCGCCGAGCAGCGCCAGGCACTTCTCGCGCTCCTGGCGCAGGTACCCGACGAGCGCGGCGCGGTCGTCGAGGTAGCGGCGGCAGTCGAGCTCGAGGGTGATGGACACGTCCGTCACCCCTGCTGCGGCATCCGCCGCCACGAGGTGCAGGAAGCGCGCCAGCGGCAGGATCCCGTGTCCGAGCGGTGCGTGGCTGTCGCGTCCACCACCGCGGTTGTCCGACACGTGCAGGTGCACGGCGCGCTGCCGGAGCAGCTCGTAGGCGTGGACGATGTCGGCCTCTGCGACCCCGAAGTGCGAGGTGTCGAGCACCACGTGATCGAACGGCTCGAGGTGCTCGGCCAGGGTGTAGCGGTGGAAGCGGACGGGACGCCCCACGACCGAGACCGGGTAGAGGTTCTCCACCCCGATGCGGGTCCCGACCTCGGCGGCGTCGGCGTTGCCGTCCTCGAGCAGGTAGCGGTGGAAGTCCCGCTGCCACCGGAACGGCGGGTGGACGATCATGATGTCCGAGCCGAGGTCGCCGGCCAGTTCGATCGAGCGGCGCGCCTTCTGGACGAGATCGGTGCCGAAGACGCGGCGGGTGAGCAGCAGGAACGGCCCGTGGACGACCGGGACGGGGACGCCCTCCTGGCTGGTGGCCAGCGTGACGCGCTCGGCGTCCTGCGTGGCTGGATCCTGGGTCACCATCAGCTCGGCGCCGTCGTACCCGGCCTCGGCGATGACCCCGAGCGCCCAGTCGAGGGGCCGGGCGAACAGGGGACCGGTCGAGGCGAGCAGGCGCATGCTCGGAGCCTAATGGGGTTCGGCCAGGCTGATGGCAGTCTGGTGGCTGCGACACCCCTGGGCAGCCGACCTGGAAGCCGACGCGCGCCGCTGACCGTCCGCGGACGCATGGGCGGTGCGCAGGCGGGACGTCGCCGTCCGGACGGACAGCGAACGACGGACCTCGTCACCCATCACTACGCTCCGGCCGACAGCGACGAGGCGGGACGGGGTGAGCCAGCAGACCGATGGGCCGGACCTGCGCGACCTCGATCGGGTCCCCGATCTGGCCGCGAGGCTGCGCCGCACCGCGCTGGAGCGTCCCGATCACCCCGCGCTGATCGCCGGCCCGCGCACCGTGACCTACCGGGAGCTCCACACCCGCGTCGATGCCGTGACGGCCGCCCTCCAGGGGCTCGGGGTCGGCCCCGGCGACCGGGTCGCCATCGTGCTCGGCACCACCGTGCCCTTCGTGGAGACCTACGCGGCCGTCCTCCGTGCCGGCGCGGCGTTCGTCCCGCTGCTGCCGGGGTTGGCGCCGGACGAGCTCCGTCACGCCCTGGCCGACTCGGAGGTGCGCGTCGCCTTCGTCGGGCCCGAACGCGCCAGCGACATCGCCGCGCTCCGCGACCAGCTTCCCGCCCTCGAGCACCTCATCGCGGTCGAGGCCGACGTCGAGGGAGCGACCGCCTACGGACCGCTGGTGGCAGGTGTTGGGGAACCGGAACGGGTCACCCGCGACGCCAGCGACCTCGCGGCGCTGGTCTACACCTCGGGGACCACGGGCCGACCTCGCGGCGCGATGCTCACCCGCGGCAACCTCGCGGCGAACCAGGACCAGTCCCTCGCCGGCCGCTTCGAGGTCACCGGTGACGACGTCGTCCTGCTGGTGCTGCCGCTGGCGCACATCTACGCGCTGAACGTCGGTCTCGGCTCGTCGGTGGCCGTCGGGGCGACGATGGTGCTCGTGCCCCGCTTCGAGCCCGGCGAGACGCTCGACACGATCGCTCGCCAGGGCGTCACCGTGGTGCTCGGCGCCCCACCGATGTACGTCGTCTGGCTCGAGTCCGGCCTGCTGGAGCGTGCCGACCTCTCCTCGGTCCGGCTCGCCGTCTCCGGTGCGGCGCCTCTCGGGGTGCCCACGCTCGAGCGGTTCGCGGACGTCACGGGGATCACCATCGAGGAGGGCTACGGTCTCACCGAAGCCTCACCGTCGGTCAGCTCGACGTCGATGACGCCGACGCCGGTGCCCGGCACCGTCGGCTCACCGCTCCCGGGGATCGACCTGCGGCTGGTCGACGCCCAGGGCGACGACGTGGAACCCGGCGATCCCGGTGAGGTCTGGGTCCGCGGGCCCAACGTCTTCCAGGGCTACTGGCACGACGACCAGGCGACGGCTGATGCGCTCACGCCCGACGGGTGGCTGCGCACGGGCGACGTCGGGTGCCAGGACGGTGCCGGGAACCTGCGCCTCGTCGACCGGCTGCGGGACCTGATCATCGTCAGCGGCTTCAACGTCTACCCCCGCGAGGTCGAGCGGGTGCTCGTGGAGGACCCGGCGGTGGCCGAGGCAGCCTCGGTCGGGGTGCCCCACCCGCTCACGGGCGAGACCGTGGTGGCCTACGTCGTTCCTCGCGCCGACCACCAGGTCGACCTCGACGCCCTCGACGACCTCTGTCGCGGCCGTCTGGCCCGCTACAAGTGCCCCTCGCGCATCGAGGTGGTCCCGGTCCTGCCGCACACCGCCACCGGCAAGCTGCGTCGCCGCGAGCTCCGCGAGCGTTCCGCCGGCTCGTGAAGCGGCGGAGGTCACGGCCGGAGGTGGTGGTCTACACGCGCGCCGGGTGCGGTCTGTGCCGCCGCGCCGAACAGCTCGTGGCCCGCGAGGCCCGCAGGTGCGAGATCCGCCACGTCGACATCGACAGCGATCCCGAGCTGCAGGCCCGCTACACCGTCCGCGTGCCGGTCGTGACCGTCGACGGGCAGGAGGTGGCCGAGCTCGAGGTGGCGCCCGGCGAGGTACGGCAGGCGGTGGTCCGGGCGCGCAGCGTGCGGAGCTAGCCTGTGCGTACGGCGCGCCGAGGACCGTGCGCGCCGGGGGAGCGGGAGACGTGGCCGGCGGTGACCCGAGCACCCGTCGCGTCGATGGCGACCCGAGCTCGCGTCGACCCGATGGCGACCCGAGCTCACGTCGACCCGATGGCGACCCGAGCACGCGTCGACTCCCCGAGGCGACCGTCGCGCGGCTGCCCCGCTACCTGCAAGCGCTCGTCGACGCCGCTGACCAGGGCCGCAGCACCATCTCCTCGGACGACCTCGCCCGGGCCGCGGGCCTGAACTCCGCGATCGTGCGCAAGGACGTCTCGTACCTCGGCACCGCGGGGACGCGTGGCGTCGGCTACGGCGTGACCGAGCTCACGGCGGAGATCTCGGCGATCCTCGGGATCAGCGACGAACGCCCGGTGGTCATCGTGGGGATCGGCAACCTCGGTCGGGCCCTCGCCAGCTACGGGGGCTTCAGCCGGCGAGGGTTCCGCACGGTGGCGCTCGTCGACGCCGACGAGCGGCTCGTCGGTACGCAGGTCGGCGAGCACCGGATCGAGCCTGCCAGCGCGCTGCGCAGCATCGTCCGGGACCGCGGCGTACAGGTCGCGGTGCTCGCCACGCCGGCCGCGCGCACCCAGGCCGCTGCGGACGAACTGGTCGCCGCCGGGGTGACCGCACTGCTGAACTTCGCGCCCGTGCGGCTGGCGGTGGCCGACCACGTCACCGTGCGCACCGTCGACCTGTCGACCGAACTGCAGATCCTGTCGTTCTACGACCAGCTCGGCGGTCGCGACCTGCCCGCCGCCACCGGCTGAGCCCGCGGTACCGCACCGCGTCGGCGTTCCGGGGGTGCCCTCCCGACCGATACGCTCCGAGGACACGCCACCCCGCCCGCTGCTTCTCGAAGGCCCTCGCGTGTCCGTCCTCGTCGTCGGCTGCAACCACCGCAGCGCGGATCTCGCGCTGTTGGAACGGTTGGCCGTGCCGGCCGAGGAGCTGCCGAAGGCGCTGGCCTCCCTCACGCGGCTGCCCCACGTCGCCGAGGCGGCGATCCTGTCGACGTGCAACCGTGTCGAGGTCTACGCCTCGGTCACGCGCTTCCACCCCGGCCTCGCCGAGATCCGTGGTTGGCTGGCCGAACGCGGTGACATCCACCCGCAGGACCTCGAGGAGCTGCACTACAGCTACCACGACGATCGCGCGGCGGCGCACCTGTTCTCCGTCGCTGCCGGTGTCGACTCGATGGTCGTCGGCGAGCAGCAGATCGCGGTCCAGGTCAAGGCCTCGATGGAGACCGCCCGGGCCGAGGGGTCGGCCCGTCGGGTGCTCCAGCGGCTGTTCCGCCAGGCCGTCCGCGTCGGGCGGCGTGTCCGCCGCGATACCGACATCGCCACCGGGGCCTCCTCGATGGTCGACGTCGGGCTCGACGTGGCACGCCAGCGGCTCGGCAGCGCCGATCTCGCGGGGCGCACGGTGCTCATCGTCGGCGCTGGGAAGGTGGGCGCACTCACCGCCGTGCAGCTGCACGACGAGGGTGCGGGCCGGTTGCTGGTCTGGAACCGCAGCCACGACAAGGCGGAACGGCTCGCGGCCAAGGTCTCGGGGGAGATCGTGCCCGTCGGTGGGTTGGGCGCGGCGCTCGCCGAAGCGGACCTCGTGGTGTGCACCACCGGGGCGCCCGAGCCCGTGCTCGACGCCGACCTCGTCGCCGGCGCCCTGACCGAGCGGGCGCTCCGCGGCCACGATGGTGGCGCGCCGCTGGTCCTGCTCGACCTCGCGATGCCGCGCAACGTCGACCCCGCGTGCGAGGACCTCGGAGGCGTGAGCGTCGTCGACATCGCCGACGTGCGGGACCGTGCTGAGCGCAGCGTGACCGGTGACGTGCTCGCCAGCGCCCGGATCGTGGTCGACGAGGAGGCGGAACGGTTCGCCTCGTGGATCGCGGCCTCCGAGATCGAACCGACCATCCGCGCCCTCAGAGGCCGCGCCGAACAGGTCCGGGTCGACGAACTCGACCGTCTCGCCGGCAAGCTCGGCGACCTCGACGAGCGGCAGCAGGCGGCCGTCGAAGCGCTCACGCGCGGCATCGTCAACACCCTCCTGCACGAACCGACCGTCCGGCTCAAGTCGCTGGCGGACGGTGGCGCGGCCGAGGCTCACGCGGACGCGCTACGTGACCTGTTCGCCCTGGACGACGAGTGAGCGGCGCCGCAGGCGCCCAGCCGCTCCTCCGAGGCGCCGTAGGCGAACTCGGAGATCGGTCGTGAGCGGCGCCGCAGGCGCCCAGTCGCTCTTCCGAGGCGCCGTAGGCGAACTCGGAGATCGGTCGTGAGCGGCGCC
>JBBECA010000082.1:34102-53379 GCA_040882055.1 Nitriliruptor sp.
AGTCGCTCTTCCGAGGCGCCGTAGGCGAACTCGGAGATCGGTCGTGAGCGGCGCCGCAGGCGCCCAGTCGCTCTTCCGAGGCGCCGTAGGCGAACTCGGAGATCGGTCGTGAGCGGCGCCACGTGGCGGCTCGCCACACGGCGGTCGAACCTGGCGCAGGTGCAGGCGCGGCAGGTCGGCGAGGCGCTCGAGGCGGCCACCGGCCGGCCCTACGAGCTCGTGCCGCTGGCGACCACGGGCGACGAGCACCCGGACCGCGCCCTCGGCAGCTTCGACACCAAGGGTCTGTTCGTCGACAACACCCGGAAGGCCGTCCTCGCGGGGGACTGCCACCTCGTCGTGCACTCCTACAAGGACCTGCCGACCGAAGCGCACCCCGAGCTCGTCGTCGGGGGTGTGCCGGCCCGGGTCGATCCCCGCGACGCCCTCGTCACCCGTGCGGGGTGGCGGATCGCCGACCTGCCACGGGACCGTCAGGTCACGATCGGGACCTCGGCGCCGCGTCGCAAGGCCCAGATCTCCAAGCACCGCCGGGACGTGCTGGTGCAGCCGATCCGGGGCAACATCGAGACCCGTCTCGGGAAGGTCACCAGCGGCGAGGTCGACGGCGTCGTGCTCGCGCTCGCGGGTCTGCTCCGCGCGCGTCCCGACGTGCCCGGGCTGACCGCCGTCCCGCTCGAGCACGGCGAGGTGCTCCACGCGCCGGCGCAGGGTGCCTTGGCGCTCGAGTGCCGCACCGACGACGCGGCCACGCGCGAGGCGCTGCGTGCCATCGAGGACGAGGACACCCGGCTCGCGGTCGACGCTGAACGGGAGATGCTGCTGCAGCTCCAGGGCGGGTGCACCGCCCCGATCGGCGCCCACGCCGAGGTCAAGCACGGCCCCACCGGCGAGAAGCGCATCGAGCTGCTCGGGATGGTCTCCGACCTGAACGGCACCAACCTCTACCGGGCATCGCACGAGACCGGCGCGTCCGAGCCGCACCTGCTCGGTCGGGTCATGGCGGCGACGTTGCTCGAGGCCGGCGGCGGCGACGTGCTCGCGCGGATGCGCGCCGCCGAGGCCTGAGCGGCGTGGCCGCCCCGGAGTCGCGCGGGCGGTTGGCGGGGCGGCGCGTGCTCGTCCCACGACCCCCGCACCAGGCCTCGGAGCTCTCGCGCCGGATCGCGGCGGTCGACGGGGTACCCATCGAGGCGGCGACGGTCACGACCGCGCCCGGCGACGTCGAGGGGCTGCGGGTCGCGGTGACCCGGCTGCACGAGGGTGCCTACGCGGGGGCCTGCCTCACGTCGGCGAACGGGGTCCACGCGCTCGCGGACGCGTGCGCCGGAGCGGACGTGGACCCGGGGAGCGCGCTCCGCCCCCTGCGGTTGCTCGGTGCGGTCGGTCCGCGGACGGCCGCGCTGGTGCGTGACCGTCTCGGCACCGAACCCACGGTCGTGCCCGCGAACGCGACGGGGGCATCGCTCGGCCGGGCGATCCCCGACGGTCGCGGCGAGGTGCTCCTGCCCCGTGGTGACCGGGCGACCCGCGACCTCGACCGGGCGTTGGTCGCGGCCGGCTGGACCCCAGATCCCGTGGTCGCCTACCGGACCGTCACGGCCGACCGGCTGCCGCCGGAGGTGCTCGCGGACCTCGCGGGCGGCCGGGTCGACCTGCTCGCGTTCACCGCCGCCTCGACGGTGCACGGGTTCGTCGAGCTGGTGGGCGACCGGCCGTGGTCGGGCCGCGTGGTGACCATCGGCCCGGTCACCTCCGCCGCCTGCCGCGAGCACGGGCTCGGGGTCGCTGCCGAGGCCGACCCGCACGACCTCGACGGACTCCTCGCCGCGCTCGAACGTGCGGCCGGCTGAGGTCCGCTCGCCGCCGGCACGCTCGTAGACTCGGTCCGCGTCGACCACGCACCGCGACCCGAGAGGCCCCGCGTGAGCTTCCCCACCACCCGCCTGCGACGGCTGCGTCGGACGCCCGCGCTCCGGGCGGCGTTCGCCGAGACCCGGCTCCACCCGTCGCAGCTGGTGTTGCCGGTCTTCGTGCGCCAGGGCGGACCGGACGCGCCGACCCCGATCGCCTCGATGCCGGGGGTCTCCCAGCACACCGTCTCGTCGGTCGTCGACGTCGCCGCCGAGGCCGTGGACGCCGGTATCGGCGGGGTGATCCTGTTCGGCATCCCGGAGCACAAGGACGCCGCCGGGACGTCGGGTTGGGACCCCGGGGGACCGGTGCCGACCGCGACCCGGGCCATCCGTGACCGCGTCGGCGACCACCTCGTGGTCTGGGCCGACGTGTGCCAGTGCGAGTACACCGACCACGGCCACTGCGGCCCGCTCGACGACGACGGCCTGGTGGTCAACGACCGGGCGGTGGACGGGTACGTCCGCGATGCCCTCGCCTACGCCGACGCCGGGGTCGACCTCGTCGCCCCGTCGGGGATGATGGACGGGCAGGTCGCGGCCCTCCGCGCCGGGTTGGACGACGCTGGCCACGAGCAGGTCGGCATCGTCGCGTACGCGGCCAAGTACGCCTCGGCGTTCTACGGCCCCTTCCGTGATGCCGCCGGTTCCAGCATGGCTGGTGGCGATCGCGCGAGCCACCAGATGGCCCCGGGCAACCGCCGCGAGGCGCAGCTCGAGCTCGACCTCGACGCGGGCGAGGGCGCGGACGTGCTCATGGTCAAGCCGGCGCTCGCCTACCTCGACGTGCTGGCGGACGCACGGGCCCGCTTCCCCCACCCGTTGGCCGCGTACCAGGTGTCCGGTGAGTACGCGATGATCGCCGCCGCGGCCGAACGCGGGTGGGTCGACGGCGACCGCGCCATGCACGAAGCCGTCACCGCGATCGTCCGGGCCGGGGCGGACCAGGTGCTGACCTACGCCGCGCTGGATCTCGCCCGTGCGCTCGACGGCTGAGCGTGCCTCCCGGTCCGGTCCCACCCTCGTGGCTGCTCGAGGTCCCGCTGGCGCACCGTGGCCTGCACGACGAGCAGCGGCCCGAGAACTGCCTGCCCGCGTTCGCGGCCGCCCGTGAGGCCGGCTACGGGGTCGAGCTCGACGTCCAACTCACCCGCGATGGGGTGCCCGTGGTGGTGCACGATCGCGACCTCGCTCGCCTGACCGGACGGGCCGGCCGCGTCGGGAAGGTCACGGCCGCCGAGCTGACGGAACTGCCGGTGCTCGGCTCGGACGAGCGGGTGGCGACCCTGGACCAGGCGCTCGACGTGCTCGGCCCGACGCCGGTGATGATCGAGTGCAAGTCGCTCGGCCTGCGTGCCGGACGCCTCGAGGCGGTCGTCGCCGACCGGCTCGAGACCCACGACGGACCGTGGTGCGTGGCGGGCTTCAACCCGGGGACGGCGCGCTGGTTCCGTCGCTACCGCCCGGCCGCCGTGCGGGTGCTGACCGCCGGTCCGCTCGAGGGACACGCGCTGCCCGGGCCGGTGCGGCGACGGCTGGCCGCGCTCACCGACCTCGAGGCGGCGGACCCCCACGCCGTCAGCTACGACCTGACGGGCCTGCCCACCCCGCGGACCGACGCGTGGCGCGAGGACGGGGGAGCGATCGTCACCTGGACCGTCACCAGCGACGCCGAGCTCGCCCGTGCGCGCGAGCTCGCCGACAACGTCATCTTCGAGTTCATCCGTCCGGCGACCGCGCCGCCGGGGGACGCAACCCCTCGCTGAGGACCTCCGCGAGGAAGCTGCGTAGCGCCGTCTCGCACCCGTCACGGTCCACGTTCCAGGTGCGCACGTGGCCCGCCCCCGGGACCCGGTGGTAGGTGACGACGTCCGCGCGGAGCGCGGCGAAGGCGTCCGACAGCGCCACGGGGACCGTCGCGTCGGCGTCGCCGTGGAACAGCAGGATGGGACGATCGAACCGCTGCGGGTCGTCGAGGAGATCGAGCCCGCGCCAGTCGATGCGCTGGCGGGCACCTGCGAGCGCCATCGTGGGCGGGAGCAGCAGCGGCAGCACCGCCGGTGGCAGCCCGCGCTGCCGGGCGGCCGCCCGGAGCACGGGCCCCCAGTGCCGTACCGGCGCGTCGAGGACCAGCGCACGGATGCGGTCGGCCGTTCCGCTCCGGCTCAGCAGCTCCGCCGCGCAGGCACCGCCCATCGAGACACCGAGGACGATGACGTCGTCGGCACCTCGTGCGGCGACCACGTGCTCGATCGCGGCTTCGAGGTCCTCCCACTCGGTCGCGCCGAGGTGGCTGCGGCCGTCGGGCGAGGGTGGCGCCCCGGTCGCGTTCCGGTACGACAGCGCGAGGCAGGGGACACCCGCGGCCAGGAACGTCGGCACCCAGCGCACGACCTCGCGCCGGGAGCCGCTGCGGCCGTGCACGAGCACCGCGACCGTGCGCGCGGGGTCAGCGTCGACCTCAGCCTCGGGCGGGGTGGACGGTGCGGGGAACCACCACGCCGGCAGTGCCCCGAGCGGGCCGGCGACCGCCACCTCCTCGACCTCGAGCCCGATGGCGCGCGGGTCGTCGGGTATGGCGTCGGCGTCGAGCCGGCCGGTGTCACCGGCAGCGATCTCCCCGACGAGGTGTTCGACGGGGCGCCACACGCCGGTCGAGACGTGCTCGAGGTCCCCTCCAGGCGCGTCGAGCGCGACCACCTCACCCGGTGGGCCGACCCGGAGCCAGCCCCGTTCGGTCGCCAGTCCCCACCACCCGGGTCGTTCGGCGGCAGGTCCGGCCAGCACGACCTGGCCCCGGTGCAGCGCCCGCACCTGGACGCCGTCGTCGGGCAGGGGCGGCACGAGGCGGCGGCCGGGCGCCTCGGTGATCCGCTCGGCGTAGTACCAGGTGGCACCGCCCGCGGCGGCGAGGAGCGCGGCGGTGCCGCCCCCCGCCAGCGCAGCGACCCGCCTCCGACGGTCGGTCATCGCCGCGGTCGCCGCAGCGCGACGTCGGCGGGCCCGTGGTTGCGGGGTCACGGCTCGACCGCGGCGCCCCCGACGCCACACGCTGCTCGCCCCGTCCGCGACCACCTACGCTCCGTCCCCGCCCCGGCGTCTCCCACCCGGGCGGTCCGCACATCCGACGTGTCACACGTCGCTCACGACGTGCACCCTGCCAGGTTCCCGCCCGCAGATGGAGCTACCCGTGTCCGAGACCACGAGATCAGCGGCCCTCTTCGCGCGCGCGCAGGCGGTGATCCCCGGCGGCGTCAACTCACCGGTCCGCGCGTTCTCGTCGGTCGGCGGCACCCCGCGCTTCATCCGCAGCGGCGACGGGGCCTACCTCGAGGACGAGGACGGCAACCGCTACCTCGACCTGGTGAACTCGTGGGGCCCGCTGCTGTTCGGCCACGCCCGCCGCGAGGTCCTCGACGCCGCCACCGCCGCGCTCGAGCGGGGGTCGTCGTTCGGCGCCCCCACCGAGGCCGAGGTCCAGCTCGCCGAGCGGGTCATCGACGCGGTGCCATCGGTCGAGAAGGTCCGGTTGACCAACTCGGGCACCGAGGCCGGCATGAGCGCCATCCGGTTGGCGCGCGGCGCGACCGGACGGAGCAAGCTGCTCAAGTTCGTCGGTCACTACCACGGGCACGCCGACGCGCTGCTGGTCGCCGCCGGCTCCGGCGTCGCCACGCTCGGGATCCCGGGCTCGCCCGGTGTCACCGCGGGGGCCGCGGCCGACACCGTCCTCGTCCCCTGGAACGACCGCGAGGCGGTCGCCGCGGCGGTCGAGACGCACGCTGACGACCTCGCCGCGATCCTCTGCGAACCGGTCCCCGCCAACATGAACCTGGTCGCCCCGGAGGAGGGCTTCCTCGCGTTCCTGCGCGAGCAGGCCGACCGCGTCGGTGCGGTGCTGGTCTTCGACGAGGTGATCTCGGGTTTCCGGCTCGCCCGCGGCGGCGCGCAGGAGGTCCACGGGGTGACCCCCGACATCACCGTCCTCGGCAAGGTGCTCGGTGGCGGGTTCCCGCTGGCCGCCTTCGGTGGTCGGGCCGAGCTGATGGATCACCTCGCACCCACCGGGTCGGTCTACCAAGCGGGGACGCTGTCGGGGAACCCCGTCGCGGTCGCCGCCGGACTCGCCCAGCTCGCCCTGCTCGACGACCCCGACGTCTACACGCGGCTGCGCGCCGTCACCGACCGGGTCGTGGCTGATCTGCGTGGTGCGTTCGCCGGTGCCGACCTCCCGGTCCAGGTCCTCCAGCACGGCGCCCTCGCCGGTGTCCTGTTCGCCGACGCGGCCCCACGTCGCTACGAGGACGTCGCCGCTGCCGAGCACGACACCTACGGCCGCTTCTTCCACGGGCTGCTGGAGCGCGGCGTCTACGTGGCGCCCTCCGGGTACGAGGTGCTGTTCACCTCGCTCGCGCTCGACGATGCAGCGCTCGATCGGTTCGCGGAGGCGGCGGCCGGCGCGGCGGCTGGGCTGAGGGCGTGACCCGGCGGGTGGCGCGCGCCACCCGGTCCGCGAGCCCGACCTTTTGGTGGGGTTCCCCGGCCGTTGGTAGCCTCCCCACATCCCGCTCCTGCGTGCGCGCACGGGCGGCCCGGTAGGCCCGTGACGCCACGTCGCGGCAGCGTTCCCCCCGACTCTGCTGGCCGGATCGACGGTCCGACCGTCGACCCGAGGAGAGGTAGCCCCCGTGCTGGAGTGGTTCCGTGAGTTCGGTGCCGCCGTGCCCGACGCGCTGCGTGCGCTGTACTACTTCGGGGATCCCGCAGGCGGCGGTCAGGGCTGGGTCGGCGCGGCCATCATGCTGCTGTGGCTCGGCCCGCTGATGGCCCTCCCGCTCTACCTCGCCAAGGTGACCTACGGCAAGCGTGAGTGGTTCTCGGCCACGATGGGTGTCATGGGCGCCTCGACCTTCATCTGGTGGGTCCACGGCGTGCTGCCTCACGCCTGGATCCAGTTCGTGGAGGCCAACGAGACCGTCCTGGCCGGGGCGATCATCCCCGAGACCGCCGGCTTCGACATCTCCGAGGACTACCGGCTGCAGATCGCGTCGAACCTCTACGGCGTCATCGCGGACTCCGTGGTGGCCGTGCTGATGATCGGCGGGATCGTGCTGACCCTGCTGCTCTTCCTCAAGGTCCAGAAGCAGTTCCCGAAGTCGCTCGCCGCCGGCGAGGTCAAGCCGGAGGCCGGCGGTTACAAGTGACCCCCAGCACCATCCCCAGCACCACCGAGAGACACCGACCGACGCACGGGAAGGAGGGACGACGTGGGCAAGACCGACAAGGGTGAGCACCCGCTGATGTTCGACGACTACGTCGTCCAGCAGGTCGACGCGCAGTGGCTGCAGGAGCGCGTCAAGCCGAAGCGTCACATCGGGCTCACCGCCGAACTCTGCATCCTGTGCCGCGCCTGCGAGGACGTCTGTCCCTGGGAGTGCATCTTCATGATGTCGCCGGGGATCATCCAGGACGCTGACAACCCGGAGCTCGTGACCCTCGCGGCCCAGTCCCACGCGGTGTTCATCATCGACGACAACGAGTGCACGCGCTGCGCCATCTGCGTGGAGCGCTGCCCCTCCGACGCGCTGTGGCTCGGGCGTACCGACAACTAGGAGCAGGACGAGTGGCGAAGCGACCGAGCTTGCCGAGCTGGGGCGAGACGAAGACGAACGTCCAGGACAACGTGATCTGGAAGTCGATCTTCCGCCCGGGGTCGATCTACCGCAAGGGCTACCGCGACACGTCGCGGGACCGCGCCCTCGCGGCGATGAACAACGTCCTCTACCACCTGCACCCGGTGAAGGTGAAGCGCCACGGTCTCAAGCTGACCTACACCTACTGCTTGGGCGGCCTGAGCTTCTTCCTGTTCATCCTGCTGACCATCACCGGCATCTTCCTGATGTTCTTCTACACCCCGGCCGCCGGTGCCGGCACCGAGCTCGCCTACCTCAACATGCGCGAGCTGTCGGCGTCGGTCACCTTCGGCAACCTGGTGCGCAACATGCACCGGTGGGGTGCCCACGCCATGGTCTTCACCGTCTTCCTGCACATGGCGCGGGTCTTCTACCACGGTGCCTACAAGCCGCCGCGTGAGTTCAACTGGGTCGTCGGCGTGATCCTGCTGCTGCTGACGCTGCTGCTGAGCTTCACCGGCTACCTGCTGCCGTGGGACCAGCTCGCGCTCTGGGCCGTCACCGTCGGGACCAACATGATGGGCTACACGCCGGTCTTCGGTGACCAGGTGCAGTTCGTCCTCCTCGGTGGCGTCTCGATCGGACCGGCGACCCTGTTGCGCTGGTACGTGCTGCACGTCCTGTTCATCCCGTTCGTGACGGTCATCTTCCTCGCGGTCCACTTCTGGCGGATCCGCAAGGACGGCGGCATCTCCGGTCCCCTGTGAGCCACCGCCGGACACCGGGCCCGCGGGCCCGAACCGTGGGTGAGGAGAGGTAGAGCACATGTCGGAAGAGGTCCAGATGGATCAGGCGGTCTACGACCGTCTGACCGCCGACGGCATGTCCGAGCGCATGGCTCGCGCCAAGGCCAAGGCCGCGAGCGTCCGCGCAGCCAAGATCGCCGAGGGCCAGAGCCTCGGGCCGAAGTCGGTCGAGGAGAACAACAAGGCGCTCGAGGCCTTCCGCGAGAAGCAGGGGGGTGGCGGCGGCGTCGCCACCAAGCAGGCCGCGCCCGCCGAGTCCGGCGGTGGCGGGCGGCTCACGCCCGAGGAACGCGCCGCCCGTGTGGCTGCCTCGCTCGGCAACGGCAACGGCTCCGGATCGATCGGTGTCCCGGCCGCCAGCGGCCACACCCACCGCATGCTCGCCCTCGTCCCGCCGGCGGGCATCCAGCAGGTCCAGTCCAAGCAGATGGACAAGGTCTACACCTGGCCGCACCTGCTGCTGGTCGAGTTCGTCGCGCTCCTGGCGATGGGCTCGCTGCTGCTGATCGTCTCGTTCTTCCTCGACGCGCCGCTCGGGTCGCTGGCCAACCCCAACGAGGTGCCGGGCATCAACAAGGCCCCCTGGTACTTCATGGGCCTGCAGGAGCTGCTGCGCTACTTCCACCCCATGATCGCGGGGGTCACGCTGCCGGGCGTCTTCCTCGTCGGGCTGATGGCGGCGCCGTACGTCGACAAGAACCCCTCGGCCCGGCCCGAGAACCGCAAGGTCGCCAACCTGGCGTTCACCTTCTTCATGGCCTTCTGGGGGATCCTCGTCATCATCGGGTCGTTCCTCCGCGGGGCCGGCTACGAGTGGGCGTGGCCCTTCACCCAGGGCCTCGGCTTCACGCTCTGAGCAGCTTCCACCTCACTCCACGAGGCGCCGCAGCGGCGCCGGAGGAGCACCTGACATGGCAGACGACGCGAAGAAGGGCGGCAGCCGCCTCGACCTGCCCAGGGTCGAGCGTCGGGCCTTCCTGCGCTACGGCATGTTCGGCGCGGTGAGCGCGGGGCTCGGCGGCTTCGGCTTGGCATCCCTCGGCTTCCTCTACCCGCGTCCCGGTGACGAGCTCACCGGTGAGGTGCCGCTCGAGAGCGCCGAGGTGCTCGCCGAGACCATCGCGGACACCCGCGCCCCCGTTCGGGTCCCCGACGGCGGGATCTCGATCGTCGCCTGGGACCCCTCCAACGAGGCCGCGATGGAGCTCTACGGCGAGGACCACGCGATCGTGGAGTCCGCCGGTGTCGGGCTGATGGCGCTCTACAGCCAGCGCTGCGTCCACCTCGGCTGCGCCGTGCCGTGGTGCCAGACCTCCCAGTGGTTCGAGTGCCCCTGCCACGGCTCGCGTTACAACCGCTGGGGCGAGTACACGGGAGGACCCGCGCCGCGCGGGCTCGACCGCTACTCGTCCTACATCGACGACGCCGGCATGTTCGTCGTCGACCTGAGCAACCTGATCACCGGTACCGCCCGGACGGCCAACGCGCTGGAACAGCCCCAGGAGGGGCCGAACTGCGTCGACGCCTGAGCTGCGTCCTGCGAGGGGAAGCACCGACATGACCAACCTGTTCGTCGCCGTCGAGAGCGGTGGCAGCGGCGCAGCCGTCCCGATCATCCTGCTGGTGGTCGCGCTGATCGGCTTCGCGGTCGCCTACTTCGTCGTGGGCCCCGGCAAGAACCGCCAGGGTCCGAAGCGGCACGGTGACATCCCGCTCGCCATGCGCCCCTACCACTCCGACGAGGAGCTCGAGACCACGGGGATGGAGCGCGCGATGGCCTGGGGGGTCGCGTTCGCGGTCTTCTCGGCGCTGTTCCTGCCGCTCTACTGGGTCATCGAGCCCAACCGCATCGAGGAGCGCAACGAGGACTTCTACCAGCAGGACGTCGCGGCTGGTCGCCAGCTGTTCCAGGACGCCTGCGCCTCGTGCCACGGGGTCAACCTCGAGGGCGGATCGGCCCCGAACCCGAACCCCGAGATCGCTGCGCCGTGGCCGGCCCCGACGCTCAACAACATCGTGGCCCGCTACGAGGACTCCGAGGTCGTCGAGGACGTCTACGAGTTCATCATGATGACCATCGAGAACGGCCGCGCCGGCACGCCGATGCCCGCGTTCAGCGTCGGTGCGGGTGGTCAGTACTCGGACAACCAGCTCAACCAGGTCGCCGCCTACATCCTGTCGGTGCAGACCGGCGAGGTGGAAGAGGTCGACGCGCAGGCGTTCGTCGGTCGCTCCGGTGAGGAGCTGTTCGCCGACAACTGCGCCCGCTGCCACGGTCTCGAGGGCCAGGGCGTGGTCGGTCCGACGCTGCTCAACCTCTTCGAGCGCTACGGCGGCGATCCCGACGAGGCTCGCGCCGTCGCCCGACAGGCCATCGTCCAGGGCCGCAACGTCCCCGGGCAGGCGCCGATGCCTCCCTTCCGCCAGGTGCTCTCCGACGACGCGATCGAGTCGGTCATCGACCACATCGAGTCGTTCCAGACCACGGGCGGACCCCGCTACGGCCAGATCGGTGGCCCCGCAGGAGACGACCAGTGAGCCAGACCCTCTTCCTCGCGGTCGAGAACGTCATCCCGGCCGACCACCCGGCCTCGATCCTCGCCATCCCGCTCGGCCTGCTGTTCTTCGGCGGCTCGGTGATCATGTTGCTGTGGTCGAACTACGGCCTGAAGAAGGCCACCGCCATGTACGGCACGGCGTTCTTCGGCTTCGGGCTGTTGCTCGGCATCTTCTTCTGGTTCGGCGGCCCCGGCATCCCGCCGTCGCTCGGCATCACCCACCTGCCCGGGCAGACGACCAGCCACTACGACCCGGTCTGGTACGGGTTCGAGGCCGGCTCCGAGCGCGCCGAGCTGTTCCCCGCCACCAACGATCCCGACTCGTTCGAGACCGTCGTCGAGTTCGTCGACCGCGAGGACCTCAGCGAGGACCGGCTCAACTCCGATCCCCGGTACGCGTCCGCTGTCGGCAACATCGGCCAGGCCAGCGACGTGATGGCCAGCCAGTACCTCCCCGTCGACGAGAACGGCGTGGCGCAGATCGGCGCCGAGCGGCGCGCGGCGCTCGAGGAGGAGGTCGCGGCGCTCGAGGAGGAGACGCCGGAGCTCCAGGGCGACAACGTCGGGCGCGCGCCGACCTTCTACACCCAGCAGGCGATCGGCGAGCCCCGGGTCACCGAGGACCAGGGCGTCCAGGTCGTCACCCAGCGCTTCCGCACCCTCGCCAACTACGTCGACCGCGAGACCGGCGTCCCGATCCTCCCCGAAGCGGAGAACGAGGACGAGACCCCGATGGGCTGGCCCGTCGGCGAGGAGACCGACTGGTTCGCGTTCCAGGACCCGGGTGCCGAGTGGTTCCCCTCGATGCTCTGGACGGTCGTCTCCGCCCTCGGGTTCGCGGGGAGCCTGTTCTGGCTCGACCGGCTCGAGCTCGTCGACAAGCGCCGCGAGCTCGAACGGGTCGAGGAACCCGAGGACCTCGCGGTACCGATCGCGCAGTGACGGACCACCCGCTGCACGCGCCCGTCCACGTCCGGCGAGTTGGCACCTGCGCCGTCCACCGGCACCCTGACCACTCCTCCGACGTGTCGGGCTCGGGTACGCGCTCCGTGCTCCGCGCTCCGCCCCCACCGTGTCCGGCCCGTCGTCCCCGGCTCGACAGGACCGCGCGTGTCCCGCCTGGTCGCTCTGCTCGCCACGCTCGCCCTCGCCACCGCGGCGTGTTCGGGCGGCGCCAGCGCGGCCGACTGCGAACGGCTCCCGGGGGTGCGACCTGGGCTCTGCCCGATCGCCGCCGAGGATCGTGAGCCGGCACCCGAACGGGCGGTGCCCGTGCTCGGCGACGAGACCGCCGAGCGCAGCGTCGCGGACCTCGCCGGCGCCCCGGCCGTGCTGAACTTCTGGGGCTCGTGGTGCGGGCCGTGCCGCACCGAACAGCCGGAGCTGAACCAGGTCGCGGAACGCTTCGAGGGCCGGGTGGGCTTCCTCGGGGTCAACGTGGACGACCCGACCCCGAACGCGCTCGCCTTCGTGCGCGAGTTCGACGTGCCCTACGGCTCGGTCCACGATCCCGCGGGCAGCTACGCGGCCGCGTTCGGCGGGATCGGCCCGAGCGTGATGCCCTCGACCCTGCTGCTCGACGAACGGGGCCGTGTCGCGGTGCGGCTGTTCGGCTCCACCGACGAGACCGAGCTGACCGTGCTGCTCGACCTCCTCCTCGAGGAGGGTCAGGGTGGCTGAACAGGTGCAGCTGCTGATCTCGGACGCCAACCTGCTGGTCGCGGCGGCGGTGGCGTTCGCGGCAGGACTGCTGTCGTTCGCCTCGCCCTGCGTGCTGCCCCTCGTCCCCGGCTACCTGTCGTACATGACGGGCCTGTCCGGCCAGGACCTCGCCACCGGGGGCGCGCGGGCACGGGGTCGGGTCCTCCTCGGATCGGTGCTGTTCGTGACCGGGTTCGCGATCCCGTTCGTGATGCTCGGCTTCGCGGCGGGGACGTTGAGCGTCCTCGAGCGCAACACCGGTGCCCGGGTCGTGCTGGGCTTGCTGGTCGCCGGGCTCGGGCTCGCCATGGCATCGGGCCGCCTGGTGCGCGAAGCGCGGTTCTCCGACACCGCCCCGACCCGGGGGTTGCTGAGCGCCCCGCTGCTCGGCTTCGTCTTCGGGGTCGGGTGGACCCCCTGCCTCGGCCCGGCGGCGGGCGCCATCCTGACGCTGTCGGCGTCGGTCACCGGCGGCGTCTCGGCCCGAGGTGCGGTCCTCGGCTTCGTCTACGCCTTCGGTCTCGGGGTGCCGTTCATCCTGTTCGGCGTGCTCTTCCGCCGGATGTCGGGGACGCTCGGGTTCCTGCGGCGCAACGCCCGCAGCCTGCAGATCGGCGGTGGCCTGTTCATCTCGCTGGTGGGTATCGCCATCGCCACGGGCCTGTGGGACCGGCTCATCTTCCTCCTGCGCCCCCTGATCACCGGCTTCGAGGCCCCGCTGTGAGCCGCACCGACGGGCCCCGGACCGACGGGCCCCGGACCGACGACCCCGCCGGCGGCACGCTCGAATCCGAGGCGCCCCCGGAGATGAACCCCGCGGTGGGGCCACGTCCCTCGCCGCGGGGTCCGCAGGAGCCGATCCGGTTCGTGTGGGACAGCGTCGTGATGGGGTGGCGCTGGCTCGTCCGCATGCGCACGGCCCTCTACCTGCTCGGCGTGCTCGCCATCGAGACGCTCATCGCCACGGTCGTCCCGCAGGCGCCCAACGTGGCGACGACGGTCGACGCGTGGCTGGCGGGCACCGAGGGGCCGGGGGCGACGGTGTCGGCCGTGCTCGACACCTTCGGGCTGTTCGACGTCTACGGCTCGACGCTCTTCCTCGCCACGCTGTTCCTGCTCTACCTCTCACTGACAGCCTGCATGATCCCCCGCGTCCGAGCCTGGGTCCGGCTCGTCCGCCGCTCGGTCCCGCCGCGCAGCCGCTACCCGGACCGCGCGGAGGTGGCGGTGGCCTTCGCCACCGCTGCCGAGCCCGACGAGGTGCACACCGCAGCGCAGCGGCTGCTCCGCGACCGTCGCTGGCGCGTCCGCGAGGAGCTCCGCGACGGCGCCGGCCCACCGCAGGTCGCGGCCGAGAAGGGCCTGTGGTCCCGCGAGGGCGGTTCGCTCCTGTTCCACCTGTCGTTCTACGTGCTGCTCGGCGCCGTGGTCTTCGGCCAGCTGTCGGGTTTCACCGGACAGGTCGGCGTGGTCGAGGGCGAGCCGGGCTTCTCCGACACCATCTCCCAGTACTGGACCCGGGATCCCGGCCGGCTGTGGGACGAGGGCGACCATGCCGCGTGGACGCTGGCACTCGACGGCTTCGAGGTGGATTGGGTCCGCGATCCGCTGGCGCCCGGCGCCGGACAGCCGACGACCTTCGCCTCGGACGTCACCGTCACCTCGGCCGACGGCGAGGTGACCGACGCGCGCATCGAGGGCAACGCCCCCGTGACCTTCGAGGGCATGAAGGTCACCCAGCTCGACTGGGGCTACGCCCCGCTGTTCCAGATCGAGGTCGACGGCGAGGTCGTGTGGGAGGACTTCGCCATCGCGCGCGCCAGCGGTGACGGCATCCCGCACTTCCGGACCGCCGCCAAGGCGCCCTCCGCCGAGCCGGACGTCGGCCTCGACGTGTTCCTGTTCCCGTTCGCGCCCGACGGGGAGGATGGTCCGCAGCTGACCGGTGCACCGTGGGCAGAGGCGCCGCTCGCGGTGGTGCGCAGCTACCGCGGCGATCTCCAGCTCGGGCGCACCCAGCAGTCGATCTGGCAGCTCGACACCTCGGCGCTCGAACCGGGTGGCGACACCTCCCTGCGGCCCGGCGACGAGATCACCTTCGACGACGGCGTGACCGTCCGCTTCGTCGAGCTCCGGCGGTGGGTGGGCTTCCAGGTCTCGAACCGTCCGCAGCTACCGTGGCTGTTGCTGGCGTCGGCGATGCTGCTCGGTGGCCTGTGGCCGGCGCTGTACGCCTACCGGCGGCGCCTGTGGGTCGCGGCGACCCGGGACGGGACGACGGGCCGTACCCTCGTGACCGTCGGTGGCCGCGCCTTCCAGCGGCCGCAGGCGTTCGAGGAGGAGCACGATCGGCTCGTGCGGGACCTCGCCGGCGCGACCGGCGGGCAGTTGCTCGCGAGCGCCCCGCCACCTCGCGTCACCGCAGCCACCGCACCGTCGCACCATCCGCCCACCGCGCCCGACCCCGGAGCCCGCCCGTGAGCCAGGACCAGCTCGCCGAGCTGTCGCGGTTGCTGTACTCGCCCGTCACGCTGTTGCTGTACGGCACCTCGGCGGCGTTCTACCTCTACTCGCTGACCACCACCGTGGGCCGCCAGGACCAGCCCCGAGGCGGGGGCCGGCTCGCCGCCCTCGGGTACGGACGGATCGCGCGCTGGCTCGGCTCGGCGCTCGCGATCGCCGGCATCACGGCGCACGTCAGCCACGAGGTGCTGCGCGGGATCGTCCAGGAACGTCTCCCGCTCGGGAACATGTTCGAGTTCACCTCCGCGATGGCCCTCGCCGGCGTCGTCGCCGGTCTGGTGTACCTCCAGTTCGTGCGCAAGCGGCCCGAGCTCAACGGTTTCGTGATGATGGCCGGCACCCTGGTGCTCGCCTCGGCGCTGCTGGTCTACAGCTCGCCCGGCCCGCTCCAGCCGATCCTCGACACCTGGTGGCGGAGCTTCCACGTGACGCTGATCGTCATCTCCGCGGGGATCCTGACGGCGGGGTTCGTCTTCACCGCGCTGTACCTGCTGCGTGACACCGCCGAACGCCGCGTCGCCGCCGCCCGGACGGCGGTCACCGCCGGTTCCACCGTGGGGGCCGCGCACGTGTCGGACCTGCACTCCGCGGACGACGCCAGCTCGGTGGCCGAGCGCGTCGCCCCCGACGGCCGCGACCCCGCTGGGACACCCGAGGACGACGACCGCGCCGACGACGAGGACGCCGTCCGGTACCGGACGGCGCTGCGCGCCGCCATCTCGCCGTGGAAGCTCGCCCTCTTCACCTTCCTCGGCACCTCGACGGTTTCCTGGGTCTTCATCGCGACGCCGACGCTCGAGGTCGGCACCGGGGTCCAGCGCTTCCTGAGCGTGAACCTCGGGCTGGTCGCAGCCGCGCTCATCGCCCGCTGGTTCGTGCCCTTCCTGCCGCCGGCGGCCACGCTCGACGGCCTCGCGTACCGCACGATCGCCCTCGGCTTCTTCGGCTGGACCTTCGGGGTCATCGCCGGCGCGATGTGGGCGGAGCAGTCGTGGGGCCGCTTCTGGGGCTGGGACCCCAAGGAGACCGGTTCGTTCCTGACCTGGGTCGCCTACGCGGCCTACCTGCACGCGCGCGCCACCCGTGGTGCACGCGGGCGCTCGGCCGGCTGGATCGGCCTGTGGGCGTTCGCCGTGCTCATGTTCACCTACTACGGGGTGAACCTGGTCATCGTGGGCCTGCACTCCTACGCCGGCCTGCAGTAGCGCCGGCCTCGAGATCGAGGCAACCGCAGGACCATCGTCTGCGAACCACGGGTATCTCCGGCCCCCGTCGGAGGATCGCCACCCCGACCCGGGGCGGTGCCGAGGTGACGAAGATGCGGTCGAGGCGACGGTGATCACCACGCAGCGGATGGTCGGCGACGCCCGACCCGGGACGATCCGGACCCCCGCGGTCCGCTTCGCCCGCGTCGCCGGCGTGGTCTACTGCGCGGCGGGCATCATCGGCTTCGGGTTGACAGGGTTCACCGGGATGATGAACACGACGGGCGAGCTCCTGTTCGGCTTCGAGGTCAACGGCCTCCAGAACCTGCTGCACGTGGTGGTCGGCGTCGCCCTGGTCGCTGCCTCGGGGTCCTCACCCGAAGCGGCCCGCGTCCTGACGATGCTCACCGCCGCGGCGTTCACCGTCGCCGGCCTCCTCGGTCTCAGCATCATCGGGACCGACGCCAACGTGCTCGCCCTGAACCGGGCGGCCAACACCGCTCACCTGCTCACCGCCGTGGTCGCCGCCGCGTGCGCCGCCGCCTCACCGCGCACCGCACGCTGACCGAGAAGATGCCGATGGAACCCGATCGCCGCAGACGGTTGACCGCCCTGACGGGCGGCCGCACCGTCACCGACGAGGAGCTGATGGCCGCGGTGGCCCGCGGCGACCAGGCCGCCTTCGCCGACCTCTTCGACCGCTTCGGCGGGCCGGTGTTCGGCGTCGTCAAGCGGGTGGTCCGTGACCCCTCGCAGTCGGAGGAGGTGGCGCAGGAGGTGCTCGTCGAGGTCTGGCGCACCGCCGCACGGTTCGATCCCGACCGAGGTTCGGCCCAGACGTGGATCCTCACGATGGCGCACCGCCGCGCGATCGACCGGGTCCGCAGCGAGCAGGCCAGCCGGGACCGCACCGAACGCATCGGGGTCCGCGACCAGGTCCGCGCGTTCGACGACGTCGCCGAGAGCGTCGAGCTGCGCTTCGAACACCAGCAGGTCCGCGAGGCCCTGTCCGCCCTGACCGGCCTGCAACGCGAGGCGGTGGAGCTCGCCTACTACGGGGGGCACACCTACCGCGAGGTCGCCGAGCTGCTCGACACGCCGCTCGGGACCGTCAAGACCCGCATGCGCGACGGTCTCATCCGTCTGCGCGACGCAATGGGGGTGGCTCGATGAGCTACCTCGGAGGAACGCAGATGGCCGCCGACATCCACACGTTGACCGGTGCGTACGCCGTCAACGCCCTACCCGACGACGAGCGCCGGATGTTCGAGGCTCACCTCGACGCCTGCGACGCCTGCCGCCAGGAGGTCGCCGAGCTGCAGGCGACCGCCGCCCGGCTCGGTGCCGCCTCGGCGATGACGCCCCCGGCGGGCCTCCGTGAAGCGGTGCTCGGCCAGCTCGGCGACGTCCGGCAGGAGGCCCCCACCCGCACGTCGACGCTGCCGGATCGGTCGCGCATCTCGCCCTCGCGGCGTTGGATGACCTCGATGCTGGCACCCGCCGCGGCGATCGTGGCGATCGCGGTGCTCGGGTTGGCGGCGATCGTCGCCAACCTCAACGAGCGGATGGATCAGATCGAGACCGCCTCGACCCAGATGACCGACGTGATGGCTGCGGCCGACGCCCAGGTCATCGACGTGGAGACGGGCGGCCCGGAGACGGTCCGGGTCGTGCTCTCCGAGGCCCGCAACGAGGCGGTCTTCCTGGTCGACGGCATGGCCGCCGCCCCCGAGGGGCACAACTTCGTCCTCTGGTTGATCGACGACGAGGGAGGGGCGGAGCCCGCCGGGACGCTGGTCGTCGACGAACGTGGCCGCGCGAACCGCGTGCTCGCCGGCGAGTTGGCCACCACGGCCGCGATCGGTGTCACCGTCGAACCGGCCGACCAGCCCGTCCGTCAGCCCACCACCGACCCGGTCATGGTCGCCGAGCTGACCACCACGTGACCGTCACGAGCCGTCGGCCCCGATGGCGTCACGCAGCGTGGCGCGGGAAACCTTGCCCATCGCATCGCGGGGCAGCTCGGCGACCACGGTCATCCCGCGGGGGGCGTAGGCGGCCGGGTGTTCGCGTCGGACGTGGTCCCGCAGATCGTCGAGGAGCGGCGGGGTGTCCGGCTCCCGGGGGACGACCACCGCGTGGACCCGCTGGCCCCACTCCGGGTCCGGGACGCCGAAGGCCGCAGCGTCCCGGATGGACGGGTGTGAGCGGAGCGCGGCGACCACCGCGTGCAGCGGGACGTTCTCGCCGCCGCTGATGACCACGTCGTCGGCTCGTCCGAGCACGCGGAGCCGGCCGTGCTCGTCGAACGTGCCGAGATCGCCCGTCGTGAACCAGCCGTCCGCATCGACCGCTGCGGCGGTGGCGGCGGGGTCACCGCGGTAGGCGAGGAAGCACACCGCACCGCGGACACGCACCCGTCCGTCGGGGGCCAGGGACACCTCGACGCCCGCGAGCGGTTCACCGTCGTACACGCAGCCGCCACAGGTCTCGGTCATCCCGTAGCTGGTCACGACCTCGATCCCGGCGTCCGCGGCCCGTTCGAGCAGCTCGGTCGCGGCGGCGGCGCCGCCGAGCAGGACCTGACGAGGTCCGGCAGCGCCGTCCCGTGCGAGCCACCGGTGCAGCTGGGTCGGCACGACCGCCGTGTGGTCCGCCCCCGGCCGGAGCAGCGCATCGAGGTCGCCGGGTGCCACCACGTCCGGGGTGGTCCCGAGCGCCCAACCGCGACGGAGCGCGGCCAGCCCGGCCACGTGGTGCAGCGGCAGCGGTACCCGCCAGATCGCATCGTGTCGGACCCCGAGCCGTGCGAGCGACGCGCCGGTGGACGCGTCGAGCGCTGCGGTCGTCAGCTCGACGCCCTTGCGCGCGCCGGTCGACCCGGACGTGGTGACCACCAGCGCGACCTCGTCGGCGGTCGGCAGCGGTGCCGGCAGCG
>JBBECA010000082.1:53479-67537 GCA_040882055.1 Nitriliruptor sp.
CGGCAGCGGTGCCGGCAGCGCGCGGCCATCCGGGTCATCCACCGTGACCACACGATCGGGGCGGAGCGCCGACAGGAGCGCGGCCGTCTCGTCGGCGGACGCCGACGGATCGAGCGGCAGCACCGCGTCGCCCGCGTCCCAGAGGCGACGGACCAGATCGGCGGCGGCGGCGTTCGAGGGCAACGCTGCCGCGATCAGCCGTCCCACCGCGCCTCCGGACCCGTCGTCGTGGCCAGCGTAGGCTGCGCACCCGCGTGCGCCGGATCGGCGCACCTGCCCCGACGACGGGACGTGCTGTGGTCTCCGAGCTGTTCGACGCCGACCGGTGGCGTGCGGTGCCTGGCTTCGAGGGCCTCACCGACGTCACCTACCACCGGGCGGTCGACCAAGGCACGGTCCGCGTCGCCTTCGACCGCCCCGAGGTCAGGAACGCCTTCCGGCCGCACACCGTCGACGAGCTCTACCGGGTGCTCGAGCACGCTCGCACCAGCAGCGACGTCGCGTGCATCCTGCTGACGGGCAACGGACCGTCGCCGAAGGACGGGGGGTGGGCGTTCTGCTCCGGCGGGGACCAACGCATCCGCGGCAGGGACGGCTACCGCTACGCCGAGGGTGACACCCAGGCCTCCATCGACCCGGCGCGGTCCGGCAGGCTCCACATCCTCGAGGTCCAGCGCCTCATCCGGTTCTCGCCCAAGGCGGTCATCGCGGTGGTGCCCGGCTGGGCGGCCGGCGGCGGCCACTCGTTGCACGTCACCTGCGACCTGACCATCGCCTCGCGTGAGCACGCTCGGTTCAAGCAGACCGACCTCGACGTCGCGTCCGTCGACGGCGGGTTCGGGTCGGCCTACCTCGCCACCCAGGTGGGGCAGAAGTTCGCCCGCGAGATCTTCCTGCTCGGCGACGAGTACTCCGCAGAGGACGCGCACCGCATGGGGATGGTCAACCGCGTCGTCGACCACGCCGAGCTCGAAGCGACCGCCCTCGACTGGGCCGCGCGGATCGGTGGGAAGTCCCCGACGGCGCTGCGGATGTTCAAGTTCGCCATGAACCTGCCCGACGACGGCTTGATCGGGCAGCAGGTCTTCGCCGGTGAGGCGACGCGCCTGATCTACGGCACCGACGAGGCTCAGGAGGGTCGCGACAGCTTCCTCGAGAAGCGCCCCCCCGACTGGTCCGCCTACCCGTACCACTACTGAGCTCACCCCCGGACCCCACGGCCGGGCCCCGTCTCGGCCACCGAACCCGGAAGAGCGCGTCCTGAACCCCTACCTCGAGGCGGCACGGCCCCGGACCCTGCCGGCGGCCGTGGCACCCGTGCTCGTCGGGACGGCTGCGGCCGAGGCAGCGCCCGGCGACCTCGACCCGATCCGGGCGCTGCTGGCGCTGGTCGTCGCGCTCGCGCTGCAGGTGGCCGTCAACTACGCCAACGACTACTTCGACGGCGTCAAGGGGGTCGACACCGAGGCCCGCGTCGGGCCACGTCGTGCCGTCGCCGCCGGGCTCGTCAGCCCGAGCGGTATGAAGCGCGCCATCGTCCTCGCGCTGCTCGTCGCGGCCTTCGCGGGGCTGGGCCTCGCTGCGCTCGTCGGCTGGGAGCTGCTGCTCGTCGGTGCCGCTGCGGTGCTCGCGACGCTCGGGTACTCGGGAGGCTCCCGACCGTACGCCTCTGCCGGGCTCGGTGAGGTCTTCGTCTTCGTCTTCTTCGGCGTCGTCGCGACCGTGGGCTCGCAGTACGTCCAGGACGGCCACGTGGGCCTGGTCGCCGTGCTCGCCTCGCTCGCGATGGGGGCCCTGGCCACGGCGCTGCTGGTGGTCAACAACCTGCGCGACATCCCGACGGATGCCGAGGTCGGCAAACGGACCCTCGCCGTCCGGCTCGGGGATGCTGGGACGCGGACCCTCTACCTCGTCCTCGTGGCGGCGGCGTTCCTCGTGCTGATCCCCCTCGTGCTGGTGACGGGGGAGGGCTGGCTCCTGGCGCCGGTGCTCACGGTGGTCGTGGCCTGGCGTGGCATCGAGCTGGTCCGCCACGCCCCACCCGGGCCGCGGCTGATCGAGGCGCTCGGGTACACCGCGCAGGCCCAGCTGCTGTTCGCGCTGCTGCTGGCCGGTGCGCTGCTGCTGACCGGGGGCGGTCGATGACGGCGGCGGAGCTCGATCACCTCGCGCCGTTCGCGATCCCCATGCGGCTGCGTTTCCGCGGGGTGACGTCGCGCTCCGGTGTGCTGTTGCACGGACCCGCCGGCTGGGGGGAGTTCTCGCCGTTCCCGGAGTACGGGCCCGAGTACGCCGGCCGGTGGCTCGCGTCGGCCCACGCCGCCGCCCTCGAGCCGTTCCCGCCCCCGGTGCGCGGCCGCGTCCCGGTCAACACCACCGTCCCCGCGGTCGATCCGACGACGGCCCGCGACCTCGTCGCCCGCAGCGGCTGTTCGACGGCCAAGGTCAAGGTCGGCGAGGCGGGCCAGGACCTCGCCGCCGACGTCGACCGGGTCGCCGCCGTGCGTGAGGCCCTCGGACCGACCGGACGCATCCGGGTCGACGCGAACGCGGCGTGGGACGTCGAGACGGCGGTGCTCGCCATCGGACGCCTGGACACCGCGGCCGGGGGGCTCGAGTACGTCGAGCAGCCGTGCGCGACGCTCGGTGAGCTGGCCGAGGTGCGCCGTCGCGTCAGCGTCCCGCTCGCAGCCGACGAGTCGGTTCGCACCGCCGAGGATCCGCTGCGCATCGCCGGCCTCGACGCTGCCGACGTGATCGTGGTCAAGGTGCAGCCGCTCGGTGGGGTCCAGAGAGCCCTCGCGGTCGTCGATGCCGCAGGTCTGCCCGCGGTGGTCTCGTCCGCGCTCGAGACCTCGGTCGGGCTCGCCGCGGGGGTGGCGCTGGCTGCGGCGCTCCCGGAGCTGCCGTTCGCGTGCGGTCTCGGGACGGCGACGCTGCTGGCGGCGGACGTCACCGACCGCCCGCTCACCCCGGTCGACGGCTCCCTCGAGGTCCGCCGGGTCGCCCCCGATCCGGCCTCGCTGGACCAGGCCACCCCCGATCCCGACACCGCCCTGGCGCTGATCGAGCGCCTCGGAGCCGCCTCCGCCCACCTGCCGACCTAGGACCCACGATGCGCGCGCAGAACCCCTCGCACGCCCTGGCGCTGGTGCTCGTCGACGAGCTGGCCCGCTGCGGGGTCACCGATGCGGTGCTCGCCCCCGGCTCGCGGTCGGCGGCGCTGGCGATGGCGTTGCACGACGATCCGCGCGTCCGCCTCCACGTCGAGGTCGACGAGCGGTCCGCGGGGTTCCTGGCCGTCGGGCTCGGACGGGGCAGCGGACGTCCCGCCGCCGTCGTGGTCACCTCGGGTTCGGCGGTCGCCAACCTCCACCCGGCGGTGATCGAGGCGGACACCGGGGGTGTCCCCGTGCTGCTGCTGACCGCGGACCGTCCCCCGGAGCTGCGCGGCACCGGGGCCAACCAGACCATCGACCAGCTCCACCTCTTCGGCCGGAGCGTGCGCTGGTTCCACGAGGTCGGCGTCGCCGAGGACCGCCCCGGGTCGGTCGCCCACTGGCGTTCGGTGACGGCCCGTGCGGTGGCCACGGCGGTGGGGCTGGCCGGACCTCCGGGGCCGGTCCACCTCAACCTGCCGTTCCGCGAGCCGACGGTCCCGGCCAGCGACGACGGACGTGTCCGCGCCGAGCCGTTCACCTCACCGCTGGAGGGCCGCGGCGACCGCCGCCCGTGGGTCGAGGTGGCGCGGGCCCCACGCCGCGCGAACGACGACGAACTCGCGGCGCTCGCCGGACGGATGCTGTCCACCGAGCGTGGCCTGATCGTCGTGGGCGCGACCGCCGTCGGGGTCGAGGACGTGGCGGGACCGATCCACGCTCTGGCGCGGGCGGCGGGCTACCCCGTGATCGCCGAGCCCGCGTCGAACGCCCGGATCCCCGGCGCACTCGCGCACGCGCACCACCTCCTCGGGCACCCGGGGTTCACGGGCGCCCACCGTCCGGACCTCGTGGTGCGGGTCGGGCGGACGGGGGTCTCGCGCCACCTCTCGGCCGTGCTCGGCCCCGGCATCCCGCAGGTCCTGGTCGACCCCGACGGCGCGTGGCACGACCCCGACCGTGCCATCGCCGAGCTGGTGCTCGCGGACGTCGGGGCGACCTGCGCGACCCTCGCCGCGCAGCTCGCGGTCCGCGCTTCCTCGGAGTGGGCCGACCGGTGGGCGGACGCGGACGCCGCCGCCCGCCAGGCGATCGACGCGGTGCTCGACGGCGACGACCTCCCGACCGAGCCGCGGGTCGTGCGTGACCTCGCCGCCGCGCTGCCCGACGGCACCACCCTGGTCGTCGGCTCCTCGATGCCGATCCGCGACCTCGATCAGGTGTTGGTGCCCCGCGAGGGGCTGCGCATCGTGGCCAACCGGGGGGCGTCCGGGATCGACGGGGTGGTGTCGACCGCGCTCGGGGTGGCTATCGCGGACGCCACCAGCGAGGGTCCGGATCGGGGGCCGACCGTGGCGCTCGTCGGCGACCTGACGTTCCTGCACGACGCCAACGGGCTGCTGCTGTCGCCCGGCCTGGAACGGCTCGACTGCACCTTCGTGGTCCTCGACAACGACGGTGGCGGCATCTTCTCGTTCCTGCCGCAGGCCGCCTACCCCGGCTCGTTCGAGCGGGTCTTCGGGACCGCGCACGGCCGCGACCTGGCCCACCTCGCCGCCTTCCACGGCCTCGGCTACCACCAGCTCGAAGCTGCCGGCGACCTGCGCGGGCTGCTGGCGACGACGCGTCGGCGGGGCGGACTGCACCTGGTGCACGTGCGCACCGATCGGGCCGCGAACCGGCAGCTCCACGAGCGGATCACCCGCACCGTCCACGACACGCTCGACGGCCTCGCCTGACGTCAGTCCGCGCCGAGGGCGGCCTGCATCGCGAGGAGCTTGAGGCGGGTCTCCTCGAGCTCGTCCTCGGGGAGCGATGCCGCCACCACGCCGACACCGGCGAACAGCCGCGCCCGGGCGCCGGCCAGCTCGGCGCAGCGCAGGGCGATCCCCCACTCGCCGTCGCCGTTGGCATCCACCCACCCGACCGGGGCCGCGTAGCGCCCACGGTCCATGCCCTCGAGCTCGGCGATCACCTCGAGCGCGCGGTCCCGCGGCGTCCCGCCCACCGCCGCCGTCGGGTGCAGTTCGGCCACCACCTCGAGGACCGAGGCCGGTTCGGCGAGGTGGCCCGAGAACACGGTCGCCAGGTGTTGGACGTTGTCGAGACGCAGCAGGCGCGGCTCGGGGGCGTGCTGCAGGTCGGGGCAGCGCGGCGCGAGGACCTCACGGACCGAGTCCGCGGCCAGCTGGTGCTCGTGGCGGTCCTTGGCAGAGGCGAGCAGCGCAGCGCCGAGCGCGGCGTCCTCCGCCTCGTCCTCGGCGCGGCCCGTCGTGCCGGCCAGCACCCGTGAGGTGACGCGGTCACCGTCGCGGGCGAGCAGCAGCTCGGGGGTGGCGCCGACGAGGCCCTCCACCACGAAGGTGTGGCAGCTCGGGAAGCGGGCGGTGAGGCGCCGGGCGAGGTCGAGCGGATCGAACGGCTCCTGCGACCACACCGCGTGGTCGCGCGCGAGCACGACCTTGTCGAGCGCGCCGTCCCGCAACCGGTCGACCGCGGCGGCGACGGCTTCGAGCCAGCGCAGGTCGGGCTTGGACGAGCCCGCGAACCGTGGCCGGTCCCGCGGTGGCGGCTCGGGCGGCGAGGTCGCCAGCCCGGGCACCGGGGGAGCGCCGTCGGGGTCGATCGTGGTCAGCCACGTCGCCCCGTCGCGGCGGCCGACGATCACGCGCGGCACCACCAGCGACGACCCGGCGGCGTCCGCATCGAAGCTGAAGGCGCCGACGGCGGTCAGGCCGGATCCGGGTACTCGGACCTCGTCGTCGATCTCGGCCGCGGCCACGAGGTCGCGGAAGCCGGCCTCGGCGCGGGCGAAGCGGTCGTCACCGGCACCGGGTACGAGCCGGGCCGCGACCCCCCACCCGACCAGGCCGTCACCGCGTCGGACCCAGGCGACGGCGTCGTCCGGAGCCGGCGGCAGGTCCAGCAGCGCCCGGTCGTCGGCGAGGTGGCGCGTCGTGACGCGCAGCGTCACGCCTCGTCCCCGGGGCCCTCGGCCGCCTGTTGCGCCTGGATCTGCTCGACCGCGGCCGCCAGCAACCGTCGACGGGTGTGGTGCGCGACCAGCCGCTCGGTGGCGGGCAGCATCACCCGGTACGCGGTCACCAACCGGTCGGCGGCCTCGGTCTCGTCAGCGACGGTCCCGCGCACCGGGTCGCGGACGAAGCGCAGGAACGCCTCGACGGCGTGGTCGGCCAGGTCGCGGACGGCCGCGTCGGTGCGTCGCCCGAGATCGAGTAGCTCGCCGAGCGGGAGCCCGGCATCGACCAGCGCCAGGCCGGCGCGCACCGCGTCGACGTCGGCACGTGAGTAGCGCGGGGTCCCGGTGTGGTCCACGTGGTGGGGCAGCAGCAGGCCGGCGCGTGCGATCGACTCGACCAGCGCGCGGGTGGATCCGACCTCGGCAGCCAGGCCGTCGAGGTCGAACGGGGCGTCCTCGTCGTCGGCGACCGCGGCGGCGAGCGCCGCGTCGGGACGCGACAGGATGCCGTCGGTGTCCGACGGTGCACGGTCCTGGGGCGGGGTTCCGGGGGCCACGTCGGCGAGGCTACGCCACCCGGTGGGAACGTCGGTCCGGACACGGCCTCGGCGCGCTGGTCAGCGGCGGAACAGGCCCTTCAGCCCACCGCTCTTCGCTGGCGCTGGACCACGCGGGACGCGGTCGCCCCGTGCGGTGAACGAGCCGTCGAAGGGGGAGAGCAGCACCGCTGGGGGCGCCAGCTCCGTGGTCACCTCGTCCGCGTGGGCGTCGGCCACGTCGTGGCTCGTGGGCGCGTGCGGGGTCGGGACGACCGCCTCGAGCGGAGCGTCCACGGGTGCGGTGTCGAAGGGGGGAGGGGGTGGGAGGTCATCCTCGGTGGGTCCGGAGGTCGGCAGCACCCCGGGCGTGGCCGCAGGCGCGTGCGCGTCACGGTCGTCGAGGGTGCGTACGGCGGCGGCGAGGTTGGCGAGCGCGTCGAGGTCGGTGGCCTCCTCGGGCGAGCTCGGGGGCGCCGGCGTGCCGCCGGTGGCGTCCTGCCTCACCGGAGCGACGGGCGACGGTCCGACCGAGGTCGCCGACGACGAGGTCGTTCCCGGTCCGGGTGTGGCCGCTGCAGCGGTGTCCGCGGCGAGCTCGAGGTCACCGAGCTCGTGGATCTCGCGCAGCAGATCCTCGGCGCCAGCTGCGGCTGCGACCCCCGGCCCCGTGGCGGTCCCGGGGTCCGCGATGGGCTCGACCGTCGCCGCGGTCGGGATCGACGGGGGCTGCACGGTTCGCGGCGCGTCCTCGACGGGCGCGTCCTCGACGGGCGCGTCCGGGCCCTCGGCGACGGTGGCGACCCACGGCTGGGGCTCGTCCGGGTGCGGGGTCGAGCGACCGATGGCGGCGGCGACGCGTGCGCCGGCAACGCCGACGATGTGGCCCTCCGGACAGCGACCCGAGGGATCGATCATCGCCGAGGCGCCGCAATCGGGGCAGTGGACGAAGGGCACGTCGGATCTCCTGGCCGGTCGGATCGGGCGACACCGTCGCCCGGCAGCCCGCGGGTCCCACCGGACCCGCGCTGTAGCCTCGTGCGGGGGCAGCCCCACCACCACACCATCGGCACGCGGCGTCCCCGTGTTGAGCGGTCCGGTGGGATCGTCCGCCACCCGCACCGGAGGAGACGTTGACCGTGAACCGGACCGGGTCCCGCGACCTGCCTGCTGCGGGCCGTGAGGGCAAGGACGCTGCGCTCGTGCAGGCCATGTTCGATCAGGTCGCGCCACGCTACGACCTGGCGAACGCGGCGCTGTCGCTCGGGCAGGACGCCCACTGGCGTCGGGCGGTCGCGCTCGCAGCCCGTCCGGGTGACGCCGACCTGCTCGACGTCGCCGCCGGTCCGGGCAACGTCGCCACCGAGCTCGTCGCCCGCGGTGCCCGGTCGGTGGTCGCGCTCGACCTGTCCGAGCGGATGCTCCGGGTGGGGTACGAGCGCGGGCACGAGGGCATCGCCTGGGTCAACGGCGATGCCCTCGCCCTGCCGTTCCCGGACGCGAGCTTCGACGCCCTGACCATCTCGTTCGGGCTCCGCAACGTCCCGGACCCCGAAGCGGCGGCCCGCGAGTTCGCCCGTGTGCTCCGACCCGGCGGCCGGGTCGTGGTGTGCGAGTTCGCCGCGCCCACGTGGCGGCCCTTCCGCGAGATCTACCGCCGCTACCTGGTGGGCGCCGTGCCCGGTCTCGCGCGGGTGGTGTCGTCCTCGCCGGACGCCTACATCTACCTCGCCGAGTCCATCCTGGCCTGGCCCGACCGGCGCACCGTGGCCAGCTGGTTCGAGGCGGCGGGTTTCGCCGAGCTCCAGGTCAAGGACCTCGCGGGTGGCATCGTCGCGGTGCACCGCGGCTTCCGACGGTGACGCCGCTCGGCCGCTGCGCGGCGATCGCTGCCCGTCTGCCGCGCTGGTCGCGGAGCCGGACCGTGCTCGCGGTGGCCGTGCTCGCCGTGCTCGGCGGGTGCACCGCCGACCTCGACCCGCAGGAGGAGCTGGCCGCCGCGGTCGAGGCCACCGCCGAGGAGCCCTTCGTCTTCCGCCTCTCCGCCCAGGCCGACCGTTCGGCGCTCGATCAGCTCGGTGACGACGCGGTGGCGGCAGCGAGCTTCCTCGAGGGCGCGGGGATCGAGGGCGCCCGCGACCCGGACGGGCGGCTCCGGTTGTCGTTGACGCTCGGCGGGGACGCGCCGCTGCTCGAGGTGATCGCCGAGGAGGGGGATGCGCTGCTGCTGCGCACCGGGCTCGGTGCGGTCCTCGGCCTCGAGGGGCGCGATCCGGCCACGGCGCTGGAGCCCGCCCTCGACCGCCTCGGTGTGAGCGAGGCGGGGCGTGAAGCCCTGATCACCTCGTTCTCGGGTGGCTGGGTGGCGTTGACCGACGTCGACGATCTCGGCGAACTGCTCGGCGCGGCGTCGGGGGAGTCCCGGACGGACGAGCCGGCGGCGCAGCTCGATGCCCGCGAGCTGCTCGGCGCGATCGAGGTCCTGTCCGCCCGGGACGCCGGCGAGGTCCGGCGCCTGGACGTGGTGGTCGAGACGCGGGCGCTGGCGGAGCTGCTCGGTGACGGCGGCGGGGACCGGACGGTGCCGGGCACGATCGACCTCCGCGACGGACGGGTGCTCGAGGTGCGCCTCGAGCTGAGCGGTGGCGACCTGCTCGAGCTCGACCCCGCGGCGGCCGGAGGCGATCAGCCCGCGGACGGTGACGCTGCCGGGATCGTCGAGCTCCTCCTGCGCGTCGACCCGGTCACCGAGGGCAACGCGGTCGAGCGGCCCGAGCCCGGTGCCTCCCTGACGGCGGCCGAACTGCTCGATCTGGTCGAACGTCTCAGCCCACCAGCGGGGTAGACTGGCGGGCTCGTGAAGGTTTTCACGAGCCCGGGTCGTGCCGGCTGGTGCCCCCGTGGTACCCGCGGCCCCGTCGCCGAGCGGCCCCACCCCTTCGCCAGGAGCTCCGATGGCCAGCACGCTCGATGCGGTGACCTCCGCCGACGTCGTGGTCGCCGGCGCCGGTCCCGGTGGCGCGGCCGCGGCCGCCCACCTCGCCGGGCTCGGCTACGACGTGGTGCTGCTCGAGAAGGACCGCTTCCCCCGGGACAAGGTCTGCGGTGACGGGCTCACCCCCCGCGTGGTCGGGGAGCTGCTCGAGCTCGGCATGGTGGACGAGGCGCACGGGCGCGTGGACGGCTGGGCGACCCAGAAGGGCCTGCGGATCCACGGTGGGTCGACGGCCATGGAGCTGCCGTGGCCGGAGCTCGACGACTGGCCGTCGTGGGGCGCCACCGCCACCCGCAAGGTCTTCGACGAGGCCGTCGCCCGCCGTGCCGAGGCCGGCGGCGCGCAGCTCCACGAGGGGATCGCCGTGACCGGCCCACGGTGGCAGGACGCCACCGAGCGCCGCGTCGCTGGGGTCACCTGGCGTGACGAGGACGGCCACGAGGGGGAGGTCCGTGCCCCCGTGGTCATCGCCGCGGACGGCGCCTCGGGTGGCCTCAGCAAGCGCCTCGGCGTCACGCGGCGCACCGACCGTCCGATGGCCGTCGCGGCGCGGACCTACTACCGCTCCACCCGCGCCGACGACGAGTGGATCAGCTCCTTCCTCGACCTGACCGACGCGGACGGCGACCTGCTGTCCGGGTACGGCTGGGTCTTCCCCCTCGACGACGGCACGATCAACGTCGGCCTCGGGCTGCTGTCCACCTCCAAGGACTTCCAGGCCGTCAGCTACAGGAAGCTCCTCGAGTCCTGGGCCGGGGGGATGGCCGAGGAGTGGGAGACCACCGAGGCCAACCGGACCGACAGGATCCGCTCCGGTCCGATCCCGATGGGTTTCAACCGCACCCCGCTCCACCAGCGTGGTGTGCTCCTCGTCGGCGACAGCGGCGGCATGGTCAACCCGTTCAACGGCGAGGGCATCTCGTACGCGATGGAGGCCGCGCGGCTCGCCGCCGAGGTCGTCGATCGTGCGATGACCACCCGCCGCACCGCGGATCTGGACGCCTACGACCGGGAGCTCCGCCGCCGTTGGGGGGGCTACTACACCCTCGGCAAGGTCTTCGCCGAGCTCGTCGGCCACCCCGCCGTGATGCACGTGTGCACGACGTACGGGATGCCCATCCGGCCGCTCATGGAGCTGGTCCTCAAGCTCATGGCCCACCTCACCGACCACCACCCCTCGGACGCCAAGGACGCGGTCATCAACACCCTCTCGCGGCTGGCTCCCGCCGCGTGACCGCGCTCGTCCGCCGACCCTGGCCGGGCGCGTCTTGCGACCCGGCTCGGACCACCCCTACCGTTGCCCGCGGTAGGCGTGGTGGGCCCCGTACGCAGGGCCGCCCTCCTGTACCGATCCGGGTGCGCTGATCTCGACCGCCCACCGACCACCGCACCACACGCGGAGACGCCGCCGATGTTGTCCGAGTACCTCCCCATCCTCCTCCTCGCTGGCCTCTCGGTCGCCTTCGCGGGGGGGTCGCTGCTGGCGAGCTCGATGGTCGGGCCGCGGGTGCCGAACCCGACCAAGCTGTCGGCCTACGAGAGCGGCAACGTCCCGCAGGCCCAGGTGCGTGGCTCGCGCTTCTCGGTCAAGTTCTACATGGTCGCCATGATGTTCCTGATCTTCGACGTCGAGGCGGTCTTCCTCTACCCGTGGTCGGTGGTCTTCCGCTCGCTCGGGTGGTTCGGGCTGGCCCAGATGAGCATCTTCCTCGGGATCCTCGGGGTCGCCTTCGTGTACGAGATCGGCCGTGGAGGTCTCGAGTGGGACTAGAGAACAAGCTCCCCAACGGCGTCCTGCTCACCAACCTGGAACGGTTCGTCAGCTACTCCCGTTCGACGTCGATGTGGCCGGCGACCTTCGGTCTGGCGTGCTGCGCCATCGAGATGATGGCGGCGGGTGGGCCGCGCCACGACATCGGCCGTTTCGGGATGGAGGTCTTCCGGGCCTCGCCGCGGCAGGCCGACCTGATGATCGTCGCCGGCCGCGTGAGCCAGAAGATGGCCCCGGTGCTGCGGCGCATCTACGACCAGATGTCGGACCCCAAGTGGGTGCTGTCCATGGGCGTCTGTGCCACCTCGGGTGGCATGTTCAACAACTACGCGCTGGTGCAGGGTGTCGACCACGTCGTGCCGGTCGACATGTACGTCCCCGGGTGCCCGCCACGGCCGGAGATGCTGCTCGACGGCATCCTGAAGCTGCGTGAGCAGGTCCGCACGTCGACCTTCGCCGAGCTGGCGGACCAGTCGTGAGCGACCAGAGCCCCGCCGCTGAGCCGCTGGCCGAGACCCCGGCGCAGCCTGACCCGGCCCACGCGCCCGCGACCATCGCGGGCACCGTCGGTCCCCCGCTCTCGCACGAGGCGCTCACCCTCGCCGTCCTCGAGCGCTTCCCGAACGTGCGCACCCACGTCCACCGCGGTGAGCTCACCTTCTTCGTGGCTCCTGAGCAGGTGGTCGATCTGCTCACCTTCTGCCGCGACGCCGACGAGTTCGACTGCGCCCTCCTCTCGGACCTCTCGGGCGTGCACTTCCCGGCCGGTGAGCACGTCATCGAGCGTCAGGTGTCGACCACCGGGTGGCCCGAGCACCGGGTCTCGCGCGACGTCGGTGTGGTCGAGGTGCTCTACGTGTTGCGCTCGATCACGCGCAACCACTGGTTCCGCGTCTCGGTCGCGGTCTCGGACGTCGAGGGGGAGTCGCGCCTGCCGACGGTCACCCACCTGTTCCCGACCGCCAACTTCCACGAGCGCGAGGTCTTCGACATGTTCGGGGTGGTCTTCGACGGTCACCCGAACCTCGAGCGCATCCTGATGCCCGAGGACTGGCTCGGTCACCCGCACCGCAAGGACTACCCGCTCGGTGGCGTGGATATCACCTACAAGAACGACAAGTTCATCCCGTCGCCGCACGAGCGCGATCTCCGGGAGATCGTCGAATGAGCGTGCCCACGCAGCCGCCCACGCCGCGGCCCGACGACGAGCTGTGGGTCGAGGGCGCCGACTGGGAGTCGGTCGTCGACGCGGTCGACGACGAGCGCCTCACGGTCAACATGGGGCCCCAGCACCCCTCCACCCACGGGGTGCTGCGCCTGCTGCTCGAGCTCGACGGCGAGATCGTCGAGAAGCTGCAGCCGCTCATCGGCTACCTCCACACCGGGATCGAGAAGAACGCCGAGTACCGGGCCTGGCACCAGGGCCCGACCTTCTTCACCCGCATGGACTACGTGGCGCCGCTGTACAACGAGCACGCGTTCTGCCTCGCGGTCGAGAAGCTGCTCGACATCCGCGTGCCCGAGCGTGCCGAGGTGGCGCGGATCATCCTGCTCGAGTTCAACCGCATCGCCTCGCACCTGATCTGGCTCGCCACCGGCGGGATGGAGCTCGGAGCGACCACGGTGATGACGATGGGCTTCGGCCTGCGGGAACACATCCTCGACCTGTTCGAGTCGCAGTCGGGCCTGCGCATGAACCACGCCTTCTTCCGTCCCGGTGGGATCGCCAACGACCTCACCGACGACTTCGAGGCGCGCTGTGAGGCCCTGCTCGAGATGATCCCGCCGAAGATGCGGGACTTCGAGGACCTGCTGCGCAGGAACCCGATCTTCAACGATCGGCTCCGTGACGTCGGCTACATCGACGCCGACACCTGCCTCGCCTACGGGGTCACCGGCCCGATCCTGCGCGCGGCCGGCGTGCCGTGGGACCTGCGCAAGACCCAACCGTACGGGGGCTACGAGCGCTACGACTTCGAGGTCCCGACCTCGGATCTCGCCGACTGCTGGGGTCGCTTCGAGGTCCGCGTCGCCGAGATCGACCAGTCGATGCGCATCATCCGCCAGGCGCTCGATCAGCTCCCAGCCGGTCGCGTGATGGTCGAGGACAAGCACATCGCCTGGCCGTCGCAACAGTCGCTCGGCGCCGACGGTGTCGGCAACGACCCCGAGTACATCCGCCACATCATGGGCGAGTCGATGGAAGCGCTCATCAACCACTTCAAGCTCGTGACCCAGGGCTTCACCGTGCCGCCAGGCCAGGTGTACCTGCCGGTCGAGTCGCCACGCGGGGAGCTCGGGTACGCGGTCACCTCGACGGGCACCAACAAGCCCTACCGCGTGCACGTGCGCGAACCCTCCTTCGTCAACCTGCAGGCGGCTGACGTGATGAGCCGTGGTGGGTCCGTCTCGGACGTCATCGTGATCGTCGCCTCGCTCGACCCGATCATGGGCGGCGTCGACCGCTAGCGCCGCACCGCCCGCCTCCCCACCTCCCCGCCCGCCCGCCTCCCCGAGGTCCCGACCGTGCCCCTCACGCAGACCACGCGCGACGAGCTGCGAGCGCTGACGCAGCGCTACCCCGTCGCGCGCGCCGCGCTCCTGCCGATGCTCCACCT
>JBBECA010000083.1:0-2076 GCA_040882055.1 Nitriliruptor sp.
AGACCGACGTGACCGAGGAACAGGCCGAGGCTGCGCTCGAGCGGTACGACACGGCAGGCGTCGACGTGCTTCTGTCCTCGGAGATGGTGATGCCCGAACCCGAGGACGAGCAGGAGTCGATCTTCCTCAACAGCTGCGTCCAGTGTCACGACGTCGGCCGCATCGTGCGGAACAACGCCTCCACCGAGCAGGAGTGGACCGCCATCGTGGAGCGGATGATCGGGAACGGGGCACGGATCTCCGACGGAGATGCCACCGAGATCATCGACTACCTGACCGAGGGTCGTCACCAGGAGCTCGACTTCGGGACCAGGTACGAGGAAGCCCGCGAAGCCGGCTGACCTCACAGGCTCTCGACGTCGAGGGCCGCATGGTGGCCTCGTAGTCACGGCGTCTCGGCTAGACCGAAGTTGCGGTTCCAAGTGCGCTCTGTCTGCCGCGCTCACGTGCTCCGCACGAGGATCTGACCTGCGCCACGGGGAGTCCCGGGTCTTGATCCCGCTCGAGGCCCGGCGACCATGTCAGTACATGACCGCCTCGTAATGCAGTGGTAGCAGGCCCAGCTCGTGGACCAGTCGGCCTGGCCGGTAGCGAGCAGGTGGTCGGCGATGTCCCCGTCAGGGTCGAGGAGACAGGCTGCCGGTACGGACTCGTGTGGCAGCTCCTTCTGGCGTCGCGCTTCTCGGAGCAACGCGCCGGCGGTGAACACCGATGGCTGATCGTGGCCGCGGTGGTCGAGGAGCGGCGGCTGCATCACGCTCCGTCCGTTGCGGGTCGGCGGGGCTCGACGCTGCCGCCGTTGCGTTGCCACTCGGGCAGACCGTCCTCCAGCCGCATCGCCCGGCGGCCGCGGGCCTGCAGCGTACGGACGGCATCGTCGGCGTAGACGCAGTAGGGGCCTCGGCAGTAGGCAATGACGTCCTCCCCGTCGGGGAGTTCATCGAGCGCGATGTCGAGCCGGTCGGGTGGCGTGGAGATGGCGCCGGGGATGTGCCCGGCGGCGTACTCGGGCTCCGGACGGACGTCGATGAGGATCAGATCGCCCCGGTCGAGTCGCGCGAGCAGCTCGTGGCGGGTGATGGTCGTCAGCTCGTCGCGGTCGCCGAGGTAGGCGGTGGCGAGCTCGTCGATGTCGTCGAGCTGTTCGGTGGCCAGATCCCTCAGTGCGATCCAGGCGTCGATCACGGCCGAGGATGCGAGCCGGTAGTGGATGTGGGTGCCGGCCCGCCGCGTGGCCACCAGCTTGGCCCGGGCGAGCGCGCGCAGGTGATGGGAGGTGTTGGCCACCGACTGGCCGATCTCGTTCGCGATCTCCTCCACGGTGCGTTCGCCCTGGGACAGCAGATCGACGATCTCGGCACGCCGCCCCGACGCCAGCGCCCGGGCGATGGACGCGAACCCGTCGTACAGCGCGTCCTTGGCCTCGCGACGCGACACGGTGCTGGTGGTCATCGTCGGCCTCCTGTCCGCTCACAGCCTACCTACTACTCAAACACTGACTTGACTTGTGTGCTGACACCAGCCACGCTCATCTTCAAACATCGACTTGAGCAGCTGGAGGTGGGCGTGAACGTCATCCCGCTGGTGGACGAGGGGCTGGGCAACAGCGCCTACGTGGTGGAGACCCACCTGCACGCTGATTTCGTCTCCGGCGGCCGTGAGCTCGTCGCCACCCCGGGACACACCCCCGAGCACCTGGCCTACCTGCTACGTGACGACGGCCGTACGGTGGCGCTGTTCTCCGGCGGCACGCTGATGGCCGGTGGGGTAGCGCGTCCGGATCTGCTGTCGGCCGAACAGACCGAGCTGCTCGCACGGGCGGCCTACCGCTCCATCCACCAACGGCTGCTGACTCTGCCCGATGATCTGGCCGTCCACCCCTCCCATGGTGGCGGATCGTTCTGCTCGGTCGCCGGCGGCGGGGAACGCACCACCACCATCGGGTTCGACCAGCTCGTCGGCGAGCTGGCTGGCGGCGTGGCTGCCTGGCAGGACGCCGGCCGCCCGCTGGCCACCACACCGCTGGTGCACTGCGGTCACGGTGAGCGGGCGATGTCGGCCGCGAGCCTGCTGCAA
>JBBECA010000084.1:0-13123 GCA_040882055.1 Nitriliruptor sp.
AGGATGTTGCCGCTGTAGCCGTGACCGATCTCGGTCTCACCGTTCAGCAACAGCTACAGCGACCGCCAGGCGATGTCGAGCACCAGATCGTCGGTCAGGCTGCCCCCCACCCGAGCTCGAACCCGAGCTCGACGGTCCCGCGCCACCTCCCGGCCCGGGACTCGAGCGTGCTGCGGAGAAGGCCGAATCGCGCCGTGGGTTCCTGGTCGGGCTGCCGAGCTACGCCTACCTGATCCTGTTCTTCGCCCTGCCGTTGCTGATCGTCGTCGTCTACTCGTTCGCGACGCGCTCGGTCCGCGGTGCGACGGTGCTCGGAGGCTGGAACCTCGACTCCTACGCGCGCTCGACAGCAGGAACCGCCAGGCGTAGGTCCGCACGAGCAGGTTCGACCAGAACGGGATCATCACCAGCACCAACAGCACGCCGCGCACCTTCGCGGACCGGGTCGCGAGGTAGTAGGCGAAGGGGTACGACACGAGCAGGCAGATGGCGGTGGTGACGACCGCCATCCACACGGTGGTGGACAACGTCGGCCCCTCAGTCGTCGAGCACGGTGGCGCTCGACGGCGCCCACCGCACCCGGACGCGGTCACCGACGCGGAAGTGCTGGATGCCGGGGGCGTTGCCCTGCCGCACCCGGATCCTGGTCGGCGGGTTCCCTTGGTCCCCGACCACCTCGTAGAGGGTGGCGTTGCCGAGGAAGGTGACGAGGGCGACCTCGCCGTTCAGGACGTCCAGGGCGGGGTCACGCTCCGAGTCCGGGCCGCGCAGGCCGACGTGTTCCGGCCGGATCGCCACCGTCAGCTCGGTACCCGCGGATGCCTCGTGCGCCGCACGGATGGTGGTGCCGTCCGGCAGCCGAGCGACGCCGGGGCCCTCGGCGGTGGCGCGCAGGAGGTTGGTGTCGCCGATGAAGTCGGCCACGAAACGCGTCCGTGGTCGGACGTAGATCTCCTCGGGCGTGCCGATCTGGAGCAGCGTGCCGCCGTCCATGACCGCGATGCGGTCGGACATCGTCAGCGCCTCCTCCTGGTCGTGGGTGACGTACACGAAGGTGATCCCCACCCGCTCCTGGAGCTGCTTGAGCTCGACCTGCATGGCCTGCCGGAGCTTGAGGTCGAGCGCCCCGAGCGGTTCGTCGAGCAGCAGCACCTTGGGGTGGTTCACCAGGGCGCGTGCGAGGGCGACGCGTTGCTGCTGGCCGCCCGACAGCTGTCGCGGCTTGCGGTCCTCACGCCCGCCGAGCTGGACCAGCTCGATGACGTCGGCCACGCGGCGCTTCGCCTCCTCCTTGTCGACCTTCTGCATCTCGAGGCCGAAGGCGATGTTCTCCGCGACGGTCATGTGCGGGAACAGGGCGTAGGACTGGAACACGGTGTTGACCGGACGACGGTTCGGTGGTTCGAGACCGACCTCGTCGCCGAAGATGCGGATGCTCCCGGCGGTCGGGTACTCGAAGCCCGCGATCATCCGCAGCGTGGTGGTCTTGCCGCACCCGGACGGGCCGAGCAGCGAGAAGAACTCCCCGTCTTCGATCCGCAGCTCGACGTCGTCCACCGCCACGACCGGTTCGGCGCCCTTCGTGCCCGGGAAGCGCTTGGTGACGCCGTGCAGCGCGACGGCGTACGCCGCATCGTTCGCGTCCGCCGTCGGGGTCGCGGGTCCGCGGGTCGTGGTCTCCACGTCGGTCACCGTTGTCTCCTGGTCACGAGTCGAAGCCGATGCCTACCGCGTCGAGCGTCCTGAGCCACGGACCTCTGCGGCCTCCGCGTCGGTCAGCGCGCGCGATGGCTCGCCGGGTGAGGTTCACACCCACCCAACGGAGCGGTTCGGGTGGGAAGGGGAAGGGGGTCGTCGAGGTGAAGCGCAGATCGAGCAACGACGAGGTCGGGTCGAGCAACCGGTCGGTCAACACGCGGCCGGCGAACCTGGTCGAAGCGACACCGAGCCCGGTGTAACCGAGGGCGTAGGAGACGCGGCCACCGAGGGCATCACCGAACACGGCGGTGAAGCGGGTCGTGGTCGCGATCGGGCCGCCCCACCAGCGTTCGAACGGCACGTCGTCGAGCTGGGGGAAGGTCGCGCGGAAGTGGCGCGCGAGGATGTCGTAGGTCGCGCGACGGTGATCGTCGCGCGGGCCGACGCGGCTGCCGAAGCGGTAGATGGCGTCGTAACCGCCCCACAGGATGCGGTCGTCGGGGGTCAACCGGTAGTAGTGGAACTGGTTGCCGGCATCGGCGATGCCCTCTCGCCCCTGCCACCCGATCCGCGCCAGTTGGTCGGCACGGAGCGGTGCGGTCACCAGCACGTAGTCGTGCACGGGGACGAAGTGCCGCGCGGTCGCGCGCAGGACCCGGTGGCTGTACGCGTTGGTCGCCAGCACCGCGTGGTCGGCCCGGACGGTGCCACCTGCGGTCCGCAGCCGGACCCCGGTCCCGTCCTCCGAGAGCCCGCTCACCGGACTGGTCTCGTGGAGCGTGACACCCCGACGTTCGAGCTCCGTCGCCAGCCCGCGGGCCAACCGCCCCGGATCGACGGTGGCGCCGGACGAGCGTCGCAGCAGCGCACCGAGGTAGGTCGGCGAGTCGACCAGCGCCCGGGCGGAACCCGCATCGAGCAGCGAAGCGTCCTCACCGGCCCGCACGTGGACGTCGACCGCATCGGCGAGCGCAGCGAGCTGCCAGTCCTCGGTGGCGACGTCGAGCATGCCGACCTCGCGCAGGTCGCAGTCGATACCGAAACGTGCGACATCCGCGGTGAGCCCCTCGAGGTTCTCCCGACCGAGCCGTGTGAGCTCGTCGAGCTCGTTCGGGAAGTGGGACGCGCCGTTCTCGATCCCGTGCGTGAGCGAGGGGTCGACGAAACCGCCGTTGCGCCCGCTCGCGCCGTGGGCGACCGCGTCGGCCTCGAGGACCACGACGGTGAGCGACGGGTCCCGTTCGGTGAGCGCGAGTCCCGTCCAGAGGCCCGTGAAACCCGCGCCGACGATGGCGACATCGACCCGGAGATCGCCCGCGAGCGGTGCCCGGGCGGCGCCTGCGCCGTCCTGCCACAGGCTCAGACCTCTGGTCGGGGGCGCGTCCGCGATCGGTCCGCTCACGGTCGGGCCGCCGGTGCGGGCCGAGCCCGAGCGACGTCGACCACGGCGCGCGCCAGGCTCTCGACGCACCGGTCGACCTGTGCGTCGGTGATCACCAGCGGCGGCGAGAACGCGATCGTCGAGGCACCGATGGGGCGTGCGATGACCCCGGCGTCCAGCATGTGATCGCGCACCGCTGGCGCGTCGAGCTGGTCCCCGAGGCCGACGGCTCGCACCGCGCCGTCGCCGCGAACCTCGGTCACCGTGTCGCCATCCACCAGCCCGGCGAGGCCATCGCCGAGCCGCTGCCCGACGACCGTGGCCCGCGCGAACAGCTCCTCCCGTTCGAGGATGTCGAGGTTGGCCAGCGCCGCAGCCGAGGCGGCGGGGTGGCCGGAGTAGGTGTGGCCGGTCCGTAGGACCGCATCCGGCTGCGCCGCGAACGGCGCCAGGACCCGGGGCGAGACCACGACTCCACCGAGCGGCTGGTACCCCGAGGTGACGGCCTTGGCGAAGGTGACCAGATCCGGTCGCACGCCGTAGCGATCCGCACCCCACCAGGTCCCGAGCCGACCGAAACCGGTGATGACCTCGTCGAGGATCAGCAGCGCTCCGTGCTGGTCGCAGAGCTCGCGCAGCCGCTGCAGCTCCCCCGGCTCGGGCGGGTACACCCCACCGGCGCCGATGACGGGCTCGGCGATGAACGCCGCGACCCGCTCCGGGTTGGCCTCGAAGGCGGCCTGGGCGGCGTCGACGTCGGCACGCGGGACCTGGACGACGTTTGGCAGCAGCGGACCGAAACCGGTCTGGTTCGCCGGCAGGCCGGTGAGCGTGGTCCCGGCGTAGGTCACGCCGTGGTAGCTCGGTCGGCGGCTGATGATGACGGTGCGCGCCTCGTCCCCGGCGAGGAGCGCGGTGAGGCGCGCGAGCTTCACGGCCGTCTCGACCGCTTCGGAACCCGACGAGGTCAGGAACACGCGGGCACCGTCGAACGGCGCGTGACCCGCGATCCGCTCGCAGAGCTGCTCGGTCGGCTCGTTCGTGAAGCGTTCGAAGGTGTGGTAGGCGGCCAACTGGCGCATCTGCGTCGCGACGGCCTCGACGATCTCGTCGCGCCCGTGGCCGACGTTGCAGTACCACAACGAGGCCATGGCGTCGATGTAGTCGCGGCCGGTCGCATCCCAGACCGTCGCGGCCTCACCCCGCACGATGGTCAGGAACTCCCCCGCCGTCGGGCGGGTGAAGGGGTGGAGGAACGCGGTCGGGGGCACGGTGGTCAGCGCTCCGTGGATGGCGGCGGGTCGCCGCTCGGCAGATCGGGGAAGGTGGCGGCGACCGCGGGGTGGACGACCCGACCCTCGAGGACGTTGGCTGCACCCTCGAGCCTCGGGCTGGTCGGCTCGTCGAGCAGCCGCACCAGCCGGGGTGTCACCGCGGCTGACAGCGCAGCCGACGCGGTCCGGGGGAACTGGCCCGGCACGTTGGTCACGCAGTAGTGCAGGACCCCGTGGGTGGTGTACGTGGGGTCGGACAGCGTGGTCGGCCGTGCCGTCTCGATGCAGCCGCCTTGGTCGATCGCCAGGTCGACGACCACGGAGCCGGGGCGCATGGATGCGACCATGGCGTCGGTCACCACCACGGGCGCCCGGGCGCCGGGTACCAGCGCCGCACCGATGACCAGGTCGGCCTCGCGGACGTGCGCCGCGACGAGCGCTGGCTCGCTGATCTGCGTCGCGTCCACGGTGCCGTCGAGGTGGTGCTCGTAGAGGCGCTGCAGGTCGACGTCGACACCGGTCACGTGCGCGTCGAGACCACGGGCGCCGCGCGCCGCCATGGTGCCGGCCACCCCGAGTCCGATGACCACCGTCTTGGCGGGCGGGACCCCGGCAGCGCCGCCGAGCAGCGTGCCCGAACCGCCGTGCGCGGCCGACAGTTGGCTCGCGCCCACGATCGCGGCAGCACGGCCGGCGATCTCCGACATCGGTGCCAGCAGCGGCAGCGACCCCCGCTCGGTCAGCGTCTCGTAGGCGTAGGCATCGACGCCCGAGGTCACGAGCGCATCGGTCAGGTCGGGTTCCGCGGCGAGGTGGAGGTAGGTGAACAGGGTCAGTCCGCGGCGGAAGTGCGCGTACTCGCTGGCCTGTGGCTCCTTGACCTTGACCACGACATCGGCGCCCCAGACCTCGGCCGCGTCGGTGACGAGCTCGCCGCCCGCCTCCTCGTACTCGCCGTCCGTGAACCCGGCCCCCGTGCCGGCGCCGGCCTGGACGAGGACCCGGTGGCCGCGGTCGATCACCGCGGCGACGGCCGAGGGGGTCAGCGCGACGCGCTCCTCCTGATCCTTGACCTCGGCGGGGAGCCCGACGGTGCGGCCGCGGCCGGCGCTCACCTGCTCACCAGCCGCTTCTCGGCCTCGGTCAGGACCTGATCGACGATGTCGACGAGCTCGCCGAGGATCTCGCGGTCCGCCACCAGCGGCGGGGAGAGCTGGATGACGGGCTCGTCGCGGTCGTCGGCCCGCAGGATCAGCCCGAGTTCGAGCATCCGCGCCGACAGGAAACCGCGCAGCAGGCTCTCGGACTCGGCATCGTCGAACATGACCTTGCTCTGCCGGTCCTTGACGAGCTCGAGGGCCCAGAAGTAGCCGGTGCCGCGCACGTCGCCGATGATGTCGTGCCGGTCGTACAGGCCCCGGAGCTGGTCACCGAACCAGTCCTCGTTGCGCTGGACGTTGCCGAGCACGTCCTCGGACGCGAACACGTCGAGGTTGGCCAGCGCCACGGCACAGGAGACCGGGTGACCACCCCAGGTCGCACCGTGGGTGAACATCGTCTCCTTCTCGGAGCCCAGCGCCTCGGCGATGTGCCCGCGGAAGGCGACGCCACCGAGCGGGGCGTAGGCGGAGGTCACGCCCTTGGCGAAGGTGAGCAGGTCGGGGACGATGCCGTACCGCTCCGCCCCCGTCCAGGTCCCGAGCCGGCCGAAGGCGGTGATGACCTCGTCGCAGGCGAGCAGGACCCCGTGGCGATCACAGATCTCACGGACGCGGGTCCAGTAGTCGTCGGGTGGGGTGAAACACCCGCCCGCGTTCTGCACCGGTTCGGCGATGACGAGCGAGACGTTCTCCGGCCCGGCCTCGAGGATCATGTCCTCGATCGCCTGCGCCGGGTCGTCGACCTGGGGGCGGTAGGAGTTGGTGTTCGGCGCGTAGAGGTGGACGGGACGCAGCGGCTCGAACGGCTCGCGCAGCCCGGCGAGCCCGGTCACCCCGAGCGCTCCGAGCGTGGTGCCGTGGTAGGCGTACATCCGGCTGATGACCTTGACCCGCGACGGCTGGCCGTTGAGCCGGTGGTACTGCTGCGCCAGCTTGATGGCCGACTCGACCGCTTCGGAACCCGAGTTGACGAAGAAGAAGTGATCGAGGTCGCCGGGGAAGCGCTGTGCGAGCTCGTGGGCCAGGTCGATCGACGGCTGGTTCGCGTAGGACCAGTTGGTCGAGAACGGGAGCTTGCGCATCTGCCTCTCGGCGGCTTCGACCATCTCCTCGCGGCCGTAGCCGACCTGGAGGCAGAACAGCGCCGACAGCCCGTCGAGGTAGCGCTTGCCCGTCGTGTCCCAGACGTAGCACCCCTCGCCGCGGTCGAGGACCGGGACGGTCGGGTGCTCACCCAGCCAGTCGTTGGTCCGGGTGAAGTGCAACCAGAGGTTGCCGTCCGCCAGCTTCGCCTCGCCCATCGCTCGCTCCTCCGCGGGTCGCCGCCGTCAGACGGTGATGTCGCTCATCACGTGCTTGATCCGGGTGTAGTCCTCGAGGCTGTACGCCGAGAGGTCCTTGCCGTGACCGGAGTGCTTGAAGCCGCCGTGCGGCATCTCGGCCACCACCGGGATGTGGGTGTTGATCCACACCGCGCCGAAGTCGAGGCCCTTGGCCACCCGCATCGCGCGGCCGTGGTCGCTGGTCCAGACGCTCGACGCCAGCCCGTACTTGACGCTGTTGGCGGCGCGGAGCGCGGCCGCTTCGTCCTCGAAGCGCTGGACGGTGACGACCGGACCGAAGATCTCGGTCTGGCTCATCTCGTCGTCCTGGCGCAGGCCCGACACGACCGTGGGCGAGAAGAAGAACCCATCGCGCGCGAGCGGTGACCCGCCCGCGGCGACCTCGGCGTGGTCCGGGACCCGCTCGAGGAACCCGGACACGCGGGCGTGCTGGTCGGCGTTGTTGAGCGGGCCGTAGTCCGGCTCGTCGTCATCCGGCGGGCCGGTCCGGGTGCTCTTCGCCTGCTCGGCGAGCGCTGCGACCAGGTCGTCGTGGATGCCAGGTGCCGCCAGCACCCGCGATGCCGCGGTGCAGTCCTGACCCGCGTTGAAGTAACCCGCGCCGGCGATACCGGCCGCCGCCGCCTCGACGTCGGCGTCGTCGAAGACCAGCACCGGGGCCTTCCCACCGAGCTCGAGGTGGGTGATCTTCAGATCCCGTGCCGCCGACTCCGCGACCTCCATCCCAGCGCGGATCGAGCCGGTGACGGAGACGAACTGGGGGATGTCGTGGGCGACGAGGGCGCGGCCGGTGTCACGGTCCCCACAGACGACGTTCATGACCCCGGGTGGCAGGAACTCCTGCATGAGCTCGGCCATCCAGACCGTGGACAGCGGTGTGGTGTCGGAGGGCTTGAGCACGACCGAGTTGCCGGCGGCGAGCGCCGGGGCGAACTTCCACACGGCCATCATCATCGGGTAGTTCCACGGCGTCACCTGGGCACAGACCCCGATGGGTTCACGCCGCACGTAGGAGGTGTGGCCGGCCATGTACTCGCCGGCCGAGCGGCCCTCGAGCACGCGCGCCGCACCTGCGAAGAACCGGATCTGGTCGACGGCCGGCGGTAGCTCCTCGGTCATGGTGAGCTGGAAGGGCTTGCCGGTGTTGTCGCACTCGATCCGGATGAGCTCCTCGCCCCGACGCTCGATCGCGTCGGCGATGCGCAGCAGCGCGAGGCTGCGGTCCGCCGGGGTCGCGTCGCGCCAGGCGGGGAAGGCGTCGGCGGCAGCGCGACAGGCGGCATCGACGTCCTCGGCCCCGGATCGCGGCGCGGTCGCGAAGACCTTGCCCGTGGAGGGGTCGACCAGGTCCATGGTCTCGCCGGAGGCGGCCTCCCGCAGTTCTCCGCCGATCAGGTTCTTCGTCTCGCGCATCGCGTGGCCTCCCAGCCGCTGCCGTCCGGCGGACCCTACGAGAGGCCACGGGTGGCTGTCGTCGGACACCTGGCTCGTCCCGAGGGGCGCACGCTGGCCACCTGGCGAACCCACGGGGTCGGCCACACGGCCAACCACATCGGCGGTATCCCGTGCGTCTGTCGACAGACGGCGCGCCGAGGGCCCTCGTAGGGTCCGGAGCGGGGTCGGTGGGTCGACACCGCTCCGACACCGCTTCGACATCGGGCCGGGCGAGGGAGACGAGCGTGGCCGACATCCCAGCGCGTACGGGTCTGCTCATCGACGGCGCCTTCGAGGACCGCGAGCGCACCCTGGCCGTCCACGCCCCCTGGACCGACGCCCGGCTGAGCGAGCAGTCCGTCGCCGACCTGGCCGACGTCGACCGCGCCGTCGCGGTCGCGCACCGGGTCCTGCGCGCGCCTCTCCCCCTCCACGTACGTGCGGCCGTGCTCGAACGCACCGCGGAGCTCGTGCACCGCGACCGCGAGCACCTCGCCACGATCGTGGCGCTCGAGGCCGCCAAGCCCATCGCCAGCGCACGGCTCGAGGTGTCCCGGTGCATCGAGACGCTGCGGTTCAGCGCCGCCGAAGCCCGCACCCTGCACGACCGCACCGTGCCGATCGACGCCCACCCCGCCGGGACCGGCGCCCTCGGCTTCGTGCGGCGTGAACCGATCGGGGTGGTGGCCGCCATCACCCCGTTCAACTTCCCGCTCAACCTCGTCGCACACAAGCTCGGTCCCGCGATCGCGGCCGGTTGCCCGGTGATCTGCAAGCCCGCTGAACGCACCCCGCTGTCGGCGATCGCGCTGGCCGAGCGCTTCGTCGAAGCGGGGCTGCCAGCCGGGTGGCTCGCGGTCCTCACCGGCGGTGGTGCCGAGGTGGGTGGGGCGCTCGCCCGCCACCCGGGTGTCGCGGCGGTGAGCTTCACCGGATCGGCGGCGGTGGGCGCGATGTTGGCCCGCGATGCGGCACACGCCGAGGTGCTGCTCGAGCTCGGCTCGGCCGCCCCGCTCGTCGCCGAGGCGGACGCCGAACTCGACGCGGTCGTGGACCGCGTCGTGTCGGGTGGGTACGGGCACGCTGGGCAGTCCTGCGTCTCGGTCCAGCGGCTGCTGGTCCACCGATCGATCGCGCCGGAGCTGATCGACCGGCTGACCGCCCGCGTCGAACGACTCCAGGTCGGCGACCCGCTCGACGACAGCAGCGACCTGTCCTGCGTCATCGACGCGGCAGCCGGCGACCGCATCCGGGACTGGGTCCGCCGCACCGTGGCAGCCGGCGGTCGGGCGCTGGTCGGCGGCGGCGGGGACGGCGCCGTCGTCGAACCGACGCTCGTGGCCGACGTCCCGGTGGACGCACCGCTCTGGACCGACGAGGTCTTCGGGCCGGTGGTGGCGATCCGGACCTTCGCCACGACCGGCGAGGCGATCGCCGCGGTCGAGGCCGGTCCGCCCCTGATCCACCTCGGGGTGTTCACCCGCGACCTCGACCTGGCGATGCGGTGGGTCGCCGCGGTCCGGGCGGGCGGCGTGCTGATCAACGAGTCCCCGACCTTCCGCGTGGACCAGGCCCCCTACGGCGGGGTCGATCACCCGGGTGCGACCCGGGAGGGACCCGCGTCGACCATCCGCGCGTTCACCACCGAGAAGCTCGTGGTCGTACGCCCGTCGGCGGCAGCGACGTGAACGCGCGGGCGACGGCCCGGTCGGCGCGGACGGGACACGGTTACCCTCGGGGGTCCGCCATCGTCAGGGGTCCCGTGCCGTTGTGGCTCCCGGAGCTGCTCGACGATCCTGGCCTCGGCCTGGAGCTCGTCGCCGGGCGAGCAGGCGTCGATCACCGGGGTCCGGTCCGCTGGGCTCACATCGCCGATGCCCCGGACCCGACGCCCTGGCTCGAGGGCGGCGAGGTGCTGCTGACCACCGGGATCGGGGTGAAGGACGACGCCGACCTCCAACGCCGGCTCGTCGCGGCGCTCGCCCGCCGCGAGGTCGTCGCCATCGGCTTCGGGATCGGTGTGGTGCTCGACGAGGTGCCGGGCGCGATGCTCGCCGCCTGTGACGAACACGAGCTACCCCTGTTCACCGTGCCCTACGAGGTGCCCTTCATCGCCGTCACCCGGCGCGTGTCGCACCACACCTTCGCCGAGCACGATGCGACCCTCCGCAGCGCCGTGGCGCTGCACCGCCAGGTCCTGGCCGCGGTGGTCGACGAAGCCGGCATCGCCGGTGTCCTCGCGACCGTCGGCCCGGCGATGCCGAGCGCCTCGTTGGTCGCCTTCGACTTCTCGGGCCGCGAGCTCGGGCGCCACGACCCCGGGGGGGCCATCGCCGAGATCGGGGCGGAGAAGCTGTGGGTCACGACGACGGTCGACGGCTCACGCACGGTCCTCACGCTCGACGACCACCTCGTCACCTCACGACCGGTCCGGCTCGGCGACGAGATCGAAGCCGTCGTGGTCGCCGTCAGCCGTCACCCCCTCGTCGAGCACGAGGAGTTGTTGTTCGAGCAGGGCATCGCCGGGGTCTCGCTGGAGCTCGCCCGTGGCCGCTCCGTCCGTGAGGCCAACCGGACGCGCGTCGACGAGCTGCTCGAGGAGGTCCACGCGGGCCGCGCCACCGCCGCCTCGACCGTCAGGGCCCTCCACCGGCTCGGCGTCCAGCTGCGCGGCGGGTACCGGGTCCTCGCGCTCGCCCGCCCGGTCGGCGTCAGCCCCGCGAACCTCTGCTCGGTGGCCGAGGACGCCGTGCGTCCGATCGGTCGCCCGCTGGTCGGCCGCCTCGACGGTGTCGTGCACGCCATCGTGCCCGACGACGCCGCGGCAGCGGACGCGATCGCCGCTGCGGCCATCGCGCGCGGCTGGTCGGGGATCCGGATCGGACGGAGCCGGGTCAAGCACGACGCCGAGGCGCTCGCCGCCGCGCTCCGTGAGTCCCGGGTGGCGATGACCCTCGAGTCCAGCGACGCCGTGCGTGACGTCGACCAGCTCGGGCTCCCCGGGCTGCTCGCGGGGATGCGCGACGACCTCGGGACCGGCGACTTCGTCACCGGCGTCCTCGGGCCGGTGCTCGCCCAGGACGGCGCCGACAGCTCCCCGCTGATCGACACCCTTCGCGCCTACCTGGCCCACGGGTGCCGGCCCGGGCCGGCGGCCGAGGAGCTGTGCGTCCACCGGCACACGCTCGCCTACCGCCTGGACCGCATCCGCGACCTCACCGGCCGCGATCCCCGTGCGGGCGAGCATCTGCTCGAGTTCGGCCTCGCGCTCGAGCTCCACGACCGGGCGACGGGCAGCTCGTGACGCCGACCCCGATCGACGTGGGCTGGTGGCTCCGCGACAGCGGTGACGACCTCACCCCTCGCGCCGCGCTGGACGGCGACGCCGAGGTCGACGTCGCCATCGTCGGCGGCGGCTTCAGCGGCCTGTGGACCGCGTGGTACCTGCTGCAACGGGATCCGACGCTCCGCATCCTGGTGCTCGAAGCACGCACGGTCGGTTTCGGCGCCTCGGGTCGCAACGGCGCCTGGCTGTCGCCAGGGGTCGGGGTCACCCCCACCGAGCTGGCGCGGCGCAGCTCACCCGCGGTCGCCCGGGCCACCACCGAGGCGATGCGCGCGACGGTGTCCGAGATCGCCGCGATCTGCGCCGCCGAGGGCATCGATGCCGACCTCCGGCGCGGCGGGATCCTGCGCATCGCCCGCGGCGCGCACGAGGTGCCGGTGCTCCGCGCCGGGTACGACGCGCTGGACGAGCTCGGCCTCACCGTTGGGATCGAACTGCTCGGTGCCGACGAGCTGGCCGAGCGGGTCCGCGTCGCCGACGCACGAGGCGCGCTCTTCGACCCGTACGGCGCCGTCGTCCACCCGGGCAAGCTCGTCCGCGGTCTCGCACGTCGGGTCGAGGCCGCCGGTGGCCGGATCGTCGAAGGGACCCCGGTGACCGACGTGGAGGAGCGATCCGGCGCATCGGGCCCGCTCGTCCGCACCGACCACGGCACCGTGACCGCCGACGCGGTGGTCCTCGCCTGCGAAGCCTGGTTGCCGCAGCTGCCGGGTCACGCCCGCGACGTCCTGCCCCTGTACTCGCTGGTCGTGCTCACCGAGCCCCTCGACGAGGCGAGCCAGGACGCGATCGGGTGGGCCGGCCACGAGTGTCTGTCCTCCCACCGGCTGACCGTCGACTACCTCTCGCGGACCGCCGACGGCCGGATCCTGTTCGGGGGCCGAGGTGCGCCGTACCACTTCGGTTCGCAGGTGGCGCCGGAACACGACGTCCACGACCCGACGCACGCGGAGCTCCAGCGTCAGCTCGTGTCGTGGTTCCCGCCGCTCCACGACGTCCGGTTCGCTGCGCGGTGGGGCGGTCCCATCGCCATGCCGCGGGACTGGCTCCCGAGCTTCCGGTTCGACCGCCGCACGGGCATCGGTGGCGCCTACGGGTACACCGGGCAGGGTGTGGCGACCACGAACCTCGCCGGCCGCGTGCTCAGCGACCTCATCGTGGACGGGTCCACCCCGTTCGCGGACCTGCCCATGGTGGGTCACCGTGCGCGCCGCTGGGAGCCGGAACCGCTGCGCTGGCTCGGCGCCCGGGTCGTGCAGTCCGGCCTCGCCCGCGCCGACGCCAGAGCGGCCGAGACCGGCCGCCCTCCGAGCGGCCGATCGATCGCGGAGCGGCTCGCCCGTCACTGACCTCGGTCCCGTGGTCCCTCGCAACCACCGCGTGTCGAGGAGCGGATGATCCGGGGACGGGAGATTGCGGTCGTCAGCGCAGCAAGAGGTTGAGCAGGACCGTGAGGACGACGGAGGCGATGATCGAGAACAGGATCA
>JBBECA010000085.1:0-63133 GCA_040882055.1 Nitriliruptor sp.
TGGTCGTGGTGCGCGGCTGACCGACCCGGCTGGTGGTCCCCGACGAACCACCGACGGAACCCCGTACGACCCCGCCCCGTACGACCCCCGGAGGAGGTGAGGCCCGTGGCACCGCAGCGTGAGTGGCTCGAGAAGGACTACTACGCCGCGCTCGGCGTGGCCGAGGACGCCTCCGCGGACGAGATCAAGAAGGCGTACCGCAAGCTCGCACGCGAGAACCACCCGGATGCCAACCCCGGCGACCCGAGCGCCGAGCAGCGCTTCAAGGACGTCGGCGAGGCCTACGCGGTCCTCGGTGACGCCACCAAGCGGCGCGAGTACGACGAGCTGCGCCGGCTCGGTGCTGCCGGGTTCCCCGGCGCGGGCAACGGTCGCGGGGGTGGTGACCCGTTCGGTGGTGGGTTCGCCGGCGGTGACCTCGGCGACCTGCTGGGTCAGATGTTCGGGCAGGGCGCCGCTGCACGTGGCGGCGGGGGTCGCCCCCGCCGTGCACGCCGCGGCCGGGATCTGCGGGCCGACGTGCACCTCACCTTCGAAGACGCGCTCGCGGGCGTGCGCACGACCCTGCGGATCACCGGTGACGGCGCCTGCGACACCTGCTCCGGTTCGGGAGCGGCGCCCGGCACCAGCCCGGTCCGCTGCGAGACGTGCGGCGGGCGCGGCCAGGTCAACGTGGACCAGGGCCCGTTCTCCTTCGCCCAGCCCTGCGGCCGCTGCGGTGGTCGGGGGCAGCGGATCGAGAACCCGTGCGCGACCTGCAGCGGTACCGGCCGGGTCGTCAAGCCCCGCCAGCTCACCGTCAAGCTCCCCGCCGGCGTCAAGGACGGGGCGGTCATCCGCGTCGCCGGACGCGGTGGACCGGGCACGGACGGGGGACCGGCCGGCGACGTGCTCGTCTCGGTGCACGTCGAGGCTCACCCACTGTTCGGGCGCCGTGGCGACGACGTCACCCTCGAGGTCCCGATCACCTTCGCCGAGGCTGCGCTCGGCACGAAGCTGACCGTGCCGACCCCGTCGGGGGCCACGCGCACGATCAAGATCCCCGCGGGCACGACCTCCGGCCGTACCTTCCGGGTCCGCGGTGAGGGCGCGCCGAAGCGCGGTGGCGGCAACGGCGACCTCCGGGTCACCGTGCGCATCGAGGTCCCCTCGCGGCTCAACCGGGAACAGAAGCGCTTGCTCGAGCAGTTCGCCGAGCACGACGACACCTCCGCGCGCGACGCCGCACTGCTCGGTGCCGTCGTGCGCGACGGCTGAAGGGGGTGGCCGTGAACGCCACCACGGACAGGCCCGTCCCCGACGGGACCGATGATCGCTCGCAGCAGCGGTACCTCGAGCCCCGCGCGCCCGAACCCGGGCGAGCGTGGTCGTGGTCCGCCGGCCGCCGAGCCGAGGACGCCGACCAGGGTCCGACCGGCGAGGGCTTCCAGACCGCCGACGACGAGGACGCAGCCGTCTACGTCATCTCGGTCGCGGCCGAGCTCGCCGAGCTGCACCCCCAGACCCTCCGCGCGTACGAGCGCGAGGGGCTGCTGACCCCCGCGCGGACCGAGGGCGGCACCCGGCGCTACTCGCGCCGTGACGTCGAGCGCCTCCGGCTGATCAAGACGCTCACCACCGACGAGGGGCTCAACCTCGCTGGGGTGCGGGTCGTGCTCGAGCTCGGCGAGAAGCTCGAGGGCGCACGCCGCCGGGTGGGTGAGCTCGAGGAGATGGTGCGGGTGCTCGCCGAGCGGCTCGACGCCCGCCCGCAGAGCGAACGTTTCGACGTGGTCAAGTCCCCGCCCCGTGACGTCGAGGTGCACCAGTTGCGTCGCCGGACCGGGCAGCGTGGGCCGTCACGGCCGAACACGCGCCCGTCGGTGCAGCGGGCCACCCCGATCCCGCCCCCGGAGCGGCGCGCCGCGGACGCCTGAGCGACCCCGTCCGTGCGAGGGCGGTCGCGGGTGGCGAGCGTTCGTTCGCTTGCGGCAAGCTCGGGGCTCCGCTCCCTCGTCGTCCGGAGGTCCCCCGTGCCCGAGACACGTCGCGTCGCCATCCTCGGTGGCAACCGCATCCCGTTCGCCCGCTCCAACGGGCCCTACGCCGAGGCCAGCAACCAGGACATGCTGACCGAGGTGCTCGACGGGCTCGTCGCGCGGTTCGGGCTGCAGGACCAGCGGCTCGGTGAGGTCGTCGGTGGCGCGGTGCTCAAGCACAGCCGCGACTTCAACCTCACCCGCGAGAGCGTGCTCGGCAGCAAGCTCGATGGCGCGACGCCGGCCTACGACGTCCAGCAGGCGTGTGGCACCGGGTTGCAGACCGCCTTCGCCGTGGGCGACAAGATCGCGCTCGGACGCATCGAGGTGGGTATCGCTGCCGGCGTGGACACCACCTCCGACGCCCCCATCGCCGTCAGCGAGGACCTCCGCCGCTTCCTTCTCAGCCTGAACTCGGCCAAGACGCCGATGGACCGGGTCAAGCTCCTCGGCAACATCCGGCCCGGGATGATCGGCATCGAGGCGCCGCGCAACGCCGAGCCGCGCACGGGCCTGTCGATGGGCCAGCACATGCAGCGGACCGCGGACCACTGGGGCATCGACCGCGAGAGCCAGGACGAGCTCGCGGTCGCCAGCCACCGCAACCTCGCCGCCGCCTACGACCGCGGGTTCTTCGACGACCTGGTCTCGCCCTACCTCGGCCTGACGCGCGACCAGAACCTGCGGCCGGACTCGGACGTCGACAAGCTCGCCAAGCTCGGACCGGCGTTCCCCAACCAGGACGGCTCCGGCACGCTGACCGCCGCCAACTCGACGCCGCTCTCCGACGGCGCCTCGTCGGTGCTGCTCGCCAGCGAGGACTGGGCGGACCAGGCCGGGCTGTCGCCGCTGGCCTACCTCGTGGACCACGAGACCGCCGCCGTCGACTACGTCCACGGCGACGACGGTCTGCTGACCGCGCCGATCTACGCCGTGCCGCGGATGCTGGCACGGAACGGGTCGAGCCTGCAGGACTTCGACCTCTACGAGATCCACGAGGCGTTCGCCTCGACGGTGCTCGTCACGCTGAAGGCGTGGGAGTCCGAGGCGTTCTGCCGGGAACAGCTCGGACGCGACGAGGCCCTCGGCGCCATCGACCGCACCAAGCTCAACCCGTACGGCTCGTCGCTCGCGTCCGGACACCCGTTCGCGGCGACCGGTGGACGCATCCTCGCGAGCGCCGCCAAGCAGCTCGACGAGCGTGGCGGTGGCCGCGCCCTGATCTCGATCTGCGCTGCCGGCGGCAACGGCGTGGTCGCCATCCTGGAGCGGTGAGGCTCGCCGGCCGCTGACCCCACCCGACCGCACGACACACGGAACCCGACCCGAGAGGCGCGAACGTGGCAGATCTTCTGCAGCAGCTCCTGACCAGCCCGATCGGTCGACAGATCACCTCGACCCTGTCGGTCCCGACCCCGCCGGAGCTCCGGCGGTACGAGCCGGGCCAGCCGCTCGCGCACGGAGCGGTGCTCGTCGTGGGCGCCGCAGGTGGAGCCGTCCAGGGCGCGGTGACCGAGGTGCTCACCGGCGCCGGCGTGACCGTCACCCACGAGGTCACCGACACGGCGGGGGAGCCCGCCGGCGACGGCCGACCCGAGCGGTTCGCGGCGATCGTCCTCGACGCCACCGGCATCGAACGCAGCGCCGAGCTCGGTCAGCTCCACGAGCTGCTGCAGCCGGTGCTCAAGCGCGTCCTGCCGTCCGGTCGTCTGATCGTGATCGGTCGTCCGCCGGAGGACGCCGGTGACGCGCACGCGCGCACGGCCCGGCGCGCCCTCGAGGGGTTCGTCCGCTCCCTCGGGAAGGAAGCCCGCGACGGCACGACCGCGAACCTGCTCGAGGTCGTCGACGGCGCCGAAGGTGACCTCGAGGCCGCGATCCGGTTCCTGATCTCGGGTCGGTCCGCCTACGTCTCCGGCCAGGTGCTGCGGGTCGGGTCCTCGCCGGCGGGCGGCCTCGGCACCGTCGACTGGGACCGCCCGCTGGCCGACCAGGTCGCGCTCGTCACCGGCGCCGCCCGCGGTATCGGCGCCGCGATCGCCGAGGTGCTCGCCCGCGACGGGGCGCACGTGGTCTGCCTCGACGTGCCCGCCCAGGGCGACGCGCTGCAGAAGGTCGCCAACCGCATCGGCGGCACGACGCTGCAGCTCGACATCACCGGCGAGGACGCGCCGGCACGACTGGTCGAGCACCTCCGCGAGCGGCACGACGGCGTCGATGTCGTCGTCCACAACGCCGGGATCACCCGCGACAAGACCCTGGCCAACATGGACCGGGGCTGGTGGGACGCGGTCATCGCGGTGAACCTCACCTCGCAGGAGCGCATCGACGACGCGCTGCTGTCGGAGGAGGTGCTGAACACCGGCGGCCGCATCGTGTGCGTGTCGTCCATGGCCGGGATCGCTGGCGGCAGGGGCCAGACCAACTACGCGGCCTCGAAGGCCGGCGTCATCGGCCACGTCGAGGCGCTCGCGCCGCAGCTCGCGTCGGTGCAGGGGTCGATCAACGCGGTGGCGCCCGGCTTCATCGAGACCGAGATGACGGGTGCGATGCCCCTCGTGCCGCGCGAGTTCGGGCGGCGGATGAACAGCCTCAACCAGGGCGGGCTGCCCGTGGACGTGGCCGAGGCGATCGCGTTCTTCGCCTCGCCAGCGGCGATCGGCAGCAACGGCGACACCCTGCGGGTCGACGGCCAGCACCTGATCGGCGCCTGAGATGACGACCACCGACCAGCTCGATGCCCTGCCGGCGCTCGGCACCTTGTACGCCCGGGCCGCGGTCAGCAGCGTGCTCCCGGGGAGCGCCGAGGAGCTCCCCGACCGCCAGCTCGAGGTCCGCGGGGTCGACGTCGACCGCGACCACCTCGCCGCGTACGCGCGCGTGTGCGGGTACCGGCTGACCGACACGCTGCCGTCGACGTACGTGCACGTGCTGAGCTTCCCGCTGTCCGTGGCGCTCATGGCCGACCGGCGCTTCCCCTTCCCGTTGCCGGGGTTGGTGCACGTGGCCAACCGGACCGTCACGCACCGCGAGGTGACCGCGAACGAACCGCTCGACCTCGCCGTGCGGACCGCCGATCTGCGGCCCCACCGCAAGGGTCAGCAGTTCGACGTGATCGCCGAAGCGCGCGTGGGCGACGACCTGGTCTGGTCCGGTGCCAGCACCTACCTGCGGCGAGGCGGTGGCGGGGACGAGCACGCGACCGAGGCCGACCTCCCGCTCGACCCGCCCGGTGCCGACGCCGATGGCGCGCGCTGGAAGGTGGCCGGTGACACCGGCCGCCGGTACGCCGCGGTGTCGGGGGACCGCAACCCCATCCACCTCTCCCCGCTCACCTCGCGGCTGTTCGGGTTCGCCGAGCCCATCGCGCACGGCATGTGGACGGCGGCGCGGGCGCTCGCGGCCATCGAGGACCGCGTTCCGGTCACCGGTGTCCAGACGCTGCGTTTCGGCAAGCCGTTGCCGATGCCGCGGACCGTCGCGTTCGCCGCGGCGGAGCGCCCTGGTGGTTGGGCGTTCGCCGTACGCGACCCCCGGTCCGGCGCGCCCCACCTGACCGGCACCGTCACCCCGACCTGACCGCCGTCGACCCGGGGGAGTCGAGCGATCCGTTGCGTCACCTCGACGCAGGACGGTGGCGCCGTCGCGGCGCAGGTGACGTGAGTCGAGGAGCCGTCCGGCCCGGGTCGAAGGCGCTCCCTGGGCGTACCGTCGTGGTCGAACACCGTCGGACGCCCCGGGAGGCGACGTGGATCTCGACAGGCTGACGCACAAGTCGCAGGAGGCGCTGCAGCGCGCCGGAGGGACCGCCCGGGAGCGGTCGCATCCGGAGGTCGGCACGGCCCACCTGCTGAGCGCGCTGCTCGAGCAGTCCGACGGGGTGGTCCTGCCGCTGCTGAACCAGCTCGGGGTGACACCGGCCACGCTGCGTGCACGCACCCACCAGCTGCTCGACGAGACCAACGCGGCGTACGGCTCGAGCGGCGACGTCCGCATCGCGCCGGGTCTCCAGCGGGTGCTCGAGGCCGCGCACCGCGAGGCCGTCCAGCTCGGCGACAGCTACGTGTCCACCGAGCACCTCCTGCTCGCGATGATCGACGGCGGCGACCGCACCGCCAAGGTCCTCGCCGAACAGGGCGTCACCCGCGACGCGGTGCTGGACGCGCTCCGTGCCGTCCGCGGGTCGCAGCGGGTGGACAGCCAGGATCCCGAGGCCACCTACGAGGCGCTCGACAAGTACGCCCGGAACCTGACCGCCCTGGCACGCGATCGCAAGCTCGATCCGGTCATCGGCCGTGACGACGAGATCCGACGCGTCATCCAGACCCTCGTGCGGCGCACCAAGAACAACCCGGTGCTGATCGGTGAACCCGGCGTCGGCAAGACCGCCATCGTCGAGGGGCTCGCGAACCGGATCGTCGCCGAGGACGTCCCGAACCTGCTGCGGGACAAGCAGCTCTACGAGCTCGACCTGTCCGCGATGGTCGCGGGGGCGAAGTACCGCGGCGAGTTCGAGGAGCGGCTGAAGGCGGTCCTCAAGGAGATCGAGGCCGCCGAGGGTCGCATCATCACCTTCATCGACGAGCTCCACACCGTCGTCGGCGCGGGCGGCGCCGAAGGCGCGATGGACGCGGCCAACATGCTCAAGCCGCTGCTCGCGCGCGGGCAGCTGCGGCTCATCGGTGCCACGACGCTCGCCGAGTACCGCAGCATCGAGAAGGACGCCGCGCTGGAGCGTCGGTTCCAGCCGGTCCACGTCGACGAACCGTCGGTCGCCGACACCATCGGGATCCTGCGTGGCCTGCAGGAACGCTACGAGAACCACCACAACATCCGGATCACCGACGACGCGTTGGTCGCCGCGGCCACCCTCTCGGACCGCTACCTCACCGACCGCTTCCTGCCCGACAAGGCCATCGATCTGCTCGACGAGGCCTCGGCGCGGTTGCGCATCGCCAACGACTCGCTGCCCCCCGAGCTCGACGAGATCGTCCAGCGCGCCAAGCAGCTCGAGATCGAGCGCATCAGCCTCGCCCGCGACGATTCGGAGTCCGCTCGCGGTCGCCTCGCCGACCTCGATGCCGACCTCGCCGACCTGCGCGAGACCGAGGCGGTGCTCCGCGGCCGGTGGGAGCAGGAGAAGGCCATCGCCGACCGCGAGGCGGCGGCACGCGCCGAGCTCGAGGCGGTCCGCAACCAGGCGGAGATCGCCGAACGCGAGGGGGACCTCGAGACCGTGAGCGCGCTGCGCTACGGACGCATCCCCGAGCTCGAGCGCGCCCTCAACGCCGCGCACGACGAGCTCGTCGCGCGCCGCGAACAGGGTGAGAGCCTGCTGGACGAGGAGGTCGGCGCCACCGAGATCGCCGCGGTGGTCGCCCGTTGGACCGGCATCCCGGTGACCAAGCTCGTCGCCTCCGAGACGGCCAAGCTGGTCGAACTCGAGGCGCACCTGCACCGCCGCGTCGTCGGCCAGCAGGAAGCGGTCGAGGCGGTCGCCAACGCCGTTCGCAGATCGCGTTCCGGTCTCGCCGACCCGGATCGTCCGCTCGGAAGCTTCCTGTTCCTCGGCCCCACCGGGGTCGGTAAGACCGAGCTCGCGCGTGCTCTCGCCGAGTACCTGTTCGACGACGAGCGGGCGATGGTCCGCATCGACATGGGCGAGTACCAGGAGAAGCACACCGTCGCCCGCCTCATCGGCGCTCCACCGGGCTACGTCGGCTACGACGAGGGCGGCCAGCTCACCGAGGTGGTGCGTCGCCGGCCCTACCGGGTCGTGCTGCTCGACGAGGTCGAGAAGGCGCACCCGGACGTCTTCAACGTGCTGCTCCAGGTGCTCGACGACGGGCGTCTCACCGACGGACAGGGTCGCACGGTCGACTTCCGCAACGTCGTGGTGATCATGACCTCGAACCTCGGCAGCGGTCACATCCTCGACGTCACGTTGGCCCCCGAGGAGCTGCGCGAACGCGTGATGGCGGACGTGCGCGGCCACTTCCGTCCCGAGTTCCTCAACCGCGTCGACGAGACCGTCATCTTCGACCGGCTCGACGCCCCGCAGCTGCGTGCCATCACCGACATCCAGCTCGACCGGTTGCGCGCCCGGCTCGCCGACCGCGACCTGACGCTCGAGGTCACGGACGCGGCGCTCGACCACCTCGCCGAGCGGGGCTTCGACCCGGTGTACGGCGCCCGCCCGCTCAAGCGGGTCATCCGACGCGAGCTCGAGGACCAGCTGGCCAAGTCCCTGCTCACGGGCGAGATCGAGGAGGGTGTGACCGTCCGCGTCGATGTCGCCGACGGTGAGCTGGCCATCACCAACGCCTGATGGCGTGATGCGACGGCCTCGGCTGGTCCGACCGGTACGTACTACGTTGCGCGTGACGACCACGACGAGGGGAACCACGTGGGCGATCCGGCGAGGCTGCCCCCACCGGTGCTCGGTGTCCGCGATGCGGCCCGACGGGTCGCGACGTCCGTGGTCGCTGAGCACGCCGAGTCGGTCGACCGCGACGGCCGCTGGCCTCGCGAGGGCATGCAGGCGCTCGGCGCGGCCGGCCTGCTCGGCCTCAACGTGTCCGCGGAGGCCGGGGGGCACGGTCAGGGCCTCCTCGGGCTCGCGGTGGCGACCGAGGAGCTCGGTCGGGTCTGCGGTTCGACCGGCCTGGTCTACGGCATGCACTGCGTGGCGGCCAGGGTCATCGACGTGCGCGCGACCGCAGAACAACGTCGCCGGTTCGTCCGCCCGATCGCGGCCGGGGAGCACGTCACGTCGTTGGCGCTCTCGGAGCCCGGGACCGGGGTGCACTTCTACCTGCCGAGAGCGACCTTCCGTCCGCAGGGGGACCGCTACCTCATCAACGGTCAGAAGGGGTTCGTGACCAGCGGCGGCCACGCCGACTCGTACGTCGTCAGCGTGGTGGGCGAGCACGCCGACCTCGACCCGGGGACCTTCTCCTGTCTGGTCGTCGAGGATGGAGCGCCGGGCACCCGGTGGACCGACCCCTGGGACGGCTTCGGCATGCGAGGCAACAGCTCGTGTTCCCTGTGGCTCGAGGACGCGGAGGTGCCCGCGGGCCACCTGCTCGGCGCCGAGGGTGACGAGACCTGGTACCTGTTCGAGGTCATCGCGCCGTACTTCATCGTCGCGATGTCCGGGACCTACCTCGGGATCGCACGAACGGCGTTGGAGACGGCGATCGAGCACGTGCGGTCCCGGGTCTACACCCACACCGGCGAGTCGGTCGGCGCCGTCGACACCATCGCTCACCGGCTCGGTGAGATGTGGACGGCCGTGGAGCGCACCCGGCAACTGCTCCACCACGCGGCGCGGCTCGGCGATGCCGGCGATCCCGACGCGCGCGAGGCGCTGTTCGCCAGCAAGTCTGAGGTCGCCGACGCGTCGATCCGTGTCGCGAACGAGGCCATGACCCTGGCCGGTGGCCGCGCGTACGCCAAGGACGGGGTGCTGTCGCGGGCCCTCCGTGATGCCCGGGCAGCGCACGTCATGGCGCCGTCCACCGATCTGCTCAAGACCTGGCTCGGCCGCTCTCTCCTCGATCTGCCGCTGCTGTGAGTGGTGACCGTGTCCTCGTGCTGACCGATCCCTGCGGCCCGCTCGCCGAACTCGAGGGTCCAGGCAGCGACTATCAGATGGTCGCCGACCTCGACCAGTGCCTGACCGAGCTGCGGTCCGGCGATCGGCGGGTCTCGCTGGTGGTCCTCGGACCCGGTCTCTCGCGACCCTTGTCCGCCGCCAGGCGCATCCGCGATCTCGACGCCGAGGTGGGGTTGGTCTTCGCGGTGGCTGCGGGCGAGGTCGCGACCATGCGTTCCAGGCTCGCCCTCGTGCCCCGTGCTGCAGGGACGGCGAGCGTGGTGGCGTTCGACGACGGGATCGAGGCCCTCCGGCGCGAACTCGCCGACAGCGCCACGTCCTCCCGGCGGCGCCAACGGCTACGCCGCGCCCTCGACACGATCAACCTCGACCTCGCCGGCTCTCGGGTCGACACGGATCCCGGTCGACCGTCGGGGGTCTCGGAGCGCTACCTCGCCGCCCTGGTGCGCCACGCGGCCGACACGATCCTCGCGATCGACCCCGAGGGCCGGGTCGTGACCATCAACGACGCGGGACAACGCACGTTCGGCCTCGACCCCGAGGGGGTCGAGGGCAAGTTCGTCGGCGATCTGCTCGCGGATCACGACGCCGGCGGCCTGCTGGAGCTGTTGACCGCCGCCGAGGACGGTCAGGCACGGATCGACGAGGAGCTCCCGCTCCTGCTGCGCGACGGGCGCGAACTGCTGGTCAGCGCCACGGCAGCCCCGATCCGCGACGATCTCGGGACGCCTGTCGGGACCGTGCTCATCGCTCGGGACGTCACCGTCGAACGGCGTGCCGAAGAACGCCTCCGTGCCCTGCAGAAGGCCGAGAGCCTGGCCACGTTGGCCAGCGGTGTGGCGCACGACTTCAACAACCTGCTCGTACAGGTCCAGGGCTGGGCCGAACTCGCCCGTGACGACCCGCACGACACCGAACTGGTCTCGGAAGCGCTCGATCGCATCAGTGCCGCCGCGGGCGGCGCGGCGGAGCTCGCGCGTGCCATGCTCGCCTACGGCGGACGCGGGAACTTCACCCTCGAACGGCTCGAGCTCGCCCACCTCATCGCTGAACTGCGATCTCTCCTGACCTCGTCGGTCCCCGCCAAGATCCAGTTCGAGACCGATCTCACCGCAGTGCCGGCGATCCGTGCCGATCCCACACAGATCCGTCAGGTGATCCTCAACCTGGTCTCGAACGCGTCCGAAGCGATCGGCGACCGGACCGGGACGATCTTCCTGCGTACCGGTACCGAGGAGATCGGTGGTGGGGACGGCGATCAGCAGCGCCGCCACCGGCTGTCGCCGGGTCCCTACGCGATCATCGAGGTCGAGGACACCGGACCCGGTATCGGAGCCGACATCCAGGACCGCTTGTTCGATCCGTTCTTCACCACCAAGTTCGCCGGACGCGGGCTGGGTCTGGCCGCGAGCCAGGGGATCGCCCGGGCGCACGGTGGCGTGATCACGGTCGACGGACGACCAGGCGAAGGGGCTCGGTTCCGCGTCCACCTGCCCGTGGCAGGAGGTCCCGCGTGAACGCCGCCCCTGCACCCGTGGACACCACGATCCTGGTCGTGGACGACGACAGCGGCGTGCGACAGCTGGTCACCTTCCTGCTCCAACGCAGCGGTTACGCGGTCGTCGAAGCGGTGAACGGCAGGGAGGCCGTGGACAGGGTGCGCGAACGCGGGGGTGATATCGGGGCCGTCCTGCTCGATGTGATGATGCCGGAGATGACCGGTCACGAAGCCCTCCCGGCCATGCGGCAGCTGCGCCCAGATCTGCCCGTGATCTTCTTCAGCGGGTTCGACCAGAACGAGGTGGCCGAACACCTCACGGGATCATCGGCCTACACCTCGTTCGTGCCCAAACCGTTCGAGAACCGTGAGCTGATCGAGGAGATCCAACGAGCCGTCGAGAACCGCCCCTCTCGCGGGTGATCCGGTGGGCCGGTCGGACGGGGTCGGGGCCGACGCGGGCTGGTGGCGGCGCTCGTGCAGCTGACCGCACGCCGCGCTCGGAGCTCGCGCGACACGCAGCGGTGGGGCAGGCTGGGCGGACCCTCTCCCCGGAGCGCCCGTGTCCGTCGCCCCCGCCCGCACCGACGCCGTCGTGGTCGGCTCGGGACCGAACGGTCTGGCGGCGGCGCTGACCCTGGCGCGCGAGGGGTTCCGGGTCACCGTGCTGGAGGCCGAGGACGAGATCGGCGGCGGGACGCGCTCGTCGGATCAGCTCACCGTCCCCGGGGTGCTGCACGACATCTGCAGCGCGATCCACCCCTTCGGCGCCGCGTCGGCGGTGTTCCGCTCGATGCCGCTCGAGCGCCACGGCCTGCGCTGGGCGCACCCCGAGGTCGCGATCGCGCACCCGCTCGACGGCGGCGAGGTGGCGCTCAAGTACCGCGATCTCGACCGCACTGTCGTCGAGCTCGACGAGGACGGTCCCACCTGGGATCGGCTGCTCCGGCGGCTCGTGCGCACGTTCGACGACGTGGCCTCCGATCTGCTCGGCCCGGTCATCCGCATCCCGCGCCATCCCATCGCCACGGGCCGCGCCGGGATGCTGTCGCTGCTGCCGGCCACGACGATCGCCAAGCTCTTCCCGGGTCAGCGCGGCAAGGCGCTCTTCGGCGGCATCGCGGCGCACGCCATCCAGCCGCTGCACCGCCCGCTGACGTCCTCCGTGGGTCTGCTGATGGCGGCTGCGGGGCACCGTTACGGCTGGCCGGCCGCCGTCGGGGGGTCCCAGGCGATCACCCGGGCCATGGCCAGCTACCTGCGTGAGCTCGGCGGCGAGATCCACACCGGCGTGCGTGTCACCTCGCTACGGGATCTCCCGCCGACGCGGGTCGCCCTGCTCGACGTCGGGCCGCACGCCCTCGCCGAGATCGCCGGGGATGCCATCCCCGAGCCGGTGCGGGAGCGCAACCGTGCGTGGCGCTACGGCCCGGGCTCGTTCAAGGTGGACTACGCGATCCGGGGCGAGGTGCCGTGGACGGCGGCCGCGGCCCGGCGGGCGGGGACCGTCCACGTGGTCGGAGGGTTCGAGGAGCTGGTCGAGGCCGAGCGGCTCGTCCACGAGGATCGGCTGCCGGAGCGACCCTTCGTGTTGGCGGCCCAGCAACACCTGATGGACGGCGACCGGAGCGAGGGGGACCTCACCCCGTTCTGGGCCTACGCCCACGTGCCCAACGGCTACACCGGGGATGCGCTCCCGGCCATCGAGGCCCAGCTCGAACGGTTCGCCCCCGGCTTCGGTGAACGCGTGGTGGCCCGGCACGTCCACACCCCCGCGGACCTCGAGGCGCACAACGCCAACAACGTCGGCGGCGACATCGCGGGTGGGGTGACCGATCCGCTGCAGCTCATCGCTCGGCCCCGGCTGTCGCTCGACCCCTACCGGACGGGGGTGCCGGGGCTGTTCCTGTGCTCGTCCTCGACCCCGCCAGGCGGTGGCGTGCACGGGCTCTGCGGTGCGCACGCGGCCCGGTCGGCGCTGAAGGTCCTGACCGCCTGACGTCGTCGACCGCTGTCGTCACAGCGTCGCGAGGGTCTCGATCGCGTCGGTCAGCGAGGTCACCGGGACGCGCCGCATCCCCGGTGTGCGGAGCCCCTCGAGCGATGCGGTCTGGGACGCGGGGTAGAGCAGGACGTCCACCCCGTCCTCGTACGCCGCCTCGGCCTTCAGCCGCAACCCACCGATGCGCCCGACCGCCCCGGTGAGGGGGTCGAGCTCGCCGGTCCCGGCCAGCACCCGACCGGGCAGGAGCGGTCGTTGCACGGTGTGGGAGTACGCCGTCAACGCCACCATGAGGGTGTGCGACGCCCCCACGGGCAGCTCGCGGATCGGCTCGCGGAGCGCCGCGACGTGCCCGAAGGGGACCCCACCCGTGGTGTGTGCCGTGACCGACGTGTGCCACCGCAGCTGGACCCGGGTCAGCTCGTCCGATGGCGCCCCGTCGAAGCGTCGGCCGTCGGTGGTCGAGAACCACCACCCGCCGTCGGGACCGAGCCTGCGAGCCGCGACCAGATCCTGGCCCGTGCGGATCGGGCGGCCGTTGAACCGGTCCACGACCACGTGCTGACCCGCGTCGTCGACGCCCACCATCCGCAGCCAGACCGTCACCTCCCGGCCGGCCGCCCGGAGCCCGAGCGCCGCGGCGACGGGTTCGTTCACCACCGGCCGCAACCAGTCGGGCGGATCGAGGCTGAGCAGGTCGGTCGGCGGCCCGGACGCGTCGTGGACCAGCTGGTCGGCGACGGCCTGGACGAGCGGGTAGTACCCGAGCACGGTCAGGTAGCGCAGGCCGGGCGAGGCGACCGTGGCGCCCTCGACGGTGAGCGCGAGCTCGCGGCTCGCGCCGTGTCGCAGCCCACCTTGGAGCCACGGCACCGGGAGCATCGCGGCGACGAGGACGGCGATGAGCCAGCGCGTCCACCGCATCCGTCGCACCGGGTTCCCTCCACCCTCCTGGACACCGTCGTTCGGACAGGGTCGGCGGCCGGCTCGGCCTCCGCAGGGTTCCGGTCGAAGATGCGCGGGCAGCGTGCGTCGAGCGCGTTCTGGGAACTCCGGGCGTCCGGCCGGCCGACGCACCGGCGTCGCGTTCGCTCGCCGGCTGGGAACGCTGACCGGGCCGCGACACGTGGGTAGCCTGCCGGGACCCGAGCGGTGCACGCCGAACGAGAGATGCTGTGGACGAGCCGACGACGACCGCCGAGCGCGACCCGTTCGCGCCCGTCGACGCCTCTCCCCGTGGTCGCCACGTGCTCGCCGGTCTCGCCGTGCTCTGCGCGGTGCTCGCGGTGATCGGCGGTCTGGCGCCGCTCGCCGGCCCCCTCGGGATGGGCTTCGGTCTGACCGCCCACGTCAAGGGGAGCCGTCTCGGGATGCCGGCGACGGTCCTGGCCGGTGTCGCGACCATCATCGGGTTCACCATCGCGATGCTGCTGCGCTGACCGGTCTGCCGCAGCTCCACCGCGGCCACTACCCTCCGGCCGCGCACGGCCACGGGCCGTCGCGCCCCGCCGATCGAGGAGCCATGCCGTGTCTCTCGGCGACACCGACCGCCTGCTGGTGCTGTCCCTGACGGCGCGCGCCGGCGACGGTCCGGCCGCGGGAGCGCAGGCCGAGCTACCACCGACCGACGCCGCGCTCGACGGGCTCGATCGGGCGCGGGCCGCTGCCGGCCTCGCGCCCGCGCAGGTGGCGGTGGTCATCGACGGTGCGGACGCCGCCGCCGAGGTGCGCGCACGCGGGTTCGCGGTCGTGGCCCGGGCCGAGATACCCGCACCCGGACCCGTCGTGCTCGAGCACGAGGACGGCTTCGGTCGCGAGCTCGAAGAGCTCGATCCCACCCTCACCTCCATCCGCGTGCGGTGGAACCCCGCGGATGACGCCGACCGCAAGAAGGAGCAGGCGCTCGTGCTGACCCGGCTCGGTGCCTGGTTGCACGAGACCGAGCGCCGGCTGCTGGTCGAGGTGGTGGTCCCACCGACCGACCACGACCTCGCCGAGGTCGACGGCGATCACTCGCGCTTCGTGACCGAGCTCCGCCCCGCGCTGACGCTCGAGGCGATCCGCGAGATCCGTGAGCTCGGCACCGAGCCGGACATCTGGGGCATCGAGACGGGGGTGGCGGGTGACCCCGACCTGGCGGAGCTGATCACCGACGCGGGCCGCGATCAGGTCGCCGCCCTCGTCCTCGCGGACCCCGGCGTGGCGCCCAGCCCGCTCGAGGGGGCGGTACGCGGGCTGATCCTCGATCCGCGGGTCTGGGCGACCGGGGCGGCCACCGTGGATGCGGTCGCGGCTGCGCTCACCCCGTACGCCGAGCTCCACGCGACCGACCCGTCGCGCTGATCAGCAGGACCTCACCGACTCGCGCCGCCCACCCGGCGCCACCACCACACCACCACACCACCACCGGAGGGAAGCCCACGTGGCTGTCATCAAGACCATCGATCTGGTCGGCGTCTCCACCGAGTCCTGGCGCGACGCCGCCCACAAGGCGCTCGACGAAGCCACCAAGACCCTGCGCAACGTGGAGGGGTTCACCGTGCTCGAGACCTCGGCGGTCGTCGAGGGCACCGAGATCGCCGAGTACCACACCCACGTGCGCATCAAGTTCCGTATCTCACGCTGACCGACGGCGGCCTGCGCGGTTCACCCCGTGCCGTGCCGCCGCGCGGACATGGCCCGCTCCGCCGTCGCGACGACCTCCTGGACCGCGCCTTCGTGCAGCACCGCGTCCGGCAGCTGCGAGGTATCGGCGGCGGTGAAGCCGGCGCCACCGAGCACGGTGGCCGCCCCGGGGAAGGTGGGGCGATCGGCGAGGAACGCCTCGGCGGAGGAGCGGTACACCGCCCCGACGATCACCACATCGGGTGTGAGCTCCGCCACCGCCCGTTCCATCGCGGCCGTGGGCGTCCGGGCGCCGAGGTAGTGCACGCGCCACCCGGCGTCGGCGGCGACGACCGCGCAGGCCAACAGCCCGAGGTCGTGCTCCTCGCCCTCGGGGGCCGCCGCCAGGCACACCCGGGCCGACGCTCGTGGGTGGGTGCGGAGCAGCCGTTGCAACCGCGGCCGCAGGGTGTTGGTCGCGAAGTGCTCCCGCGCGATGATCCGCGGATCGTCCTCCCAGCCGTCGCCGACGTGGCGTAGGACGGGCAGGATCACCTCGTCGAGCGCCCGTGGCAGCTCGAACCGCGCGAAGACGTCATCGACCGCCGTGTCCGACGCCGGGGCGTCGAAGGCGTCGATCGCCCGTGCGAGGCGGGAGATCAGCTCGGCGGCGCCACCCTCGCCCGCCAGCGGGGTGAGCCGTGTGATGGACGCAGGTGCGTGCAGCACCTGCCTGGCCGCGGCGGACGCGGACCAGCCCGCCGCGGTCAGCTCCATCATCGCCCGCACACGGTCGACGTCCTGCTCGCTGTACAACCGGTGGCCGCCCTCGGTACGGGCCGGCGCCAGCAGCCCGTAGCGTCGCTCCCAGGCGCGCAAGGTGGGGACCGCGACGCCGGTCCGACGCGAGACCTCACCGATGCGGAGCACCGAGCGACCATCGGTCACGCTGATCGGCGTCCTCCAGCTCGCGGTCGGGTGGTGCATGTTCGCAGCTCCGAGCGTCCGCGGACGGGTCGGCGCGACCGGGCGAGGGTTCGTCGTCCGCGCCAGGTTCGGCCTACCGTCCCCGGCATGGACCGACCCACGCCCCTGACCACCCTGACCGCTGGGACGCCCGTCCTCGTCGGGGGTGACCGCGTGACCACCGTGTCACCCGAGCTCGCCGCCGCCTTCCGACCGGGTGACGCGCTCGTCGCGTTGCAGGACAGCGGCGAGCTGCTCCACCTCCCTGCCGCCGAGCGCGCGGCCGCGCGACGGGCTGTCGACGCAGCCGTCGCAGCCGCCGACGGGATGGGATCGGTCGACGACGACGCCGTCGACCGGTTCTACACCGCGTTCGCCGATGCGCTCGCGGACGACGCGCGGTTCGCTCCCATCGCTGCGGCCAACGCCGCCGACGTGGACGCGGCCCGCGCGCGGGGACGCTCCACCACGCGGCTCGTGCTCAGCCCCGAGATGCGTGCGGGGATGATCGACGGCCTGCGGGGCTGGCGCGACGTGCCCGGCGGGCGCGGCGCCGTGCTGCGCACCGTCGAGCACGACGGCTGGCGGGTCGAGCAGGTGACCGACCGTCTCGGTGTCGTCGCGTTCGTCTTCGAGGGCCGACCGAACGTCTTCGCGGACGCGTGCGGCGTGCTGCGGACGGGGAACACGGTGGTGTTCCGCATCGGATCCGACGCGCTCGGCACGGCCCGCGCGATCGTGGAGCACGCGCTCGAACCTGCGCTCGCGGCGGCCGGGCTCCCGGCGGGCGCCGCCTCGCTGGTGGACTCGGCAGCGCACGCGGCCGGGTGGGCGCTGTTCAGCGACCCGCGCCTGGCGCTCGCGGTGGCGCGCGGCTCGGGACGGGCCGTCGCTCAGCTCGGTGCCGTCGCTCGACAGGCGGGGAACGCCGTGTCGCTCCACGGGACGGGTGGAGCCTGGATCGTCGCCTCCGAGCACACCGACGCCGACCGGTTCGGTGCGGTCGTGCACGCCTCGCTCGACCGCAAGGTGTGCAACACGCTCAACACCTGCTGCATCGTGCGCTCACGCGCCGAGGAGCTCGTCCCGGTGTTCCTCGAGGCGCTCGACCAGGCGGCCTCGGACCGCGGGGTCAACGCCAAGCTGCACGTGCTCGAGTCCTCGCGGCACCACGTCCCGGAGCGGCGCTTCACCGAGCACGTCCTCATCGCCCGCGCCGAGGGTGCCATCGAGGAGCCGGCTGCCGAGCCGGTGGTCGAGTCGCAGCTCGGCATCGAGTGGGAGTGGGAGGACAGTCCCGAGGTGACGCTGGTCGTGGTCGACGACGTGGACGAAGCCGTCGCGCTGTTCAACCGGTGGTCGCCGCGGTTCGTCGCCTCGTTGGTCAGCCAGGACGGGGCGGAACAGGAACGCTTCTTCGGCGCGGTCGACGCGCCGTTCGTCGGCGACGGGTTCACCCGGTGGGTCGACGGGCAGTACGCCTTCGGCGCCCCCGAGCTCGGGCTGTCGAACTGGGAGCACGGTCGCCTGCTCGCCCGCGGTGGGGTGCTGTCGGGCGACGCGATCGTCACGTTACGCACGCGGGCGATCCAGCACGACCCGCGCCTGCACCGCTGAAAGACCCGCGCCCTGGGCGTCGGATCAGGTCACGCCCGGTGGCCCATGCGGTGAGCTCGTGGCGGTTGCTCGGGCTCGGCCTCAGGTTGCTGCTCGGCGGGGGCCCCGGCCGTGAGCGCGCGTCACAGCCCGAGACCCACGAGGGCGGCCCCGATGAGTAGCCCCGGCACGACCGTGATCGCCGAGGCGAGCACCGCTGCTCGCCGGTCGGTGGCCAGCAACGGGATGAGGGCGTCCCCGTCCTGGCTGAGAGCGTTCGCTGCCAGCACCGACAGGGGGAGCGCCCCCTGGGCGTACAGGCCGGTCAGCACCAACTGGGGTCCGCACCCGGGCAGCAGGCCGAGGAGCGCGCCGACGAGCACCCCGACGAGGCCGATGCTCGGCAGCATCGTGATGTCGAGCCCCGTCGCGGTGACCAGGAGCTCGTAGCCGACGAAGGCCACCACCACCCACGTGGTGATGCGGGCGGTCTCCGCTGCCGACTCCGTCAGCACCTCCCGCGGCCGCTCCGCCACCGGCCGCGCCCCGTACCCCTCCCGCCGGACGGCGCGTGAGCCGATCGTGATCGCGACGCACAGCGCCGCACCGCCGACACCGAGCAGCGTGGTGGTCGGCAGACCGGCGACGTCGAAGGCCGACGTCGGGACCAGCTGCAGGACGGTCGGGACGGCGACGCCGAAGGCGCCCAGGGTGAACGTCCAGAAGCCGACGGTGGTCCACGGGAGCGTGCGCAGCTGCGGGCGTCCGGTCAGGCCCCGCACGGCGGCGGCTGCACCGACGGTCGAGGGCCGAGGCCGTCCGAGCGCAGGGCCCGGACCCGCACGGGCTGGGTCGGGGCTCCGCGGTTCGATCCCGAGCCGATCGACGAGCGCGCCGGTGGCGGCGCCGACCACGAGCAACCCGGCGTGCACGGCGATCGCCAGCCGCGGATCCGCCGCGAGCAGGACGAAGGAGCTGTCGCCCATCGTGGCGGTGAGCGTGGACACGACCGTGCCGTAGGAGACCTGGCCACGCTGGTGCAGGGGCATCACCACGATCGCGCCGCCGCAGCCTGGGAAGGCACCGAGGAGCGCGCCGGCCAGCGGCCCGCGCCCGCGGTTCGCCTCGAGCCACCGCGTCAGCCCCTCCCCGAGTCGGCACCGCAGCAGCCCGAACCCGGCGAGCGCCACGGCCACGAAGGTCCCGACCTCGAGGAAGGCCGCGGATGCGGCGCCGACCACGGCCTCGCCCACGGCTCACCACCTCCCCTCGGATGCTGGATAGCTTGACAGGATGACAGAAACTGTCAAGATGTCACATATACGAGGGACCGACGACTCCGGGAGACACGATGATGGCGACCACGGCGAACCGCGACGGCGACGGCAACCGCACGAGCTTCGGTGCACTACGCCGCGGCGGTCTGAACTGGGACTACCTGCCGATGCGCCTGTTCGTGCAGGGCCAGGACAGGTTCTGGAAGGCCAACGACATCGACTTCACCAAGGACGCCGAGGACTGGGCCGCGCTCGCAGGTGACGAGCGCGAAGCTGCCCTCTACCTGTGCGCGTCGTTCATCGCCGGCGAGGAGGCGGTCACCGAGGACATCCAGCCGTTCATGCACGCGATGGGGGCGGAAGGCCGCTTCGAGGACGAGATGTACCTCACGCAGTTCGCGTTCGAGGAAGCCAAGCACACCGAGGTGTTCCGTCGCTGGCTCGACGCGGTCGGTATCGAGGAGGACCTCCACCACTACATCGAGGACAGCCCGGGCTACCGCAGGATCTTCTACGAGGAGCTGCCGTCCGCGCTCGGCGCCCTGATGACCGATCACTCACCGGCGGCGCAGATCAAGGCCAGCGTGACCTACAACCACATCGTCGAGGGGATGCTCGCCCTGACCGGCTACCACATGTGGAACATGGTCTGTAAGGAGCGCGACATCCTCCCGGGGATGCAGGAGATCGTGAAGCGCATCGGCGACGACGAACGCCGTCACATGGCCTGGGGCACCTTCACCTGCCGCCGACACGTGGCCGCCGACGACGCCAACTGGGCCCTCGTGGAGTCACGGATCCAGGAGCTGATCCCGGCCGCCATCGAGCTCGTCAGCTACCCGATGCAGCAGTTCGAGGTCATGCCGTTCGGCATCGAGCAGGACGACCTCGTCCAGTACGCCTACGGGCGTGGCATGCGGCGCATCGGGACCATCGAGTCCGCGCGGGGCAAGGATCTCGCACAGATCGAGGGCGACTACGAGCCCATCGCGCTCGAGGACCGCTTCGCCGCCGAGGACGCCGAGGAGTACGCCGCGGCTGGCTGAGCCCGCTCACCTCGCTAGCGTCGCGCCTCCGAGCGAGGCAGGAGGCGGGACGTGGACCGGCTGGCGTTCTTCGGGGTCCGGCCCGGTCGCGACGAGCGCACCTGGGAGCTGCCGGTCACCCCGGAGCTGTGCTCGGGGATGCGCACCCTGTTCGGCGGTGCGACCATGGGTGCCGTCGCCGAGGTGGTCGAGCGGCTCGCGGGCCGGCCCCCGGTGTGGTTGTCGGGACAGTTCCTGTCGGTCGCCCACCCCGGTGACGTCGTCGAACTCGAGGTGCACCGGCCCGCGACCGGCCGGCGGCTCTCGCAGCTGCGCGTCCTCGGACGTGGGCAGCGCCGCGAGATCGTGCACGTCGCCGCCACGCTCGGCACGGGCTCGATCGAGACGCCCGATCCACCCGAGCGGCGTCCACCCCGGGTCCTGCCGCCGGACGAGTCGCCGCCGCGGCCGGTGCTGGACCGGTTCGCCGGGACCATCATCGAGCGGGTCGACATCCGGCTCGCCGCGCGCGTGGACGACCCCAGCACGCCAGGTCAGCTCGGCCGTGGACGAGCGGGGTTCTGGGCGCGGCTCCCCGAGCTCGAGGCCTCACCGGCCGCGATGGCTATCATCGGGGACTTCGTCCCCGCCGGGATCGGTGCGGCGCTCGGCTCGCCGGTCATCCCCCAGAGCCTCGACAACACCCTCCGCATCGTGCGCCACGACCCGACGGAGTGGTACCTGATCGAGGTGCAGCTCGACGGCGCCGCCGGGGGCATCGCGCACGGCACGGCGACCCTGTGGTCGGATGAGGGGGTCGTGCTCGCGACCGCCAGCCAGACGACCGTCCTGCGCCCGATGCCCGACGTCCGGGCGTGAGCGGGCGACCAGGGACGCGGTAGGGTTCGGACACGGTGGCCCGTCAGGCCGCCGGAGCGCGCGATGCTCCGCCACGCAGGCCGGGACCGCACCCAGCGATGGGACGTCCCGAGCGGCTGCACCCGAGGCGAGGACACGCACCGTGCCCGCGACCATCATCGTCGGCGCCCAGTGGGGCGACGAGGGCAAGGGCAAGGCGACCGACCTGCTCGCGGACACGACCGATCTGGTCGTCCGCTACCAGGGTGGCAACAACGCCGGCCACACCGTGATCGTCGGCGACCAGGTGTTCAAGCTGCACCTGATCCCGTCGGGGATCCTCTACCCCCACGTGACGCCGGTCATCGCCGACGGCGTCGTGGTCGACCCGAGCGTCCTGCTGCAGGAGTTCGACGGGCTCGCGGCCCGCGGCATCGACCCGTTCGAGCGGGTGAAGATCAGCGGCAACGCCCACCTGATCATGCCCTACCACCGCGAGCTCGACCTGCTCATCGAGCGCCGGCTCGGCAAGGCCAACCTCGGCACCACCAAGCGCGGCATCGGACCGGCCTACGCCGATAAGGCCTCGCGTGTCGGACTGCGCTTCCAGGACCTGTTCGACGAGAAGATCTTCCGCCAGAAGCTCGACGCGGTCCTGGTCCACAAGAACGAACAGCTCGCCAAGATCTACAACCGGCTCCCGATGGACGCCGACGAGATCGCGGCCGAGTACCTCGAGTACGCCGAGCGTCTGCGCGGGTGCCTGACCGACACCACCGAGCTCATCCACAGCTCGCTCGAGGCCGGCAAGCACATCATCCTCGAGGGCGCGCAAGGCACGTTGCTCGACCTCGACCACGGCACCTACCCGTTCGTGACCTCGTCGAACCCGGTCGCCGGCGGCGCGCTGACCGGTGCCGGGCTCGGACCACGGCACGTCGATCGGGTCATCGGCATCACCAAGGCGTACGTCACCCGCGTCGGCACCGGCCCGTTCCCGACCGAGCTGTTCGACGACGTCGGCGAACGGATGACCGATCTCGGCGGCGAGTACGGCACCACCACGGGCCGCCGTCGCCGCGTCGGCTGGTTCGACGCCGTGCTCGCCCGCTACGCCGAACGGGTCAACGGTTTCACCGACATCTTCCTGACCAAGCTCGACGTGCTGTCCGGCTTCGAGACGCTGAAGGTGGCGACCTCCTACCGCTACGACGGCCAGGAGTACGTCAACTTCCCGCCCCACCAGTCGATCTTCCACCACGCCGAACCGGTCTACACCGAGCTGCCCGGCTGGGACGAGGACATCACCGAGGTGGAGCGCTACGAGGACCTGCCACAGGCGGCGCGGGACTACGTCGACATGCTCGAGGAACAGTCGCGGTCCCGCATCACCTGGGTGTCGGTCGGACCGAAGCGGTCGCAGACCCTGGTGCGTCACGACGTGCCGCTCGTCCCCCCGACGATCTCGTAGTCCGAGCCGTCCGCTCGGAGGAGCGCTGCGCGTGGGTCGATCGGTCCTGGTCATCGGTGGTGGTGGGCGCGAGCACGCGCTGACCTGGCGCTTGGCCGCCTCGCCGTCGGTGGACCGTGTCACGACGGCGCCGGGCAACCCCGGCACGGCCGAGTGCGGCCCGAACCTCGCCGTCGACCCCACCGACCCGATCGCCGTGGCCGACCTCGCCGAGGCGGAGTCGATCGACCTCGTGGTCGTCGGGCCGGAAGCGCCGCTGGTCGCCGGCGTCGTCGACGAGCTGCAGCGGCGGGAGATCCCGGCGTTCGGGCCGACCGCCGCCGGCGCGCACATCGAAGGATCGAAGGCGTTCGCCAAGGACGTGATGCAGGCCTCGGGCGCGCCGACGGGTGGGTACGTCGCGACCGCGAACCGTGCCGAGGCGCACGTGGCGCTCGACCTGTTCGGTGGCCCGTACGTGGTCAAGGCCGACGGGCTCGCGGCGGGCAAGGGCGTACGCATCTGTGCCTCGCGGGACGAGGCACGCGACGCGGTCGACGACGCCCTCGTGCGCGGCGTCTTCGGCGAGGCGGGTGCGCGGATCGTCGTCGAGCAGTTCCTCCTCGGCCCCGAACGCAGCGTCTTCGGCGTCTGCGACGGCGAGAACGTGCGTCTGCTCGCCCCCGCCCAGGACTACAAGCGCGCGCTCGACGGCGACGAGGGGCTCAACACCGGCGGGATGGGGGCGTACACACCGGTGCCGGACTTCCGGCTCGAGGACGTCGATCACCTGCGCGAGCTGGTCTTCCTGCCGGTCCTCCGCGAGCTCGCCGCGCGTGGCACCCCCTACCGGGGCCTGCTCTACGCCGGCCTCGTCGACACCATCGACGGCCCGCAGCTGCTGGAGTTCAACGCTCGCTTCGGTGACCCCGAGACCCAGGTCATCCTCCCGAAGCTCGCCAGCGACCTCGGCGACCTGCTGCACGCGTCCGCGGTCGGATCGGTCCGCGACGTCGAGGTCACCTGGCACGACGACGCGGTGGTGACCGTCGTGCTCGCCAGCGGGGGCTACCCCGAGGCGTACCTGAAGGGCACGCCGATCGGCGGGGTCGAGGAGGCAGCCGCGCAGGAGGGGGTCACCGTCTTCCACGCCGGGACCTCGCGCCGGGATGACGGGCAGCTGGTGACCGCAGGAGGTCGCGTCCTCGACGTCACCGCCCGGGGCGACGACGTGGCCGAGGCGCGGGACCGGGCCTACCTCGCGGCCGACCGCATCCGGTGGGACGGCCAGCACCGCCGGACCGACATCGCCGCCGGGGTCTGATCCGCGCCACCCGGTAGCGTTCCACCGGCCTGTCCGTGACGAGGAGCAGCGCGTGAGCACTCCCCTGGTCGGCATCGTGATGGGGTCGCGAGCCGACCTGCCGGTGATGGAGGAGGCCTCGGCGCAGCTCGAGGATCTCGGTATCCCGCACACGATCGACGTGATGTCGGCGCAACGGCATCCGGACCAGGTCCGTGAGTTCGCCGCCAGGGCCGAGGAGTCCGGGTACCGGGTGATCATCGCCGGCGCCGCGGGTGCCGCCCACCTGCCGGGTGTGATCGCCGCCTACACGCCGCTACCGGTCATCGGTGTGCCGTGTCTGTCGGACCACCTCGGCGGCGCCGACGCGTTGTACTCCACCGTGCAGATGCCACCCGGGGTCCCGGTCGCGACCGTCGGTCTCGACGGCGCGAGGAACGCCGCCATCCTCGCCGCGCAGATCCTCGCCGTGGGCGACCCGGACATCGCGACCAAGGTCCGCGAGCTGCGCGCCGAGCAGACGGCCGAGCGCACGGAGCACCGTGAGGTCCTGACCGACGGAGCGTCGAGCAGCACCGGCTTCGGCTTCCGTCCCTCCTGAACCTCGGCGCCCCCCGTGAGGAGCCCGAACGTGACCGACGACGCGCCGATCCGGTGGGCGGTGGTGGCCACCGGCGGCATCGCGAGCAGCTTCGTGGCCGACCTCCAGGCCACCGACGACGCCGACGTCGTGGCGGTCGCCTCGCGGTCGCTCGAACGCGCCCGGACGTTCGCCGCGGAGCGCGACATCCCGCGCACTTACGACGACGTCGAGGCGATGCTCGCGGACGGCGACATCGACGTGCTGTACGTGGCCACGCCGCACCCGCAGCACGTGCGGCCGACGCGGGCGGCGCTCGAGGCCGGCACCGCCGTGCTGTGCGAGAAGCCGCTCGCCGCGGACGCCACCGAGGCGGCATCGCTGGTCGCCGAAGCGCGGGAACGAGGCGTCCTGCTCGCCGAAGCGATGTGGCTGCGGTGCAACCCGCTGGTGGTCGAGGCCCGGGAGCTGGTGACGGACGGTGCGATCGGCGAGCTGCGGCTGATCACCGCCGACCTCGGCTTCCCGGCCCCGTACGACCCGACGAGCCGGCTGTGGGCGCCGGAGCTCGGGGGCGGTGCGCTGCTCGACGTCGGCGTCTACCCCCTGGCGTTGGCCCGCGCGTTCCTGCCGGCGGCCCCGACGTTGGTCGGCGCCACCGGGAGCCTGGCGCCGACGGGGGTCGACGCCGACGCCACGTTGCTGCTCGATGGCGGTGGGGTCGCGGTCCGGCTGTCGTGCTCGCTGACCACCGCGCTGTCGTCGTCGGCCGCGCTGATCGGCAGCGAGGGCGAGCTGCGGTTCGACGCGCCGTTGTTCCGACCCACCCGCCGCACGCTCCTGCGTGCCGACGCTGCCCCCGAGGAGGCGTTCCTCGACGAGGCCGTGCCCGGCTTCGGCTTCGAGATCGCCGAGATCCACCGCTGCGTGCGCGCCGGGCTGACCGAGAGCGCGCTGCTCCCGCTCGACGAGACCCTCGAGGTGCTCGACCTGCTGGTGGACGCGCGCGAGCGGCTCGGCGTCCGTTGATGGTCAGGCGCTCCGCGCGGCCTGACGCTCGGCGCGGGCAGCGCGCTTGTCGTCGTAGTGCGTCGCCATCTGGTCGAGCCCGGTCAGGAACGCGCTGAGCTGGTCGCGTGCCTGCTCCGCCTGGTCGTCGAGACCCTCGACCTCGAAGACGCGCCAGTGCCGTAGCAGCGGCCACACCACGTCGTCGTGGTGGACGCGGAGGTCGTAGATCCCGGCCTTGGCGATCTGCACGGCCTTGCGGTTGAAGTCGCGCATCCCGGCGCCCGGCATCTGGAAGGCCTGGACCTCGGCGGCGATGGCCTCGATCGCGCGGGACGGGTCGAGGTGCAGCGACGCCGTGACGAGGTCGCGGTAGAAGATCATGTGCAGGTTCTCGTCCTTCGAGATCCGCGCCATGATCCGATCCGCGACCGGATCGTCCGAGAAGCGCCCCGTGTTGCGGTGGCTGATCCGGGTGGCCAGCTCCTGGAACGAGACGTACACCATGCCGCGGAGCGCGTCCTTCCCGTCCCGGTCGTAGCCGGTCATCATCTGCTGCATCCGACCGCGCTCGAGCTCGACGGGGTCGATGGCGCGGGTGACGGTGAGGTAGTCGCGCAGCACGATCGAGTGGCGACCCTCCTCGGCGGTCCAGCGGTGGGTCCAGTTGATCCACGCGCCGTCACCGGTGCCGAACATCTCGAAGATCTCGCGGTGGTAGCTCGGCAGGTTGTCCTCGGTGAGCAGGTTCACCTCGAAGGCGATCTGCGCCACCCCCGTGAGCCGGGAGTGGTCCGGCGTCCAGGGCTCGCTGTCGAAGTCGCGGCCCTGCGAGTACGGGACGTACTCGTGCGGGAACCACTCCTCAGCCACCTGCTCGTGTCGTCGCAGTTGCTGGTCCGCGACGGGCTCGAGCTCGGCGAGCAGATCACGGTCGGTCAGGCGTGTGGCGGACAAGGAGCGCTCCGGCGTCAGGTTACGTTACCGTAACTTACGGAACCGTAACGTCGCGGTCAAGGGTCGCGCCCTGGACCGTCGGACGCGCTGCTCAGTCCCCGGCCGGCGGGGGCAGGCCGACCCACCGGTGTGCACCGTCCGCCGTCACCTCGCGCTTCCAGACCGGCGCGCGGTCCTTGACCCGTTCGAGTCCGTCGCGGCAGGCGGCGAAGGCGACCTCGCGGTGGGCCGAGCACGCCGCGACGAGGATGGTGTGATCGCCGACGGCGAGCTGACCGGTGGCGTGCAGCAGCGCGAGCCCTCGGACCCCGGGGTGCTCGACGAGCAGCTCGGCGGCGATGTCGGCCAACACCTTCTCGGCCATCTCGGGGTAGGCGGAGTAGTCGAGGCGCACGACCCCGTCGAGGTCCGGTGCGTGGTCACGCACGGTGCCGAGGAAGGACACCGCGCCGCCGACGTCCGGGGCCGTGATGGACGCCAGCACCTCGTCGACGGCGAACGGCGGCTCGACCAGTCCCGTCACCACCGTCGGGGCCCCGGCGCCTCGATCGGCGGCACCACCGGCCACCGGCGGGAGCACCGCGACCTCACGAGCCCCTGCGAGCGGGGTGGTCGCCGTGGCCACCTCGAGGTCGACCGCGATGCTCACCCGGGGCAGCAGGTCCGCCAGCGGGGGGTGGTCGGCGGCGAGCTGCGCGCGGAGGTCGGCGACGGTGGCGTCCTCGGGCACCTCGACGAGCACGCGTCGTCGGCCGCCCACGCGTTCGGCGAGCCCACCGAACAGCCGCACCTCGACCTGCATCTCGTCCTCCGGGTCGCCGGCGACCACGCTACCCCCGTCCGGACGGCCACCCCGGCCGTCCGTCGTTCCGCTGCCGGTTACCGTCGTCGACGATGTCTCCCGGGACCGACCGCCGTATCGGCGGACGCTACGAGCTCACCAGGCGCATCGCGCGCGGAGGCGGTGGGACCGTGTGGGCTGGCTACGACCACCTGCTCGAGCGGGAGGTCGCCGTCAAGCACGTCCCGATCGCCGGGGACCTGCCCGCCGCCGAACGCGACAAGCTCCGCGCGCGCGTCAGGTCCGAGGCGCGAGCGGCCGCACGGTTGCTGCACCCCTCGGCGGTGGCGATCTTCGACGTGGTCGCCGACGACGGGGACGTCCACCTCGTCCTCGAGCTCGTCGAGGCACCGACCCTCGACGAGCTGGTCGGCCGCGGCGGGGCGCTCGACGAGCACCGCGTGGCGCTCCTCGGTCTCGGCCTGGTGGACGTCCTGCACGCCGCCCACGCGCGCGGGATCGTCCACCGCGACGTCAAGCCGTCGAACATCTTCGTCACCGACGGCGATGCCGTGAAGCTGACCGACTTCGGTATCGCTGCCGTCGAAGGCGAGGCCCGGCTCACCAGGACCGGTGCCACGATGGGGTCGCCGCAGTTCATCGCCCCCGAGCAGGCGCTCGGACACGATGCGGATCCGGCCGCCGATCTGTGGGGGCTCGGCGCGTCCCTCTACCTCGCCGTCGAGGGCGCGCCACCGTTCGAGCGCGGTAACGCGGTCGCCACCGTGCACGCCGTCGTCCACGATCCCGCGCGTCCGTTCGAGCGTGCCGACGTGCTGGCGCCGCTCATCGCCGCGCTGCTCGAGAAGGAACCGTCGTCGCGACCGGAGGTGGGCTGGTTGCGGTCGGAGTTCGCGCGCATCGCCGGCGTCGACACGCCACCGGCGATGCCCGCACGCGGGCCGGTGGTCCCCGTCAGCAGCACCCCGGCCGGCGGCGCCGAGGCCGGCGCGGCGCAGGAGACCGACGGTGCCTTGGCGGCGTCCGTCGACGTGCCGAGGCAACAGGTGCCGGCGACCACACCCTCGACCGAGGTGGGCGCCCGCACGCCCGCGTGGCGCCGGGGCTTGCCGGCGGCCGCGGCCGTCGCCCTGCTCGCCCTCGTCGGGGTCGTGCTCCTGCTCGACGGGGGTGACGATCCGGACGCTGGTCCCACGCTGACCGCGCCGGGTCACGGCGATCCGTCGAGCGATCCGGAGGCCACGGGTGGCAGCGGTCCGGCCGCCGATGCCCCCGACGACGGCTCCGGCGCCGGAGCCGACGACGGTGCCGGAGCCGACGACGGGGCCGGCGACGGGTCGGGTGGCGACACCGGGACCGCCGGCGGGGTCAGCGGTGGGGACGGCGAGAGTGGTGCGGATACCGACGTCCCCGAAGCCGATGTGCCGGACGACTGGCGGACCGTCGACGGCCCGGCCTACGAGGTCGCCGTGCCCGCCGACTGGGAGGTCCGCCAGGGCGAGGGGCGGCTCGTCGATCACCGCGATCCGGACAGCACCACCTACCTCCGGGTCGACTGGACCCCGGATCCGCGTCCGGACCCGTACGCCAACTGGGAGGAGCTGTCGGCCTCGCTCGCCCAGCGCTTCGACGACTACGAGGAGCTGCAGTTGACCGAGCTGAGCTTCCGCGGGAACCCGGCCGCGCTGCTCGAGTACACCTACACCGCCGGGGGTGCCCAGCTGCGCGCGTACAACCTCAACCTCCTCGCCGGCGACCGCGCCTACGCGCTGAACCTGCAGAGCAGCGCTGCGGACTGGGACCAGGTCGAGCCGATGTTCCCCGCGATCGTGGGCGGCTTCCATCCGGAGTGAGCGGTACCGTCGGTCCGGATGAGTGACTCACGGACGACGCCGCTGCTCGACCGGCTCGGCAGGCCGGTCGAGGACCTGCGTGTCTCGGTGACCGACCGCTGCAACCTGCGGTGCCGGTACTGCATGCCGCGCGAGGTCTTCGGGCCGCAGTACGCCTTCCTCCCGCGTGAGGAGCTGCTGAGCTTCGAGGAGCTCGAACGGATCGTCCGCGTCGCGGTGGGGCTCGGCGTGACCAAGGTCCGGTTGACGGGCGGCGAACCGCTGCTGCGCAAGGACCTGCCCGATCTGGTCGCCAGGCTCGCCGCCATCGACGGGCTCGACGACCTGGCCCTCACCACCAACGGCCTGCTGCTCGCGCGGCACGCCGACGAGCTCGCGGCCGCTGGACTGCACCGCATCACCGTCAGCCTCGATGCGCTCGACGAGACCACGTTCCGGGCCGTCGCCGACACGAAGGCGTCGGTGCTCGGGGTGCTCGACGGCATCGACGCCGCACGGCGGGCCGGCCTCGGACCCATCAAGGTCAACACCGTGCTGCGGCGTGGGGTGAACGACGACCAGCTCGAGGACCTGGCCGACTGGGCGCGTGAGGCGGACGTCACGCTGCGGTTCATCGAGTTCATGGACGTCGGCACCACCAACGGCTGGCTCCGCGAAGGCGTCGTCCCCGCGGCCGAGATCGTGGCCCGTATCGACGCCCGCTGGCCCGTCGACCCGCTCGACCGCGACCACCCGGGCGAGGTCGCCGAGCGTTACCGCTACCGCGACGGAGCTGGCGAGGTGGGTGTCGTCGCTTCGGTCACGCGGGCGTTCTGTCGTGACTGCACGCGGGCTCGGCTGACCGCGATCGGTGAGCTGTTCACCTGCCTGTTCGCCTCGGAAGGCTCCGATCTCCGGGGGCTCCTGCGCGACGAGGCGGCGGACGACGCCGCCCTCCGCGACCGGCTCGTGGCGATCTGGTCGGCACGGACCGACCGCGCCTCGGAGCTCCGCGCCGAGGACGGCCTCACCGGCCCGCGGGTCGAGATGTCCTACATCGGCGGCTGATCGCCCCGGTCGCCGATGGTGGCGACCATCAGGGCCTTGATGGTGTGCATGCGGTTCTCGGCCTGGTCGAAGACGATCGAACGGTCGGACTCGAACAGCTCGTCGGTCACCTCGAGGCAGTCGAGCCCGGTGCGCTCGTACAGCGCCGCACCGATCTCGGTCTCCCGGTCGTGGAAGGCCGGCAGGCAGTGCATGAACTTCGTCGCCGGGTTGCCGGTGGCCCGGACCGTGTCCATCGAGACCCGGTAGGGCCGCAGCAGCTCGATCCGCTCGTCCCACACCTCGACCGGTTCGCCCATGGACACCCACACGTCGGTGTAGAGGAAGTCGGCGCCCGCGACCCCCTCGGCCACGTCCTCGGTGTGGGTGATGCGCGCACCGGTGCGCCCCGCGAGCTCCTCCGCCTGGGCGACCACCTCCGGCTCGTTCCACAGCGCCCTCGGTGCGACCATCCGCACGTCCATGCCGACCATGGCGGCGGCGACGAGCAGTGAGTTGCCCACGTTGTTGCGGGCATCCCCGAGGTAGGCGAGCGTGAGCTCCTCGAGCGGCCGGTCGCTGTGCTCACGCATGGTCAGGGTGTCGCACAGGGTCTGGGTCGGGTGCCACGCGTCGGTCAGGCCGTTCCACACCGGCACGCCGGCGAACTCCCCGAGGATCTCGACGCTGCGCTGCGACGCCCCGCGGAACTGGATGCCGTCGTAGAAGCGGCCGAGCACGCGGGCGGTGTCCTTCATCGACTCCTTGTGGCCGATCTGCGTGCCCGTTGGTTCGAGGTAGCTGACGTGGGCGCCCTGGTCGTGGGCCGCGACCTCGAAGGCGCACCGGGTCCGTGTCGAGGTCTTCTCGAACACCAGGGCGATGTTGCGTCCGGTCAGACGCGAACGTTCCCGTCCCGCGCGCTTGTCGGCCTTGAGTTCGGCGGCCAGGTCGAGCAGCGAACGCCACTCCTCCGGTGTGAGGTCGAGCTCGCTGAGCAGGTTGCGCTGGCGCAGGTCGGTCGGCACGGGTCACCTGTCCGCTTCGTCGGGGAGCGCAGCATGCCGGACCGGGCCCTCGCTGTCGGCGCGGACGCGCGCACCCGGGGACGGTTAGCCTGCGGCGACCGCTGCTGGAGGAGCTCGTTCCGATGGACGCCGACATCATCGTGGTCGGTGGCGGGCTCGCGGGCCTCGTCGCCGCGGCAGAAGCTGCCGACGCGGGTCGCCGCGTCATCGTGGTCGACCAGGAACCCGAGGCCAACCTCGGCGGCCAGGCCTTCTGGTCCTTCGGGGGCCTGTTCCTGGTCGACTCGCCCGAGCAGCGTCGCCTGCGCATCGCCGACAGCTACGAGCTCGCCCACCAGGACTGGATGGGCACCGCCGGTTTCGACCGTGACGAGGACCACTGGCCGCGCCAGTGGGCCGAGGCGTACCTCGACTTCGCGGCGGGCGAGAAGCGGCCGTGGTTGCTCGAGCAGGGCATCTCGTTCTTCCCGCTGGTCGGTTGGGCCGAGCGGGGGAGCGGCCTGGCCACCGGTCACGGCAACTCGGTGCCCCGCTTCCACATCGTCTGGGGGACCGGCCCGGCGATCGTCGAGGCCTTCGCCCGGCGGGTCCGCGCACACGTCGAGACCGGCCGGGTCGAGCTGCGCTTCCGTCACCGGGTCGACCAGCTCACCTCCACGGCCGGCGCGGTCGACGGCATCAGCGGCGCGATCCTCGAGGACGACGATGCCGATCGCGGCGTCAAGACCTCGCGGACCGAGATCGGCACCTTCGAGCTGCACGCCCAGGCCGTCATCGTCACCTCGGGGGGGATCGGCGCGAACCACGACCTGGTCCGCGAGAACTGGCCGGACCGGCTCGGGCCGGCGCCGCGCAAGCTGTTGTCCGGGGTGCCCGACCACGTCGATGGCCGGATGCTGAGGATCAGCGAGGACGCCGGCGCATCGCTCATCAACCGCGACCGCATGTGGCACTACACCGAGGGCATCGAGAACCACACCCCGATCTGGTCCCGGCACGGGATCCGCATCCTGCCCGGTCCCTCCTCGCTGTGGCTCGACGCGACCGGCAAGCGGCTGCCGGTGCCGCTGTTCCCCGGCTTCGACACCCTCGGCACGCTCGAGCACATCGGCCGCACCGGGCACGAGCACACCTGGTTCATCCTCACCCAGCGCATCATCGAGAAGGAGTTCGCCCTGTCGGGCTCCGAGCAGAACCCGGACCTGACCGGCAAGGACCTGAAGCTGCTCGGCAAGCGCCTCGGCGCCGGGGCTCCCGGGCCGGTGGAGCTGTTCAAGGAGCAGGGCGTCGACTTCGTCGTCGAGGACAACCTCGAAGCCCTGGTGCGCGGCATGAACGCGCTGACGGAGACCCCGCTGCTCGACTTCGACCAGGTCCGCACCGAGGTCCAGGCGCGCGACCGCGAGCTGAGGAACCCCTTCACCAAGGACCTGCAGATCGCGGCCATGCGTGACACCCGCAGCTTCATCGGGGACAAGATCATGCGGGTCGCGCCGCTGCACCGTCTGCTCGATCCGGCGGCCGGTCCGCTCATCGGCGTCAAGCTCAACCTGCTGACCCGCAAGACCCTCGGTGGGCTCGAGACCGACCTCGACGCGCGCGTCCTCCAGCCCGGCGGCGGCCCCCTGCCGGGGGTCTACGCCGCCGGTGAGGTGGCCGGGTTCGGTGGTGGCGGCATGCACGGGTACCGCTCGCTCGAGGGCACCTTCCTCGGTGGCTGCATCTTCAGCGGACGGACCGCGGGTCGCGCCGCGGCAGCTGCCACGGCGTGAACGACGAGGGAACCGACACGCCCGCGGGACGGTTCATCCCGGTGCGGCAACGCGACCTCGTCGACCGCTTGGCCGCCGACGGGGCGCTGGACGACGAGGACCAGCGCCGGTTCCTGCCCCTCGTCGACCTGCTGGATGCGACGTTCCACTTCGAGTTCCGCTCCCGCCTCGAGGCGCTGAAGGACGCGTACGCGCCGTTCCGCCAGGATCCCGACACCCGCACGATCCGCTCCCGCGACCCGGAGGAGCTGGCCGAGGCACGGCGCGAGCTCGTCCGTGGGCTCGAGGAGCTGCTCGAGGACGCGAACTTCGAACGCATCACGCTCGACGAGATCCACCAGGCGTTCGAGGAGGAGTCGCTGCTGTCGGTCCGGGTCGAGGTGGACTTCGACGACCTCGACGAGGTGCTGGTGTTCCGCCGCGGCGTCAACGTTCGCGAGCAACAGGTCAAGTCGTGGGGTGGCCTGCGCGAGCGCACCGTCACGTTCACCAACTACGAGAAGGTCCTGCTGTTCGTGACGTTCAAGGACGACGCGCACTTCGGGCACCGTGAGGTCGACGTCGACGCGTTGCCCTTCGACCCCGGCTCGACGGTCATCAAGCTCTTCCAGGACGTCCCCCGCGCCGACATCGAGATGCTCTTCCCCAACACCGAGGTGAAGATGCGGCGGATCGACAAGCTACTCATCGGCATCCCGGCGGTGATCAGCGGGATCATCGTCGCCGCCACGCGGCTGGCAGCGACCGTCGGTCTGATCCTGCTGCTCCTGGGGTTCTGGCTCGGGTTCCGGGACGAGCCGGTCGAGCTCGACCAGTCCACCCTGCTGGCGCTCGGCGCCGGGCTCGGGACCCTCGGCAGCTACCTGATCCGCCAGTTCACCAAGTACAAGGCGCGACAGATGGAGTTCATGAAGACGCTGGCCGACAACCTCTACTTCCGCAACCTCGACAACGACGCGGGGGTCTTCTTCAACCTCATCGACTCGGCCGAGGAGGAGGAGGTCAAGGAGGCGCTGCTCGGCTGGTACTTCCTGCGCGCCGCCGGCGGGCCGTGCTCGCGCCAACAGCTCGACGCGGCGGTCGAGGCCTGGTTCGCCGCGCAGCTCGACATCCGGTTCGACTTCGAGGTCTGCGACGGCGTCGAGAAGCTGCGTCGTCTCGGGCTCGTGGAGGGGGACGACGAGGCGCTCAGCGCGGTGCCGGCCGACGAGGCGCTCCGACGGCTCGACGCCAGTTGGGACCGCTTCTTCGACCACAGCCCGGGCACCTCAGCTTGACGCGGTGGCCGTCGAACGGCCGGACGCGTCGTCGGTTCCCATCTACCGTCGGACGGTGACGGGAGAGGAGGCCGCCTTGGCGAGCGCGGTGACGACGACGGACCACGAGACCGATCCAGCGGGCAGCGCCGGAGCGCTGGACCTGGTCCTGACGCAGGCCGGGCTCAGCCCGCTCCAACGGTTCGTCCCCGGCCTCTCGGGTGTGCGCTTCGCCGCCCGGCTCGCCGGCCAGCCTCGCACCGTCGCTCGCCGTGGGGCGAGCCTGGCGCTCGAGCTCGGACGCATCGCCGCTGGGGTCTCGACGCTCAGCCCGTCCCGGCGTGACCGGCGGTTCAGGGACGACGCGTGGTCGGGGAACCCGACGCTCCGCCGGCTCGTGCAGGCCTACCTCGCCACGGGCGAGACGCTCGAGACCCTCCTCGCGGACGCCGACCTCGACTGGGAGGACGAGGAGCGGGTCGGCCTCGTCCTCGACAACCTCATCCAGGCGCTGGCACCGAGCAACAACCCCTTCCTCAACCCCTCGGCGTGGAAGACCGCGATCGACACCGGCGGCGCGAGCTTCGTGCGGGGCGTCCGGCACCTGGTGGACGACATGGCGACCAGCCCGCGGATCCCGTCGTCGGTGCCACCCGGCGCCTTCGAGGTGGGCCGCGACCTCGCGGTCACGCCCGGCGCCGTGATCCTGCGCACCGACGTGTTCGAGCTCATCCAGTACACGCCGCAGACCCCTCAGGTGCAACGCACCCCGCTGTTGATCGTGCCGCCGACGATCAACAAGTACTACATCGCCGACCTCGCCCCGGGGCGCAGCTTCGTCGAGTACCTCGTGCAGCAGGGCCACCAGGTGCTGATCATGTCGTGGCGCAACCCGGATGCCCGACACGCCGCGTGGGATCTCGACACCTACGGCGAGGCGGTCCTGACGGCGCTCGACGCCACCAAGCGCATCACCCACCACGACCGGGTCCACCTCCTCGGTGTGTGTGCCGGCGGCATCATCACGGCGATGGTGCTGGCGCACCTCGCGGCGGAGGGCTCGCTGGACGAGCAGGTCGCGACCGCGAACTTCGCGGTGACCCTGCTCGACCAGGAACACGCCGGGACCACCGGCGCGATGGTCGACGAACAGGTGGCCGCCGTCGCGGTCGCCGCCTCGCAGGCCCGGGGCTACCTCGACGGACGCAAGCTCGCCGAGGTGTTCGCCTGGCTGCGACCGAACGACCTCATCTGGAACTACTGGGTCAACAACTACCTCCAGGGCAAGACGCCACCGAAGTTCGACATCCTCCACTGGAACGGTGACAGCACACGGATGACCGCGGGCCTGCACCGGGACTTCATGGACATCGCGCTGCAGAACCAGCTGACCGTCCCCGGCACCGCCTGCGTGCTCGGCACACCGGTCGACCTCCGCACGGTCACGCTCGACAGCTACGTGACCGCCGGCATCGCCGACCACATCTGCCCGTGGGAGTCGTGCTACCAGACCACCCAGCTGCTCGGCGGCCGGACCCGTTTCGTGCTCTCGACCAGCGGTCACATCGCCTCGATCGTCAACCCACCCGGGAACCCCAAGGCGCAGTTCCAGGTCTCCGAGCACAACCCGGAGGACCCGGGCGCCTGGGTCGAGCAGGCCAGCACCCAGCAGGGCTCGTGGTGGCCGGACTTCGTCGCGTGGCTCGAAGCTCGCGGCGACGGAACCAAGCGCAAGCCCAACCGACTCGGTGCGGCCGGCTTCGACGAACTCGACCCGGCCCCGGGGACCTACGTGCTGGACAGCTGATGGACCGCACGCTCCGAACGGTCACGGTCGGCGAACAGCAGCTGCGCGTCGACGTACGGCCGGGGACCGGTGGCGGGCCCCCGCTGGTCCTGGCCAACGGCATCGGGGCCAGCCTCGAGCTGCTCGATCCCTTCGTCGAGCGACTCGATCCGGCCATCGAGGTGGTGCGTTTCGACGTCCCCGGGGTCGGGGGCTCCCCGCAGCCGCGACGGCCCTACACCTTGCACCTGCTCGCGCGCACCGTGGGACGGCTCCTGGACGAGCTCGGTCACGACCGCTTCGACGTGCTCGGCATCTCCTGGGGCGGCGCGCTCGCTCAGCAGCTCGCCTTCGCCAACCCGCGGCGGTGCCGACGCGTCGTGCTCGTCGCCACCGGGACGGGCAACCTGATGGTCCCCGCGCACCCGCGGGTGCTCAGCAAGATGATCACGCCACGGCGGTACCGCGATCCCGCGTACGCCGAGCGCGTGGCACCGCTCATCTACGGCGGTTCGGTGCGGACCGAACCTGAACGGGCCCGCGAGCTGCTGCACGCCCACTCGCGTGCGGGCACGCGGCGCGGCTACTACCTGCAGCTGCTGGCCAGCGCCGGCTGGACCAGCGTCCCGTGGCTGCGGTTCATCCGGCAGCCGACCCTCGTGCTGGCCGGGGACGACGATCCGATCATCCCGCTGGTCAACGCGCGCGTGCTCGGTGCGCTGCTCCCGCGTGGTCGGGTGCACGTCTACCCAGGCGGCCACCTCGCCCTGGTGCTGCAGGCCGACCAGCTCGCGCCGCTCGTGGCCGACTTCCTGCGAGACGAGCCGCCGCGCCGTGTGCCGCGGTCGAGGCGCTAGGTCCGGACCGCGGCCGTCAGCCGGCGGGCGTTGCCGCCGAGGATCGCCGACCGCGTGTCGGCAGGCAGCGGCCGGTCGCGCCACCGGGCGATCGCATCACCGACCCGCAGCCCGGTGTTGGGTGCGTCCGAACCGAACAGCAGGCGGTCGCCGAAACGGATCAGTTGCTCGTCGCTGAGCTCGGGCGTCGCGGCCACGACGGGCGTCAGGTCGGCGTGCAGGTTGGGGTGGCGCTCGAGCAGCGCCAGGGTGGCCTCGATAGCTGGCAAGGCGGTGTGCGCCACGATGAGCGGCAGGTCGGGGAAGCGCGTGGCGACCCGGTCGACCTCGCCGAGGTCGGGCGCGGCCGATGTCCCCGCGGCGTGTTTGCCCACGTGGAGGACGATCGGCAGGGACAGCGCGCTGCACAGCGCGAGGACCGGATCGAGCCGGCGATCGTCGCCCGCGAACCCGCCGACGGCGCAGTGCAGTTTGAGCACGCGAGCACCGTGCTTGTGGACCGCGTCGTGCACGGCGGTCGCGCCGGCGGGGTCACCCGGGTGCACCGTCGCGCCGAGCACCAGGTCGACGTCGGGGTGCGCCACGGCCAGCGTCGCGACGTGCTCGGCCGTGGCCGGGACGAGCCACTCGGCCACACCCGGTGCGTGGGCGTAGGGAAGCACCCAGGCCGCCCCGACCCCGGCACCGGCTAGGTCATCGAGCACCGCGTCGGCGTCGGGGGTGGCGTAGGCCAGCTGGCCCGGCAGGTGCTCGTCGAAGACGCGCCGGACCCGAGCCGCGAGCCGTGGGGGCAACAGGTGGACGTGCGCATCGACCAGATCACCGTTCACGCTCGCTCCTCCCGCTGCGGGGTGGCTCCACCGCGACCCCGCTCGGCGCCGCGACGCTCGGGCGCCCCGTACCAGGCTGCGGTCGCCGGGGGCCCCCATCCGACACCGGCGTCACGTTCGGCGCACGGGCTGTGCGGCCACGCGCGCGCACCGTCCAGGTTCGCGCGTTTTCCTCGGCAGCCGCGTCGCTGCGCCCGTAGGTTCGGCTCCACGTCGCCGCCACGGGAGCGGTGGCGACGCAGCAGGACCCGTCCGGCGATGGCTCGGGAGCGCCACCGGCGGACGGGAGCAGCGGGAGCCGACGGTCCGAGCCCACGTCCCGGTAGCTCAGGGACGGACGCGGCCGACCACCCCCGGTCCCCGCCCGCGGCCGCCTCACCGAGGCGGCCGCGGCGACCCGGGGGAGGGAGGCCACGTGCGAACGGTCGCGCGGCCCGACACGTCCGGCGCCGCCCGGAGACCCGATGCGGCGCCGTAGGCCCGAAGGGACCTCCGTGACACGAATCTCGATCACCGTCGATGGCACCACCTACGAGGACGACGTCGAACCACGACGGCTGCTCGTGCACCACCTGCGCGAGCAGTGCGGCCGCACCGGCACGAACGTCGGCTGCGACACCTCGAACTGTGGCGCCTGCACCATCCACATGGGTGGGACCTCGGTCAAGAGCTGCACGATCCTCGCCGTGCAGGCCGACGGCGAGGAGATCACCACCATCCAGGGGATGGCCGAGAAGGCGCCCGGGGTGCGCGACGAGACCGAGGGTTGGCACCCGCTCCAGAAGGCCTTCCACGTCGAGCACGGGCTGCAGTGCGGGTTCTGCACCCCCGGGATGATCATGGCGTCCGCCGCCCTGCTCGCCGAGAACGCCGACCCCTCCGAGGACGACGTCCGCCAGGGGCTCGAGGGCAACCTCTGCCGCTGCACCGGCTACGTCAACATCGTCCGGGCCGTCCGACGCGCCGCCGCGGAGATGCGCGGGGAACCGCTGACCACGAGCCCCGAGGAGGGGACGATGGGTGAGGCCGACGTGACCGAACGCGCTGGAGATGCCGATCGGCTCCGCGACGTGGAGGTGGCACCGTGACCGCGCTCGACACGCCTCCCACCGCCCTCAACGTCGGTCGTACGCGCCTGCGCAAGGAGGACGCGCGCCTCGTCACCGGTCGCACCCAGTGGACCGACAACCTCCAGCTCAACGGCATGCTCCACGTCGCGCTGGTGCGCAGCCCGATGGCCCACGCCCGCGTGACCAACGTCGACGTGTCGGCCGCGCTCGAGCAGCCCGGCGTCGTCGCGGCCTTCACCGGTGCCGATCTCGTGTCCAACTGGGAGGGCGGTCTGCCGTGTGCCTGGCCGGTCACCGAGGACATGGCGGCTCCGGTCCACCTGCCGCTCGCCACCGACGAGGTCCGTCACGTCGGTGATGCGGTCGCGGTCGTCGTGGCGCGCTCGAAGTACCAGGCCGCCGACGCGATCGAGCACGTGCTCGTCGACTACGACCCGCTCCCGGTGGTGACCGACATGGAGGCGGCGCTCGCCGACGGCGCCGACCTCGCCGACACCTCGCTCAGCTCGAACCGGAGCTACACCTGGCAGAAGATCGACGGGGACATCGACGCGGCGTTCGACGGGGCGGCCCACGTCACCACGCGCCGCTTCATCCAACAGCGTCTGATCCCGCTGGCGATCGAGACCCGGTCGGTGGTGTGCGAACCGCCGACCCACTCCCGCGAGTACACGCTGTGGTCGGCGACGCAGGTGCCCCACATCCTGCGTCTGATGCTGGCGCTCACCTGCGGGGTCCCGGAGCACGAGCTGCGCGTGGTCGCCCCGGACGTCGGCGGCGGTTTCGGCAGCAAGCTCAACGTCTACGCCGAGGAGGCCATCTGTCTCGTCCTCGCCCGGCACCTCGGCGTGCCGGTCAAGTGGACCGAGTCACGCTCCGAGGGGTTCCTCTCGACCATCCACGGTCGTGACCAGATCCAGGACCTCTCGATCGCGTTCGACGCCGACAACCGCATCAAGGGCCTCAAGGTCGAGCTCATGGCCAACATGGGCGCCTACCTCCAGCTGGTCACCCCGGGCGTGCCGATCCTCGGCGCGTTCATGTTCAACGCCATCTACAAGATGGACGCGCTGTCGTTCACCTGCCACGGGGTCTTCACCAACAAGACCCCCACCGACGCCTACCGCGGTGCGGGTCGGCCCGAGGCGACGTTCGGCATCGAACGCCTCATCGACGAGGCGGCGCACGAGCTCGGGGTCGAGCCCTTCGAGCTGCGCGAACGCAACTGGATCAAGCACGAGGAGTTCCCCTACGACACCGTGGCCGGCATCACCTACGACTCGGGCAACTACGAGGCGGCCACGGCCAAGGCCAAGGAGCTGTTCGACTACGACGGGCTGCGGGCCGAACAGGCACGCCGCCGCGAAGCCGACGACCCGGTCCAGCTCGGCATCGGGATCTCGACCTTCACCGAGATGTGCGGTCTGGCGCCGTCCCGGGTGCTCGGGTCGTTGTCGTACGGGGCCGGCGGCTGGGAACACGCGTCGGTCCGGATGCTGCCCACCGGCAAGGTCGAGGTGATCACCGGCACCTCACCGCACGGCCAGGGGCACGTGACCGCCTGGTCGCAGATCGCCGCCGACCAGCTCGGTGTGGACTACGAGGACGTCGAGGTGCGGCACGGGGACACCGCCGTCGCCCACAAGGGCATGGACACCTACGGCTCGCGGTCGTTGGTCGTCGGTGGGTACGCGGTGGTCTCGGCCTGCGACAAGGTCGTCGCCAAGGCGAGGAAGGTCGCGGCTCACCTGCTCGAGGCCTCCGAGGACGACCTCGAGTTCGACCGCGGGACCTTCAGCGTGAAGGGCTCGCCGGATGCGACCACGACCATCCAGGACGTGGCGCTGGCGGTCTTCGCCGCGCACGACTACCCCGAGGACATGGAGCCGTCGCTCGACTCCGACGCGACCGTGGACCCCGAGAACTTCTCCTACCCCCACGGCACGCACCTGTGCGCCGTCGAGGTCGACACCGAGACCGGCCACGTGCACCTGCGCAGCTACGTCGCGGTCGACGACATCGGCAAGGTCATCAACCCACAGATCGTCGAGGGGCAGGTGCACGGCGGCCTGGCCCAGGGCATCGCGCAGGCCCTGTTCGAGGAGGCGGTCTACGACGCCGACGGCAACCTGACGACCGGATCGATCATCGACTACTACGCGCCGTCCGCGGCCGACCTGCCGACCTTCGTCACCGACCGGACCGAGACGCCGGCGACCACCAACCCCCTCGGGGTCAAGGGCGTCGGCGAAGCGGGCACGATCGCCTCGACGCCGGCGGTGATCAACGCCGTGGTGGACGCGCTGCGACCGATGGGCGTCAACGACGTCCGCATGCCGGCCTCACCGCGTAACGTCTGGGAGGCGATGCGATCCGCCCGGGACGCGTCGGCGACGGGTCGCTCCGAGCTCGGGGCGCGGGAAGGAGGTGCGGCGTGATCCCCGCGACCTTCGACTACATCCGGGCCGGCTCGGTCGACGAGGCGGTCGCCGCCCTCGTCGAACACGGCGACGAGGCCAAGCTGCTCGCGGGCGGACACAGCCTGCTGCCGCTGATGAAGCTGCGTCTCGCCGCCCCCGAGGTCATCATCGATCTCGGCCGGGTCGACGACCTGCGGGGGGTACGTGACGGTGGCGAACACCTCGCGATCGGCGCGATGACCACCCACGACGCGGTGATCAAGGACCCGCTGGTCCAGGAGCACTGCGGGGTGTTGGCCGACGTCACCCGCACCGTCGGTGACGCACAGGTCCGCCACCGCGGCACGATCGGCGGGGCCATCGCCCACGGTGATGCGGCCAGCGACCTGCCGCCGCTGCTGCTGGCGCTCGACGGCACGGTCGTGGTCCAGGGTCCCGACGGCCGCCGCAACATCCGCGCCGCCGACCTGTTCGTCGACTACCTCGAGACCTCGATCCGCGAGGACGAGGTGCTCGTCGAGGTCCGTGTCCCGAAGCTCGTCGGGCAGTGGGGGTGGCACTACGAGAAGTTCGGGCGGGTCGCCCAGGCGTGGGCGATCGTCGGCTCGTGCGCGTTGATCAAGGGCTCCAACGGGACGATCGAGGACGCCCGGGTGGGACTCACCCACATGGGCACCACCCCGCTGCGCGCATCGGCGACCGAGGCCACGCTGCGTGGCGCCTCGACCGATGCCATCGCCGCTGCCGCGGAGCAGGCGGCCGAGGGAACCTCCCCGCCCTCGGACCTGAACGCGACCCCCGAGTTCCGCGAGCACCTCGCCCGCGTGCTCACCCGCCGTGCGTTGACGGCCGCCGCCGGGTGAACTCGAACGCCGCTACCGGAGCGGGTGGGCAGCACCCACCCGCTCCTCCGCTCCTGCCCGACGGGGTCACCGATCCCGCCGGTCTGGCGAGCGCGCTCGACGGCGCCGGGTACCTCGCCGACGACGGGCTCGCGACGGCCGCCTACCTGACGCTGGCACTGCGGCGGCCGTTGCTGCTCGAGGGGGACGCGGGCGTCGGGAAGACCGCGGTCGCGCACGCGTTGGCCGAGGTGCTCGGCGCGCCGCTGATCCGGCTGCAGTGCTACGAGGGACTCGACGCGTCCCAGGCGCTGTACGACTGGAACTTCCCCGCGCAGGTGCTGCACCTGCGGGCTGCCGAGGCGACCGGCCGTGCCGCCGGCTCACCGGATGCCGCTGCGGCGCTCGAGGACGAGCTCTACGACCGCCGGTTCCTCGTCGCGCGTCCCATCCTGCAGGCGCTCGAGACCTCACCCTCGGTGCTGCTGATCGACGAGGTCGACCGCGCCGACGACGAGTTCGAGGCGCTGCTGCTCGAGGTGCTGTCGGACACGACGGTGACCGTCCCCGAGCTCGGCACCATCCGGGCCGCACAGCCGCCGGTGGTCGTGTTGACCTCCAACCGGACCCGCGAGGTCCACGACGCGCTCAAGCGGCGCTGCTACTACCACTGGGTCGAGCACCCCACCTTCGAGCGTGAGGTCGCCATCGTGCGCCGACGCCTGCCCGAGGTCGGCGAACGGCTCGCGCGCGAGGTCACCTCGGCCGTCCACGTGCTGCGCGAGCAGGACCTGCTCAAGCCTCCCGGTGTGGCCGAGACGCTCGACTGGACCGAAGCGCTCGTCGCGCTCGGGGCCGACCACCTCGACGCCGACCGGGCCGCGGCCACGCTCGGGTCGGTGCTGAAGTTCCGCGAGGACCAGGAACGGGTTCGCGCCATCGACGTCAGCCAGCTCGTGGTGAGGGCGGCCGCCGGTGGCGCGGACGGAGGTCGCTCGGCGACCGGAGGAGCACGCACGGCGCAGCGGGATGCCGGTGGAGGATGATGGACCGCCGGCCGCGAGCGAGCTCCGCGACACGGGGCTCGCCGGGCCAGCCGTGGGCTTCGCACGCACCCTCCGTGCCGCCGGGGTGGAGGCTTCACCTGACCGCGTGCACGCGTTCGTCGAGGCACTCGACGTGCTCGCGGCCAGCGATCGGGACGACGTGTACTGGGCCGGCCGGCTCACGCTCTGCGCGGGTCCCGACGATCTCGAACGCTACGACCGCGTCTTCGCGGCCTTCTTCGACGGTCAGGCCGTCACCGGCCGACCTATCGTCCGTCGACGGGTCGAGCTCGGCACGCAGACGCTCGGCGAGAGCGTCGGCGCGACCGGAGCCGACGACGAACCCGAGGTCGACGCGCACGCGGTCACGCGCCACGCCTCCCGCGACGAGCTCCTGCGTCAGCGCGACGTGCGCGACATGGACGAACGGGAGCGGCGCGAGCTGCACCAGCTGCTGGCCGCCCTCGCGATGCCCGGGGCGACGCGGCGCACACGCCGTTCGGTCCCGGCCCCGCGCGGCGCGGTGGATCGGCGCCGGAGCATCCGGAGCCTGCTGCGCTCCGGTGGTGAGCTCGGCGAACTGCACCACCAGGCGCCGAGGCGACGTCCCCGCCGTGTGATCCTGCTGGTCGACGTCAGCGGTTCGATGGCGGGGTACGCCGACGTGCTGCTGCGCTTCGCTCACGTCGCCGCGCGCCGGCAGGGCACCCCCACCGAGGTCTTCACCCTCGGGACCCGCCTCACCCGGGTCACCGACGAGATGCGTCACCGCGACCCCGACACCGCGATGCGGGCCGTCGCCGCAGCCATCCCCGACTGGTCGGGTGGTACCCGGCTCGGTGAGGGGTTGCGGGACTTCCTCGACCTGTGGGGGCAACGCGGCCTGGCCCGGGGGGCCGTCGCCGTCGTGCTCTCCGACGGTTGGGAGACCGGCGAGGTGACGCTGCTCGGTGATCAGGTGGCGCGCCTGTCCCGTCTGGCCCACCGGGTCATCTGGGCCAACCCCCTGGCCGGCCGCGAGGGGTTCGCCCCGATCGCCGGGGGGATGGCGGCGGCGCTGCCGTACTGCGACGCGCTGGTCGAGGGCCACTCGTTGGCGGCCCTCGAGCGTCTCGCTCACGAGGTGGCCGGTACCGTCGGAGCGGAGCGGCGCCACGGCGGGTACCCGAGCGCAGCGTCGCGAGGATCGGGAGGGAGCCCACGTGCGTGAGGAGCTCGAACGACTCCGACGTTGGCGATCGGAGGGGACCCGCTTCGCCCTCGCGACCGTCGTGGCGACCTCCGAGAGCGCGCCTCGACCACCGGGCGCGGTGCTCGCGGTCCACCCGGACGGCGACGTGGTGGGCAGCGTGTCCGGCGGGTGCGTCGAGGGAGCGGTCGTCGAGGTGGCCACCGAGGTGCTCGAGACCGACGTGCCCCGACGGGTCCGGTACGGCATCTCCGACGACCAGGCGTTCGCGGTCGGCCTCACCTGCGGCGGCACGATCGAGGTGTTCGTGCAGCCCATCACGCCCGACACCGTCGACCTCGACCACCTCGCCGCCGACCTCGAGAACGACGCGCCGGTCGCGGTGGCCACCGTGACCGAGGGTGACCACGCCGGCGCGATGCTCGTGGTGCGGCCGGGCGACGCGGACGGCACGACCGGCGATGACGGGCTCGACCACGCGGTCCTGGCCGACGCCCGGGGGATGCTGCAGCAGGGCGCCACCGGCCTGCGTCACTACGGTCCGCACGGGGAGCGTCGGGTCGACGACGTCGGCGTCTTCGTGGCCTCGTTCGCCCCGCGTCCCCGCATGCTCGTCTTCGGCGCCATCGACTTCGCCAGCGCCGTCGCGTCGGTCGGACGCTTCCTCGGCTACCACGTCACCGTCTGCGACGCGCGCGCCCGCTTCGCCACCGCCGCGCGCTTCCCGGACGCCGACGAGGTCGTCGTCAGCTGGCCCCACCGCTACCTCGCCGAGACCACGGTCGACGCGCGCACCGTCATCTGCGTGCTCACCCACGATCCGAAGTTCGACGTCCCGGTCCTCGAGGCCGCGCTGCGGACCGACGCGGCCTACGTCGGCGTCATGGGCAGCCGGCGCACCCACGAGGACCGGCTGGCACGCCTGCGTGAGCAGGGCGTGGACGAGGCGGATCTCGGCCGGCTGCGCTCGCCGATCGGGCTCGACCTCGGGGCGCGGACGCCGCAGGAGACCGCGGTGTCCATCGCCGCCGAGATCCTCCTCGACCGTCACGGGGGCTCGGGCGCGCGCCTGACCGACACCGTCGGCCCCATCCACCGGCGGCGCGACGTGCTCGAGGTCTGAGCGCCAGCGCTACCTGAACGACCCACCCGATCCGGACAGAGAGAGGCACCGACGTGGAGTTCGTCAACGAGTTCACGGTCCCGGTCGGCATCGACCGCGCCTTCGAGATCCTGACCGACCTCGAACGTGTCGCGCCCTGCCTCCCTGGCGCGACCCTCGAAGAGGTCGACGGGGCCACCTACACCGGCAAGGTCAAGGTCAAGGTGGGACCCATCGCCGTCACCTACCGCGGCACCGCCGAGCTGACGGAGAAGGACGAGGCGGCCAAGCACGCGGTCATCCACGCCGCCGGCAAGGAGGCGCGGGGGGCCGGGACGGCCACCGCGGACGTGTCGGCCGACCTCGTCGCCGAGGCTGCTGACCGCACGAAGGTTCGAGTCGTGACCGACCTGACCGTGACGGGCAAGCCGGCGCAGTTCGGGCGCGGCGTCATGGCCGACGTCGGGACCAAGCTGATCGGCACCTTCGCGGATCGGCTGTCGGAGATGATCGAACAGGACGAGGGGATCGGGGCCACCGACGAGCTCCCGCCTCCGACGACCGCGCCACCCGCCGACACCGCTCCTGGTGCCGCCGCGACGCCGGCGGTCTCGGCCACCGTGCCGTCGCAGGCGGATGCCGGTCCGCGCCGGATCGCCCCCCCGGCACGCGAGCCCGAGGCGCTCGACCTGGTCGACGTCGCGGGCGGCGCCGTCGCCAAGCGGGTGTTGCCGCTGGTCGCCCTCGCGGCGTTGATCGCCGGCGTGCTCTGGTGGCGCCGCAGCCGGTGACGGGCTCCGGCCGACCGGTTCAGCCGTCGGCGGGCGTAGGCGCGCCGGACGGGTGCTCGGTGTCGCCGCCGAGCAGGTCGACCGCGTGGGGGAGCAGGCCGATGATCGCCGTCAGCGACTCGGTCGCCCCGCGTGGGCTGCCCGGCAGGTCGATCAGGAGCGTGGCGCCGCGGATGGCGCAGACCCCGCGCGAGAGGTCGGCCATCGGGGTCGAGGCCCGCCCGGCAGCTCGCATGGCCTCGGCCAGGCCGGGTGCGTCGCGGTGGCAGACGTCGCGCGTGGCCTCGGGGGTCACGTCCCGGGGGCCGAAGCCGGTTCCACCGGTGATGCAGACGACCGCGAGCCCGCCCTCGTCGGCGAGCGCCGCCAGCAGGGCACTGATCCGCGGTCGGACGTCCGGCACCACCTCGCGGCGGACCACCTCCCAGCCGTGGTCGGCCAGCAGGGCGGCCACCGCGTCGCCCGAACCGTCCTGCCGGTGACCGCTGGCCACCCCATCGCTGGCCGTGACGACCGCCGCCGTCCGTCGCTGTCCCACCTCGCGTCTCCCGCCGCTGGTCGTGACGGTGAGCCTACGGGGCCGGTGGTCGCCGTGATCCTGGCGGCTGGCACCGCGTCGAGGTTCGGGTCGACCAAGCAGCTCGCGGAGCTCGGCGGTCGCCCGCTCGTCGGGCACGTGGTCGCCCTCGCGTCCGCCGCTCGGCTCGTCGACGAGGTGGTGGTCGTCGTCGGGCACGACCGGGCCGACGTCGCGGCGGCCGCGCGGGGCACCGCGTCCGTCGAGGTCGCCGTCAACGTGGACCACGAGGCGGGCCAGGCCGGCTCGCTCCGGGTCGGCATCCGGGCCGCGGTGGGACGTCGTGCCCGCGTCGCGGTCATCCTCCTCGCCGACGAACCCGACGTCGCTCCCGACGCCGTGGACCACGTCGCGGGCGCCGTCCTCGACGGCGTCCCTGCGGCGCGCGCCCGCTACGAGGACGGTCCGGGCCACCCCGTCGCCTTCGCGGCCGAGGTGTTCGACCGGCTGCTCGGCGTCGAAGGGGATCGCGGTGCGCGCGAGCTGCTCGGGCAGCTCGGGACGCTCGAGGTGCCCGTCGTGGGCCCGCGGCCACGGGACATCGACCGGCCCGAGGACCTCGAGCGACGCCGCCGTCACTAGGTTCCGGTGATCAGCGACCGCGACCGCACGAGGAACCTCCGTGGCTGAGCCGACCATCCGCGGCCTGAGGCACCTGCGCTCGGGCAAGGTCCGCGACCTCTACGAGGTCGACGACGACCACCTCCTGCTCGTGGCCTCCGATCGGGTGTCCACCTACGACGTGGTCCACCCGACACCGGTCCCGGACAAGGGTCGCGTGCTCACGGCGGTCTCCGCGTTCTGGTTCGACCGGCTGGATGTCGACCACCACCTGGTCTCGACCGACCTCGACGACCTGCCCGGCGAGCTCGATCCCGCCGATGCGGAGCGGCTCGCCGGGCGCACCATGCTGTGTCGCAAGGTCGACATCGTCCCGGTCGAGTGCGTGGTCCGGGGCTACCTCGTCGGCTCCGGCTGGAACGAGTACCGACGGGACGGCACCGTCTGCGGCATCGAGCTGCCGGCCGGACTGGTCAAAGCCGACCGTCTGCCCGAGCCGATCTTCACGCCGGCGACGAAGGCCGAGGCTGGCGACCACGACGAGAACGTCAGCTTCGAGGTGATGGCGGACGCGATCGGTCACGAGCTCGCCTCGGAGCTGCGTGAGCTGTCGTTGCGTCTCTACGCCGCGGGCGCTGCCCACGCCACCGAACGCGGCATCATCCTCGCCGACACCAAGTTCGAGTTCGGTCAGCGCGACGGTCGGCTGCTGCTCGCCGACGAGGTCATGACGCCGGACTCCTCGCGCTACTGGCCGGCGGACGCTTGGGAACCGGGAGCGAGCCCGCCGAGCTTCGACAAGCAGTACGTGCGCGACTTCGCGACCTCGACGGGGTGGGACAAGCAGCCGCCAGCCCCCGCGCTGCCGGACGAGGTCGTCGCCGCGACTCGATCGCGCTACGTCGAGGCGTACGAACGCCTGACCGGCACCTCGTTCGGCGACTGGCTCGCCCGCTGCTGACCCTGCGGTCCGGATCGCGGCCACCACGGTCAGCCGGCCGTGGTGGTCCGGCACGGCAGCTCGCGGAGCCGGGGATAGTGGGCGTGGCCGCCGTGGCCACCGTCCCGACCCGCCGAGGTACCCGTGATGCACGCTCCGATCCGCCGCACGCTCGCCGCCTCCGCCGCCGTCGCTCTCGTGCTCGGGGGATGTGGCGGCGACGACGCCGAGCAGACGCCCGAGGCCGAGTTCGATCCCACCACCGACGGGGTCGAGGACGACGACACCACGTCGCCGTCGGACGGCGCCGAGGACGGAACCGAGGGCGGCACGCCGCCCGAGACCGGCGAGGACGAGGGCGCCACCGACGGGACCGACGACGCAGGTGAGCTCGGGGAGTGAACGTCGACGACGCCCCGGTCGCTAGGCCAGCGTGATCGCGCGACCCTCGGTGAGGGCTTCGACGATCCGGGCCGCGCCGACGATGGTCGCGCCGGCGACGAGTTCGGTGTCGCCGGTGATGCCCCGCTTGGTCGCACACGCGGAGCAGAGCCAGATCTCGCCCCCTCCGGCGGCCACCTGGCGGACGAGGTCGGCCAGGGGCGGCATCCCGTCCTCCTCGATGCGTTCGGCGGTGCCGGGTAGGCCGAGCGTCACCGCGTCGACGGTGCAGATCACGACCGCGTGCTGGCCGGAGGCGACCGCGGTGGCTGCGGCGATGAACGGCACCGTCGCGCGCTCGGGGGCGTCCTCGGCGTGCGAGCAGGGGAACAGCAGGGTCTCGGCCACGGTGGCTCCGTCGGTTCGGGAACGCGACGCTAGGCCGGAACCGCCAGCGGTGCTCCGGCGATACCGCACCGTCGATCCGGCACCGTCTGACCTGCAGGAACGCACACCTGCGCCGAACGGTTCACTTCCTCCTACCTGCGTAGTAGCGTTACCGGACACCATCCCACGACCGTGGGGTTGGAGGTCGGCTTGCGCTCGACGCGCTCGCTGACGACGAGCTTCCGGGAGGGAAACTCCATGCATCGATCGCTCTGGTTGCGCCGCGTCGCGGCTGCCACCGCGCTCGCGCTCACCGCTGCCGCCTGTGGCGGCGGCGATGACGAGCCCGAGACCACCGAGACCGAGACCGAGGCTCCGGCCGAGGACGACGGCGAAGCTGCCGCCGACGACGGCGAGGCCGAGGAAGAGGCCGAGATCGAGCGTCCCGAGCGGGACGACGTGCTCGACATCGGCTACGTCCTGCCGGAGTCGGGTCCGCTCGCTCCGCTCGGCCCGCCCCAGATCGAGGGCGTCAACCTCGCCATCGAGGACATCAACGCCGCTGGCGGCGTGATGGGCTCGGACGTCACCCTGAACACCGGTGACGAGGCTGGCGACGCGGCGGTCGCACGTGACACCGCTGCCCGCCTGATCAACGACGGTGTCGACGGCATCGTCGGTGCTGCTGCGTCGGGGATGTCGCAGGAGATCATCCAGACGCTCGAGGACAACGAGATCGTCCAGTGTTCGGCCTCGAACACCTCGCCGGCGTTCTCCGAGCAGGACAACAACAGCTACTACTTCCGCACCGTCCCGCCGGACGAGGCGGTCGCTCCGATCATCGCCAACACCGTCATCGGTGACGGCTACACCGCCCCGGCGGTGCTCGCCCGTGCCGACGACTACGGCGAAGCGCTGCGTGGTCTGGTCGAAGAGGGCCTGACCGAGCAGGGTGTCGAGCCCGTCATCTCCGAGGCGTACGACCCTGAGTCGGACGACTTCGACGCGCTCGTGTCCCAGGTCACCGGTGCCGGCGCGGACTCCGCGGTCGTCATCGGCTTCGACGAGTCCGGCGGCCTGATCGGCGCGCTCATCGAGGCAGGCGTCGGTCCCGAGGGCATCTACGGTGGTGACGGCATCTTCGGCCCGAACTTCGGTGAGTCCGTCGGTACCGACATCACCGGTATGAAGGTCATCGGCGCCGCTGGTGGCCAGGAGTTCAACGACCGTCTCAACGACGTGCTCGACGACTCCAACCAGGGCAACCTGATCTACGGTGGTCAGGCGTACGACTGCGTCATCGTCATGGCGCTCGCTGCTGAGGCCGCGCAGTCGACCGACCCCGCCGTCTTCATGGGCGAGGTCGAAGGCGTCACCCAGGACGGGACCGAGTGCACCTCCTTCGAGGAGTGCAAGGGCATGCTCGAGGGCGGCGAGGACATCGACTACAACGGCGCGTCCGGTCCGCTGGACCTCTCCGGCACGGACCCGACCTTCGGTCGGTACGCCATCGGTGAGTTCACCGAGAACGGGCTCGAGATCGTCGGCTCCGAGGACGTGGACCTCAGCGACCTCTGATCCACCCGCACCGACGAGGAGGCCCCGCCGACACGGCGGGGCCTCCACCGCGTCCGGGTCGAGCGCGCGTCCGGGTCGAGCGCGCGTCCGGGTCGAGCGCACATCGGGACCGCGGGATGATGACTGCGGTCAGCGAGCCTTGGCGAGGGTGCCGAGGTAGAGCTCGATGACCTTCGGGTCCTCGAGCAGCTCGCGGCCGGTGCCGGTGTAGGCGTTGGTGCCCTGGTCGAGCACGTAGCCCCGATCGCAGATCTGCAGGCAACGGCGGGCGTTCTGCTCGACCATCACGATCGACACGCCGCTGTCGCGGATCGTCCGCACCCGCCGGAACACCTCGTCCTGGTTGGCGGGCGACAGGCCTGCCGATGGTTCGTCGAGCAGCAGCACCGAGGGCTCCATCATCAGCGCTCGGGCCATGGCGACCATCTGTCGTTCCCCGCCGGACAGCGTCCCGGCCCGGCTGCTGGCGCGGTCCCCGAGGAGCGGGAACAGCTCGACCACGGAGGCGAACCGGTCCTTGAACCGGTCGGGTCGCAGGAACAGGCCCATCTCGAGGTTCTCGCGGATGGTCAGCGAGGGGAAGATGTTGTTGGTCTGCGGCACGTAGCCGACGCCGCGTTCGACCAGCTGGTGCGCCTTGAGGTTGGTGATGTCGTCGCCGCGGAGGGTGACTTGACCGTCGCGGACGTCGACGAGTCCGAAGAGGGCCTTGACCAGGGTCGACTTCCCGGCCCCGTTCGGGCCGATGATGCCGACGATCTCGTTGTCGGTGAGGGTCAGGTCGCAGCCGTTCAAGATGTTGATGCCCGGCAGGTACCCGGCGTGCAGCCCTGAGGCGACCAGGATGGGCTCGGCGGTGGCCACGTCGCTCACTCCTCGGTCCGATCCGGCCCGTCGGGGGCGGGCGTGGAGGTGTCGGTCTCGGGTTCGTCGTGCGAACGGCCGAGGTAGGCGTCGATCACGGCCCGATCGCTCATGATGTCGGCGGGACGGCCTTCGGCGATGACCTGCCCTTCGGCGAGGACGACGACCCAGTCGCTGATGCCCATGACCACGTCCATGTCGTGCTCGACGAAGATCACGCTCATGCCCTCGTTGCGCAGAGCCGTGACGTGTTCGAGCAGCGACTGGACCAGCGCTGGGTTGACCCCCGCCATCGGCTCGTCGAGCATCACGAGCGACGGCTGGACCATCAGGGCGCGTGCCATCTCGAGCAGCTTGCGCTGGCCACCGGACAGCTCGCCGGCGTAGTCGTCCTTCTTGTCGAGGAGCTTGAAGCGGCCGAGCAGCTCCTCGGCGCGGACGCGGTTGGCCTCCTCCTGCTTGGACCAGCCCGGGCGGAACAGGGCGGGCAGGAAGCGTTCCCCCCGCTGGCCCGTGGCGCCGAGGAGCATGTTGTCCATCACCGTCAGCCGCGACAGCGCCTTGGTGAGCTGGAAGGTGCGCACCATGCCCTTGCGCGCGACCTTGTGCGACGGGACGCCGCCGAGCTCGTCGCCCTCGAAGATCCAACGCCCCTCGTCGGGGGTGTCGAAGCCGGTGAGCAGGTTGAAGAAGGTGGTCTTGCCGGCACCGTTCGGTCCGATGAGCGCGGTGATGACGCCGCGCTGGATCTCGAGGTGGTCGACGTCGACGGCCTTCAGCCCGCCGAACCGTCGTTGGACCCCGTCGATGACGAGGATGGGGTCCGGCTTGGCGACCCCTGGACGCTTGTCGAGGGTGTCCATGGCGTGGGGTGTGGTCTCAGGCATCGAGCTTCAGCTCCCTCAGGTCGCCGAAGATGCCCTGCGGTCTGAACACGACCAGCAGGACCAGCGCGGTGCCCATCAGGATCAGGGCTGAGGCACCGACGGCGTTCGCGCCCGACAGCACGCCGGGCAGCAGGTCGGCGCCCTGGGCGTCCCGGACCAGCCCCTGGACGCCGGAGAACAGGAACCAGAAGATGATCGCACCCACGATCGGGCCGATGCGCGTCGCTGCGCCGCCGAGGATGAGGATGGCGTAGGCGAAGAAGGTGATCTGCGGGCGGAACGCGTCCGCGTTCACCGTCGACCCGGCGATCGCGAACATGATCCCGCCGACGGAGCCGAGCACGCCCCCGAGCACCAGGCTCTGCATCTTGTAGGAGAAGACGTTCTTGCCGAGCGCCCGCGCCGCGTCCTCGTCCTCACGGATGGAACGCAGCACCCGGCCCCAGGGGCTGCGCACGAGCAGCGTCACCAGGATCGTGGCCAGCAGGACCAGGGCCCAGGTGACGATCAACGACCACGACACGTTCACCGAGTAGGTGAACGGGCCGAGTCGGATCCCCCGGGTGAGCGGGTTGAGGGCGTAGAACTCGTTGGCGATCGACTGCAGGCCGAACGGTCCGCCCGTGATCGGGGTGGCCGGGCTCGAGCGGAACACGAGGCGCAGCACCTCGGCGACGGCGATCGTGGTGATCGCGAAGTAGTCGGCCCGTAGGCGCAGGGTCGGTGCACCGAGCAGGAGTGCGAGCAGCACGCCGGCGATGAGACCGACGACGATCCCGGCCCAGAGCGAGAGCCCCCACGTGGCCACGCTGATGCCGAGGCCGTAGGCCCCGACGAGCATGAACCCGACCTGCCCGAAGTTCAGCAGGCCCGTGTAGCCGTAGTGCACGTTGAGACCGATGGCCAGCAGCGCGTAGACCGCGGCCTGTGGCCCCACCGCCGAGCGGAGGGCGGTCCCGAGGATCGCTTCGAGGTCCACGTCGAGCTCCTCAGCCGATGCGTTCGCGTCGTCCGAGCAACCCCTGGGGTCGGACGAGCAGCACGATGACGAGGACGCCGAGCGCCCACGCGGTCTTGAGTTCGTTCGGGAAGTACACGACCGAGAGTTCGGTGACGAGGCCGACCACGAGGCTGCCGACCATCGCGCCGTAGGCCGTGCCGAGCCCGCCGAGGATGATGCCGGCGAACATCAGCAGCAGCATGGGCTGGAACCCGAAGTCGTAGGTGACCCGGAACAGCGTCGCGTACAGGATGCCGCCGAGGCCCGCGAGTGCGCCACCGGCGATCCAGACGACGCTGACGACCCGCTCGACGTCGATCCCGGACGACTCCGCCAGGTCACGGTTGTCGGCCACGGCGCGCATGGCCTTGCCGAACCTGCTGCGCTGGATCGCGGTCGCCACGGCGATGAGCACGACCGTCGCGATCGCGATCACGACCAGGTCACGTGGGGTGGTCTGGAAGGGGCCGAGGCTGATGCGTTGCTGCACCGCGTACTGGCTGTAGGGCTGGGCGCGACCACCGAAGACGATCAGGATGATGAAGCGCATCACCAGCGAGAGCCCGATGGTGACCACGAGCAGCTGGAACAGCCCGACGCCGCGGCGGGTCAGGGGCCGGAACACACCGCGGTCGAGTATCCCGCCGCTCAACGCCGCGGCGATGACCCCGAGCACGGCGGCGAACACCAGGTGCAGGCCCGCGGCGTTGGCGAACCACGTCGCCACGGCGCCGATGATGACGATCTCGCCGTGGGCGAAGTTGATCAGCCCGGTGGTCCCGAAGATGAGCGACAGGCCGACCGCGGTCATCGCGATGATCAGCCCGAAACGGATCCCCGAGAGGATCTGCTGGAAGAACAGGGCGACCTTGCCGCTGACGGCGGCACCTTCGCCGAGCGGGATCGGGACCGCGCGCCGCCCCTCGCCGACCGTGACCTCGACGGTCGACGCTTCCGGGTCGCGCAGCTCGACACCCTCGGGGAGCGCTTCGACCGTCACGGCGTAGTCGCCGGGCTCGGGGACCTCGAACTCCCACTGCCCGTTCGGGCCGGATGTGGCCTCGCCGACGGCCTGGCCGCTGCTGTCCGCGATCGAGAGCTGCACGCCCTCGACGGGCCCGTCCGCGTTGCGGAACGTGCCGAAGAGGACGGAGGGGTCGGCGGCGGCTTCCCCCTCAGCGGCGTCGGCGTCGGCGTCGGCGTCCTCGTCGGCGTCGGCGTCGTCCTCCTGCGCGAGGAGTACGGGTGCAGCGGTCTCGGCGAACGCCGGGGCGGCCAGGGCCAGCAGCAGTCCGACGAGGAAGGTGACGCTCAGCGCGGATGCTCGCGCGCGTGCGCTCACGGACTTCCTCCACAGTCGGCGACGCGCGGAGCCTAGTCAGCAGCGCTGCCGGCGGGTGAGCCGAGCGATGGACGCTACGCTCCTGCGCCCGCTCGGATCGGTGTGACGACGACGTTCGAGGGCCGCTCCGACCTACCTCACGCGGCGCACGTGAGCCGTGCCGCCACCGGGGACCCACGAGGGCCACATGCTCGATCTCGACCCGCAGTTGACCGAGACGCTCACCGTCGCCGCGTGCGCTGCGGTCGTGCTCCTGCTCGTGTCGATGTTGGCGCTCTGGGCACGGATGCGCCGCCTGGTACGTGAGCACCGTCGCGCGATCGACCCGGAGCGGGGCGAGGACGTCATCTCCGTGCTCGGTCGGCACGAGGACACCATCCAGGCCATCGACCGTGACGTTCGCGCCCTCGATGCCCGTTCCAGCGAGCTTCGCGAGCTCCTGCGTGGTGCGGTGTCACGGATCGGGATGATCCGCTACGACGCGTTCGAGGACATGGGCGGAGCGTTGTCGTTCTCGGCGGCGCTGCTCGACGAGCACGGCCACGGCATCGTCATCTCGGCCATCAACGGCCGCACCGAGACCCGCTGCTACGCCAAGCCGGTGGCTGACGGTCGCTCCGAACACAACCTCTCGGTGGAGGAGGAAGCGGCCATCGCGACCGCCCAGGACGGGGGCGGGATGGGGGAGGCGCCCGCGCCGACCCGCCGCCGTAGGAGGTCCTCGTGAACGCTCGGAACGAACGCGACGGATCGGCCCCGGTGGGCGCACCCCGCGCGGACGTGGCCTACCTCGGCCCCGCAGGCACCTTCACCGAGACGGCTGCGCAGCTGATCGTCGGTGGGATCGATCCGGTCCTCGAGCCGTGCACGGACATCGCCGAGGTCCTGCGCCGGGTCGAGGACGGTGACGCCGAACGCGGCGTCGTGCCGATCGAGAACACCCTCGAGGGCTCGGTGACCGCCACCCTCGACGCGCTCGCGTTCGACACCGATCTGCTCATCGTCGGTGAGCTCGAGCTGCCCGTCACCCTCGTGGCGGCCGCGACCCCCGGGGCGTCGCTCACCGAGGTGACCGAGGTCCGCTCGCACCCGATCGCGCTCGCGGCCGCACGGCGGTGGCTCGGCACGGTGGTCGCTGGCGCCGAGACCGTCCCGTCGAGCTCCACCGCCCGCGCTGCGCAGGAGGTCGCCGAGCTCGGTGGTCCCCGGCTGGCGATCGTGAACCCGCTCGCCGCCGAGCGCTACGGACTCGAGATCCTCGCGCGGGACATCGCCGATCGCGCCGCGAACTCCACACGGTTCATCGTCATCGGGCGCGAGCTCGGCCCGCCGACGGGGTGGGACAAGACCTCGCTCGCGGTCTTCATCGACGAGAACCGTCCCGGTGCGCTGCTGCAGCTGCTCGAGATCTTCGCCGAGCGTGACCTGAACCTGACCAAGATCGAGTCGCGGCCCACCAAGGCCGAACTCGGTGAGTACCTGTTCTTCCTCGACACCGTCGGACACCTCGCCGACGAACGGGTGGGGGACGCCCTGGCTGCCGTCAAGCGCACCCACCGTGACGTCAAGGTGCTCGGTTCCTACCGACGGTCGGGCGCGCGGGTGACCACCGAGGCCGATGCCATCGCCTCCGATGACGCCGCCTACCGCGACGCCGCCGAGTGGCTCGCCGAGTGGCGGGCGCGCATCCCGGACGCCGACACCTGAGCGGACCCGCAGCGAGCCGGCAGCGATCCGCGGGGTCGGTGGGCCGGGTCGTGGCGTAGGGGGGCGGGGACGGGCGTTAGCCTGCCCGCCATGATCGATCCTCGCCTGCTCCGGACCGAACCCGAACCGTTGGCCGCCGCCCTCGCGCGTCGCGGCATCGACCGGGACCGCCTCGATGCGCTCATCGCCCTCGACGAACGTCGGCGATCGCTGACCGCCGACGTCGACCGCGCCCGGGCGGAGCAGCGGACGGCGTCCTCGTCGATCGGGAAGGCCTCCGCCGAGGAGCGGCAGGCGCTGATCGATCGCGCGAGCGAGCTGAAGGCCGGCGTCGGTGAGCTCGAGTCCCAGCTGGCCGAGGTCGAGGCCGAGCACGCCGCCGCGTTCGCCCGGGTGCCGAACCTGCCCCACCCGGATGCCCCCGACGGGCAGGAGGGCGACGGAGTGGTCCTCCGCACCTTCGGTGAGCGTCCGAGCTTCGACTTCGAGCCGCGCGACCACGTGGCGCTGATGGAGGCCGCGGACGCGCTCGATCTCGCCCGCGGGGCCCGCACCTCCGGAGCCCGGTTCGCGTACCTCAAGGGTGAGGGTGCGCTGCTCGAGCTCGCCCTCGTCCGCTACGCCCTCGAGGTCGCCGGCCGCTACGGCCACACACCGGTCATCCCCCCCGTGCTCGTGCGCGAGGAGGCGATGTACGGGACCGGCTTCCTGCCGACCGACGAGCAGCAGATCTTCACCCTGCCCGAGGACGATCTCTACCTCGTCGGCACCTCCGAGGTCCCCCTCGCGGCGCTGCACATGGATGAGCTGCTCGACGAGGCGGACCTGCCGCTGCGCTACGCCGGTTACTCGCCGTGCTTCCGGCGCGAGGCGGGGGCGCACGGCAAGGACACGCGCGGGATTTTGCGCGTCCACCAGTTCGAGAAGGTGGAGATGTTCAGCTTCGTGCACCCCGACGACTCGGACGCCGAGCACGAGCGGCTCCTGTCCATCGAGGAGGAGATCTTCACCGGCCTCGGCATCCACGCGCAGGTCGTGGACATCCCCGTCGGTGACCTCGGCGCTTCGGCGGCGCGCAAGTTCGACATCGAGGCCTGGCTCCCGGGCCAGGACGCCTACCGCGAGGTGACGTCCTGCTCGAACACCACCGACTACCAGGCCCGCCGCCTGCGGACGCGGATCCGGGTGGCGGACGGCGACAACGTGTTGGTCCACACCTTGAACGGCACGGCGTTGGCCGTGCAGCGCGCCATGATCGCGATCGTCGAGACCCACCAGCGCGCGGACGGTTCCGTCGCCGTGCCTGCGGCGCTCGTCCCCCACCTCGGGACCGAGGTGCTGTTCGCCGGCCGTGGCCGCACCGACGTGGAGGTGACCTCGTGACCCGCTTCGAAGCCCGCAACACCTCCAACGACACCCTGCCGGTCCCGCCCGAGCCGATCTGGGAGGTGCTGACCAGCCCGAAGCTGCTGGCCGAGATGACGCCGCTGATCGAGGGCATCACCGAGGTGGACGCCACCCACTGGCGGTGGGAGCTGGCCAGCATCGGTGGTCTCGGCACCAAGGTCGCCCCCTGTTTCACCGTGCGGATGGACTTCGAGGAGGCCGAACGCATCGACTTCGTCCACGAGCCGCCGCCCGGCCACAAGGAGCGTGCGGGTGCGGACGGCCTCTACACCCTGACCCCGGTCGAGGGCGGCACCCACCTCGCCGTCGACATGACCGTCCACGTGGACCTGCCGCTACCGGCGATGTCCCGCCCCGCGGTGACACGGGTCATGGACGCCACGATGGCGCGGATGGGCGATCGCTTCGCCCAGAACCTGTGCCGCCACCTCGGGATCGCCCGCTGATCAGCCCGCGGGCGCCAGTCCCCGGCGCGCACGTTCCTCGTCGGCGGTGACCGGCCGCCCGGTGGGCGTCGCCAGCGGCGGGTCGTGCTCGAGGTAGGCCACCTCCTCGTTCCGCCACGCCTGGAGGTAGCGGTAGAACGGCACGATCGGGTGCAGGTGGTGCACCAGGTGGTAGTTCTGGCTGAACATCAGCGGGGTGAGCAGCCGTTCCGCGCCGACGATGTTCCGGGTCGTCTGGTAGCGGTCGTCGCGGTTGGTGGCCTCGAGGCCGTGGTGCGGCAGCCAGTCGAACCACCACGCGAGCACGACCAGCGCGATGCGCTGGGGGATCAGGAGCACCAGCGCGAAGGCGCCGAGGTGACCGGTCAGCACGAGACCGGTCAGCAGCGCCGCCGCCACCGCCATGACCGCGACCGATTCGACGATCTCGGCGCGTGGCCGCGACCGGACGTTGTTGGCCCAGAACCACGCGTAGCGCAGGTCGACGACGGCCCACCGCAGCGGCAGCTGCCAGGTCGGCCCCTCGATGACCCACGCGTCGGGATCGACGTCGGGGTCCTCATTGACGTGCTTGTGGTGTTCGAGGTGGATGAAGCGGAACAGCGGGAACGAGGCGTGCAACGCCACGAAGGGGATCGCGAGGCGGCCGAGGATCTCGTTGACCGCCTTCACCTTGCCGGCGCCCCGGTGGGTCGCGTCGTGCAGCACGGTGAACATCGCGAAGCACATCGCTGCGTGGACCGGGATGGACACCCACGCGGTGAGACGGCCGGTCAGGGCAGCCCACGCGGTCACGCCGTAGACCGCGAGCAGCGCCGCAGCGAGCGCCACCGTCGGCCAAGCGATCCGCGGTCGTGGGACGCCGGGGCGCGGCGTGCGGGGCGAAGGCGCCGGACCGGCGGTTGACATCTATGGCCTCTCTGTAACATGCGCGGCGTAGCGTACGCCACGGACCCGACGCCGTCACGGTCGCCGGTGCTCCGAGGCCAGGACGGGCTTCGCCGCCCGGTTCAGGTGCCGGGGAGCAGGTGCTCGAGGTCGCTCGTGTCGACCATCGGATCGTCGAGGTCGATCACCGTCCGCGAGTGGGCGAGGGTCCGAGCCCGACCGGTGATGTGGGTGTCGAGCCCAGCGTGGTGGCCGACCGATGCGGCCCCGAGGACGGTGCCGCGGAAGCTCGTGCCGCGTGGCGAGATGGTGTCGAGCCACTGGCCGACGGCGATGTCGCCGCGCTCGTAGAGCCGAGCGAGGCGGGCCGAGGTGCCCGTCCCGGTGGGGCTGCGGCAGATCACACCGGGGTGGACGTAGGTGGCTGACCGTGCCCGGAAGCCGTCGTCCTCGACCTGCTCGACCGGTCCGCAGAAGTGCACGAACGGCAGCGGACCCACGTCACCGAGGTCGGGGTGCGACTGGACGAACTCGGGGCGGACGGCCCGGACGAACGCGTCGCCGAGCGCCGCGAGGGCGATCTCCTCCTCGCGCACCAGCTCGCACCCGACGTCGTCGGCGTCGACGAGGGCGTAGAAGGCACCGCTCCACACGATGTCGTAGCGCACCTCGCCGTGGCCGGGGACATCGATGACCAGATCGCGGACGGCGACGTAGACGGGCTCGCTGCGGGTCGTGATCGAGGCGACACGACCGTCGACGACGGTGGCCGTGACCCGCGCCAGGCCGGCCGGCGACTCGAGCACGATGTTCTGGACCCCCTCACGCATGGGGATGCGGCCGCTCTCGAGGACCGCCGTGGCGGTGCAGATGGTGTTCGACCCCGAGTACAGCGGGTAGCCCATGGCCTCCATGATGATGTAGCCCGCCTGCGCGTCCGGGTGGCTGGCTTCGACGATGAGGTTCACGCTCATCGCCGGATCGCCGTACGGCTCCGACAGCAGCAGCCGCCGCAACCCGTCACCGTGCTGCTCGAGGTAGCGCGCCTTGTCGCGGACCGTGTCACCGGGCAGCTGGCCGACCCCGCCGACCACGATGCGGCTGACGTCACCACCGGACTGGGTGTCGATCAGTTCGAGCGAGCGCATCCGGCTGCCACCCTCAGCCGGCATGGGGGGCTCCGATCTCGTCCCACTTGGCGTCCGGGACGACGACGAGGTTGCCGATGAAGCGCTTGGCGACGAAGTCCGCCTGCGCGCGGTGGAACTCCGAGAGCGGGTAGACGGCGTGGAGCAGCGGGCGGATCGTGCCCGCCTCGATGTAGCTGACGAGGCGGCGCATCGCCGTCCGGGTGCCCTGCGACGAGCCGTGCAGCTCGAGCTGCTTGAGGTACATGGTCCTCAGGTCGAGATCGACCACCGGGCCGGCGATGGCGCCGGCGGTGGTGTACCGACCCTCGGGCCTGAGGATGCGGAGCAGGTCGTTGAACATCGGGCCGGCGACGAGGTCGGCGACGACGTCGATCGGAGCGCCGTCGGTGGCTGCGGCCACCTGCTCGACGAGGTCACCCTCGTCGCGGACGATCGTCGCCTCGGCGCCGAGCGCGAGCACCGCCTCCTGCTTGTCCGCGCTGGTGACGGCGTAGGGGATGGCTCCGCGGACGCGGCAGAGCTGGATGATGCCCGACCCGACGCCCCCGGAGGCGCCGGTGACGAGGACGCGTTCCCCCTCAGCGACGCGGGCCCGGTCGAGCATGTGCTCGCCGGTGAGGTAGGCGCAGCAGAAGGTCGCGAGCTCGGCGTCGCTGATGGCGGCATCGACGCGGTGGGCGTTGGCGCTCGGCACCGTGGTGTACTCGGCGTACCCGCCGTCGCGGCCGTGGCCGATGTAGTCGATGTCGGCGAGCGACTCGTCGCCCTCGGGGCGGTTGTAGATCGAGAAGTCGACCATGACCCGCTCGCCGAGACGGGCGTCGTCCACGTCGTCGCCGACCGCGACGATCCGTCCGACGGTGTCGGTGCCCTGGATGCGGGGGAAGGTCAACGTCGACCGGCCGCGTCGCCAGGTCGACACCGAGGAGGGGTCGGTCTCGGTGCCGTAGGCGCCCTCGCGGACCCACACGTCGGTGTTGTTCATGCCGCAGGCGCTCACCTCGATCAGCACCTCGTCGGCTGCCGGGACGGGCACGGGCACGTCGTCGCGGAGCACGAGCTGGTCCGGGCCACCGTGGCCCACCAGCTGGACGGCGGTCATCGTCGAAGCCACCACGTGGCAGGTCCTCTCTCTCGGCGCATCCGACCCCGGTGAACGCGGCCGCGTGGGCCGCGGCGCAGGATCCTCGCCATCCCGTGGCCGGGACGAACCGCGGACGGTAGGTCCTGTTCCGGCCGTCTGTCACCCCTCGGACGTCGGTGGTGCACCGCGCGGATCGCGCCAGTGACGGGCGATGCGGGCGCGAACGGGGTCGTCGCCGCGGTCGGCCTCGGTACGGTGCCCCGACCTGGAGGGTTGGCCGAGCGGACGAAGGCAGCGGTCTTGAAAACCGCCGGGCGGTGTACGCCGTCCCGTGGGTTCGAATCCCACACCCTCCGCGACGAACCGCACCGGCGGGCGCGCGCACGGCGTGGCCGCCGACCGGGGCGGAGGTGGCGGTCCTGAGCGCATCCGTGAGCGCACCGTCGCCGCCGGCTGGCCGCCGTTCGTCGGGTCGTGCCGGCTCCCGGCCGCTCTCGGTCACGGTGGCGTTCGTGTTCTGCCTGCCGGCCATCGTCTTCGCCGGCCCCGGAGGCGAGCCCGACCGGCCGGTCCTCGCCGCGGTCGCTGTCATCACGCTCGCCGAGGTGGTGAACCGGAGCCTCGCGGGTCGGGTCAGCCTCGCCCAGCGGACGAGGATCGGGGTGGCGGTCGTCGCCGCGACGTCGGTGCTGCTGCTGGTCACCATGGCTCGTTCGACGTTGCCGGTCCCGGCGTGGCTCGGGATGGTCGCCGCGGCGTCGATCTCGGCGGCGGTGGTCCGTCAGGTCACGGCGCGGGTCGGCCTGCAGGCCCTGCTCGTGGTCGGCGCGGGCGTGCTCCTCTCCATCGATCACCCCGACCTCGGCTCCGTCACCGGCGTCCTCAGCGTGGTCGGTCCGCTGGTCCTCCTCGTCGCGATCACGGTGCTCGCCAGCGCGCTCGCCGGCGACCTCCAGCGCGCCCGGCGTCGACACCTGTTGACACGTCGCGCGGCCGACCGGCGGGCCGAACTGCTCGAGGCGGTGCGGCAGCTGAGCCGGGCCGACCGGGGGGAGGTCGTCGACGTCACCGTCGATGCGCTCCGGGAGCTCGGGTTCCCCGCGGCGGCGGTGCTCCTCGTCGATGGTGGTCGGCTCACGGCTCACCGCGTGACGGGCGTCGAGGGTCACGGGAGCCTCGCGGGTGGGGTCAGCGCCGAGGCGCTCCGCACCGGCCGCACCGTGGTCTCCCCCGACTACCGCGCCGACCCGAGGCGACTCCCCGGACTCGACATCGGTGCCGTGGTCGCCTCGCCGATCCAGGCGGACGGCCGGAGCCTCGGGGTGCTCACGGCGGGGTTGTCCGAGGCGACGACCCCGCCGCCGGGCGACGTCGAGGTCGTCGAGGTCCTCGCTGCGCACCTCGGCGGTGCGCTCGTCCGGGAGCGGGTCGAGGAGAACCAGACGGTCCTGCTCGCCCGGCTGCAGGAGCTCGACCGGCTGCGTGGCGACTTCGTCGACCGCG
>JBBECA010000086.1:0-12015 GCA_040882055.1 Nitriliruptor sp.
GCCCTGCGCGTCATCGCCAAGCAGATCCTCGCCGACGCACTCGCGGGCTCGTCGGGGGCCAGCGCGTAAGCTCCGTCGCCCCTCCCGCTCCGGAACCTGCGTGCTCGAGCTCGACCGGCTGTCGCGACGTTTCGGCGACGTGCGTGCGCTCGACGGGCTCACCTTCTCGGTGGCTCGCGGCGAGCTGTGCGGGTTCCTCGGGCCGAACGGGGCCGGTAAGACCACCGCCATGCGGGCCGTCCTCGGGGTGACCCGGTTGGACGCCGGCGTCGTCCGCTGGGACGGGCAGGCGGTGGACGCCGACCTCCGTCGCCGGACGGGGTACCTGCCCGAGGAGCGCGGGCTGTACCCGAAGATGCGGGTCGGTGAGCACCTGATCTACCTCGGTCGCCTCCACGGCCTGCGCGGGGTGGAAGCGGAGCGACGCACGCTCCGGCTGCTCGACGAGCTCGGGCTCGCCGACCGGGCGGCGACCGAGATCGAGTCGCTCAGCCTCGGTAACCAGCAGCGGGTGCAGCTGGCCGCGGCGCTCGTGCACGACCCGGAGCTGCTGGTGCTCGACGAGCCGTTCTCGGGTCTCGACCCGATCGCGGTCGACACGATGTCGGCGATGCTCCGCGACCGGGCACGTGACGGCGCCGCCGTGGTGTTCAGCTCGCACCAGCTCGACCTGGTCGAGGACCTCTGCAGCACGGTCGCGGTCGTCGCGGCCGGCCGGACCGTGCTGAGCGGCGAGGTCGAGGCGATCCGGGCCGCCGGCGAGCGGCGCCTACACGTCGCTTCGAGCGGCCCGGTCCGGTGGGAGCAGCTCGCCTCACCGGATGCCGCGCTCGCGTCGAGCACGCCGACGTCGGCCACCTTCGTGCTCACGCGCGACGCCGACCCGCTGCCCATCCTCGCGGGCGTGCGCCAGGTGGCGGACCTCACCGGCGTCTCGCTGTCGCAACCGCGGCTCTCGGAGCTGTTCCGGGACGCCGTCGGTCCGGGTGGGGTCCAGCCGCCCGTGGCGGGCCCGTGACCGTGCCCCGTCCGATGCTGCTGGTCGCCGAGCGCGAGATCCGGCAGCGCGTCCGTTCCCGGGCCTACCAGGTCATCACCCTGCTGTTCGCGGTGGTCCTGGCGGCCGTGGCTGCCCTGCCCGCCCTCTTCGCCGATCGCGAACCGGAGGTCCAGATCGCACCGAACCCGGGCGTGGTCGGCGTGGTCGGCGAGGTGGACGAAGCGGTGCTCGCCGGGCTGGTCGCCACGCTCGGCTCGTCCCCCGAGCTGGTCGAGATCAGCGACGAGGACGAGGCCGCGCGCGCGCTCGAAGCCGGTGAGGTCACGCTCGTGGTGGCCGAAGGAGGTGCGCGGCTGTTGGCCGCCGGCGCGGCGGGACCGTTCGGTTCGCCCGTGCCGCCGGGGGTCCCCGAGACGGTCGGCCTCGCCCGGGAGATGGCCGCGTCGGGGATCGATCCGGGGCAGGTCGAGACCCTCCTCGCGGCGCCGCCGGTGCCGGTCGAGGTCGTCGTGACCGGGTCGGGCGTCGATCCCGTGACCGCCGAGGGGCGGTTCGCGGTCGCCTACGCGGGTTCGCTCGTCCTCTACTTCGTGCTGGTGTTCTTCGCCAACCTGATCGTCACCGGGGTGATCGAGGAGAAGGGTTCGCGCGTCGTCGAACTGCTGCTCCCCGCGGTCCCGGCCCGCCAGCTGATGGGCGGCAAGGTCCTCGGGCTCGGCGCCGTCGGCACCCTCCAGGCGGCAGCGATGCTGACCCCGGCGCTCATCGTGCTGCAGGTGACCGGGGACGATCGGTTGCCGCCCGGTATCGGTACGGCGTTCGTGGCGGTGCTCGTGGCCTTCGTGCTCGGCTACGGGCTGTACGCCGGCGTGACCGCGGGGTTGGCGTCCCTGGTCTCTCGGGTCGAGGATTCGCAGGTGGCGCTGTTCCCGCTCTACGCGCTGCTCGTCGCGGCGTTCACGACCTCGTTCCCCGTGCTGAGCGCACCGGACGGCACCCTGGCTCGCATCGTCACCTTCGTGCCCTTCACCGCGCCGTTCGTCGTCCCGGCGCGCATCGTGCTGGTCGATCTCCCGCTGTGGCAGGCCGGGATCGCCGCGCTCGGTGTGATCGCGACCGCCGTGCTGCTCACCCTGCTCGCCGCGCGCCTGTACGAGGGCGCCATCCTCCGCGCTGGTGCTCGCGTCCGGCTCGGGGCCGCCTGGCGAGGTGCACGCGAGTGACCCGGAGGTTCACCGACGCGTCCACGGATCGTCACCTCGCCACCGTCGCGCCGTCCCCGTCGCGTCGTTGACTCCCTCGCACCACGGGAGGCCGTGGACGGATGGGGAGCTGGGGTTCGTGGACACACCGATCGTCACACGTCGCACGGTGCTGCGGGCAGGTGCCGCCGCGGGCGCGTTCCTGCTCGCACGACCGACCGGTGTCCTGGCGCAGCCGCTCGGACCACGGGATGCCTACGGGACCTCCCGAGCCTCGCGGTTGTTCCCCGGTTCGCAGGTCGTCCACGCCGACCTGCACAACCACACCCTGCTCTCGGACGGTGCCGGCGATCCGGGCCAGGCCTTCGCCTCGATGCGGGACGCGGGACTGGACGTCGCCGCCCTGACCGACCACTCCACCGTCGGGCAGGTCGTGCCCGGCCCGTTCGACGTCGGCGGTGACCAGACGCCGTGCTTCGGGTCGTCCGAGTGCCAGAGCCTGCTCGGCATCGACGAGGGCGCCTGGCAGCGGACCGGTGAGCTGGCTGACGCCGCGGACACGCCGGGGGAGTTCACCGCCATCCGAGGGTTCGAGTGGTCCTCCCCGACGCTCGGACACATGAACGTCTGGTTCAGCCAGACCTGGAGCGACCCGCTGTCGACCGGCGGTCTCGGATCGATCGAGGACCTCGTCGCCTTCGCCGAGCAGGAGGGCATCCCGGTCGACGCTGACGCGCTCGGCACGATCGCGGAACTCATCGAACGGACCCCGGTGGCCGGGCTCGGGATGGCCGGCTGGTACGAGTGGCTCAAGCGGCCACCGTCGACACCAGCTGTCGGTGGTGGCGGCGATGCCCTGATGGGCTTCAACCACCCGGGGCGCGAACCGTTCCGGTTCTCGGACTTCGCCTTCGACGCCGGGCTCCTGGACCGGGTGGTCAGCCTCGAGATCTTCAACCGGCGCGAGGACTACCTGTTCGAGGTGGTCCGCGGTCGATCGCCGTTGGTGGCCTGCCTCGATGCCGGGTGGCGACCGGGGCTGCTCGGGGTCACCGACCAGCACGGCACCGACTGGGGGTTCCCCGACGGGCTCGGACGCGGGGGCTACTACGTCGACGCGTTGTCGCGCGAGGGGGTCCGTGCCGCGATGGAGGAGCGGCGCTTCTTCGCCACGAACCTGAAGGGGCTGCGCATCGACGCCGCTGCCAACGGGGTGCGGATGGGACGCACGCTCGGGCACCGGTCCGGACCGGTCACGATCGACGTGGACGTCGACCGCGGGCCGTCGTGGATCGGTCACCAGTTGGTCGCCCAGGTGCTGACCACGGGACCCATCATGCCCGAGGTCGTCGCGGCGGAGACCATCCGCGTGCCCGCACCGGGGCGAGCGTTGCCCCGCATCACCGTCGACGTCGACGCCGCCGACGTGCCGTGGCTCGTGCTGCGCCTGTCCGACCCGAGCGTGGCGGCCGACGATCGCGCTGACGCGACCTACGCCGGCTTCGGCGCGGCCATCGCTTACGCCTCGCCGTGGTACCTCGACCCTGAGCTCGCTCTGCCGCCCGTCACCCCCGTCGCCGGCGAGCTGCCGTCGGACGAGGCGGCGGTCCCGCCCGAGCCACCGCGGCCACGCGTCGACACGCCGGCCGGCCGCTTGGCGCGCAGCCCCCGGGCCGTCGACGTGCCCGACCGCGGGCCGCTCCCGGTCACCGGCGGTGGCCCGACCGGCCCGGGGGCGCTGCTGCTCGGCGCCGCGGCGAGCCTGCTCGCGCTCCGCCGCCGCCAGGCGCACGAGGAGGGTCACACCCACGAGCCCGAGGGCAGCTGACCGTCGTCGCTCAGCGGCCGGGGAAGACCGGCGCCCGACGTTCACGTCCCGCAGCGAGCCCCTCGACGAGGTCCTCGCTGGCGTAGTTGACGGCCTGCGCGGCGGCCTCGCGGAGCAGCGCATCGTCGAGCTCCGGGGGCTGCTGTGCCAGGGTGGTCTTGAGCTGGCGCACGACGACGGGCGAGGCGGCGGCGACCTCGCGAGCCAGGTCGAGCGCGGCAGGCAGCACGTCAGCGGCGGGGAGGGCACGCAGCGCCAACCCGGCGGCGGCGGCCTCGACCCCGCTGAAGAGCCGGCCGGTGTACAGCCACAGCTTGGCGGCCTGCTCGCCGAGGGTGCGGGGCAGCAGCCAGGACCCGCCCATGCCGGGGTGGAGCCCGAGGCGGGCGAAGTTGAGACCCACCTTCGCGTCGTCGGCGACGATCCGCAGGTCGCACGCCAGCGCCACGCAGAGGCCGGCGCCGACCGCGTGGCCGTTCACGGCCGCGATGACCGGTTGTGGGAGCTCGCGGACGGCGAGGAAGCGGCGGTAGAAGCGGTGCATGTGGTCGGTGGCGTCGAAGCCGTCCTCGCGGGCGCGACGACCGAGCTCCTCGAGCATGGCGAGGTCACCCCCGGCCGAGAACGCCGGTGGCGTCCCCGTCAGGACCACGGCGTGGACCCCCGCATCGGCCGCGAGCTCCTGACACACATCGCTGAGCGCGTCGCCCATCGACTCGGTCATCGCGTTGCGACGTTCGGGGTCGTCGAGGGTCAGGACGGCGACGCCACCCTCGGTGCGGTCGAGTTGGACGGGCAACGGGTCGCTCCTGCGGTGAGGTGGTAGGGGCCGGGTCAGCAGACGGTGATGATCCCCTCATCGATGGCCGACTGGAGCGACTCGCCGCCCTCCGAGGCGAGCGCCTCGTCGACGACCTCCTGTGGGATGCAGTCCTGAGAGCCGAGCGGATCGTCGCTCTCGACGTCCGTCCCGCCGCCGGGCTCGGAGCCCGGTCCCGCGCCCGCGTCCCCCTCGGGCGCACCGTCGAACCCGCCGACGTTCCCCGCGAACAGGCCACCGAGGATGGCGAACAGGTCGAGCTCGGTCGAGTCGCTCGGTGGTCCGACCGAACCGCTGAACTCCTCGAGACCGAGCAGCAGGAAGGTGCCCTCCGGGGCGCTCTCCTCACCCTCGAGCCGCGAGAGGTCGAACCCGATCTGGCTGAGCCGACCGTCGTCGATCCAGAGGTCGAGCTCGACCGGCTCGTCGCTCTCCGACCCCGGGACGTCGAGCCCGAGCTGGTCACCGTCGACGCCACTGGCCTCCCCGGCGATCGCGGAGATCTCCTCGACCAGCCCGTTCAGCGCCGTCTGCGTGGTGGTCGCCGTGACGCGTTCGCCGGCATCCTCCGTCCCCACGTAGGCCACGTCGACATCCTCGTCGATGAAGTCCTCGATCGTCGCGACGATGCGCTCCCGGACGTCCTCGGTCTCCTCGTCGGTGGGTTCCTGCCCGTCCGTCGCGCTGCCAGCGAACTCGGTCAGCTGCTCGAGCCCGGTGAGCTGGATCCACCCGCCGCTGCGCACGGTCTCGGCCACCTCGCCGAGGCCGAACCCCTCCGCGGCGGCCACCGCCTCGTCGACGCTGGTCCGGAACGCCGGATCGTCGAGGGCGCCATCGACGACGTCGAGGTCGACCCGGAAGAAGAGCAGCTGTTCGGGCAGGAGGCGGACCTCGACGGCACGTTCCTCCCCGAGCTCGACGAGCACCTCGGCCTGGGCGTCGTCGGCGTCGTCCCCGATCGCCCTGATCGTGACGGAGCTGTCGAGCAGGAGGTCCACCTGGGAGGCGTCGAGGTCGCCCTCGGTCGTGGCGGCGATGGCGTCACGGTCACCCGCGATGCCGAGGCTGAGCTCGATGCCGTCGTACTCGCCGAGGGCGTCCACCGCCTCGGCCAGCGCACCTTCGGGGTCGCTCTCGACGTCCGTCCCGCTGCACGCGGTGAGCGTCCCGATCAGCAGGGCGCCGGCAGCCCACGCCGCGCCGCTCCGGCTGTGCGTACGCATGTCCATCTCCGTCGTTCGAACGCCCCGCACCGCGTGCCGCGGTGGGTCCTGATCCGCCGCCGACCCTAGCGGGGACGCCTCGGCGCGACCGGGTGGAGGTGGTCCGCCGCCGCACCCCCGAGAGCGCCGGACGGCGGTCCGGCGCTAGCCTCGGCCGGACGTGGCGCGCGCTCGGCAGCGCTGCACGTTTCGACCCGATCACCTGGGCCGATCCCCGAGGGATCACCCGGCCCCACCACCCGGTCCTACCACCCGGCCCCGACACCCGGACGGAGTCCGCTCGTGCGTCTGTCGCGTGTCCCCCTCGTCGGGGTGCTGCTCGCGGCGCTGGTCGTCGGTCCTGCCGTGTCGTCAGCGGCACAGTCGCTGGAGGAGGCCCGTTCGGAGCGTGCCGCGATCCAGACCCGTCTCGACCGCGCCGCCGAGCAGCTCGGGCAGGTCGAGGAGCGGGTGGCGCGGCTCGACACCGAAGCCGAGCGGCTCGAAGCCGAGGCCGCTGAGCTCGCCGATGATGTCGCTGCCCTCCAGGAGGGGATGCAGGCCCAGGTCGTCGCCCTGTTCAAGCGTGGATCGGTGCGCGACCCGCTCACCGTCTTCCTGACCGCCGACGACCCGAACGAGGCGCTGCTGCGGGCCCAGACGCTCGAGCAGGTGATCGTGGCCGATCTCGCCGAGGTCGAGGCGCTCGGTGCGGATCGCCAGCGGCTGGCCGTCGTCGAGGATCGGCTCGCCGACCAGCGTCAGGAGGTCGCCGACGCGCTCGAGGAACAGGCAGCGCTCCAGGCGTCGCTCGAGCGTGACCTCCAGCGAGCGGCCGAACTCGAGCAGCGGCTCGAGGCCGAGGAGCGTGAACGGCGCCGTCGCGAGGCGGCGGAGCGCCGAGCTGCCGAGGAGGCGGCCGCAGAGGCCGCAGCCTCCCGCTCGTCGTCGTCCTCCTCCGCGTCGTCGTCCGGTTCGTCCTCCGGGCCGTCCTCGAGCGATGCCGCACGCAGCGGCTCGGGTGGCGGCGGGAGCGCATCGGTGGGCTCGTCCGGCAAGGCGTGCCCGGTCGGGCAGCCCCACTCGTTCACCGACACGTGGGGTGCCCCGCGCTCGGGCGGCCGCGCGCACCGGGGGACCGACATCCTCGCGCCGTACGGCACCCCGGTGTACGCGATCGTCGGTGGCACGTGGGCGATCCAGCGGCCGGGCCCATCGGCGGGGCTGTGGGCCATCCTGCGCGGCAACGACGGCAACCAGTACTGGTACATGCACCTGCAGAGCCACACCGTCGCGAGCGGTGCCCGGGTCTCGGCGGGGCAGCAGGTCGCCACGAACGGTGACACGGGCAACGCGCGGGGCACGCCGCACGTGCACTTCGAGCTGCACCCCGGTGGGGGGAGCGCGGTCAACCCCTACCCGACCCTGCGCGCGATCTGCTGACCCGTCGCGCGACAGCACCGGTGCGAGCGTGACGTCTCCACGGTTCCCACTCCCTCGGGCAGGTGGACCCCTACCCTGGGATGCGGACCGTGGCCCCCGCCGTTCGGATCGGGCGCCGGGCATGGCTCGGTCGTACCAGGGAGCCGAAGGTGAGCGGACCGACCGACGTGACGGACGGGAACGGCACGGCAGGGGGAGGTCACCGGGAGCGCATCGCGTTGGCGTCCGCGGTGGTGCGCTTCGCGGGCGACTCCGGTGACGGGATGCAGCTGACGGGGGACCGGTTCACGTCCCAGTCGGCGCTCGCCGGGAACGACATCGCCACGTTGCCCGACTTCCCTGCGGAGATCCGGGCGCCCGCGGGCACCCTCGCGGGCGTGAGCTCGTTCCAGCTCCACTTCTCCGACTCGGCGGTCCACACCCCGGGCGACGCGCCCGACGTGTTGGTGGCGATGAACCCCGCCGCCCTGATGAAGCACCTGCCGGCGCTCAAGAACCAGGGCACGCTGATCATCAACGTCGATGCCTTCTCCACCCGGAACCTCACCAAGGCCGGGTACGACGAGGACCCTCGCGAGGACGGCACGCTCACCGACTACCAGGTCCACGAGGTCCGGATCAGCGAGCTGACGCTGCGGGCGCTCGAACCTTTCGTCGAGCGCGGAGAGCTCAACAAGAAGGAGGCCGAGCGCTGCAAGAACATGCTGGCGCTCGGCCTGGTGTCGTGGATGTTCCACCGACCGATCAGCGGGACGGAGGAGTGGCTGCGCACCAAGTTCCGGACCCGTCCCGAGGTGGCTGAAGCCAACCTGACCGCGCTGCACGCGGGGTGGAACTACGGCGACACCACCGAGGCGTTCCGGTTCACCTACGAGGTCCAGCCGGCGCCCCTGGCGCCCGGCCGCTACCGCAACATCACGGGGAACCAGGCGCTCGCCTACGGGTTGGTCGCCGCGTCCGAGCGCAGCGGTCTGCCGATGTTCTACGGCAGCTACCCGATCACGCCCGCCTCGGACATCCTCCACGAGCTCGCGCGGCTCAAGCACTTCGGTGTGGTGACCTTCCAGGCCGAGGACGAGATCGCCGCGATGGGGTCGGTGGTGGGGGCGGCCTTCGGGGGCTCGCTGGCGGTCACGGCATCCTCGGGCCCGGGTATCGCCCTGAAGGCCGAGGCGATGGGGCTCGGGCTCGTGACGGAGCTCCCGATGGTGGTGGTCGACGTGATGCGCGGCGGCCCCTCGACCGGGCTACCCACCAAGACCGAACAGTCGGACCTGCTGCAGGTGTTGTTCGGCCGCAACGGCGAGTCACCGCTGCCGGTGGTGGCGGCCGCCTCGCCGGCCGACTGCTTCGACGCCGCCATCGAGGCGTGCCGGATCGCGGTGACCTACCGCACGCCGGTCGTGCTGCTCTCCGACGGCTACCTCGCCAACTCCGCCGAACCGTGGCGCCTGCCCGAGGTCGACGACCTGCCGCTGATCGACCCCGACTTCACCACCGAGGCGAACGGGCCGGACGGCACCTACCTGCCCTACCTGCGTGACGTCGACACCTTCGCGCGCCCCTGGGTGGTCCCGGGCACGCCCGGGCTCGAACACCGCCTCGGTGGCATCGAGAAGGCCGACGTGACCGGGCACATCAACTACGAGGCCGGCAACCACCACCGCATGGTCGAGCTGCGGCGCGACAAGGTCGAGGCCGTCGCGGCGGGTATCCCACCGCTCGAGGTGGACGATCCGAGCGGTGAGGCCGAGGTGCTGGTCGTCGGGTGGGGGTCCACCCAGGGGCCGATCCACGCGGCGTGTGACCAGCTCCGGCGCGGCGGCCGGCAGGTGGCGCGGGTCCACCTGCGTCACCTCAACCCGCTGCCTCGGGACCTCCCGGACCTGCTGCGTTCCTACCGGTCGGTCGTGCTGCCGGAGAACAACCTCGGTCAGCTCGCGATGCTGCTCCGGGCGCGGACGCTGGTGGACGTGAAGCCGTACTCGATGGTCAGCGGGCAACCGTTCGGTTCGGGAGAGCTGGTCGAGGCCATCGAACGGCTGGGGTTCGCGAGCGGGGCAGGGTCCGGGGAGACGGTCCCGGCAGGCGACGCAGCGGAGGTGCGGGCGTGACGGGCAACGACCGCAAGCTCACCAAGAAGGACTTCACCTCCGACCAGGAGGTCCGGTGGTGCCCCGGGTGCGGTGATTACGCCATCCTGGCGACCATCCAAGGGCTGTTGCCGGAGATGGGCGCGCGGCCCGAGACGACCGTCTTCGTGTCCGGGATCGGGTGCTCGTCCCGGTTCCCGTACTACCTCGACACCTACGGGTTCCACACCATCCACGGGCGTGCACCGGCGGTGGCGACCGGGCTGGCGGTGACCCGGCCGGACCTCGACGTCTGGGTGGTCACCGGTGACGGGGACGGGCTGTCGATCGGCGGCAACCACCTGATCCACGCGCTGCGGCGCAACGTCGACCTCAAGATCCTGCTGTTCAACAACGAGATCTACGGGCTGACCAAGGGCCAGTACTCGCCCACCTCGCCGCTCGGCTCGCGCCACAAGTCGACCCCCATGGGGTCGATCGACCGGCCGGTGAACCCGGTCAGCCTCGCGCTCGGTGCCGAGGCGAGCTTCGTCGCGCGCACGCTCGACACCGACCGTCAGCACCTGACCGACGTGCTGCGGGCCGCCAACGCCCACCGTGGGGCCGCCTTCGTCGAGATCTACCAGAACTGCAACGTGTTCAACGACGGCGCGTTCGCCGCCGTGCGTGACAAGGATCAGAAGCAGCACAACCAGATCCTGCTCACGCAGGGCGAGCCGATCGTCTTCGGACCTGACGGCGGGTCGGCCGTCATCGCGCTCGAGGACGGCTCGATGCGGATCGTGCCGACGGAGGAGGCGGGGGACCGGGTCGTGATCCACGACGCGCACCGGACCGAGCCGACGACCGCCTTCGCGTTGTCGCGGCTCGCGCACAGCCCGACGGGTCCGACCCCGTTCGGGGTCTTCCGGGACGTCGAGGCGCCGGTGTACGACGAGTTGGTCCGCGACCAGATCGGGCGGGCCCGCGAGGAGAAGGGGCCGGGTCGGCTCAGCGACCTGCTCGCCAGCGGCAACGTGTGGGACGTGGTCGGTTAGCCGCCGGGGCCAGGCTCCTCGGGGGTCAGCAGGACGCCCACGTAGACGATCTGCGCGGCCAGCGCGGCGAAGCCGGCCAGCGGTAGGCCGAGAGCGACGGGGAGCGGGATCGCCGTCGGCACGGTGGCCCCGACCACCCAGGCCAGGGAGAAGACGGTCTCGGAGCGGGTGAACGCCGCCCCGCGTCGTGAGGCCGGGACGTGGCTCTGGAGCAGGCCGTCGAACGACAGCTTGGCGGTGCCCCAGGCGAACCCCGCGGCGAAGGCCAGCCCAGCGGCAGCGGGGAGCCCGAACCACTGGCCGGCCGAGAACGCGGCGGCGGCTTCGACGGCCAGCGCCGCCACCACCATGGGCTCCTCACGCAGACGCCGTTCGAGCCGTGGGGTGGTGAGCGCGGCCACGGCGAACCCGCCGCCGGCAGCGGCGAGCACGGCGCCGAAGTCGAGCGCTCCCGCACCGCTCTGGCGGAAGGCGAACGCGAGCAGCAGCAGCAGGAACCCGTTCAGCAACCGGACCACGGCGGTCGCGATCTGCGCGGTCCTCACCCGGCGGGGGAGGTGGAGGCGGATCGTGCGCGAGGTGCTGCCGCGCCGGCTCGGTGCGTCGGGTTCGGGGAGGCGGCGACCGACGGTCGCGGCGGCCAGCGCCGCGAACGCCGACGCGGCGAGCGCGCCGCCCGGCCCACCGAGCCAGGTCGCGAGCAGGCCGACCCCCGCCGCCACCGCGCCGGACGCGACCCCGATCGTGGCCATGCGGGCGTTGGCTGCGACCAGCTCGGTGGGCCGGTCGAGCGCCAACGGGAGCAGGGCGTTGCGGGTGATCCCGTGCACGCGCGAGAGCACGAGCAGACCGAAGGCGAGGGGGAACAACCACAGCGAGTCCACCCGACCGAGCAGGAGCACCGCGAGCAGCGCCCGTCCGAGCGCTGCGATCACGAGCGCGCCGCGGGTGGCGGCGGGGGTGCGGTCGAGCGCGCGGCCGAGCAGCGGTCCGATCAGCGCGAACGGCGCGACGGTGAGCAGCAGGTAGAGCGCCACGTTCCCACGAGCTTCGGCGGTGGGGACCCCGAAGAACAGCGTGCCGGCGAGCCCGATGGCGACCAGGGTGTCCGCAGCCGTCGACGCGACCTGCGTGAGCGCCAGGTCGCGGAACCCCGGACCGCCGGTCTCGAACAGCGAGCGGACCCGCTCGGAGAGGCGACGGGCGGTGATCCGTGCGGCACGGCGGGTGCCAGCGGCCCGCGGACGACGACCGTGAGCGCCGGGGGGATCTGCTGCGACGGGATCGTGGACCACGCCACCGACGCTAGCCGCGTCCCGCCCGGCTGTGTCCGCCACCTCGGTGGGCGGGTCGTTCCTCGGGTACCCACTAGGGTCCGGCCCCGACC
>JBBECA010000087.1:0-11266 GCA_040882055.1 Nitriliruptor sp.
ACGTCCTGGTCGCCACCTACCACGAGGCCGGCATCCTCGAGCTCGCCGCCTGATCCGGACCCAGCTCCGTTCGGTCTCCGTCGATGGCCGTGGGCGGCGCCGCGTCGTGGGGCCGAGGTCTACGCTGCCGGCGTGGATCTCCTCCCCCTCCCCCGGTTCGAGCAGCTCGTCGGCGACGCCATGGACGCGATCCCCGACGAGCTGTACGCCTCGTTCGACAACGTGGCGGTCCTCGTCGAGGACCAGCACGAGGACGAACCGGACCTGCTCGGCATCTACGAGGGGGTCCCGCTGACCGAACGGGACGAGTGGGGCGGCGGCCTGCCGGACGTCATCCGCATCTTCCGGTTGCCGCTCTGCGCGATGTGCGACGACGAGGAGGATCTCGTCGACGAGGTCTACATCACCGTCGTGCACGAGTTCGCCCACCACCTCGGCATGGACGACGAGCGCCTCCACGAGCTCGGCTGGGCGTGACATCGCAGCAGTCCGCAGCGGTCCGCAGCGGTCGGGCGGACCTGCGGAGCTAAGGTGGGCGCACGACGCGGGAGCTCCGACGTGGCGATCCATGATCCTGATCCACCCGCGCCACCGGTCGGCGCGAGGGCCGTCGCCGAGCTGGTCACCATCGAGAGCTTCCTGCTCGCACGCCAGCCGGCCGAGGCCACCGGCGTGCTCACGTCGCTGCTCGACGACATCGCGCTCGCCGGCAAGCTCATCGCCAACCGCACCCGCCGTGCGGGTCTGACCGAGATGCTCGGCGCCAGCGGCGACATCAACCCCCAGGGCGAGGAGCAGAAGCAACTCGACGTCTACGCCGACGACGTCATGACGGCGATGCTCGCGCGTGGGGGTCGGGTCTGCGCGATCGTCTCCGAGGAGCGCCCGGAGGCCACGATCGTCCCCGACGGAGGCCGTTACGTCGTGGTGCACGACCCGCTCGACGGCTCCTCGAACATCGACTCCAACGTCAGCGTCGGCACGATCTTCGGGGTCTTCGAGCGCAGCAGCGACGCCTCGGAGCGCCCGCAGGACCGCGACTGGCTGCGCCCCGGGCGTGACCTCGTGGCCGCGGGCTACGTCCTCTACGGCACCTCGACCATGATGGTCTACAGCACCGGCGACGGCGTGCACGCGTTCACGCTCGATCCCGAGGTCGGCGAGTTCGTGCTCACCTGGGACGACATGCGGTTCCCGGACACCCCGGCCTACTACAGCTTCAACCACGCCTCGTCGCCGCTGTGGGACCAGGGCGTCGGATCGTTCGTGGAGTGGCTCAACCTGCCCGACTCTCCGCAGCTGTCGCAGCGCTACATCGGCTCGGCGGTCGCCGACTTCCACCGCAACCTGCTGCACGGCGGGATCTTCGGCTACCCGTCCGAGACCGGACTGCCCGCGGGCAAGCTCCGCCTCCTGTACGAAGCTGCACCGCTGGCCTACCTCGCCGAGCAGGCTGGCGGGCTCGGCTCCGACGGCCGCCGGCGGTTGCTCGACATCGAGCCCGGCGAGGTGCACCAGCGCACCCCGGTCTTCGTCGGCGACCGCGCGCTGGTCACTCGCCTGCAGCAGATGGTCGAGGAGAGCGACGCTCCTGACCGTTCGGCGTAGCCCCGGACGGTCAGCGTGGCAGAGCGGCGGTCTGGGCCCGCACGAGGTCGACGAGGTCACCGAGGGCGAGGTTGACGTCGCCGACGTGGAGGCCCCAGGCGGGCCCGAGGTCGGCGCCCATCGCCGCGGCACGGGCGGCCAGCACCGGATCGACGTCCACCTGCAGCCAGCTCGCCGCGCCCTCGGATCGACACTCGGCGGTCACCGCGTCCTCGGCGGTGGCGAACGGGGTCTCGAAGCCTTCGACGCCATCGGTCGGCAGGTAGGGGCGGAGCGGCGCCTCACCGCCGGCGGGAGCGGCCGGGTTGACGCACAGCACCTCGAGCCCGTGGCCGGCGCGACCGAACAGCGCGAACGGCGGCGGGGTGTCGGCGAAGCTGTTGTAGGCGACGACGCATCCGGTCTGGTCCTCCGCGCGACAGGCTGGCACCGTCTGGAACGACCCGCCGACGTCCTCACCGACCGGGACCTGCACCTCGCCGCCGAGCAGCAGCGCCGACACCAGCCGTGGCCGGAGCTCGGGGTCGCCCTCGATGCGTTCGGCGAGCAGCCGGGTCAGGTCCTGGGCCCCCTGCGAGTGCCCGACGAGCACGAACGGTCGGTCACCCGAGTTCGTGACGTGATCGTTCCAGGCCGACAGCACGTCACCGAAGGCGAGGTCGCGCGCCTCCGGGTCACGGAAACCGCCGGTCAACAGACCCTGGATGGTGACCTGGCGGTAGACGGGGGCGATGACCCGGCAGACCTCGCCGAAGCGGGCGGCCTGGGCGCGAGCGACGTCGCGCACCTCGTCGGTCACCTCGAGCGGGGCGTTGCGATCCGGCGCCTGCGACACCGTCGGGTAGAGGTAGAAGCAGTCGACCGCCGGGTCCTCGGCCGGGGTGAACGGCTCGAGCGAACGGGAGCCGTCCGTCGCGACGACGGTGGCATCGAGGTCGCCGCGGCAGGCGTCGTCCTCGGCCTCGGGGCCACAGAGCCACACGGTCTCGTGGGTGACCTCCGTGCTCGCGGTCACCTCTGCGTCGGGGGTGGCCGCCCCATCCCGTCCGGCCTCGTCGCTCCCACCGGTCCCGTGGACGTCGGATGCCTCCTCCGGATCGGCCGGGTCGTCCGCGTCCTCGTCGGGGACGTCGACGGGAGCTCCGAGACCGAGCCCGTCCGCGGCGAGGAAGGCGACCACCACGAGCGCCGCCAGGATCACGGTGGCGAGAGCGATGCGCTGCCACCTCGTCACCGTTGCCACCTCGTCACCGTTGCCTCGTCGCCCGCTGGACCGCGCAGGGTGCCCGACCCGCAGCTCACCGGCTGCCGCGGCCGAACTCGGAAGCCTCGATACCACGCGGCTTGGCGACGGCGCGCTCGTGCGGCGCCGGCGTGCCCCGTTCCTCGAGCGCCGCGTCGAGCCAGCCCTCCTGCCACGCGCGCCACAGCCGCGACAGGTCCCACGCGCGGGTGCCGGTCACCGTCGCGCCCATCCGTCCGCGACGCGACACCCGACCCTCGGCGACCAGCAGCCAGGCGTGCAGGACCGTCCACGCGCAGTCGTCGAGGTGCCGTTCGAAGTAGGTGGTCTGGGTCTGACCGGTGCGGTCGTCGAGCGAGAGGAACAGCACCCGCTGACCCGACCGCTGCGCCGGGGACTGGACCGCGACCTTGACCCCCGCGACCCGCACGGTGGACTGCACCGGTGTGCGGGGCAGGTCGCAGGCTCGGGTGACGCCGAGCACCTCGAGCAGCGGCTCGTAGAAGCTCAGCACGTGACGCGAGACGTCCATGCCCGTCGCGGCGAGCTCGGCGCGGACGCGGGCCGCGTCGGCGTCCGGCGGCAGTTCGGGTTCGTGGTCGGCGTGCAGATCGAGCGCGGTCTGGTGGGCGCGCACCTCGCCGCCCCGACCCTTGCGGTCGCGCCACAGCTCCTCGACCGCCAGCCGGCACGCCCCTCGCGAACGCGGCCCACCGCGGCGTCCGAGCCCGGCGACCTGGTCGAGCGCGCCCACCTCCACCAGCGCCTCGGCCGTCGGCCGCGACGTCCCACCCCGCGCCCGCAGGTCCTGGAGCGAGGTGAAGGGGCGGCCCGTCAGGAGCCCCTCGATCTCGGCCTCGGTGATGCCACGCACGTCCTGGAGGCCGACCCGGATGGCGTGGCGGTAGCCGCCACCGGCCTCGCCCGCGTCGTACCCCGACGGCGGGATCGGGCCCTCGCCGTCCACCACCGCTCCCCCGCCGACGAGCACCGAGGGCTCTCCCCACCGCCACCCGGGCGGCAGGTGCGGGCGCGGGTCGTCACCTCGCCGAGCGGCTCGGACCGCGCCGGTGGTCCCGAGCAGGTGGTCGGCCATCCCCCGGTCGATCACCTCGACGGTGTACGGCGCGTGGGACCGGTTGACGTCGGGCGGCAGCACGGCGATGCCGAACAGGCGCGCCTCGCCGAGGATCATGCGCCGCGGGTACATCCCGGGGTCGTGGGTGAGCAGCCCGGCGAGGAACTCGGGCATGACGTGGGCCTTGAGGAACGCCGACCGCACCGTCGGGACCGCGAACGCCGCCGCGTGGGCCTTGCAGAACCCGAACGAGGCGAACGAGGCGATCTGGTCCCAGATCCTCTCCGCCGCTTCCCGTGGGACGCCCCGGTCCTGCGCCCGTGACAGGAACCATCCCCGGATCGCGGGCCGCTTGCGGTCGTCGGACAGCTGGCGGCGCAGCAGGTCGGCGTAGGCCATGTCGCACCCGGTCAGCGCCGACAGCACCCCCATCACCTGCTCGTGGTAGACGATCACGCCGTAGGTCTCGTCGAGCACCGGGGCGAGCGCGGGGTGGACGTGGGCGAAGGTCTCCTCGCCGTGACGTCGGGCCACGTAGGGCGAGACCATGTCGGCCTTGACCGGGCCCGGACGGAACAGCGAGATCTCGGTGATGAGGTCGCCGAAGCGGTCCGGTTGCAGCCGCCCGAGCAGTTCGCGCTGCCCCGGCGATTCGATCTGGAACACCCCGACCGAGTGGGTCGAGCGCACCAGCTCGTAGGTGGCGAGATCGTCGTTCGGGATGGCCGTCACGTCGAGCCGTCCGGTGGCATCGCGCCCGGGCAACGAGGGGTCGGGCTCGCGTGAGGCGGGCCACCGCTCCCCCGGGTCCGCACCGGTCGCGTCACGCCCGCCGGTGCCGTTGACCAGATCGAGGCAGTGGCGCATCGCCGACAGCATCCGCACCCCGAGCACGTCGAGCTTGAGCAGGCCGAGCGCAGCGACGTCGTCCTTGTCGAACTGGCTCACCGCGAACCCGCCCCCACCGCCCGCCCGGGCATCTTCCCCACCTCCCACCCGGGCATCTTCCCCACCTCCCACCCGGGCGTGCGCCGAACGTTCCAGCGGGGTGCGGCGCGTCAGCGTGTCGTCGGCCAGCAGGATCCCGCACGGGTGGAGCGCGAGGTGGCGCGGGAAGCCGTCGATGCGCTCCACGAGGTCGAACAGCAGGTCGAGCTGGCCCGCGTCGAACCGGCTGCCACGGAGCTCGGGGAGGCGCTCGACCGCCCGCCGGACGTCCCGGGCCCGGGCGTGGGTGAAGGCCTTGGCGATGGCGCCGAGCTCGACCTCGGGCATCCCGAGCACCTTGCCGACCTCGCGGATCGCCGACCGGGCCTGGAAGGTCTCGAGCATCGCCACGCACGCGGTGCGGTGCTCACCGAAGCGGGCCATCACCAGGTCGTAGACGTCCTCGCGGCGGTGGGATTCGACGTCCACGTCGATGTCGGGCAGCTCGTCGCGGTAGGGGTTCATGAAGCGCTCGAACGCCAACCCGTTGGCGACCGGGTCGACGTCGCTGATGCGCAACGCGAAACACACCAGGCTGCCCGCCGCCGATCCGCGGCACGCGGCGAGCACCCCGAGCTCGCGCACGTCGGCCAGGACGTCGGCCACGGCGAGGAAGAGGTCGTGGAGGCCGAGCCGGTCGACCATGTCGAGCTCGCGTTCGAGCCGCTCACGGATCGGCGGGGTGATCCGCGGGTAGCGGTCGGCGACCCCGGCCCAACAGCGGCGGTGCAGCTCCCCCGCCGCAGCCTCGGGCGACAGGCCGGTCAACCGGGGCACGTGCAGGCCCCCGACGCCGAGGTCGACCTCGCAGGAGGTGGCCAGCTCGTGGGCGTTGACCAGCAGGTCCGGCCGCTCGGCGAAGCGGGCGTACATCTGCTCCGGCGTGGCGAACCAGGCCTCGGCGGTCGACCGACCGAGGTGACGACGCCCGAGCGGCACCTGCTTGCGCACGCAGGCGAGGACGTCGGCGACCACCACGTCCTCGGGGGTGAGGTAGCGCACGTCGTTCACGGCGACCGCCCGCACCCCCACCCGGTCGGCGAGCGCGAGCGTCCGGCGGATACGCGCGTCGTCACCCGGCTCGACCACCCCACCGGGGCCGGGCCGGGCCCCGGGACCGACGTGGTGGTGGCGGACCGCCAGCGCGACCCCGTCCCGCCCGAGGACGTCGAGCCAGCGCGACAGCTCCGCCTCGGCGGCATCGATCCGGTCGGCGGCCAGCAGCCGCCCGACGGGGGCGTCGGGACCGAGCACCGCCACCACCCCACCGGAGCTCGCGGCGACCAGCGCCTCGGCGGGCAGGTGGGGGTCGCCACGGGCGTGGCCGTGCGCGGCGGTCACCAGAGCGCACACGTCCGCGTACCCGTCCGCGTCCCGGGCGAGGAAGGTGACCCGGGCGGCATCGTCCTCGAGCCAGGCGGGGCCGCGCCCGGGACGGCTCGCCCGCGGATCACCACCCCGGGACCGCGTCGCCTGCCGGGACCGCCCACCACGCGTGACCTCCCACCCCGGCCGGTCGAGCTCCGGCGCGAGCGCGAGGTCGGCGCCGTACACCGGCGTCACACCCTCGGCGGCGGCCGCCTGGGCGAACCGCACCGCCCCGTACAGGCCGTCGCGGTCGGTGAGCGCGACGTGGGTCATCCCCGCGGCGGCCGTGGCGGCGGCGAGCTCACGCGGCCGGATCGCCCCGTCCCGCATCGAGAAGCTCGACCGGACGGCGAGGTGGGCGAACGGCGGCGTCGCCGGATCGGCCGGACGCACCCGGTCGGCCCGGTGCACCGCTTCGGCGGCATCCGCCGCACGGCGGACCTCGACGTCACGTTCCTCGACCCCCTCGGCGTGCTCCTGCGGAGACCACCCGCGTGACGATGCCACGGACGCTCCCCTCGCTGGCTCGATCCGAACGTATGACCCGAACGTGTGTTCGATATCCGCGACCGTACGGCTCCGGTGCGACGGCGCCAACCCGGCACCTTGCCAAGAGGTCCAGGTCAGACGGTGGTGGCGTCCGGATCATCGAGCGCGACCGGGACGGCGCCGGCGATACGCCACCCGTCCTCCTCGACCAGCAGGTAGACGAACGTGCCGCGTTCACCGTCGGCGGCGGTCACCTCGACGCGTACCTCCGCGTTGCCGTCGCGCTGCACGCACGCCCCCGACCGGTGCTCGACGGCGTCCGCGGCGACCGGGAAGCTCTCCTCGATCATCGTCTCGAACGCGGCCGCGTCGCGCCCGGCCCGGAAACCCTCCGAGGCGTAGGTCAGCGCCTCGGCGTAGTCGTCGGCGGCGAACGCCGCGAGCTGGCCGCCGATCACCTCGTCGATCGCGTCGAGATCGTCCTCGGTGCACGGATCGCCGGGTGGACGCGGCGACGGCGCGTCCGGCGGGGGCGGCTCGGGGGCGGGCGAGGTGTCCGCCAGCGGATCGTCCGGCGGGGAGGTCGAGCCAGCGGACGAGCCATCGGCCGTCTCGGGGGGCAGGTCCGGCGCGGTGCATCCGGTGGCCACCACGAGGGCGACCACCACGAGCATCCGTCCGCTGCGCACCGCGTGCTCCCGTCCGTCCGATCAGCTCATGTCCGATCAGCTCACCGCGTGTTCGGTGCGCGAGCACGTCCGGACGCCGACCGGTCGGCCGTGGCCGCGCCCGGCGAGCGAACGAGGCCCCACCGCTGCCTCAGTCCCAGACGCGGTCGAGCCGCCACGCATCACCCCGGCGCACCAGCTCGTAGACCCCGCGCGTCGGCTTGCCGTTCTGGGCTTCGACCCGCCACAGGTCGGTGCGCTCGAGCTGGATCGGGACGCCGTCGGGCCGGCGCCACCAGCCCTCGTCCTCGCGCCAGTGCCCGAGCACCTGGAGGACCACGTAGGACCGTCCCCGCCACCGGAACGACGTCGGTGCCCCGGCGCCCCGGGGATCGGCCTCCCCGTCACCGGTCCCGCCATCGTCACCGATCACCACCTCGTCGAGGCTCTCGCGGTACCGCTTCGTCACCTCCTCACCACCTCTCCCGCCGCGTACGTCACCGCTGCCGGGACCCGGGGCGACGGTGCCCGGGACCCGAACCGCGGACCGAACGTGTGTTCGACCGAGCAGCAACGTACGGCGGTGGTGGGACACGACGCCAGCGCGTCCCCTCGCTCGACCGGTCACCGCGCGGCGGGCAGGTCGCGACGCTCGGCGCTCACCCCTCGGCCGGATCCTCGCCCCCGGCGTCATCACCCGTCACCTCGGCCTCAGCCTCGGCCGAGCGGCGTGCCTCCAACCGCGCGAGCAGCTCCTGCGCCCCCTCCTGCGCGACCTGCTCGAGCGGATCGCCGGTGACCAGTCGGGCGTTCCACGACCGCAACAGGGGGGTGGTCAGCTCCTGCCCGAACGGAGCGAGCGCATCCTCAACCTCCGGCCGCTGCTCGAGCACCTCCTCGCGGACCTGGACGGCGGGGACGAACGCCGGGAAGACCTCGAGGTCGTCGACGAGGACCTGCAGACCCGCCGCGCCGGCCTCTCCGTCGGTGGTCGTGGTGAGCCCGGCCAGGCAGTCGCCCGCCAGGACCCCGCGCACCGCCTCCTCGGGGGAGGCGGCCAGGAAGGGTTGTTCGGCGCGCACCAGGTAGGCGTCGAGCACGGCGCGGAGTCCGTCGGTCCGCGAGCCGAACTCCCGGTCGACGCAGACGCTGGCGTCCGGTCGTTCCGACAACCGTGCGGCCAGCTGGGACACCGTCCGCAGGTCGGCATCCGGGGACGGCTCCCCCGCGACGGCGAGCGCGAAGGTGGCGTTGGCCGGCGGCTGGTCCGCTCCCTCCTCGAAACGCGGGGGGAGCCACACGATCCCCCGGCGCAGCCCGTCGGCGCGGACCGGCGCGAAGCTGGCCTCCGGATCGCCCGGGGGGTCGGCGCGACCGAGGGTCTCGAGCCACGCCTCGCCGGTGTAGCCCGGACGGACGTCGGCGGCCCCGAGCTCGAGCGCCTGCTGGCCGTCGCGCGGCTCGGCGTACACCCGCGCCTCGGCGTCGATGTCCTGTGCCACGAGCAGCGCGACCAGCACCTGGGCGAGCAACCGGCCCTCGGCGTCCCCGCTGGCCACCACGCGCAGCGCCGGGACGTCCGGGACGCTCTGACCCGCGCCGCTGCACCCCGCCACCAGCATCCCGACGACGCAGAGCGCAGCCAGGGGGCGTCGGAGCGGAGACGGTCTCACGGAGGTGAGGCTGCCACAGCCGCGCCCCGGACGCCGACGCCCGGACGCTCGCCCTCTACCCTCCCGGTTCCTGCTCCCTGCACCGACCGGAGACCCGATGCGTCGCTCCGCGCTCCGCCGTGCCCCCGCTGCCCTGGCCGCGCTCACGCTCCTGACCACCGCCTGTGCCACCGGTGGCGGGGACACCGACGAGCCTGCCGACGCCTCCGCACCCGACGAGCCCCTGGCGGTCGTGGTCGCGAGCTACGACGTGGCGGCCGGCGAGGAGCGCCGGTTGATGGCCGGCGTCCTGACCGCCGACGCGGTCCCGCTGGCCTTCGGGGAGGTCACCTTCGAGCTCGGCTACCTCGGGGAGGAGACCGCAGGTGAGGCCGAGATCGTGGACGAGACCACGGCGACCTACCTGCCGGTCCTCGGCCTCGAGCCCGAGATCGAGCCCACCGAGCAGGCCACCGTCCTGCTCGACCAGGACGGCACCGGGGTCTACGAGGCGTTCGTCGACCTGCCCGAACCCGGGTTCTACGGTCTCCGGGTGACCACGGAGCTCGATGACGGCACCACCCGCCAGGGCCAGACCACCTTCGAGGTGCTCGCCGAACACCAGGTCCCGGACGTCGGTGACGAGGCGCCCCGCAGCGAGAACCTCACGATCGCCGACGTCGAGTCGGGGGACGTCCCCGCCTCGGCCGTCGACTCGCGGGCGCAGGGGGAGGACGACGAGGTCCCCGACCCGATCATCCACGACTCGACCATCGCCGGTTCGCTCGAGGAGGGCACGCCGGTCGTGGCGGTCCTGTCGACGCCGACCTACTGCGTGAGCACCTTCTGCGGGCCGTTGACGGAGGAGATGGCCGCCTTCGCCGAGGAGCGCGAGGGTGAGGTCGACGTCGTCCACATCGAGGTGTGGCGCGATTTCGAGGCCACCGAACTCAACGAGGCCGCGGCCGAGTGGATCCAGACCGAGGCGGGCGGGAACGAGCCCTGGGTGTTCCTCATCGACGGCGACGGCGTGATCCAGGGCCGCTGGGACAACGTGCTCGACCTGGAGGACCTCGAGGCACGGCTCGCCGAGCTGTGACCTCGGCCGGTCCGCTCGCCACGGCCCGGACGCAGCTGCACGCCGCGGGATCGTCCGCGGCGGAGTTCACCGGCCCCGTCGGCTGGGTCGTCGACATCGTGGCCACCACCGGTCCGGTGGGCGTCGCGCTGCTGCTCGCGCTCGACAACGTGCTCCCGATCGTGCCGAGCGAGGTGGTGCTGCCCTTCGCCGGGTACCTCGCCGCCCAGGGCGAGATCGGGTTCTGGGTGACCCTCGCCGCCGCCACGCTCGGTTCGACCGTGAGCGCGTACGTCCTCTACGAGCTCGGACGGCGGCTCGGTCCCGATCGTGCCCGCGCCGCTCTGAGCCGGGTGCCGCTGACCGACGAGCGCGACATCGGACGTGCCGGCGCCTGGTTCGAGCGTCACGGGCGAGCGGCGGTCTTCACCGGGCGGTTCGTGCCCCTGATCCGCAGCCTGGTGTCGTTGCCCGCCGGGACCGAGGGGATGGGACGTGTCGAGTTCGGCGTCCTGACGGCCGCCGGCAGCGGGCTGTGGAACGCGCTGTGGCTGTGGATCGGGCTGACCGTCGGCCGCCGATGGGAGGAGGCGGGGCGCTACTCCGACTGGTTCAACGGCGCGCTCGGGCTCGTCGCCGGGGTCCTCGTCGTCCGCTACGTCTGGCGGCGGCGCGACCGGCTCAACAGCTGAACGCCGTCAGCCGCGCCGACGTCGGGTGAGCTGCGGCGGCACGAGCGAGACGTCGGACCCCGCGAGCCGTTCACCCTGCTCACCGGCGGCGAGCAGGCCTCGGGCTGCCGACCCGCCGACCACCACCACCTCGGCCGCGAACGCGGCGAAGAGGCCGAACCCGAACAGCTCCGCGAGCAGCCGCAGGGACCAGCCGTCGCCGATCAGCCCGGCGACGCTCCAGCCGAGCAGCACGAGCGAACCGATGACCAGCAGGGAGCGCCGGAGCCGACGGATGGTGCGTGCGAAGTCGACCACCGGGGCGCGCTCGGTGGCGGGGTCGGTGGGTGCCGCGTCGGGGACGTGCTCGGTCACGTGGGCTCCACGACGGGTCGCAGCGGACGGGCGGCCACCGGTCACGGTG
>JBBECA010000087.1:11276-61802 GCA_040882055.1 Nitriliruptor sp.
CCCCCCCCCCCCCCCCGAAGGTAGCGCCGCGACGTCAACTGAGGTGATCGACGACGGCCTTGCCGAACACCTCGAGGTCGTCGGGGTTGCGGCTGGTGATCAGCGGGCCCGGCCCCTCACGGTCGACGACGACCTCCTGGTCGACCCACTCGGCGCCGGCGTTGCGCAGGTCGGTGCGCAGGCTCGGCCACGAGGTGACGGTGCGTCCGCGGACGCCATCGGCCTCGACGAGCATCCACGGGGCGTGGCAGATGGCCGCGACGGGCTTGCCGGCCTCGAGGGTGGCCTTGACGCGCGACCGCATCGTCGTCCATGCGCAGGGCGTCCGGGTTCGCGACCCCACCGGGCAACAGGAGCACGTCGAAGTCGTCGACGGTGACGCCCGAGACCTGGCGGTCGACCTCGAAGGTGTCGGCCTTGTCGAGGTGGTCGAAGCCCTGCACCTCGTCGCTGGTGGTCGAGACCAGCAGCGGCGTGGCGCCGGCGTCCTGGACGTCCTTCCACGGGGTGGTCAGCTCGACCTGTTCGATGCCCTCGTGTGCGACGAGGAAGGCGACGGTGGGCACGGGTGCTCCGTTCGGTGGGCGTCAGGGAGGCGTTGCCGGTGCGGACGCGTGATCCGCGCGTCACCGAGGAACGAACCCCTCGCGCGGCCGCTCGCCCCGACCATCGGGCCATCCACGTCGGCGTCCGACCACCGGCCGGTCGTCGGGCCACCACCGGCCGTGGCCGTCACAGGTCGGGTGCGCCGAGGTCGATGCGCAACGTGGACACGATCCGCAGGACCTCGCCGCGGATCGCGGCGCCGTCCGCGCGGACCACGACGTCGGTCCCCGGGTAGAGCTCGGCGGCGGACTCGTCGGTGACCGACAGCTGCCAGCCCCGGGACGCCACGTACTCCCCCCACGCGAAGGACCAGGACAGCAACAGCCGGTCCTCGTCGTGGTCGTGCACGGCGAACCGCAGGAACCGGTTGTAGGCCAGGGCCCACGTACGCCCGCCGCGGCGGGAGACCCCCGCGACCCGGAACCCGAGCTGCTCGAGCTCCTCGTCGAGGCTCGGTCCTCCCTGCTCGCTCACCTCTGGCACCGCCTGGTCGTCGGGGGCGTGGTGTCGGTCCGCGGTGCGGCCCCGGCCCGGCTCGACGGTACCGGCGCGGGATGCTGGCTCTCGGGTGGCCGGTCCGTACGCTCCGGACCGTGCGAACCCGCCCCGCTGCCGCCTCCCTGTGCCTCACCGCCGTGCTCGTGGTGGGGGCCGCGGCGTGTTCCGGGGATGCCGAGCTGCGCGCGGAGCTCGACGAGCTGCGCGCCGAGCAGGACGAGCGAGCGGCCGAGGAGCAGGATCTGCGGGAACGCGTCGAGGAGCTCGAGGGATCGCTGGCCGCACTGACGAGCGGCTCCGATGCGGGCGACGACCCGCTCGCTGACCTCACCGAGGCGGTCGACGAGCTCGAGGACCGCGTCACCACCCTCGACGAGCGCACCGCCGCCGCCGACCAGGCCAGCGCGGCCGCACGGGACGCCGCCGAGGCCGCCGCCTCCGATCTGCGCTCGAGCCTCGACGAGGTCCGCGGCTCCACCGAACAGGTCCGCGGTGAGGTCGAGGAGCTGCGCACCCTGTACGAGACGCTCCGCGACCGGGTGGACCGGATGCAGTCCGGGTGAGCGACGGCGGCGGGCGGTGGCTGCCTCCCGCCCCGGTCCCGTTCCCGCCGATCACGGCGACGGGTCCCCCGCCTCCGCGCTCTCCCCCGCCTCCGCGGTCCTCCCCGCCGGCTCCCGTACCCTCGCCGGCGTGAGCGACCAGCCGGCGGGCACCCACACCGCGAGCGGGCCATCGACGCCGATACGCGTCGGGGGGCGCTACGTGCTGCGCGGGGTGCTCGGCCGGGGCGGCATGGCGACCGTCCACCGCGCCCGGGACGAGGTGCTCGACCGGGATGTCGCGGTCAAGCTGCTCCACGCCCACCTCGCCACCGACCCCGCCTTCCTCGACCGGTTCCGGCGCGAGGCCCGCGCCGCCGCGGCCCTCTCGCACCCGAACGTCGTGGCGGTCCACGACTGGGGCGAGACCGAGGACGGCCCGTTCCTGGTCCTGCAGCTGATCGAGGGCCCCTCCCTGCGGGCGGTGCTGCGTCACCGTCGGCGTCTGCACCCCGAGGAGGTCGTCACCGTCCTCGGACCGGCCGCCGCGGGGCTGGCCGCAGCGCACGCCGCGGGCCTCGTCCACCGTGACGTCAAGCCGGAGAACCTGCTGCTCGGCCTCGACGGGACCGTCCGGGTCACCGACTTCGGGCTCGCACGTGCCGCGGCCAGCGCCACCTCGACCTTCGGCACCGACGTCCTCGTCGGCAGCCCGCACTACCTCTCCCCCGAGGCGGTCCGTGGCGAACCGCTCGATCCGCGCGCCGACGTCTACGCGCTCGGTGTCGTGCTCTACGAGTCCCTGACCGGCCGTCCACCGTTCGAGGCCGACACCCCGTTCGCCACCGCGGTCCAGCACACCTCACAGCGCGTGCCGGCCCCGTCGGCGTTGGCGCCCGAGGTCCCCACCGCGCTCGACGAGGTGGTGCGGCGCGCGACCGACCCGGACCGTGACCGCCGCTACCCCGACGCTGCGGCCTTCGCCGCGGCGTTGACCGCCGCCGCCCCCGCCAGCAGCGCACCGCTGCCGGCGTTGTTCGCCGACGACACCGGGATCGATCTCGACGGCCGGACCGGGACGGCCGTGCTCGGTCCGGAAGCCCACGACACCACCGTCTCGGGTGCCGAGCCGCCACCGCCCCCGGCCCCTCTCGACGACGGGTCCTCGGTGGCCTGGGACGCGGACGGCGCCCAGCTGTGGCCCCCACCCCTCCCGCCCAGCGGCGACCGTGACGACGGTGACCGTGACGACGGTGACCGTGACGACGATCCGGTCGCGTGGCTCGGCGATCTCACCGGCGACCCGGACGCCGACGTGACCGCACCACCCGACGAGGACGATGCCGAGGAGGTGCGGGGCCGGCCGCGCCGGCGGTGGCTCGTGGCGCTGCTGGTCATCGCCGGTGCCCTGGTTGCCTCCGCGCTCGGTGGGTACCTCGTCTGGGACCGTGTGCTCGCCCCCGTGGTGGCGGTCCCGGCGGTGACCGGCGCCCCGGTCGACAGCGCCGTCGGTGCGCTCGAGGACGCCGGGCTCGAGGTCGCCGTCGACGACGAACGACGCAACGACCTCGAGGTACCGGCCGGCCACGTGCTCTCCCAGGACCCACCCGGCGAGACCGAGGTCCGGCAGGGCCGGACGGTGACGTTGGTCGTCTCGGCCGGACCTCGCCAGATCGCCGTGCCCGACGTCGCGGAGATCACCCCGGAGGAGGCCGAGGAGCTGCTGGTCGGCGCCGATCTCACCCTCGGTGAGATCACCGAGACCCACCACGAGGAGGTGCCGGAGGGGCAGGTCATCGCCTCGGAACCTGCCGCCGCCGAGGTCGTCGACGAGACCAGTCCGATCGATCTCGTGGTCAGCCGGGGTCCGGCGCCTCGCGAGGTGCCGGAGCTCACCGGGAGCACCCTCGAGGAGGCCCAGGCGACGCTGCGCGAGCTCGGCCTCGACGCCGAGGTGGCCGGCCGGGAGTACGCCGACGCACCGGCGGGCACGATCATCGGCCAGACCCCGGGCGCGGGAGACCAGGTCGCCCGCGGCAGCTCGGTCACCGTGACGATCTCCGACGGTCCCGCACCCATCGAGGTCCCGAACGTGCGTGGCCAGGTCCGTTCGGAGGCCGTCGCCACGCTCGAGGGCCTCGGGTTCGTGGTCGAGGTCGAGACGCGCGGCGGGGTCGGGGCGTTCTTCAACCCCGGTCGCGTCTTCGAACAGGATCCCGGACCCGGGTCGGAGCGCTTCCCCGGGGACACCGTCCTGCTCTACGCCTACGAGGACTGACCGCGTCCCACCGGGGCCTCGACCTCCTCCGCTGAGCGCCGCGTCAGCCGCCCTCCGCTGAGCGCCGTCAGCCGGGTCCCACCGGGGTCTCGGGACCGGTCGCGGGCTCCACCGACGCTCGCCGTCGGGCGAGCTCGACGTCGTCCCCCTCCGCCGGCCAGCCGATCACCGTGATCTCGGAGACCGCCAGCTGATCGCTCGGCCCGGGCACCCGGTCGAGCACGTCGATCCGGACGTTGGAGGTCAGGACCGGTCCGGGCAGGACGATCTCCTGGGCTCCGAGCCCGACGTCGAGCAGCTCGACGAGCAGCTCGACACCACCGTCGAAGCGGAGCCGTGCCTCGCGGAGCGACGCCGACGCGTCGTACGCGTCGCGGTCGACGTGGTCGCCGTTGTGGAGCTCGAGACGTTCGATCCACACCGGGCCGCCGAGGAAGAGATCGATGGTGTCAAGCACCTCGCTTCCCGCCGGGACCTGGCCGGACGAGCGCCACGCCGTGCTCGGGTCACCGTCCGCGATCGCGGCCGGTGCCTCGGCATCCGCGTCCGGAGCCGTCGTCCGGGTCGCCACATCGGACACGCGGAGGGGATCCGGGTCGCCCGGGTAACGCTCGGCCGAGAAGTCGGCCCCGGGCACGTCCGGACCCGTCGCGAACGGTCCGAGCCCGAGGGCCGTGAGCACCACCACGACGAGGATGACCGCGGCGAGCGCGCCGAGGGCGGGCAGCACCCAGCGGGCGCGGTGGCGGCCCGGGGACTCGGCCCGGAGGACGGTCGTCACCGGGACATCGGACGGGCGCGGCCGAGGGGGCACGATGCCGTCGTCGAGGCCGGCCCCGCACCGGGCGCAGAGCTCGCGCGTCGGCCGGTTCGCAGCCGCACATGACGGGCAGATCCTCGGCGGTTCGGTCAACGCGAGCGGCTCTCTCGTCCACGGACACAGCGTGCGTCGGACGGGGTCGACGCGCGGCCTCGTCCGACGGGAAGCGGAGGGTAGTGGCCGGCCCCCACCACCTCCGCCGCCGACCACGGCGCGCGGCGGCCGCGCGGCGGCACTGGTACCCTCGACCGCATGACGCGCGCGCCCTTCACCTGGAGCTCCGCGGGGTACCGGTTCCGTGCCGGGCACCCCGGGGTCGCGCCCGTCTCGTAACCGCCGAGGAACACCGAGACGTTCGAGCCCCGGGGAAGCGCTCCCGGGGCTCCGGTCGTTCGGAGCGGTCCACCCACCCCCAGCGCCAGCGGCGCGTGAACGGGGAGCGAGCAGTGACGAGAGAGGACACCACGATGGTCGTGGTCATGCGCCCCGGCGCCAACGATGCGGACGTCGACAAGGTCGTCAACGCCATCTCCGACATCGGCGGCGAAGCCTTCGTCTCCCGCGGTCGACACCAGACGATTATCGGGTTGGTGGGCGACCTGACGCAGTTCGCCGAGCTCCCGCTCCACGCCTTCCCCGGCGTCGAGGACGTCATCCGGGTCAGCAAGCCCTACAAGCTGGTCTCCAACGAGACCCACCCGAGACCGTCGACGGTCTGGGTCGGTGACGTCCCCATCGGACGCGACACCGTGACCCTCATCGCGGGCCCGTGCGCGGTCGAGACCGAGGACCAGACCGACGCCGCCTGCCGGATGGCCAAGGAGGCCGGTGCCTCGATCCTCCGCGGTGGCGCCTACAAGCCACGCACCTCGCCGTACGCCTTCCAGGGCCTCGGCGAGGCCGGCCTCGACATCCTCCACGCGGTGGCCCGCGAGCTGTCGATGCCGTTCGTCACCGAGGTCGTCACCCCGGCCGACGTCGACACGGTCGCCGCCAAGGCCGACATGCTCCAGGTCGGTGCCCGCAACATGCAGAACTTCCAGCTCCTCAAGGAGGTGGGGATGGCCGGCAAGCCGGTCCTGCTCAAGCGCGGGCTGACCGCCACCATCGACGAGTGGATCATGGCGGCGGAGTACATCGCGCACACCGGCAACCTCCAGGTCGTGCTGTGTGAGCGTGGCATCCGCACCTACGAGCCGATGACGCGTAACACCCTCGACGTGTCGGCCGTGCCGGTCGCGCAGTCGCTCACCCACCTGCCCGTGATCGTCGACCCGTCGCACTCCGGCGGGAAGCGCGAGCTGGTCATGCCGCTGATCAAGGCCGGTATCGCGGTCGGTGCGGACGGCATCATCGTCGACGTGCACCCGCGTCCCGAGACGGCCCTCTGCGACGGCCCACAGGCGCTGGTCAAGGACGACCTGTTGAACCTGCGCGAGTCGATCGCGACCTACGCCGCGGCCGGTGGCCGCGAGGTCGCCGCTGCCGACCAGACCCGCCGGACGGGTGCCTGGGGACGCTCCGCCACGGGCTGATCGACCGAGCGCGGCCGGCCGCCGACGACCCGTCGGAGGTTCGGTCGGCCGTCAGGCGACGTCCACGCGGTCAGCCGACCGCCCTGCGAGCGCGCCCGCGATGGCGTCGTCGAGCGCGGTCGAGGCGAGACCGGGGTACAGGTCCCGCGCGTGTGCGTCGCGGACCACCGCGTCCTCCTCCGCCGACCGCAGCAGCGGCAGGACCAGCGCCGGGTCGAGACGGCTGAGGAACGCTGCCCCGGTCGCCGCGATCTCCGGTGGCAGGTAAGGCAGGTGCGGCAACGTCACGGCGGGCCTCGCCCCGACGCAGGCACGCACCCGCGCGACCAGCTCGCCGTAGGTGACGACCTCGGGCCCGCCGATCTCGAGGACCTGCCAGGCGGTCCGCGGATCGTCGACGACCGCGACCAGCAGCTCGAGCAGGTCTGCCTCGGCGATCGGCTGGGTCACCGACCGGGTGAGCGGTGCGCTGATGGCGATCGGCGTCGCGGCAGCGGTCCGCAGCAGCTCGAACGAGGAGCTGCCGGCCCCGATGACGATGCCTGTCCGCAGCTCGGTGACCGGCACCGGACCGTCACGGAGGGTCTGCCCGGCCTGCTGGCGGGCGTAGAGGTGGGCGGAGGTGCGCGCGAGGTCGGCGTCGTCGACCAGACCGCCGAGGTAGACGATCCGCCGGACCCCACCCGCGGCGACGACGCCCTCACGGAACGATGCGGCACCACGGACCTCGCGGGCGAGCAGCCCCGACACGCGGTGCTCCATCGAGTGCACGAGGTAGTAGGCCGCGTCGACGCCGTCCGCGGCACGGAACACCGCGTTCTCGTCCTCGACGTCGCCGGTGACGACCTGCACCTGATCGCGCCACGGGGCGGTGAGCCGGGCCGGGTCGCGGACCAGACAACGGACCGTGTGGCCGTCGGCCAGCAGCCGAGGGACGAGCTGGCCACCGACGTAGCCGGTGGCGCCGGTCACGAGCAGATCCACGGTTCGCTCCAGTCGGGGTGAGGTGGGGCAGGGGCGGGGTGGGCTCGGGGTCAGATCAGGGCCGAGATCGAGACGGGATCTCGGGTCCGGAGCCCACGGTGCCACCCTCGTGAGGTGCTCCGGGGCCACCGCCCCTGCCGGATGGCCGCGTGGTCCGGAGCGCGCCCGGGTCGGAGGCCGCCATGCCCGTCGATCAGGCGAGTTCGCGGACCAGGGCGTCCGAGGCGCGGTCCACGTCGGCACGGTCGACGTCGAGGTGGGTGACGGCGCGCAGCAGGTTCGGCCCCATCGCCCCGATGCGGATCCCATCGGCAGCGAGCGCATCGACGATCTCGGCCGCGGGCCGCTCGCCGGTGCCGACGTAGACGAGGTTGGTCTCGATCGCGTCGAGGTCGACGGCGTCCGGCACCGCGTCACCGATCCGGGTGGCGAGGTGACGGGCGTTGGCGTGGTCCTCGGCGAGCCGATCGACGTGGTGCTCGAGCGCGTAGCGACCCGCGGCGGCGAGGACCCCAGCCTGGCGCATCGCGCCGCCGAAGCGTCGCCGCCACGCCCGGGCCACCTCGATGACCGCCGCGTCCCCGACCGCGAGGGACCCGACGGGGGCACCGAGCCCCTTCGACAGGCAGACGCTGAACGCGGTGAAGGTCCGCCCGATCTCGACCGGGTCGTCGCCGGTGGCCACGAGCGCGTGCCACAGCCGGGCGCCGTCGCCGTGGAGCGCGAGCCCACGCTCGTCCGCGACGGCCCGCAGCTCGCGGAGACGGGCCAGTCCGTGGATCGCCCCTCCCCCGCGGTTGGTCGTCTCCTCGACGCTGATCGCCGCAACCTCGGTGTAGGGGAAGCTCGCCGGCCGCAGTGCCGACCGGACCTGGTCGGGCTCGAGCCGGCCGCGGACGCCGTCGACCGTGCGGAACTGGACCTGGGCGTTGATCGCCGCCGCGCCGGCCTCGTAGGCCACCACGTGGGCATCGGACTCGCACACCACCTCGCTCCCGGGGGTGGTCAGCGCCCGGAGCAGCACCTGGGTGGCCATGAGCCCGGACGGGGTGAAGACGGCCGCTTCCCGGCCGAACCGGGCCGCGACCTCCTCCTCGAGCGCGCGCACCGTCGGGTCCTCGCCGTAGACGTCGTCGCCCACCTCGGCGGCGGCGATCGCCCGGCGCATCCCCTCGGTGGGTCGGGTGACGGTGTCGCTGCGCAGATCGATGATCTCAGCCACGGTGTGCGATCTCCCACTCGAGCAACAGGTCGTGGACCGCCGGACCCCCGGCGACGACGCCGGGCAGCACCTGGCCAGCGATCTCGCGTTCGACCGACGTGAACCGCCCACCCGCCTCGGTGACGAGCAGCGAACCCGCTGCGTGGTCCCAGAGCTTCAGGCCGTGTTCGAGGTAGCCATCGACCCGGCCGGCGGCGACGCCGACCAGATCGAGCGCCGCGGAGCCATCGCGGCGCACGTCGCGGACGCGGCCGACGAGGTCGGCGTTGTCCCGGCCCTGTTGCGCGCGGACGGCGGCGTCGTAGGTGAACCCGATGGCCACGAGCGCTCGGTCCAGGCTCGGCACGTCGGTCACCCGCACGGCCCGGTCGTCCTGCAGCAGGCGCGCTCCCCCACCGCGTTCGGCCACCCAGGTCTCGCCGAGCACCGGGGCGTGCACCACGCCGACCACCGAGCCGTCCGCGTCCTCGCACGCGATCGACACGCACCACGCCGGCCGGTCGTAGAGGAAGTTGACCGTGCCGTCGAGCGGGTCCACGACCCACCGGTAACCCGAGGAACCCCGGCGCGGCGCCTGGTCCTCCTCGCCGAGGAGGCCATCGTCCGGCCGAGCGCCGAGCAGCCGTTCGGCGATGAGCCGCTCCGCCGCACGGTCGGCCTCGCTGACGGGGTCGGTCGCCGTCGTCTTGGTCTCGATCCCGATGTCGGCGCCGTACCGCCGGCGGTCGGCGAAGTCGGCCAGCAGAGCACCGGCCGCGGTCGCGACCTCGACGGCGAGCTCCAACGGGGGCGGCGGCACCGTCACCCGAAGAACGTCTCAGCGACGGCGAACAGGTCGGCCGGCACGGTCTTGAGCTGCTCGGTCGCTTCGGCCAGCGACACCGTCGACACCCCGAGGTTGCGGTACGCCGTCATCGTCCCCCACGCCCCGTCCATCGCCAGCTCGGCGGCGCGGACCCCCATCTGGGTGGAGATGACCCGGTCCATCGGCGTCGGGGAGCCGCCGCGCTGCACGTGGCCGAGGATGGTGACCCGCGCGGGGAACCCGGTGCGGGTCTCGATCTCGTGCGCGATCGTGTGGCCGATGCCGCCGAGCCTCGGGCGGCCGAACTCGTCCATCGGCGGAGCGGCCAGCTCCATGGTCCCGGGCTGCGGCAGCGCACCCTCGGCCACGACCACGATCGAGAAGTCGCGGCCGACGCCGGCCCGGTGCTTGAGGTGACGACCGACGGCGTCGATGTCGAACGGCACCTCGGGCACGAGGATCGCGTCCGCGCCCCCGGCCATGCCGGCGTAGGTGGCGATCCACCCGGCGTGCCGCCCCATCACCTCGAGGACCATCACCCGGTTGTGTGACTCCGCCGTCGAGTGCAAGCGGTCGACCGCTTCGGTGGCGGTCCTCACGGCGGTCAGGAACCCGATCGTCAGGTCGGTCCCGCCGACGTCGTTGTCGATGGTCTTCGGGATGCCGAGCAGCGGGATCCCCTCGTCCTCGGACAGGTGCCGGGCCGCGGACAGCGTGCCCTCGCCGCCGATGACGATGAGGCCGTCGAGGCGGTGCACCTCGAGCGCCTCGTGGATGCGTTCGACCCCGCCCTCCTCGCGGTAGGGGTCGACCCGCGAGGTCCCGAGCATGGTGCCGCCGCGGTGCAGCAGACCACGGGTCGAGGCGACGGTGAGCTGTTCGACCTGTCCCTCGAGCACGCCGTGCCAGCCCGACCTGAAGCCGTAGGTGAGCGTGTTCGACCGGTCCGCGCGACGGACGATCGCACGGATGGCGGCGTTCAGCCCGGGGCAGTCGCCACCGCCGGTCAGGATCCCGATGCGGGAGACCATCGGTGGTCGGTCCTCGTCTCGCGGGTCGTTCGGTCGGCCGCACCCTACCCACGACTAGCCTCGCGCCGACCGTGCCGCACTCGTCCTCGAGGTAGCCGTGACCGTCCGCATCCTGGCCATCGACGAGGGGACCACCGGCGTCCGCAGCTTCCTCGTCGACGCCGACGGCGCCATCGTGGGTAGCGGCTACCGCGAGTTCGAGCAGCACTTCCCCCGGCCCGGGTGGGTCGAACACGACGCCGACGAGATCTGGGAGGCGACGCTCGAGGCGACGCGGGCAGCGCTCGCGGACGCGGGTACCGCCGCCGGCGAGGTGACCGCCGTCGGGATCACCAACCAGCGCGAGACCACGGTGCTGTGGGACCGTTCCGACCTGTCGCCGATCCACCGCGCGATCGTGTGGCAGGACCGCCGGACCTCGGCCCACTGCGACCGACTGAAGGCCGCGGGTCACGCCGATGCGATCCGCCGCTGCACCGGGTTGGTGGTCGACAGCTACTTCTCGGCCACCAAGATCGCCTGGATCCTCGGCGAGGTGGAGGGTGCTCGCGCACGGGCCGAGGCCGGCGACCTCGCCTTCGGCACGATGGACACCTGGCTGGTGGCGCGCATGACCGGCGGCCGCGCGCACGTGACCGAACCGTCCAACGCGTCCCGGACGATGCTCTACGACGTCCGCGAGGGTGGTTGGTCGGAGCGGATGGCACGGTTGCTCGACGTCCCGATGGCGGTCCTCCCCGAGGTGCGCGACTCGGCCGGGCACTTCGGGACCACGGACCCGGAGGCCTTCCTCGGGATCGCCGCACCGATCACGGGGATCGCCGGTGACCAACAGGCGGCGCTGTTCGGCCAGGGGTGCTGGTCGGCGGGCACGTCGAAGAACACTTACGGCACGGGGTCGTTCCTGCTGCTGAACACCGGCGCGGACGCCGTCGAGAGCCAACACGGCCTGCTGACGTCGGTGGGTTGGCAGCTCGACGGCCAGCCCACCTTCGTGCTCGAGGGCGCGATCTTCGTCACCGGCGCGTCGGTGCAGTGGCTCCGCGACGGCCTCGGGGTGATCGACGAGGCGGCGGAGACCGAGCAGCTCGCGGCGCAGCTGCCGGACGGCAACGAGGGCGTCTACCTCGTCCCGGCGTTCGCGGGGCTCGGCGCCCCGTACTGGGACCAGTACGCCCGCGGTGCCCTGGTCGGGCTCACCCGCGGGACCGGGCGCGCCCACCTCGCCCGCGCCGCGCTCGAGGCGATGGCCTACCAGACCGTCGAGGTGGCCGAGCTCATGGAGCGCGAGTCCAAGCAGGACCTGCAGGAGCTGCGCGTCGACGGGGGTGCCGCCGCGAACGACCTGCTCTGCCGGTTCCAGGCTGACGTCCTCGGCGTCGACGTCCTGCGGCCACGCAACGCCGAGACCACCGTGCTCGGCGCGGCGTTCCTGGCCGGTCTCGGCTGTGGGGTGTGGGGTTCGACCGACGAGCTCGCCGAGGTGTGGCAGGAGGACGCCCGGTTCTCGCCGTCCATGGACGAGGTGACCCGTCGTCGCCTCCTCGACGGCTGGCGTGCCGCGGTCGACCGGAGCCGAGGGTGGGCCCACGTCACCGAGGGCTGAGCTGCGCGCCCGCCGCCCCGGCCGGCCGCCACCGTCCACAGGCTGGTCGCGGACGGTCCGGGACCTGCTCGCTGGAGGTGGCACCGTGCCCCGCGACGGGCCGACGCGGCCCGAGGAGGCCGCCACCGTGCTCACCTGGGATACCGCCACCGACCGCCTGCTCGCCCTCGCGACCGCCGACCTCGACGACGGCCTCCCACCGTGTCCGACGTTGGCGGCCTACGCCGGCGAGGACGGGGTCGCGCTCGTCGGTCTCCGCCCGTTCGGCGCCGGTGAGCTGGTGGGCCCGTTGCTCGAGCTGGCAGCCCTGCTGCTCCCGCTCGGTGCCGACCGGTTCGCGCTCGCCCTCCCCGGTCGGGCCTGGTCGACCGAGGATCCGATCCCTCCGGTGCTCGACGAGGTGGACCTCCGTCGGACCGTCCTGACCCTCCTCCGGATCGACGGGCACGGGCCGGGCGAGCCGAGGTGCGCGGGGTCGCTGTACCCCTACGGTCGCGGCGCCGACGGTGTGGCGCGCTTCGACGAGCCGACCGACGTCGGGTGGCCGGAGGGCGAGGCGACGGGCGTGCTGCGGGGTCTGCTCGGCAGCGGTCGCGACCGGCTCGCCGCCGCGGATCCGTCGAGCATCGTGCACCAGTTCGCCCGTTGCCTGCTACGTGGCCACCACGTCGTGCTCGCGCCCGACGTCGCCGAGCACCTCGAGTGGCTCACGGTCGCCCGGAGCTGACCTGCACCGGCGGGCGCGGCCCTCCGGACCGCCGAGGCGGCGCGGACGGAGGGGTCCGGGTGGGGCTGCTGCCGGGTGCCGACGTCCGTACCCTCTCTCCCGCAGCCGAGCGAGGATGACGCGGGTGGCCGAACACGTGACGCTGACCGACGAGGAGTGGCGCCAGCGCCTCTCCCCCGAGCAGTACGCCGTCCTCCGGGAGAAGGGCACCGAACGCCCCTTCACCGGGGCGTACTGGGACACCACCGACGAGGGGGTGTACCGCTGTGCCGGCTGTGGGACGCCGCTGTTCTCCTCCGAGACCAAGTTCGACGCCCACTGCGGCTGGCCGAGCTTCTACGCCCCCGTCGAGGGTGACGCCGTCGAGGAGATCGAGGATCGTTCCCTCGGCATGCGTCGCACCGAGGTGGTGTGCACGGGTTGCGGCGGCCACCTCGGCCACGTCTTCGACGACGCCCCGGACCAGCCGACGGGGCTGCGCTACTGCATCAACTCGGCGAGCGTGGAGCTGCGCCCGGACGCGTAGCTCGCCTCAACCCGCCCGGCGCGTCGAGCTCGGCTCGTCGGTGATGTCGATCTCGACCGTCGTGCCGCCACCCGCATCCTCGCCGAGCTTGACCTTGCCCGACTTGACCTTGGCCGCGTACTCGTCGACGTACTCCTGCCCCGACAGCAGCATGATCTCGAACATCAGCTCGTCGGTCGCCGAGCGCAGGACGAACGGATCGTCCCTGCGGTCGGCGAACCGGGACAGGTCGAGCGGCTGGCCGTAGCGGACCGTGATCGGTCGGCGGCGCGGCAGGTAGGTGCCGGTCGGCATCGCCTGGTCGGTGCCCTCGACGGCGACCGGGACGATCCGCACGCCCGCCTCGAGCGCCATCCGGACCGGGCCGGTCTTGCCGCGGTAGAGGCGGCCGTCCGGGCTACGGGTGCCCTCGGGGTAGATGCCGAGCAGGTCCCCACGTGCCAGGATCTCGACACCCGTGGCGAGCGCAGCATCGCCGCTGCCACCGCCCGTGCGCCTGACCGGGACGACCCCGGTGCCCTCGAAGAACCACCTCGTGCGCCACGAGTCCCAGTAGTCGGCCTTGCCGAGGTAGTAGACGGGTCGCTCGATCGCGAGCGGGATGATGATCGAGTCGATGAACGAGAGGTGGTTCATCGCCAGGATGACCGGCTCGACCTCGGGCACGTTGTCGAGCCCCTCGGTGGCGACCGGGAAGTACCGGTCGGTGATCGGGGGCAGCACCCGCTTGAGCACGCGGTACATGCGCGGTGCATCGGCCAGTCCCGGCACGCTCAGCTCCTCGTCGCTCCGGACCCGACCGTCTGCCCGCTCCCGTGCGACGACGGTGGGTCCACCGGGGTTAGCCTACGCACCCGGCCTCCGGTGCGTCGACACCTCAGCGAGGTCGGAACGGACGGGGAACGGGGGAACCCGACCCCGGACAGCTCGACGGTCACCCCGTTGCGGGGCGACCGGTGGACGGATGACCCCGGCGGATCACCGCCGGGAGCGATCGAGGAGCGACCGTGGCGGCCGACCTGGGGACCTGGCCCGCGGAGCAGGCCACCGTGCTCCTCGAGGTGCTCCACACCGCGGGGTTGCACCCCGAAGCACGCCGTGGACGTGATGGGATCCACGTGACCGTCCCCGACGACGAGGGCGATCGTGCGCACGCGACGCTCGTCGCGCAGATGGACACGATCGCCCAGGCCGCCCGGCCGCCCGCCCCACCGCGCGGTCGTCGGCTGCGTGCGGTCGAGGACCCGCCGGGGACCGAACCTGCGACGCGGCGGCCGCGCCGAGGTCGCGACGCCCGTCGCCCCCAGCGCGCGGGGACGGCCGCCCGGGCACGTCGGCTCGGCCGACCTGCCGCGCTCGTGGCGGTCGGGTTCGTCGTCGCCGTGATCCTCGGCCCACCGACGTCCACGTTCATCCTGGCGGTCACCGTCGGGGCTGCCGTGTGGCTCCTCGGCAAGCAGGCGGAGCGCGGCGGCTGAGACCGGGACGGTCTCAGTCACCCGTACCGAGGACCTCGTGCAGGAACGCCACCTGCAGCTCGAGCAGCCGCTCGGCGACATCCTCCTGCCCCGCGACATGGGTGACCCCCGACAACGGCACGAAGCGGTGACGACGCCCCGCCGCGAGCAGCGCGGCGGACAGCCGCACCGCGTGCGCCGCGACGACGTTGTCGTCGGCGAGCCCGTGGATCAGCAGCAGCTCGGCGGGTGGGACACCGGGTGGCGGCTGCGCCGCACCGAGCAGGCGGCCCTCGGCGTCGATGAGCGACGACACGTCGTAGGCCTCGGGCGAGGTCGCCGGGTGGCCGAGGTAGCGCTCGGTGTAGTGGGTGTCGTACAGGTGCCAGTCGGTGACGGGAGCGCCCGCGATGCCGGCGCGGACGGCGTCGGGTCGCCGTTGGACGGCGAGCGCGGCGACGAAGCCGCCGAAGCTCCAGCCTCGTACCGCCACCCGGGCGGTGTCCAGACGAGGTTCGAGTTCCGCCGCCGCCGCCAGCGCGTCGAGCTGATCGTCGAGGACCGGCGTCGCCAGGTCACCGGCGACGGCGCGCTCGAAACGCGGACCCCGGCCGGGCGACCCCCGCCCATCGACGACCAGGACGGCGAACCCCTGATCGGCGAACCACTGCGAGGTCAGGAACGCCCCGCCCGCCCGCAACACCCGCTGCGCGTGGGGTCCCCCGTACGGGTCGAGCAGGACCGGCAGCGGCGAGGTGCCGTCGTCACCGGTGGGGCGCAGCAGGGCGGCGCGCAACCGCCGGGGGCCGAGCTCGAGCAGCTCGACCCGCGGGCTCACGCCGGGGGTGGCGGCCAGCGAGCGCAGCTCGTGCCGTTCGAGCCGGCCGTCCTCGCGCACCCGCCGCACCTCGACACGCGGGGTGGGCCGATCGAGGGTGGCGCTGCTGACCACCTGCACGTCGCCGATCGCGGTCGCGGCGTGCACGCCGGGCTCATCGCCGGTGAGCGGCGTCCAGGCGCCGTCCGGTGTCCAACGCCAGACGTGGATCTGCGTCGGATCATCGTCCGACGCGGTGACGGTGACCCCGCGCTCGTCCGCGTGGACGATCGACCGCACCTGCCGGCCGGGCGGGCTCACCCGCTCACCATCCACGACGAGCGCCCGGGAACCGTCCGGTCCGTGGTCCAGCGCGTCCTCGACGGTGACGAGCCGCTGCCCCGCCCAGGCGGGGCTGCCGGCCACGAGCTCGACCCACGCCTCGTCGGTCCACGACCGCACGAGCTCGGTGCGGCCGGTGGCGGGCTCGGCCGTGAGCACCTGGACCTCGCGCTGGTCGCGGGACTGGACCTGCAGGGTCAGCGGCCCCTCACCCCAGGTGACGCGTGCCAGGTAGGGGTAGCGGCCGCGGTCCCAGACCACGTCGATGCGCCGCCCGCCCTCGATCGAGAGGACCGCGAGGCGGACGTCGGCGTCCTCGGTCCCGGCGGCCGGGTAGCGGATCGTGGCGGGTGCGACCTCCGGGGTCCCGGGATCGCCGAGGTGCCAGGACGCCACCTTCGACTCGTCGACCCGGCAGACGGCCACGTGGTCGGCGTCGGCGCCCCACCAGTGCCCGCGGCTGCGGCCCATCTCCTCGGCGGCGATGAACTCGGCACGTCCCCACGAGGCGCCGTCCTCGACCACCAGCGGGCGGGTCACGCCGGGTGAGCCGGGCCCTGCGACCAGCTCGACGAGGTGCAGCGCGTCGTCGCTGACGTAGGTGATGCGTCGCCCGTCGGGCGACAGGCGCGGGTCGTAGGCCGGGCCGGCGGTCGGGTGGGCGACCACGGCGCCGCCGCGGAGGTCCGCCGTGTAGAGCTGGCCCCCGACGCTGGTGGCCACGAGCTCGACCGCCCGGTCCGTGGCGTAGGCGGTGATCCCGCCGGCGAGCTCGCGCGCACGTTCACGACGCACGCGCTCCGCTGCGGGGAGGTCGTCGGCCCCGGCCAGGTCCGCCGCATCGAGCACGCACCGCTCGGTGCCGGTGTCGAGCTCGAGCTGCCACAACGAGGTGACCGGGTCCTCGGGACCGGCCGCGCGAAGGAAGAGCACCCGGTCCCCGTCCGGCGCGACCACGGCGTTGCGTGGCACCCCGAGCGAGAACCGTCGGGTCCGTGCGTGCTGGCGGGCGAAGCTCACGAGGGCTCCTCGGCGGTGGTGTGTCGGGTGCCGGCGTCACCGGGTCCAGCGGCCCGATCGAGCGCGAGCATCGCGGCGCCGATCATCCCTGCGTCATCTCCGAGCGCGGTCAGCTCGAACGGCGGCAGCGGACGCATCTGGTGGCCGAGCACCCGGTCGGCGAGCGCACGCTCGGCAGCGGGTACCACCCACGGGGCCGTGGCCGCCGCCGCGCCGCCACCGAGCAGGATGACCTCGGGGTCCAGCGCGTTGACCACGCTCGCGGCGGCGACACCGAGCCACCGGCCGACGTCGACCAGCACGCTCTGGGCGAGCGCATCGCCCTCCTGGGCGGCCTGGGTCACGGACCGACCCGACAGTTCGCCGTCGGCGCGGAGCGCGGTGACCAGCTCGGGGTCGACGAGGCGGTCCCGGGCGGCCAGGCCGATGGCGGTCCCGGACGCGTACGCCTCGATACATCCCCGGTTGCCGCACGGGCAGGGCCGGCCACCCTCCTCGACGATGATGTGGCCCAGCTCGCCGCCGAAGCCGTGGGCCCCCTGGCGCAGCAGGCCGCCGGACACGATGCCGCCACCGACGCCGGTCCCGAGGGTGAACAGCACGACCTCGTCGCGCCCCTGGGCGGCGCCGGCGCGCTGCTCACCGAGCGCGGCGGCGTTGGCGTCGTTGACGACGGCGATCACCCCGCCGGCGGTGGGTCGCAGCAGCTCGGCGAGCGGGAGGTCGCGGACGCCGATGTTCGGCCCGTAGCGGACCCGGCCCGTGGGGTCGACCATCCCCGCCACCCCGATCCCGACGGGGGTCCCATCACCCGCGAGCGCCGTGATCAGGTCACGCAAGCTCGCGACGAGCTGGTCCGCGTCACGAGCCGGAGTGACCTCACGGCGACGCTCGACCACCTCGCCCTCGGCGGTGACGGTGGCGGCGACCAGCTTGGTCCCCCCGACATCGATCCCGAGGGCAGCGACGGTCACGGCGGTCTCCCTCTCGCGGATCGGGGCGTGTCAGCGGCGGCGGTGCAGACGTTCGGAGCGGACGTTCGGAGCGGACGTGGCGCGGTGACGGCCGGATCAGTCGGCGTCGAGGTCGATGTGTTCGAGCCCGTCACGCTGCGCCGCACGTCGACCGGGCGCCCCGGGCCCGCGGCCCGCAGGGTCGCGTCCGTCGGTGGCCGCGTCGACGACCGTGCGGACGGCGAGCGCGAGGTGGCGGGTGGCCTCGGCGAGGTGCACGACCAGATCGGGCCGGGCGTCGCCGAGCGCGCGGAGCCCGACGCAGATGGGGCACACCCCACAGGCGTCGATCCGGTGGCCGCCGGGGCCCTCACCCCCGTCGCGCCCCTCCGAGCCGGGCGCGGAGCCGCCCTCCCCGGCCCCACCCGTGGGCACACCATCACCGGGCGCGCCGTCGCCGGCCACAGCGGCGACGTCACGCAGCCGTTCGGCGAGGTCCTCCGGCGGTGACGCGGTGGCGGAGGCCGTCAGGTCGCGGACCAACCGCGTCACCGCGTCGGCCGCGGGGACCCACCAGCTGCCGTCGTCGCCGGGTGCACCGCCGCCGTCGCCGCGGTCCGAGGAGGACGATCCTCCCCCCTCCTGGCCGCCGGCGGACCCGTGGCCGGAGCCGTCACGGACACCGCCACCCGGACCGGCGTCGCGTCGCGCCCGCCGGTGCGCCTCGACCGGGTCGACGTCGTCGTCGAACGCGCCGTCACTGGCCCACCACGGGCGTTCGGCGGCGGTCACGACGTCCCGCCGGGGGCCGCCGCCAGCGGCTGCTCCTCCGCGGCGACGAAGCGCACCTCGAGGTGACCGTCAACGAAGCGGGCACCGCCGACCTCGCGGCGTTGGAGCGCCGCCGGCAGCGCGACCGTCCGGCGGGCCCCTGCGACCGCGAGGTGCAGATCACCCCCGCGACGGTGGAGGTCGACGTCGTCACGCTCGGTGAACGGCAGCGCCACCCGCAGGATCCGGTCGTCGCCGTCCGCGATCACGCTGACCGGCCGGCGGTCCCCGAGCACCGCACGCTCGTCGACCTCGCCGTACAGCGCGTCCGCGAGCGCACGGAGGCCCGCGGTGCCGTCGAGCTCGTCGTCGAACAACGGGGCGGTGAGCACGGGCGTCGGCTCGAACGCGGCCCGCACGGTGGCGAGGTGCTCGGCCTGGCGCGTCTTCCACCGGGACAGGTAGGGGTCGGTGACGGCATCGGGGAGCATCCGGTTCACCACGACGGCGTCGATCGCGTAGCCGAACAACGACAGCGAGGTCGCGGTCCGCTCGGTCTCGGCGACGATCAGACGCTCGGGGTTGACCACGAGACGGATGGAGGACCGTGCGGGGTCCTGCAGCAGCGCGTGCACCGCCGCGAGATCGGCGTGGACCCGTTCCACGACACCGAAGACCTCGTCCCCGGGGACCGGGACGCCCGCCGTCCCACGTGCCCGTTGCAACGGACGTACCGCTCGCGCCACCCGCCGCCCCGGCCCGAGGACGCGGTCCACGTACCACCGCAGGGCGTCGGGCAGGCTCAGCAGGCGCAAGGTCTCGGCCGTGGGTGCGCAGTCGACCACGACCAGGTCGTAGGCCCCCGACGCGACCTGAGCGCGCAGATCGACCAGGGCGAACAGCTCGTCGAGCCCGGGCAGGAGCACGAGCTCCTCGGCCTCGACGTCCCCGACCCCGCCCCAGGCGAGCAGGCTGACGAGGTAGTCGCGGACCTCCCGCCAGTGCCGTTCGAGCCGCTGCTGGGCGTCGATCTGCTGGGCGTCGAGGCGGCCATCCCCCGCCACCTCGACGGGTGTCGGCTGGTCACCGAGGGGCTGGCCGAAGGCGTCGCCGAGCGAGTGAGCCGGATCGGTCGAGGTGATCAGGACCCGGTCCCCGCGCGCCGCGGCTCGGACGGCCGTCGCCGCGGCCACGGAGGTCTTGCCGACGCCGCCCTTGCCGGTGAACAAGAGGACGCGGGGAGCGGCGTGGCGGGACAGCTGCGGGCTCCGTGGACGGGGTGCCGGCTGACGGCGACCGGGCCGTCCGAGGCTAGCCGCTACGCCGCGCCGCCCGGGGCGGTCGCCGTGGCCGCGAGGGCGAGCACGAGGGTGCCGAGCACCGTCGCGGTCAGGATCGCGAGCACGCGCGGGCGCAGGAGCTCGCTCCCCGACCCGAGCACCGCCGCATCGCGCAGCGTGCCGGCCCAGAGCACGACGGCTCCGAGCAGCAGGGGGACGGCGGGCAGGACGCTCGCCCCGCCGGCGGATGCAGCGCGCGCGACGGCGACACCGCCCACGAGCCAGCTGATGGCCAGCACCGCGCGCGCGATCCCCGTGCCCACCCGGCGTGCGATCAGGTGCCCGAGCCCGGGGAGCAGCGCGCTGGCCGCCACCGCCTGGCCCCGCTGGTCGGCGTCGATCTCGGGCCGGGGCGCCGGGTCACCGAAGCCGGTGCGGGGGCTGGCACACACCACGCATCGGACGGTGCTGAGCGGCGACCAGCTGCGGCAGGTGGCGCAGCGCCACTCGACCTCGCCGTCGACCGTGCGCACATCACGCCCCTCGACCTCGACGGTCGCCGCGGGTCCGTCAGCGTCGGTCACAGCCGGCGTGGGGTCGGCCCCGTCGGGCGCGCCCGAGGGCGGCGACGCGGGCGGACGGGGGTCGGCAGGAGGTGCGGACGTCCCCGTCGTGGGCGGTGCCGTCGTGGGCGGTGCCGTCGGGCGTAGGTCGGCGTAGCACTGGGTGCACCACGGCGCGGAGTCGACGTTGCGCGCGTCGCAGCCCGGGCACCTCACGGTGCGGTCACGGCAGCAGCCCCGCGCCCGTGCGCACCTCGAGCTCGAGCAGGTCCTTGATGGCCCACAGGCCGCGGCGGAGCGCACGGCGGTGGTCGCTGTGGACCTCCAGGGCGCGGGGAGCGGAGGCCGTGGCGATCACCAGGTGATGGATCACGGTCCCGCCCCAGCCCGGCTCGAGCCAGAACTCGGCCCGCCCCTCCATGTCGCCGCGGAGGGCGAGGGCGAAGCCGGTGTCGAGACGCCAGTCGTGCAGCCGCGCGGTGTAACGGACCCGTCGTCCCGGCGCACCGGCGAGCTCGATGGCGACCACCTCGTCCGCTCCGGCGTCCGCGGCCGCGTCGGGCGCGAGTTCCGGGGGCCGCTCGGCGACCCGCACGCCGGGCCACCACTGCGGCCAGGCGCGGACGTCGGTCAGGCGGCGGTAGACGAGGGGTGTCGGCGCACGGACGAAGCCGTCATCGTCGATGTGGATCGTGACGTCGGGGGTCACGAGCCGGCGCCGACCGTCACCTCACCGACGAAGCGCAGGATCTCGGCCTCGAGGAGCGGCGCGTCGTAGTCGAGCGTCGCCACGTGGTACGAGCGAGGCAGCTCGAGCTCGGTCACGTCGCCGTCGGGGCCGATCAGCTCGCGCAGCGCGCGCGAGTTCTTGGCGGGCACGGAGTGGTCCTGCGGCGAGTAGGCCACCAGCAGCGGCTGGGTCAGCTGCGGGAGTTGCGAGCGGACGCGGGGCAGCTCACGGATCAACGACTGGGCCGCCTTGGCCGAGACCTTCGCGTACGCGCGCTCGTCCGCGGTCGGCCGCGCGATGTCGTCCGACGGGAGACCCGCCGCGTCGCGGGGCACGTAGGGCAGGACGTGCTGCAGGAGCGGTGCCAGCTTGGCCATCAGCTGGTCGGGGTCGAGGATCTGGGCGTTGATCACGACCGCCCCGTCCACCAACTCCTGCCGCCGGCTGGCGATGTCGAGGGTCAGCGTGCCCCCCATCGAGAGGCCCACGAGGACGAGCCGATCGGAGCGGGACGCGACCTGCTCGACGACCTCCTCGGCGCAGGCGACCCAGTCCGCGTAGCGCGTCTTGCCGAGGTCGCGGACGTCGGTCCCGTGACCCGGCAGGCGCGGGACCTCGACCTGGTAGCCGGCGGCGGCGATCCGCTGGCCGAGCGGGCGTGTCGAGTTGGGGTTCCCCGTGAAGCCGTGCAGGACGACGACCCCGGTCCGGGCCGTCTCGTCCGATCCGCTCGCGGACCAGGGCTGCGCGCCCTCGATGGTGCCCAGCGCGTCGACCACGGTCGCTCCCTCTCATCGTCGGTCCCCGAGCGGAACCTAGCGCCCGGGGCGGCTGCCGCCGGAACACGCGCCACACCGACCCCGGGCCGCGTAGCATCGCCCGGACACCGTCCTGATGGACAGTGTCTGTCCCGTGTCGTCCACGGACCCACGGCTGCCGGAGATCGACGTGCTCACCACCCCGAAGGGCGCGCCCGACACCGAGGGTGACGCCTCGCACCACACCCGCTGGACGCACCGCGGGTGGCTGGTGGCGGGCGCCGCTGCGGTGACGGCCGGACTCCTCGGTGCGATCCGGATCTGGCTGCCCTCGGTGATGCACGTCCACGGCGACGCGGGTTCGACTCCCGCCGTCCAGCTCGGGCTGTTCGCGCTCGCCTGGTTCCTGGTCCCGCTCCTGATCGCCCCCACGGTCCGACGGGTCGACGCTCGGCTGCTGTGGCGCGTGGCCATCGGCGTGGCGGTGCTGGCACGGCTCGGCCTGCAGTTCACCGACGGAGGCCCCCCGCAGCTCTACCTCGCCGGCCTGTGCGTCGTCGGCGGCAGCGTGGCGCTCGTGGCGCTGGCTGCGGGGGGGCCGAGCGGCCACCTCGCCCGTGTCGGGGTGGTGCTCGGGCTCGGGATCGAGACCGTCTTCCACGCCACCCTCGGCACCGTCGATCTCGTGTGGCGCGAGGGGGTGGTGACGGTGCTCTCGGTGCTGGTCATCGCCGCGGGCACGGTGGCGATCGCCGAACGTGCCAGCCGCGTCCCCCTGTGGTGGCCGAGCCCGCTGGACGCCGACGGCGCGGTCTCCGCGGTGTGGACGCGTGGTGCGGCGTGGCCGTGGCTCGCCGTCGGACCCGCGATCGCGCTGTACGGGGTGCTGGTCTCGCCGCCGTCACGCCTCGAGCTGGCCGTCGGCATCGGTATCCAGGGCGCGGTGGCGCTGCTCGCCGTCGCCACCGCTGCCGCCGTGGTCGCCGCTGCGGTCGGTCCCGTGCTCGGCGCACCGGTCGCGGGGACGCTCGGCGCCGTGCTCGTGGTCCTCGCCGCGGTGGGGGCGGTCCGACCGATCGGGGTCGGTTCCGCCGTCGGTCAGCTCGCGCTGCCCGTCGCGATCGGCTTCGTCCTCGGCGCGCCCGGGACGACGCCGGGCGATTCCGGCCCCCGACGCCGAGGCACGGCCGCGGCCGGCTCGTTGCTGCTCTTCCTGGTCATCGGCTTCGGCTACTACGCCGCCTACGAGCTCCCGCTGCCCGTCGCCAACCAGACCTTCCTGGTCGCTGCTGCGATCGGCCTCGGCTCGATCGGGGTCGCCGCCGCACGCGACGGCCGCGCCGTCCGCCGGGTCGACCACGTCCCACTTCGGGGGTTGGTCGGCGCAGCTGCAGGGCTCGTGCTGCTGGGCGTGGTGGGGGCCGTGGCCGTCCCGACGACGACTCCGACGGCGAGCGCCACCGCCACCTCGACCGACCTCCGTGTGGCCGCCTACAACATCCACATGGGCTACGACGTGGACGGGCGCTTCGACGTGGCCGGGCTCGGTGACGCCATACGCAGCACCCGCGCCGACGTGGTCGTACTCAACGAGGTCGACCGCGGTTGGCTGCTCGAGGGGGGCCACGACCTGCTGCGGCTGCTGCGCGACGAGACGGGGATGCCGGCGACGTTCGCTCCCGCCGCCGACGACGTGTGGGGCAACGCGATCCTCAGCCGCCACCCGCTCCGGGACGTCCGCACGGTGGCGTTGCCGAGCGGCGGCGCGGCGATGCGACGCTCGTTCGTGAGCGCCGTCGTACGGACGCCGGGTGGCGACCTCGCGGTCGTCGGCACCCACCTGCACCACGTGGAGGAGGACCGCACCGTCCGCTCGATCCAAGCCCGCGCCGTCGCTGCCGAGGTGTCGCGGCTGCGGAGCCGTGGTCTGCCGGTCGCGGTGCTCGGCGACCTCAGCGCGGCCGCGGACGCCCCCGAGCTCGAACCGTTGGACTTCCTCGACGACGCCGTGCCCGGTGGCGCCCCGACCTACCCCTCCGACGATCCCCGCGTGCGGCTCGACCACGTGTTGGTCACCCCGGGCGTGACGGCCAGCGACGCGGTCATCGGCGACTCGACCGCCTCGGATCACCTCCCGGTCTCCGTGACCCTCACTCTCCCGGGGAGCGAGCCCGGCTGACCGTGGCGGCGTGGTCGGTCACGACCTCGTCCAGCAGGCCGGCGAACCGGTCGGCGATGACCTGCCAGGTCCACGCGCGTTCCACCCAGCGGCGGCCAGCGGCGCCAGCGACCGACCGGGCCGCCGGGTCGCTGAGCCAGCGATCGAGCGCAGCCACGAGGCCGCGATCGTCGCGGCCGTCGACGACGCTGCCGGTGACCCCGTCCTGCACCGCTTCGGGTGCCCCTCCCGAGCGTCCCGCGACGGCCGGACGTCCGACGGCCTGCGCCTCGAGGTAGACGATGCCGAGCCCCTCGACGTCGGTGCCGAGCAGCCGGGTCCGACACGGCATGGCGAACACGTCCGCCGCCGCGTGCGCGGCCGGGAGGTCGTCCCAGGCGACGCGCCCCGGGAGCACGACGCCAGCGTCCGGGCCGAGCGCGACGGCCTGGCGGGCGAGATCGTCACCGAGCGGCCCTTCACCGACGAGGGCGAGGTGGGCATCGGGGTGACGTCGACGGACCTCGGGCCACACCGCCAGCAAGCGGTCCTGGCCCTTGCGGGGCACCAGCCGGCTGACGCACACGACGACGGGCGCCTCGACGGGCACCCCCCAGGCTCGTCGGAGCGGCCGCCCGTCGACGCCGGGGTGGAAACGGTCGACGTCCACCCCAGGCTGGATGCGCTCGATGCGGGGGGCACGGACGTACGGCACCAACCGGTCCTCGGCCCAGTCCGAGATCGTGGTCAGGGCGGCCACGCCGCGGGTCGCGCGCCGCACGAGATGCCCGAGTCCCGCGCCGGCCATCCCGGCCTCGAGCCCGTGGGACAGCGCCACGACGGGGACCCCGAGCTGCCGCTCGAGGTGCGGGGCGAGCTCACCGAGGGGCCACGACGCGCCGAGGACGACCACGTCCGGTCGGTGCTCGCGGGCCACCTCGACCACGAGCCGCCTCGTGGCTCGCGTCGGGAGCACGGCACCGGGGGCGCGCACCGTGCGGTAGCGCTGCTCCCGGTCGTGGGTCCGTTGCTCCGCATCACCGCTGCCCGCCGGACCGACGACGACGGTCGACCCCGGGTGGACGCGGTCGAGCAGGTTGCCGATGAACTGCTCGATGCCACCCGCCCGGGGCGGCAGGTCGTTGGTCACCCACAGGACCCTCACGGGCCACCTCCCTGACCCGGTCGTGGCGCCCGCGGGTGGCGTATCGCCCTCTCGTCGCGTTGGAGCTCCTCGAGCGTCGGCAGCGTGCTCCCCCGTACATCGGCCGCGGCGGCCGCCGCTCGCAGGCGCTGCTCGGGGCTCGGGTGCGTGCCGTAGAGCACGACGAACGGCGTGGCGGGCGTCGGGTCGGCGAGATCGCGCACGACGAAGGTACGCACCGTGCGCACCAGCTCCCCCGGATCGGCCCCGAGCTCGAGCGCACGGTGGTCGGCGGCCGCCTCGACCCGGCGCGACACCGCACCCCCCACCGGGGTCCCGAGCAGCTCGAGCACCGCCGCGACGGCCACCAGCAGGGGCACCAGCCGAGGATCTCCAGGTGTCCGCGCACCGGTCCGCCGACCGGCGCGGCCGTCGAGGACACGGCGTACGACCAGCGCGGCAGCCAGGGCAGCGACGGCCGTGAGCGCGGTGCCGCGCAGCACGTCGGCGTGCTCGCGGTGTGCCAGCTCGTGCGCCACGACGGCGGCGATCTGCGCGTCGGGGAGCTCGAGCAGGGTGTCGTACAGGATCACGCGCTCGGTCGGTCCGAGACCGGTGATCAGCGCGTTGACCCGGGTGGTGCGCCGACTCGCGTCGGCCACGAGGACCGGTGCGCCCTCGTGGCCGGCCGCCGTCAGCACGTCGGCGACCACCTCGCGGGTGGGGCCGGGTGGCAACGGCTCGGTGCGCAGCAGCAGCGGTTGGATGAGCACCGGGTGCACCACGACCAGCACGACGGCCGCGCCGGTCGCCGCGACGGTGAGCCGGTACGGCCAGCTCACCGGCCAGCGGTCGCGAGCCGCGAGGAGCGCGGCGACACCCAGCCCCAACGCGAGCCAGCGGCCGCCCGCGACCACCAGCTGGTCGCGCAGCCAGCCAGCGCCGGACGACGTTCGGAACCCCCACCGGCCCTCGTGGACCAGGCCCACCCAGGCCACGAGCGGGAGGGTGACGAGCCAGGTGAGGAAACCGATGGCCGCGGCGACCACCCCGCCGCGCCACGGTGCGCGGAGGCGATCACGGGTGATGACCGCGGTGAACCGGGCGGTGCGGGGCCAGAGCGCCACGAGGACCGGGACCAGCACGGAGAGGCTGGTGACGACGGGGGCGAGCCAGAGCCGCGGCGAGCGGTAGCGGTCGAGGGTGGCCAGGAGCCCGGGGTCGAACCACGCCTGCTCCGGGATCCCCGGCGGGAGCGCCGGCGCCACGGGACGCCAGACGGTCGCCACGAGCCCGACGACCGCCAGGCCGAGGGCCACCGCCGCCCAGCCCCGCGCGCTCCGGCCCTCCGGGCGCGGCTCGTCCGCGGCGGTGCCGGGCACGCCGCGCGCCACGCCTCCCGCGTCCCTCACCGGCGGCGCGTCGGACGCTTCCCCGGGCCGGCGAGCTCCTCCGCCAGGGGCGATGCTGCCTGCACCCGTTCCGCGGCGGGATCCATGAGCCAGGTCGCGGTCCGCGTCCGGTCCCGTTCCTCGAAGCGCACGCTGACGCGCCAGCGGCCATCGGCGCGTCGCGATGCGGACCAGGTCCGGTCCTCCTCGGCGACACCCCGCTCGGTCAGCGCTCGGTCGACGGTGGGGCCGAGCGCACGGGCACGCGGGACGTCCAACCGCCGGCGACGCGCTTCGGCGAGCACCCGCTCACGTTCGGCGACGATCGGTGGCAACCAACGCTCGATCCACGCCCGATCGGTGCCGGCTTCGGCGGCGACGGCGCGGACGGACCGGCCGGCACGCAGCTGCGCCTGGATCTCGGCCGGACTCAGCTGCGCGTGCGGCACCGCGGAGGACGAGGGCCGGTGCTCGTGCCGTGTGGCACCGGGGGCCTCGTCCGTCGAGGTGTCGGCGTCGGCGTCGGTGACCACCACGGGTTCGATCTCGCCGGTGTCGTCGAGCGCCGCGGGGGTGGGGGCGGCTACCGCGGGCGGGGTCACCGCGCTGGGCGACACGACGTCATCGGTATCCGGCCGGGCGTCGATCGGTAGCCCCTCACGGATCCGGAGCTGCCGCAGCTCCTCGATCGTCGCCAGCAGGTCCGCGTCGACCTCGACGGCGTAGCGACCCTCGCCGTCGAGGTCGAGGTCGAGGACCAGCCGTTCGGCGTCGGCGGTGTAGCCGATGAGGTGCAGCTCGATCACGCGGGTCCCTGCCGGAGGACGTGGTCAGCGCGGCCACGCGGGAGACCAGGCGTGGCTCCCTCCCGGCCGGGCGGCACGCTAGCAACGACGGCGTTCAGGAGGCTCACGAACCTCGCGCCGCGGCGAGGAACGGCCGGGTGCGGAGCACGTCGGCACCGCTCCGCCGGAGCCGATCGGTGAGCTCGCGATCGTCGGTGACCACCACGAGGGGCTGGGGGGTGGCGGCGCCCGCATGGACTAGCTGGTCGTCGGCCGTCACGCCGGCCGGGGTGAAGACGACGGTCACCTCGCGGGCGCCACCAGGCGGGCGCGAGCTGCCCGCCTGCTGCCCGTCGAACACGACGGTCGGCCGGACCCGACGACGGGCGGCGAGCGCCGCCAGGGTCCGGACGAGCCACGCCCGCTGGGCTTCGAGGTCGAGATCGGCCTGGTGCTGTTTGCTGACGTTGTACCCGTCGACCAGCAGCAGCCGCCCCGCGTGCAACAGCAGCTCGGCGGCCTCGGTGGTGTCGGCCGCGACGTCGACCGGGAACCGGCTCGGACGTCCCGGGACGAGCCGGTTCGATCCGCTGCTGCGCTGCTCCATCTCCGCGCGATCGGCTGCGGCGCGCTCCCGGGCGGCCGCCTGCTGTGCCGCCTCGTCCCGGCGGCGACGGGCAGCGAGACGCTCGGCCTCGGCGCGGCGGAGCTCCGCGACCGTCTCCTCGAGCCGGCGGAGCTCCGCGTCGCGGCGCCGGCCCTCGCGACGGACCGCTCGCTCCTGCTCGGCGCCGGCGAGCTCGAGCTGGTCACGGAGCCCGGCGAGCTGGGTGCGGGCACCGGCCAGCTCGGCCTCGAGCGCGCGCCGTCCCCGCTCGGCGGCCTCGGCCCGCGCAGCCGCACCGTCGAGCTGTCGTTGCAGCTCGTCGCGTTCCTCCCGGACGACGCGGAGACGTTCGCGTGCCCGAGCCGCCGTGCGCTCGGCCGCGGCGGCGCGGGTCGTCGCGCGGCGGCCCGTCGTCGCCGGCGGGTCGGTGACGGACGTCACCGGACGTCCGGGGTCGAGCAGCGCCGCGACGGGTCCGGGAGCTGCCGGGTCCGCGTGGCGGACGCGTTCGACGGTCAGGCGCCAGGGCGTCCCGCCGCGGGCGAGGAGGGCGTGGAGTTCCCCTCGGACGCGACCCCCGGCCAGACGGCTCGTCGGGGCCGACCGCAGCCGCTCGACCAGCGCGGACGCCTCGTCGGCCGGGAGGGCGTGCAGCGCCGCACGCACGTGGGGGAGCAACCAGGCCCACGCGTCGCTCGACAACCCCTCGAGCGTCCGCTGATCCGGTGGGGGCGGCGTCGCGTCGGTCCCGCCCGCCACCGCCTCGTCGGCCGCGCCGCCGACGGCCGCATCCTCGTGGGACGCGTCCTCGCTGCTGGCGTCGCGACCGGGCCCGGTCACGGCGATGTGGCGGGATCCGGGCCGGCCGGCGCCGGTTCGACGCTGACCGCATCGTCGCGGCCGCACCAGCGGCAGGTCACCGACTCCACGGTGCGTTCGAGCACCTCCTCCTCGTCGACGGCGGAGGCACCGCCGAGGTCGAAGTGGAGGTAGCGCCGCGTGCGTTCCGAGGCGACGACGTCGAAGCGGGTCACGTTGCCGCACTGGTCGCACCGGAAGCGGCTGCCGGCGTCCAACCCGTCCGCGAGGGTGCCGGTGGCGCCGGCGGGGGTGGTGGCATCGGTCACGGGGCATCGGCTCCGGGGTCGGTGGCTGCGCGCCCGTCACCGCGTGGAGGACGGTCCCACACGGGTCCGAGCACCGGGGTCGGGGTGGCGGAGGGTTCGAGCGCGGAGGGGTCGGCCGTGAACCACGGGCCGTCGTCCATCGTCGGGAACTCGGGGAAACCCACCTCGATGACGGCCCCCGCGTCGCGCAGCGCAGCCGTCGCGCCCTCGCAGAAGACCACGAGCTGCTCCACGTCGATGCCGCGGTGCACGTCCGGGTACCGCGACAGCCGCCGGTGCGCCTTGTCGAAGGTGCGCACGGCCCCCTCGAGGTTCCCCCGCTGCAGGTGGACCCCGGCGACGGCGACCTGGATGACCCCCTGCCAGAGGTCGCGGTCGGCATCCGGAGCGGCGTGCCAGACGTGTTCGAGGCACTCGTGCGCCTCGAACAAGCGCTCGTCGTTCCACAGGCCGACGCCGAGCAGCAGCGCCTCCTCGACGGTGACGGGCTCGTGCTCCTCGGTCACGGGGACGCCGGTGGTCCCGTAGGGCAGGGGCCGCCCGGTGCGGTCGCGCGGCCGTGCGTTCTCGGGACGCCCGTCGGGGCGCCGATCGCGGTCCTGACCCACGTGGGCTCGTCCTGGGTTCGGTGGGGGTCGAGCGTAACGGCCGTTCCCCCAGCCACCGCTACCGTTCGCCCGTCGTGCCGGAGCTCCCCGAGGTCGAATCCGTCCGCCGGCAGCTCGCCCCCGAGCTGACCGGTCGACGGGTCGTGTCGGTGTGGTGGGATCCTCACCCGCAGCAGCGCTTCAGCGACGTCGGCCTGCTCGACGGCCGCAGGATCGAGGCGGTGACCCGCCGGGGCAAGTTCCTCCTGTGTCCGCTCGACGACGAGGGCCCGCACGGGGCACTCGAGCTCGTGCTCCACCTCGGCATGACGGGCTCGTTCCGGTTCGCTGCCGCCGAGCCGGCGCGGACACCGGCCGACGATGCGGTCGAGCACGTCCGCGCGAGGTTCACCCTCGACGACGGACGCGAGCTGCGGTTCCGCGACCCCCGACGCTTCGGCCGGGTCTCGGTGGTCCCCGCCGGCGGGTACGCCGGCCGGGTCCCGACGTTGGCCACCCTCGGCCCCGAACCCCTCACCGACGACTTCGACCCCGACCGGTTCGCCGACGCGCTCGCCCGCACCTCCGCCACGGTGAAGGCGGCGCTGCTCGGCCAGCGGCTCGTGGCGGGCGTCGGCAACATCTACGCCGACGAGGCCCTCTGGCGGGCTCGCATCCACCCGGCGTCACGACGTGTCGGCCGCGATCGTGCCCGGGCCCTGCACACCGCGATCCGTGAGGTGCTGAGCGAGTCCATCGAACGCGAGGGCACGACCTTCCGCGACTACCAGATGGTCAACGGCGAGAGCGGGCGCAACGCCGCCTTCCTCGACGCCTACGGGCAGGGCGACCTGCCGTGCAACCGCTGCGGGACGCCGATGCGCCGCAGCGTGGTCGCGCAGCGAGGCACCACGCACTGCCCGAGCTGCCAGCGGCGGTGACGGCGGCTCAGGCCCTGACCGGTGCCCGCAGACCGCCGGCGATGAGCGCACGCGCGAACGCGCGCGCCTCGACCGGGTCGTCGACCGCGACGTGCATCGGCGGGAAGCTGAAGTAGCTGAGGATGAGGCGCACGATCACCTCGGCGGCGGCCGGCGGATCGACCTCACGGAGCTCGCCGGACGCGACCCCCGCCGCGATCAGGTCGGTGAACAGCTCGAGCCCCCGGCTGACGACCGGACCGGCCGTCGCGGTGATCCGCGGCAGCAGGATCCCCGGCTCCTCGTCGCGGCCCTTGGTCATGACGGGGTGATCGACGAAGAAGCGGACGCCGACCAGGAACGCGGCCTCGATCCGTTCCGCGGCCCCCTCGTGTTCGTCGGCCGCGGCCCGGAGCCGCCGCTCGAAGCGCGCAGCCTCGCGTTCGAGCAGGGCGTCGATGACGGCATCCTTGTTGGCGAAGTGCCGGTACAGCGTCGCCTTGCCCGCGCTCGCCTCCCGTGCGATGTCCTCCATGGTGGTCTTGCGGATCCCCACGGCGACGAACCGGCGCGCCGCGGCGGCCAACAGGTCCTCGCGGCGATCGCGGCGGGCGACGGCGCTCGGCGCGTCGGGCACGGCGGGCTCCCAGCAGGTGGTCGAGGAAGGTGGCGCGTGTACCGTGGCGATCGACCACGGCCGCCCGGAACGGTAGTCCGTCAGCCGTTCCGTTCGGTGCGCTCGGGTCGCGCGGTCGCCGGACGGACAGGGGCGACCCTGGTCGGACGACCGGTTCCGACCGACGGCGATGACCTCGACCCTCCTGCTTCCCGCTCGGCGCCGCCTCGTGGTGCGCGCGCCCGCTCCCACTCCCTTGACCGAGGCTCCACCCGTGTCTTCCAGTGCCTTCCCCCTGCCGAGCGACCTCGCTGCCGACTGGCGTGCGGATGCCGCCTGTCGCGAGCTCGACATCGAGATCTTCTTCGCCGTCGACGAGGCGAGCCAGCGCGAGGCGATCGCCGTCTGCGAGACCTGTCCGGTGCGCAGCAGCTGCCTCGAGCACGCCATCGCCAACCGCGAGCACTACGGGGTCTGGGGCGGGGTCCGCGAGCAGGACCGCAAGCGCCTCGTCCGCGCACGCCGCCGGGACGCCGCCTGAGCGACGTGGGACGGCCACCTACGCCGCCCGTGACCTGAGCGCCGGGACCGACCGCGGGCACCCGCGTCACCGTCACCTGGTAGAACGCACGTTCGTACGAACACGCGTTCGACCGGGAGCTGATCGTGCCGAGGGTGCCCGCCCCGCACCAACCGAGCTTCGCGTCGCTCGGCACCCCGCTGATCGACGTGACCTTCGTGGTCCTCGACCTCGAGACGACCGGCCTGTCCCCCGGCCGTGACCGCATCACCGAGGTCGGCGCCGTCAAGGTCCAGGGTGGCGAGGTGGCCGGCGAGCTGCAGACCCTGGTCCACCCGGGCTGCGCGATACCCGCCCGGATCACGGCCGTCACCGGCATCAGCGACGTGATGGTGCGCGACGCCCCGTCGATCGAGGCGGTGCTCCCGACGGTGTTGGCCTTCCTCGGCGACGCGGTCCTGGTGGCCCACAACGCGACGTTCGACGTCTCGTTCCTGCGTGCCGAGGCCGCACGTCTCGGGTACGGCCCCTTCGAACCGGTGGTCGTCGACACCGCACGCCTGGCGCGACGGCTCGTCGCGGACGAGGTCCGCGACCGCCGCCTCGGCACGCTCGCCAGGCACTTCGGGAGCCGGACCGTGCCCGACCACCGCGCGCTGCACGACGCCCGCGCGACCGTCGACGTGCTGCACGGGTTGATCGAACGTGCCGGGGCGTACGGCGCGACCACCCTCGAGGACCTGCGCGACCTGTCCCGGTCGACCTCGCAGAAGGCGTTCCGCCGCGTGGGGTTGGTGCGCGACGCCCCCCGCGCGAGCGGGGTCTACCGCTTCCTCGACGAGCGTGGCGAGGTGCTCTACGTCGGGAAGGCGACCGATCTGCGCTCGCGGCTGCGCACCTACTTCGGCCAGGACCCCCGACGGCGCATCGCGGACCTCGTCCGCGAGACCGCCGAGGTCCGTTGGACGACCACGCCGACCCTCCTCGAGGCCGAGGTGGTCGAGGTGCGGGCGATCCACGCCCACGCCCCCCGCTACAACCGGCGTTCGCGTCATCCCCGTCGCGGCGTGCACATCGCGTTGACCGCCGAGACCTACCCGCGGCTGGCGATCGTCCGCGAACCCCGCAGCGCCCACGCCCGCACGGTGGGACCGATCGGATCGCGACGCACCGCCGAGGCGTTGCTCGAGGCCATCCACGAGGTCGTCCCCCTGCGCACCTGCTCGGGACGGCTGCGCGTCGCCCAGGACCACCCCGCGTGTGTGCTCAAGCAGCTCGGCCGCTGCGGCGCGCCCTGCGACGGGACCCAGTCCGCGGACGGGTACGCGCAGGTGGTCGAGCGGTTCCACGCGGCCATCGACGACCCCGGCGAACTCATCGGACCCCTCCGGGACCGGATGCACGAGGTCGCTGCGTCGGGCCGCTTCGAACGGGCCGGCGCGCTGCGGCAGCGGTTGCACACCCTCGCGCGGACCCTGGAGGAGCACCGCCGGACGTCGGCGCTCGCGGCCGTCCACCACCTCGTGGCCGCTCGTCGCGTGGCGTCCGCCGCACCGACGGGAGCGGGCACCGTCGAGGTCGTCGTGCTCGCCGGCGGGAGGCTGGTCCGGACCGCGGTGGCCGACGATGATGGACGACCGTTGCCCGAGATCGCGGCGGAGGTGGCGCCTCCCCCAGCGCTCACCGACCTCGATCCGGACCCCCACGACGCCGAGGAGCGCCGGCTCGTGCTGACCTGGCTCGACCGCCCCGGCGTCGAACTCGTGGATGGCGGCGTGGGCTGGGCCGAACCGGTGGCCGGCGGGAGGGTGCTCGCGGACACCCGCGTCGAGGCCCGCCGTGTCGACCGGCTCGTCCGCCGCGACCGCCAGGTCCTCGCCGGCGACAAGGTCCGTCGGCGTGACGACGCGGCCATCGCGACGGGGTGAAGCGTTGCCACGCCCCGGAGGTGTGCCCGATGCCGATCGCCGCGGACGGCGACGCCCGCCGGGTCCTCAGACCAGCTCGAACCACGGGCTCCACGCGTCCGGCAGCTCGCTGCGGTGCCCAGCCTCGCGACCGAGCCAGGTGGCCCGTACCCGGTAGCGGCCGGTCGGGACCCGGGGCCCGGTCGGTTCACGTGCCCAACCAGCGACGATGGGGCCGCTGCCCTGGGCCCAGTAGGTCGGTTGGATCAGCAGCTGACCCGGCGCGAAGCGGTCGAGCGCATCCCCCTCCGCCGGCCGGTCGATGCGGTCGTCGGCGACCACCCGGTGCAGCTCGTCGCGGACCGACAGCACGCAGCGTTGCCAGCCCGGGTAGCGGTGCTCGACGAACCGGTCGCTGCGGTTCGCCGCCGTGACCGTGATCCGCACCGGCTCGGTCGCGGCGTACACATGGCGGTCGACGAGCACCGCCACCTCGAAGCCGGCGAACGGTTCGTGATCGAGCACGAACGGTGGCTCCGGATCGGCGGGGTCCGGGGGCGGTCCGGCGCTCACGCCACGACCGATCCGGGAGGCAGGTCGGCGTCCGGGGCGAGCAACCGGACCGTGCCGTCGGCCTCGAGCCCGCCGAGGACGAGGAACTCGCTGACGAACCCGGCGATCCGCTTGGCCCCGAGGTTCACCGCCCCGACCACCTGCCGCCCGAGCAGCTCATCCGCGGCGTAGTTGGTCACCTTCGCCGAGGTGCGCAACGAGCCGAGCGGACCGAAATCCACGGTCAACTTCCACGCGGGGTCACGGGCTTCGGGGAACGGTTCGACCGCGGTGACCCGGCCGACGCGCAGGTCGACGGCGAAGTAGCCGGCGGCCCCCACCTCGTCCTTGCGGGGCATCCGGTCCGGGTCGTAGGGCCGGCCGACCGCGTCGATCCGGTGGGCACCCTCGGGGGGTGTCGGCGGGTGCGGGGTGGCCGCCACGTCAGGGCGCCACCGACAGCTCGGACGAGCGCGCGACCCAGCGGTCCCGCAGGTCCGCAGCCGAGCCGTCCGCCAGCACCTTCCGCGCCCGCGTCACGCCCTCCGCGAGGTCCGCCACCGCATCCGCGGCGTACAACGCGGCGGCCGCGTTGAGCGCGACCAGGTCGCTCGGTGGCCCGCTCTGGCCGGCGAGGATCGCATCAGCGATCTCGACGTTCTCCTCGACGCCGCCGCCGACGAGGTCCTCCAGGCGCGCCCGCTCGATCCCGAGCGTCGACGGGTCGAGCTCCCAGGTGCTCACCTCGTCGCCCGCGCGTACCTCCCAGACCTTGGAGGGACCGGTGGTGGTGAGCTCGTCGAGCCCGTCCTCACCGCGGAACACCAGCGCGTGCCGCTTGCCGAGCTTGGCGAGCGCCTCGGCCATCACCGGAGCCAGGCGGAGGTCGGCGACGCCGACGACCTGGTGTTCGGCGCCGGCCGGGTTCGACAGGGGTCCGAGCACGTTGAAGACGGTGCGGACCCCGAGCTGGGCCCGCACGGGCGCGACGAACCGCATCGCCGGGTGGAAGGTGCGGGCGTAGAGGAACCCGATCCCGAGTTCGGCGACGGTGCGCGCCACCGCTGCGGGCGGGAGCTCGATCGCCACCCCCCAGGCCTCGAGGAGGTCGGCGGAGCCGCAACGGCCTGAGGCGGCCCGGTTGCCGTGCTTGGCGACCCGCACCCCGGCGGCGGCGACGACCAGCGCCGCGATCGTGGACACGTTGAACGTGCCGGCGCCGTCGCCGCCGGTCCCGCACGTGTCGAGCAGCGGCCCGGCGAGGTCGACGGGGACGGCGTGGTCGAGCATGGTCCGTACGAAGCCCGCGATCTCGCTCGGCGCCTCACCCTTGGCACGGAGCGCCACGAGGAGGGCGGCCACGTGCGACGGCTCCGCCTCGCCGCGCATGATGGTGCCGAGCACCTCGCCCGCGAGGGCCTCGTCGAGGTCCTGCCCCGCGAGGAGGTGATCGATGACGGCGGGCCAACGCACCGGGGCGGCCTCGGTCACGGCGGGCTCCTCGGTCGACAGCGGGGACGGCGACGGGACGGCGGGCGCGACGCTACCCGAGCGATCCGAGCCGCCGCCCGCGACGGACCCGTGAGCTAGGTTCCCCCCGTCGAGAGGACGGGTTTGGACACCGACGCGTCGAGCAGCGCCCCCGAGGGCTCCACGGTGCTGGTCGTCGATGACGAGCCGGCCCTGCGCGAGCTCGTCACGGCGAACCTCGAGGCCGCCGGCTACCGCGCACGTGTCGCTTCCGACGGCATCGAGGCCATCGCCTCGATCGCCGAGGACCGCCCCGACGTCGTGATCCTGGACGTGATGATGCCGCGGCTCGACGGCTGGGGGGTGCTCGAGGCGCTGGCGGAACAGCCGGCGACCGCCGACCTGCCCATCGTGATGTTGACGGCGCTGTCCAGCGAACAGGACGTGATCCGGGCCCACCTCACCGGCGCCGTCCACTACCTGACCAAGCCGTTCGACGTGCACACGCTCGTCGATGCGGTGGCGAGGGCAGCCGCACCACCATCCGACGACGAGCGTGCGGCTCGTCGGACCCAGCTGCGCAGCTTCCTCGGCCGTCTCGCTGAACTCGATGCCGGGCGGGGCCCCTCGCAGACCCGGTCGGTGCGCTTCTCGGGGCTCGAGCCGATCCCCGCACCGACGGTCACCCCGCCGCCCCCTGCGACCGATGCGCTCACGCCGCGCCAGCTCCACGTCGCGCGACTGCTCGCCGATGGGCTCTCCGCCCGCGACATCGCCGCCTCGCTCGGGACCTCGCGCAGCAACGTCTACGCCACGCGGGCTCGGATCGCACGCCACCTCGGCACCGACCCCGAACACGTCGACGAGGTCGCCCGCAGCATCGGGCTCACGGCGAGGACCGAGCCGGGCGAGCGTCCGCCCACGGACTGACGCGGATCGTCGGTCAGGCGGGCACGTCCGGCGCCGGCGGCGCGTCGGCAGCGTCAGGCACCAGTTCGGCGACGACGCGGGCGAGGTCGAACGAGTCGACGGGCTTGGCCAGCGAGCGGTCGGCCCCGGACCACTCCACGAGGAAGCGGTCCTGCGCCCGGGCGGTCAGGACCACGGTCGCCGGCATCGTGCGTCCGGTGAGGCTGAACTTGGCGCGCAGGTCGTACAGCAGCGCAAACCCCCCGCGGGGCTGCAGGTCGCCGTCGACGACGAGCACGTCGAAGGCGACGTCGCCACCGTCGATCACCTGGCGGCGGGCTTCCTCGCCGGAGGCGAACTCGACCACCTCGGTGCCCTCGCGGAGCGCGAGCGCGCTGGTGACACGCTGGCGTTCAGCGGCGACCTCGGAGACGATGAGCACGCGCACGCGGCACCTCACGGGACGGGCAGGACGGGTCCGTGCACCGTACCGCCCGGACCGGCTCGTCCTCACCTTGCAGCCGGCCACGACACTCTGCGAGGCTCGCGCCGTGCGCGTGCTGATGTTGACCTGGGAGTACCCACCCCGCGTGGTGGGTGGGCTCGGCCGTCACGCTGCGGCCCTCGCGCGGAACCTGGTCGCCCAGGGCCACGAGGTGCACGTCGTGACCCGCGACCACCCCGAGCAGCCGGCACCCGCCGACGAGTGGCTCGAGGGCGTCCACGTCGTGCGCGTCCCCGAGGCGCCGCCGGTGATCCCGTTCGAGGATCTGGTCCCGTGGGTGTTGGCGTTCAACAACCGGGCGCTGGCTGCGGCCTCCAAGCTGGCGCGCGTCCACGAGTTCGACGTCGTGCACGCCCACGACTGGCTCGTGGCCTACGCGGCGGCGGGGTTGAAGGACGCGTTCGATCTCCCCCTCGTCGCGACCGTGCACGCCACCGAGTACGGCCGTCACCAGGGCTGGTTGCCGGGACCGATGAACAAGCTCATCCACCAGGTCGAGTGGTGGCTGACCTACGAGGCACGACGCGTGATCGTCTGCTCGGAGTACATGCGCCACCAGGTCCAGGACATCTTCCTGCTGCCGGAGGCGGGCGTGGACGTGGTCCCGAACGGGGTCGCGGTCCGCGACTTCGCGCTCCCGGCGGACGAGGTGGCCGCGTTCCGGGCCTCCATCGTCGGTCCGCGCACCAAGATGGTGTTGTTCGCCGGTCGACTCGAGTACGAGAAGGGCGTCCAGACCGTCCTCGAGGCCCTGCAGCAGGTGCGCCGCTCGGTCGGTCCCGTCAAGTTCTTCATCGCGGGGATCGGGACCTACTCCGACGAGCTCCGCCGTCGGGTGCGGGAGCTGGGGCTGCGACGGCACGTCCACTTCACCGGCTTCCTCGAGGACCACGAGCTCCGCCTGCACTACGCGGCCGCCGACGTCGCGGTGGCACCCTCGATCTACGAGCCGTTCGGGCTCGTCGCCGTCGAGGCGATGGCCTGCGGGACCCCCGTCGTGGCGGGCGACACCGGCGGCCTGCGCGAGATCGTGGCGGGTGGGCACGGGCTGAGCTTCACCCCGCAGGACGCGGACCACCTCGCCGAGACGCTCGCAGCGGTGCTGACGGACGCATCCCTCGCCGCAGCCGTGGTGTCCCGGGCCACGCAGCGGATCGCCGACCGGTACGAGTGGGCCAGCGTCGCGACCGCGACCGTCGAGGTCTACGCCCGGGCGGCCCGCGAGGAGGCCGAGCTGGCGGGCCGCGAACACCGTCCGCCGCTCCGGCCGATCCTCCACGCGGCACCGATCCTCGAGCTCGACGCCGAGGCCGGCTGAGGGTGTGGGACCCTGAGCCGTCGACCGTCAGCGGCCGCGCCGCGCCTCGGTCATCGCTGACGCGACGGCCCGGACGGTCGGATGGTCGCCGAGCTCCTCGACGGTCACGGGGAGCGGGAGCGACCAGTTCGCCGGGCGGGCGTGACGATCGGTCCCCGGCACGTTCGGCCGGTCGCTGACGGCGAGCGCATCGTCGAGCTGGGCCAACACCAGGCGGTTCGGCCCACCTGCCACGTGGGCGTGGAGCGCGACGACGGCCTCGTCGGCGCTCGCGGCCGCGTCCAGCCCCGTCGCATCCCGGATCCGAGCCCGCAGCTCGGCGTGCCAGCGTTCGTCGGGCTCGTGCCCGAGCGCGGCTTGCATCCGGGCATCGTCGCCGGTCCAGATGCCGGCGACGGTCGGCAGATCGTGGGTGCTGACCGACGCCAGCGCCTTGGCGGTCCACGCCGCGACGGGGTCCTCCTCGAACCAGAAGACCTGGTAGCGGAGCAGGTCACGGGCATCGAGCTCCTCGCGCACCCCCTCCCCCACGGTCCCGAGATCCTCACCGACCACGAACGCACCGGCGCGGACCGACTCGAGGGCGACGATGTCGAGCAGGTCACGCGAGGGCATCTGGACGTAGGCACCGTCCGCCGCCGTGCCGCCCGGCGGGATCCAGAACAGCCGGAAGAGCCCGAGGACGTGATCGATCCGGAGGCCGCCGACGTGCCGGAACGCGGCGCGGATGGTGGCGATGAAGGGTTCGTACCTGGCCGCGCGCAGCTTCCACGGCACGAACGCCGGCAGGGTCCAGTCCTGGCCCTGCGGTCCGAGCTCGTCGGGTGGGGCACCGACGCTCACCCCGGGTGCCAGCACGTCCTGCCACGCCCACGCGTCGGCCCCGTCGGGGTCCGCGCCGATCGGGAGGTCGCCGAGCAGGGGCAGCTCGGCACCGGCACGGGCGAGCTGCTGATCGCACAGCAGCTGCAACCAGGTGTGGAACCGGACGCGGTCGCGGTGCTCGTCGGCGACGGCGCGGACGGCGGGCGAGGCCGGGTGCCGCAGCTCCTCGGGCCAGGTGCGCCAACCACCACCGTGCTGCTCGGCCAACGTGCTGAAGGTCGCGAACGTGCGCAGATCCTCGCCGCGTTCCGCCTCGAGCCGGGCGAGGGCGGGATCGTCACGCGTGCCGTCGACCTCGTTCCAGATGCGTTCCAGCACCCCGAACTTGGCGACGGCGACCGCATCACGGTCGATCGGGTCGGATGTGGTGAGCGACCGGCCAGCCTCGGTCAGTCGTGCGGCGTCCGGCAGCGCGTCGAACCCCGGTACCTCGTCGACCGCCAGCAGGAGCGGATCGAGGAAGCGGCGTGAGGTCGGGTAGTACGGCGAGGTCTCCCGCGGCGTGACGGGGGTGACCGCGCCCAGAGGGCTGGTGAGCACGACGCCCGCGCCCACCGTCCGGGACCAGGCCGCGACGTCGCGGAGGGCGCGCAGGTCGCCGATCCCCCAGCTCGAGGACGAACGCAACGCGTACAGCTGCAGGGCCCACCCCCACCCGGCCGCGGAGGGCGGGAGGTGGCAGCGTCCCGGGCTGACGATGACCCGCACGGGGGCCTCGCGGCCCTCGACGTAGGCATCGTGGTACCCGAGCGGCAGGTCGTCCGGCAGCACGTCCTCGAGCGGCCACTCCTGTCCGTCCTCCAGGGTCATCTGCCGCACGCCCGGCAACGGTGTCCGCGAGCCGGACCGCACCACCAGCACGTCGTCGACCGCCGGTGGTGCCAGCTGTGATCGGTCGCCCCCCATGGCTTCCACGAGGGCTGCGCGCGTCGTCTCCGGCACCTCCGTCCAGGTACCGAACGCATCCTCGTAGGCGGGGACGATGCCCCACCCGTCCGGCTGCGCGCTGCGACCGCCGCCTCGGCGGCGCTGCTCGTCGGATCGGTCCTGCTCGCTCACGCCTCGCCCTCGCCATCGCGGACCAGCAGAGCGACGGGGAACGCGGCGAGTACGTCGCCCACCGGCATCGCTCCGTGCGAATCGACGACGTGACCGCTCAGCACGCACCGCCACCGTCCCGGTGGGAGCGCGATGGTGGTCTCGCCCCACGCCCAGCTCTCGAACCGGGCGCCGAGCGCGAGCACGCGCACCGGCACGACGACCGCGACGTCATCGCCGCGGGTGAAGGCCACGACGTGGTCGGCCCGCGCACCGCTGGCCGGTAGGGCGGTGTACCGCCCGCCCGGCCCGAGATCCGCCGGACGGTCCCGGCGCAGCTGCAACGCTCGAGCGGTCACCCACAGCTTCGGCAGGCCCTCGGCGGTCCGACCGAGCAGCTCGACCGGATGTGGCGGATCCGCGAGCATCTCGCCGAGCAGCTGCTGTCGGCGCTCGAGGTCCACCGGACGCCGGTTGTCGGGGTCGACCAACGACAGGTCCCACAGCTCCGTGCCCTGGTAGACGTCCGGGACGCCGGGGCTGGTGAGCTTCAGCAACGTCTGTGCGAGCGAGGTCCAGCGGCCGGCGGGGCCGATCACGTCCACCATCGCCTCGACGAGCGCGACGGCATCCGGGTCGGCGAGGAGGCCCCGCGTGGCCCGCTCGAGGTCCGCCTCGTACCGCTCGTCGCCGTCGATCCAGGCGGTGTGGCGCTTGCCCTCGCGGGCCGCCTTCCGGAGGTAGGCGACGACTCGGTCGGCGTCGATGGGCCACGCACCGACCAACGTCTGGAGCAGCAGCAGCTCGTGCTCCCCGGAGGGCCCATCCTCACCCCGGTGGCGAGCCGCGAGCTCACGCCACTCCGCGACGCTCCGCACCCACAGCTCGGGTACCTCCGTGAGACCGGCGAGCCGCGCGCGGACGTCCTCGCTGCGCTTGGTGTCGTGGGTGGAGGTGGTCAACATCGTGGTCGGGTGGTCACGCTGGCGCTGCTCGTTGGCGGCGTGGAAGGCGGCGACGGTGGTCCCGAGGTGGCCCGGATCGCCACCGACCTCGTTCACCGCGACGAAACGTAGGAAGCGGTAGAAGGTCGTGTCCTCGACCCCCTTGGCCATCACCGGTCCGGTCAGCTGCTGGAAGCGCATCACGAAGTCGGCCGAACCAGGTCCCCCCTGTTCGAGCAGCAGCAGCTCGGCGAGCAGGTCGAGCGGTTCGTCGAGGTCCGGCCGACGGGCCCGGGCTCGCGTGACGGCTTCGGTGATGTAGCGCCGGTCATCCACCGTCAGGTCGGCGAGGTCGGCGCGGACGTAGGTCCGGTAGACGGGGAAGGTGACCAGCACCTCGACCAGGGCTGCGCGCAGCGCCCGAGGGTCGCTGACGCTGCCGGCGCCACCAGCGAGCGCGCACAGCTGTCGGTGCAGGGCGTCGAGTTCGGCGACGAACAGCGACGTCACGACCTCACGCTTGGCGTCGTCCACCGTCCGCGTGAGATCGGTGTCGTCGGACGTCGTCGCGGCCCACACGTCGTCGAGCACCCCTTCGATGCGGGGATCGATGGCCAGGCCGAGCACGAGGTTGGCGAACTCGTACCCGACCGTGCCGTCGATGGGCCAGTCGGGCCGTGGCCGCTCCCCCGGTTCGAGGATCTTCTCGGCGACGATCCACGCCTCCGGAGCGGCCGCGCGGAGCTGTTCGAAGTAGCCGGCCGGATCCCGGAGGCCGTCGGGATGGTCGATGCGCAGGCCCGTGACCGTGCCGTCCGCGACGAGTTCGAGCGCCCGACGGTGCACGTCGGCGAAGACCCCCGGGTCCTCGACCCGGACGCCCCCGAGGGTGGTGATGTCGAAGAAGCGGCGGTAGTTGAGGTCGGTGTTCGCCCGGCGCCAGTGCACGAGCCGGTGATGCTGCTGCAGGAGCACGCTCAGCAGCCGGCCTCGGTCGCGGTCGAGCGCCGCCAGCGTGGCATCCACGTCGTCGCCGTCGAAACCGGCTGCGGCGAGCGAACCGGGTCGTACCGGCCAGGCGTGTTCGTGGTAGACGATCCTCCAGGATGCGTCCGGGTGGCCATCGTCGCCGTGGGGGGGCGGGAGGTGGACGAGGCGCAGGTCGAGACCATCGGCGATCTCGCCCTCCAGCGGGCGTCCGAGCTGCGGGACCAGCACCTGTGGGGGGCCGTCGCCGCGCTGCTGCCAGCGGATGTCGAAGTGGTCGGCGTAGCGGCTGTCGGGCCCGTGTCGGAGCACGTCCCACCACCACGGGTTCTCCGGGCTGATCAGGCCCACGTGGTTCGGCACGAGGTCCAGCACGAGGCCGAGCCCGGCGGACCGAACGGCGTCGGCGAGGACGGCGAACCCCTCCTCACCACCGCGCTCGTCATCGAGACGTGAGGGGTCGACCACGTCGTACCCGTGGGTGCTGCCCGGAGCTGACGCGAAGGAGGGCGAGAGGTAGAGGTGGCTGATGCCGAGCTCGGCGAGGTACGGGACCACGTCGGCCGCGTCCCGGAAGCCGAAGCCGGCGTGGAGCTGGAGCCGGTAGGTCGAGCTCGGCGCCGTCACGGTCGCTCCTCCTCCGCGCGCAGCACCAGCACCCCACGGTCGGGGACCGACCGTGCGACACCAGCCGCGAGCCGTTCGGCCTGTTCCGGGGCACGCGGGAGCGCGGTATCGATCACGACCTGCCACGCCGGGGCCCACGCCGCGGGGGGCAGGTGGAAGTCGACCGCGACGTCGCTGGCGTTGAACAGCACCAGGAACGAGTCGTCGATCACCGGGCGACCCTGCTCGTCGGGGCTCGCGATCCCCCGCCCGTTCAGGAACACCTGCAGCGAGCGCGCGTGGGCGGTGTCCCAGTCGCGGTCGTCCATCTCCCCACCGTCGGGCCGGAACCAGGCGATGTCGTCGATATCGGCACCACGGATCGGGCGTCCCTGGAACCACCGACGTCGGCGGAAGACCGGGTGGTCCCGCCGGAGCGCGATCAGGTCGGAGGTGAAGGCGATCAGGTCCTCGTCCGCCTCGTCCCAGCGGAACCACGACAGCTCGTTGTCCTGGCAGTAGGCGTTGTTGTTGCCGTGCTGGGTACGTCCGAACTCGTCCCCGCCGAGAAGCATCGGCACCCCCTGGGACAGCAGCATCGTGGTCAGGAGGTTGCGCTGCTGGCGTGCTCGGAGCGCGCTGATGGTCGGATCGTCGGTCGGCCCCTCGACCCCGTGGTTCCACGAGCGGTTGTCGTCGGTGCCGTCGCCACCGTCCTCGCCGTTCGCCTCGTTGTGCTTGTCGTCGTAGGTCACGAGGTCGCGCAGGGTGAAACCGTCGTGCGCGGTGATGAAGTTGATCGACGCACCGGGGCGGCGCGTGTCGGATTCGTACAGGTCCGAGCTGCCGGTCAGACGCGACGCGAACTCGGGCAGGGTCGCGGGCTCACCGCGCCAGAAGTCCCGCATGGTGTCGCGGTACATCCCGTTCCACTCCGACCACTGCGGCGGGAAGTTGCCGACCTGGTAGCCACCTTCGCCGACGTCCCACGGTTCGGCGATGAGCTTGACCTGGCTGATGACCGGGTCCTGCTGGATGACCTCGAAGAAGGTCGAGAGGCGGTCGACGTCGTGCAGCTCGCGGGCGAGCGTCGACGCCAGGTCGAAGCGGAACCCGTCGACGTGCATCTCGGTCACCCAGTAGCGGAGCGAGTCCATGATCAGCTGCAGGACGTGAGGGTGACGCATGTTCATGGAGTTCCCGGTACCGGTGTAGTCCATGTAGTAGCGCGGGTCGTCCTCGACCAGCCGGTAGTAAGCGGGGTTGTCGATGCCCTTGAGCGACAGCGTCGGCCCGAGGTGGTTGCCCTCGGCGGTGTGGTTGTAGACCACGTCGAGGATGACCTCGATCCCCGCACGGTGCAGGGCCTTGACCATCTGCTTGAACTCCGGGACCACCTGTTCGGCCGGTCCCGAGCCGTACCCGTCGTGGGGCGCGAGGTAGGCGATCGAGTTGTAGCCCCAGTAGTTGGTCAGGCCGCGCTCGACCAGATCGGACTCGGGGACGTGACGGTGGATCGGAAGCAGCTCGATCGCGGTCACACCGAGCCGCTGCAGGTGATCGATGACGGCCGGGTGCGCGAGGCCCGCGTAGGTGCCGCGCAGCTCCTCCGGCACCTCGGGGTGGAGCGCGGTGAGGCCCTTGACGTGGGCCTCGTAGATGACGGTCTCGTGCACCGGGGTGCGCGGATGGCGATCGTCACCCCAGTCGAAGAACGGGCTCGCGACCACGCTCCGCGGCACGTGGGGGGCGCTGTCGACGGTGTTGGGTGGGCCGTCCGGGTCACCGAAGGTGTAGCCGAACACCGGTTGACCCCAGTCGAGCTCGCCGACCACGGACCTCGCGTACGGATCGATCAGGAGCTTGTCCGGGTTGCAGCGCCGCCCCTCTGCCGGGTCGTACGGGCCGGTGACGCGGTAGCCGTAGCGCTGCCCCGGTCCGACGTTCGGCAGGTAGCCGTGCCAGACGAACCCCGTCACCTCGGGCAGGGTGACGCAGTGCTCGTTCCCGTCCTCGTCGAACAGGCACAGATCGACCCGGTCGGCGAGCTCGCTGTACAGCGAGAAGTTGGTGCCGAACCCGTCGTAGGTGGCGCCGAGCGGGTAGGGCTCGCCCGGCCAGGTCTGCGTGGTCACTCGGTCCCCTCTCCACCACGTCGGTCGTGGCGGCGGATGCATCGTGCCCGGTCCGTGCCGCCCGGTGGACCACCTGAGCGGACCGAACGTCCGCCTTGCCGGTCGATCACCTCCGGCGTAGGAGGGCCACGGCCGGACCTGGGAGCGTGACCTCGGTGCGGTCGTCGCGCACCGTCACGTGGGTGCCTCCCGGTCCCCCGTACACGGGGTCAGCGGTGTCGAGCAGCAGCTCGAAGTGCCCGAGCTCGGTGACGTGCACCGGGTCATCGGCGGTGTGGATCACCACCAGGATCGTGGTCTCAGGTCGCCCGGGGACCTGTCGGGTGAAGGTGAGCGTGTGCCGGCCGTGCAAGGTCGGCTCGACCTCCCCCGCGTCGGGGGAGGCCAACGCCTCGAGGTCACGTCGCCACCGGAGCAGCGTGCGGTGGAGCGCGAGGGAACGCGCGTGCTCGCCGCGCTCCCGCAGGGTCCAGTCGACCTTCGAGCGCTCGAAGGTCTCGACCGCCTGCGGATCGGGCGCCTCGCCCTGGTCGGCGAAGTAGGCGAACTCGCGACGCCTACCCGCTCGGACCGCCTCGACGAGGTCCGGTTCGGTGTGCGACACGAAGTACTGGAACGGCGCGGTCTCGGCGTGCTCCTGCCCCATGAACAGCAGCGGGGTGAACGGCCCGAGCAACAGCGCTGCGGCCGACACCTTGCGTCGTTCGGGGTCGAGCAGGGCGGTCTGTCGCTCCCCGAGCATGCGGTTGCCGACCTGGTCGTGGTTCTGGGTGCAGGCCACGAACCGCTCGTGGTCGACGTCGCGGGCGGAGCGCCCGACGGTCCGTCCACGGTGCGGCGAGTACCGCCCCGCGTAGGCGAACCGGTCGCGCAGGCACCGCGCGAGATCCTCGAGGCCGGCGTAGTCCTCGAAGTACCCGTCGCGCTCCCCGGTCAGCGCGACGTGCAGCGCGTGGTGGACGTCGTCGAGCCACTGGCCGTCGAGGCCGTAGCCGCCGATCTCGGGCCGGCGGACGTGACGGGGATCGGACAGTTCGCTCTCGGCGATCACCTGGACCGTGCGGCCGAGCGAGGCGGCCTCGGCGTGCACCGCGGAGGTCAGCTCCTCCAACAGGTGGACGGCCGAGGTGTCGACGATGGCGTGGATGGCGTCGAGCCGGAGCCCGTCGATGTGGAAGTCGCGCACCCAGCGGACGGCGTTCTCGATGGCGTACCGACGCACCTCGTCGGAACCGGGACCGTCGACGTTGACCGCCTGGCCCCACGGCGTGTCGTAGCGGTCGGTCAGGTACGGGCCGAAGTCGGCGAGGTGGTTGCCCTCCGGTCCGTAGTGGTTGTAGACGACGTCGAGGATCACACCGATGCCGACCACGTGCGCGGCATCGACCAGCCGGCGGAGGCCGGCGGGACCGCCGTAGCTGTGCTGGGGCGCGTAGGGCAGGACCCCGTCGTACCCCCAGTTGCGTTCCCCCGGGAACTGCCAGATCGGCATCAGCTCGATGGTCGTCACGCCGAGGTCCGCCAGGTCAGCGAGCCGCGGGACGATCGCGTCGAAGGTCCCCTCGGGGGTGAACGTGCCGACGTGCAGCTCGTAGAGGACCTGGTCGTGCAGGGGGCGGCCCCGCCACGCGTCGTCGGTCCAGGCGAACGTCGGGTCGTCCACGGCCGACGGGCCGTGGAGCCCGTCCGGCTGCCACCGCGAGGCCGGGTCCGCCCGGTCGACGCTCTCCCCCGCATCCTCGGGGTGCAGCCGGTAGCGGTACCGCGCGCCCGGCCGCACCCCGGCGAGCTCGCCTCGGTGGTAGCCGCGCTCGTCGCGTGCCAACGGTTCGATCCGGTCATCGCCGTCGAGGACCACCTCGATGCGTTCGACCCGGGGCCCCCACACGGCGAAGCGGGTGCGGCCGTCACCGAGCGGGGTGGCCCCGAGGGCGGGAGGGGCGGGGGGCCGTGTGGCGGGGGGCCGTGTGGCGGGGTCGGACACGTCTCACTCCGGGACGGCGAGTCCGAGCCGCTCGGTCGCCTCGTCGATGGTGTGCAACCACCTGACCGCGACCTCGTCGCCGGCGTCGGCACGTACCACGAGCGAAGGACGGTGGTCGCGGATCACCTGCCAGCAGAGGTTCTGCACCACCGAGAGCTCGGTGTCGAACGGCAGCCACCCAGCGAGGTCGACCAGGTCGCGGATCGAGGACGCGAAGCGGCGTTCGTCCTCGCCGTACCGCTCGAACAGCTCGGGGTCCTCGAGGCTGTGGCGCATCCGTCGGGTCTGGCGCTCGACCGCCTCACCGAAGGCGTGCGCCAGACGGTCGACGTCGAGCGGGACACCGAACCGATCGGCCTCGTCGACGAGCGCGCTGACCCGCGCCGGGTCCCCCCCGCCGCGGATCGCCTCGCGTAGTTCGGCGTTCAGGACGACCTCCGCCGCGCTGCGGAGCGGTTCGGGCAGCTTCGCGTCGACGCTGGCGAGGAAGCGCAGCAGCGGTGCACGGCCGCGGTAGACCGAGCGGTAGGTGGCTTCGACGTCGGCGACCGTGCCCTCGAGCACCTCGTCGAGCAGCCGGCGCTGCTCGTCGCGGAAGAGGTCACGCAGGGAGTACGCGTCCGAACCGAACCGGTCATCGAGCACCCGGATCGTGGCTGGGAAGTCGGCCTCGTCGAACGCGGCCGACAGCGCTTCGACCGTCGCCTGGTAGGCCGCATCGTCACCCGTCGGCTGGACACCGCAGAGGAAGTTGTGGTCGCCGAAGTGCAGGACCCCGTACTCGTAGCTGTGCTCGGCGAGCGTGATCACCGAACGGACGGTGACGCGACCGCTGCCGACCTTGGCTCGTCCCGCCTCGGACCGCACCTCCTCGTGCCGTTCCACCTCGTAGCAGCCGATCCGCTCGGTGTGCCCGTAGGTGCGGGCGAGGCCACTGATCGCGAAGTGCGCCGCGACCTTCTCGAAGTCGGCCTTGGCGGGTCGCACGAGCTGGTCGTAGATGCGCGCGCCGTCCTCCCACTGGGGCACGTTGCTGCGTGCCGCCCGGAGCCGGTCGACGAACGCGTCCTCGAGCTGGACGTCGAGGACCTGGTCGGCGAGCTGGATGGCTCGTGCGGCGTAGGCGAGGACCTGCACGGTCTCGATACGCGACAGCTCGTCGAAGAACCAGCCGCAGCTGGTGTACATCAGCAGCAGGTGGCGCTGGAGCTCCATCAGGCGCAGCACGTTCGTGACGTCGGCCGCGTCGAGGGTGCCGGTGGCGTGCCGCTCGAGGAACGGTCCGAGGTTGTCGGTCCGGTGCAGCACCACCTGGTGGTAGTCGTCACGCGCCGCCCACGGGTCGGCCAACAGCTGCTTCGCACGCGCCTCGAACGGTGCCCCGAGCTCGTCGCGGAGCCAGTCGAGCGCCTCGCGCAGCGGTGTCCGCCACGCCTGGCTACCGCCGGTCTCGCCGTTGGTGCACCCGCAGTCCGAGCGCCACCGTTCGACCCCGTGCGCGCACGACCAGGAGCTGTCCTCGACGATGCGCGCCTCGTGCCGCGGTGGCTGGAGCTCGAGGTACTCGGCGTAGTTGGTCAGCCGCACGCCGGGGGTGGCGTCGACCCGCTCGAGCGCCTGCGCGAGCGCCATCTCGCCGCGACGGTGGTGGTGGCCGTAGCTCTCCCCGTCGGTGGCGATGTTGACCAGCGCCGCGCCGTCCCGGTCCGGGAAGGCACCGAGCAGTCGCTGCGCGAAGCGATCCCCGGAGTGGAGCAGCCCCTCGAACGCCACCGCCTGCGAGACGACGCCGTCGTAGAAGTACACGGCGATCGCGCGGCCGGAGGGCAGGTTCACGGTGTAGGGGTAGGTCGGATCGACGCGGCCCCCGGTGACGTCGGTCCAGCTCTCGCCACCGACGGGACGCGTCGCGGCCGCCTGGTAGGGGCTCAGGACGGTGAAGGCCATCCCGGCGGCTGCCAGCTCCTCGAGGGTGGCCGTGTCGACGGCGGTCTCGGCGAGCCACATGCCTTCGGGCTCGCGCCCGAAGCGGTGGCGGAAGTCGTCGACCCCCCACCGCACCTGGGTGCGGCGATCACGATCGTTGGCGAGCGGCATGATCGCGTGGTTGTGGACCTGGGCCATGGCCGATCCGTGGCCACCGAACCGCTCCCGACTCGCCTCGTCCGACGCCACGATGGCGGCGTGGACCTCCGGGGCGTGATCGGCCATCCACGCCAGCAGCGTCGGTCCGACGTTGAAGCTCATGGCCGCGTAGTTGTCGACCATCCGGGCGATGCGGCCCTCGTCGTCGAGGACGCGCGCCGCGGTGTTCGGGGCGTAGCACTCGGCGGTGATCCGCTCGTTCCAGTCGTGGGCCGGCCAGGCCGAGTCCTGCTGCTCGACGAGCTCGAGCCAGGGGTTCTCCCGCGGCGGCTGGTAGAAGTGGCCGTGCACACAGACGTAGCGGTCCATCGGGCGGCTCTCGTGACGTCGTGGTGGCAGGGCGGGCGCGGGGCATCAGGGTACGACCTCGCCTGGGAGCGCCCCCACCACCTCGCCCGGTCCCGCCCGGCGGCGGCTCAGCCGGCCACGTCGTGCTGGAGGACGAGGACACCGAGCGGCGGCAGCGTCAGGTTCACCGAGTGGCCGAAGCCGTGCGACGGCAGCGGCGTGGTCGACACGCCCCCGTGGTTCCCGGTGCCGGTCCCGCCGTAGACGGTGGCGTCGGAGTTGAAGCGTTCGGCCCAGTAGCCCCGCTCGGGCACCCCGATCCGGTAGTTGTCGCGGACGACCGGCGTCAGGTTGGCCACCACGACGACCTCGCGGCTGCCGTCGCGGGTCCGCCGTCGGTAGGAGACCACCGACTGCTCCCAGTCACCGGCGTCCAACCAGGCGAAGCCGCTCGGGTCGACGTCACCGTCGTGGAGTGCCGGCTCGTCGCGGTACAGCCGCGCGACGTCACCGAGGCACCGCTGCAGACCCGCGTGCCGTTCGTGCTCGAGCAGGTGCCAGTCGAGGCTCCGCTGGTTGCCCCACTCCTGCCACTGACCGAACTCGTCGCCCATGAACAGCAGCTTCTTGCCGGGCGTGGTGAACATGTAGGCGTAGAGGGCACGGAGGTTGGCGAACTTCTGCCACTCGTCCCCCGGCATCTTGGTGATCATCGAACCCTTGCCGTGCACGACCTCGTCGTGCGACAGCGGCAGGCAGTAGTTCTCGGCGAAGGCGTACACGGCTCGGAAGGTGAGCTGGTCGTGGTGGTACTTGCGGTGGATCGGGTCCTCCTGGAAGTAGGCCAGGGTGTCGTGCATCCACCCCATGTCCCACTTCATGCCGAACCCGAGCCCGCCGACGTAGGTCGGCCGCGACACCATCGGCCACGCGGTCGACTCCTCGGCGATGGTCTGCACCCCGGGGAACTCGGCGTACACCTCCTCGTTGAAGCGGCGCAGGAAGGCGATGGCCTCGACGTTCTCGTTCCCGCCCCACTCGTTGGGGATCCACTCGCCCTCCTCGCGGGAGTAGTCGAGGTAGAGCATCGAGGCGACGGCGTCGACCCGGATGCCGTCGACGTGGTA
>JBBECA010000088.1:0-9391 GCA_040882055.1 Nitriliruptor sp.
CCGTTGCCGTTGCCGTTGCCGTTGCCGTTGCCGTTGCCGTTGCCGTTGCCGTTGCCGTTGCGGTTGCCGTTGCCCGGTCCGTCCGCGCCGGTCTCGGAACGCACGGTCGTCACCGTCAGCGCCGGGTCGGCGAGGATGTCGGCCTCGCAGAAGCGCATCGGCACGAAGCGCTTCTCGGAGAACAGACGGGTCTGGTCGGCGAGGTGCGGCGAGGTGGTGTCGTCGGACTGGGAGTAGGTCACGATCGCCGAGGCGTCGACCGGGCAGTCGGCGTCCTCGTCCCACGTGGCGACCATCACGAACGAGCTGCCGTGCTCGACGGCGGGGTAGCCGGCCTCGCCGTCGGAGGCGTCGCCGTCCCAGCTGACGTTGATCGCGTTGAACACCCCGACGCCGCCCGGACCGCCGTGGATCGGGATGCGCTCGCCGTCACCGCGGTCCTCGTACTGCCACCCCCGCAGCGGCGCGTCCAACGGGATGCCGGCCGTGTCGAGGTCGCTGATGGCCGTCCCGAGCGCCAGACGGATGCGCGGATCGAGCGGGTTCAGCCCGTTGGGCGTCGCGACCGCGTCCTCGGGGTCGAACGGTGTCGTGTAGGGCAGGTCGAGCAGCCCCGTGCCCGTCGGGTCGCCGACCACCGGGACGGTGAGCAGGTTCTGCTGGAAGCGGCGCCACAGGATGGCACCGTTCGAGTCGAGGTCGTCGCGCAGATCCCAGTCGGCGAGGACGTCGCACGCCGGTCCGAGCTCGACCGGCGCCCCGGACGTGGACGGTGTCACCGGGAGGGTGCGACACACCTCGACCACCTCGTCGCGGACCAGCTCACCGTAGAACTGGCGGTTGTCGAACACCGCGCGCTCGAGGATGGGCTTCGTCCAACGGTCGGGGTGCAGCTCGGCGTAGTCGTCCCGGCCGGCGAAGCGGTCGGCGACCATCTGCAGCCCGACGCGGGTGCGGAGGGTCCGCGGGGTCGCCTCGTCGCCGATGATCCGGGCGAAGCCGGTCAGCGGCTCGTCGGGGTTGGTCAGCCAGTGGCTGTCGTTGCCGTTGTGGACGTAGTCGTCGCGGAAGAGCACCGGGAGGTTGTCGGGACCGAAGATGCCGGGGACGACCGCGTCCGGATCGGTGTCCCAGCCGCAGTCCGAGCGTGACCCGTCGAGGGTCGGCAGCCCGAGCGCGGCGAAGGTCACGACACCGAGCGGGGTCGGGCACTCGGCCACCTTGCTGTCCGGCACGTTCGGGACCACCGAGACGTCGGAGTAGTAGGCGTTGCCGTCCCGGTCGGCGCCGACGGTGTTCACCCACGGCACCCCCTGGTTGCGCACGGTCAGCTCGCGCAGGTCCGCGACGCTCTGGGCGTGGTTCTTGTCGAAGAAGTGGTTGAGGTAGCGCAGGTGGTCGTTGGCGTCGCCCATGGCGAACCCGACGGCGGGCGTCCACGGGAACAGCGGCAGACCGAGCACCCCGGTGGTCATCGGGCCGTACTCGGTCCAGTACAGCGTGCGTTCCACCTCGGTGACGGTGCCGTCCTCACCCGTGACGGGGATCGTCACCGGACGGCGCTCCATCTCGCGTGGCTCGCCGTCGACCAGGTACGTGGTCGGTGATCCCGGCACGAGCGTGAGCTGGAAGGGGGTGAAGCGGTAGGCGGTCGAGACGGTGTGCGACCAGGCCACCCCCTCGGTGGTGCCGATGAGCACGATCGGGACGCCGTAGAGCGAGGCGCCCTGGACGTCGAGCACCCCCGGGATCGTCAGGTGGGCGTGGTAGAGCCGCTCACCGCCCTGCCAGGGGAAGTGGGGGTTGCCGAGCACCAGCCCCGAACCGTTGGCCGTCGCCTCCGACCCGAACCCGTAGGCGTTCGAGCCGATGCCGATCAGGCCCTCCTCCCGGGAGGGGAAGGCGGCCACGGCTTCGCGCTGCTCGTCGGAGACGCCGGGCACCTCGGGGAGCTGGTCGACCGGGATCGGGAGCGCGCTCGGGTCGAGCAGATCGGTCAGGGAACCGAGGTCCGGGGCGTCACCGTCACCACCTCCGCCATCGCCACCTGCGCCGGCATCCGGGGTCGGGGGCTGCGCGCCGCCGATCTCGCCGATGGCGACGCCGGTCGAGGCCAGGCTGGCCAGCTGGTAGAAGCGCATGTAGGCGTCCAGCTCGCTGATGGGCTGGACCCAGTCCGCGCCGGCGCAGGCCGGGTCGTCGATCCCGTCCGCGCCGCCGATGTCGGCGAGGTAGCGGTTGTAGCCCGCGACGTAGCCGCGCACGCCCTCGGCGAGCTCGTCGGAGGGTCCGTGTGGCGCCTCCTGCGCCAGCAGCTCCTCGATGCGACCGCTGGCGTTCACGGCGCGGTAGTAGGCGTCGGAGTCGAGGTTGTTCTGCGTGGTCCGGTTGCCGTGGAAGGTCCACGAGGCGTCCGGACCGAAGTGGAGCGAACGTTCCCCGCGGACGGTGGTGTAGAAGTCGGCCGCCGTGCAGATGTTGTCCTCGGCGAACGCGTACCCGTACCCGAACCCCATGTCGCCGTAGTCGGCCGCGAGGATGTGCGGGATGCCGTACTCGGTGCGACGGATGACCGCCTCGTAGCCCTCACCGACGTGGGTGGGGTCGTCGAGCGCGCGGCGGTCCGCTGCGCCCGCGCGGCCCTCCTCGGCCGCTGCGGGCAGGCTCGCCACCGGAGCCGCCAGACCGAGCAGCACCGCTGCCGCTGCCGTCGTCGTCATCGCTCGTCGCACGCCCGACCTCCTGGTACGGCGCGCGTCGGCGCGCCGGTCGCCGCCGTACCGGCCGGTACGTGGCTGCCCCGGCTGTTTCGCCGTCGACCGTCCGACCTCCTGCCCGGCCGGCCCACGGGCGCTGCTGGCAGGTGCACCCCGCTACCGTCCCCCGCCGAGCTCGAGGAGGCGTTCCGACGTGATCCTGTCCGACGGCACCATCCGTGAGGCGCTCGCGTCCGGGCGCATCGGCATCGACCCGCTCGAGGACGGCGCGATCCAGCCCTCCTCGGTCGACATCCGCCTCCACCCGGCCTTCCGGGTCTTCGCCAACCACCGCTACCGCGTCATCGACCCCAAGGCGCAGCAGCCGGACCTCACCGACCCGGTCGAGGTCGGCGACGACGAGCCGTTCGTGCTGCACCCCGGCGAGTTCGTCCTCGGCTCGACCCTCGAGCGCATCACGCTGCCCGACGACGTGGTGGCGCGTCTCGAGGGCAAGAGCTCGCTCGCGCGGCTCGGCCTGGTCATCCACTCGACCGCCGGGTTCATCGACGCCGGGTTCTCGGGCGACGTGACCCTCGAGCTGTCCAACGTGGCGACGCTGCCGATCCTGCTCTACCCCGGCATGCGCATCGCGCAGGTCGCCTTCTTCCAGCTCGACCGGCCCGCCGAACGCCCCTACGGCTCGGCTGGCCTCGGCTCGAAGTACCAGGGCCAGAGCGGACCCACACCGTCGCAGTACGTGCGCAACTTCGAGGACCGCTCCTGACGGCGGTCCCTACCAGCTGCCGCCCCCACCGCCGCCGCCACCGGACCCTGCGCCTCCACCACCCCCCGCCGAGGAGCTCGCCGGATCGGTGATGCTCGAGCTGTGGAGCGTCGAGGCGGCGGCGAACGAGGACGTGTACAGGAACCAGGTGTCGGTCCCGGTGACGCCGCCGGCACGCCCGGAGCGGGCGGCCTCGACCAGCACGGGTTCGAAGCGTTCCAGCCACGACGCGCCGTGACCGAGCACGACCGCGTACGGCAGCAGCGCGACGGCGGGATGGGTCACGCCGATATCGTCACGGCCGCCCGCGAAGTCCAGGCGGTCGGCGTGGACCTCACGCAGGAACCGGTCGAAGGCGCGCGAGCGAGCGACGACATCGCGGCCCTCGCTGGTGAGCGGGCGCCGCTCCAGCCGCCAGATGAGCGCGAGCACCAGCCACGCGAGGCCGAGCGCGGAACCGCCCACCACCACCGCGACCGGCGGCAGTCCGCCGAGCGTGATCGCGGCCACCGCGACGAGCGCCGCGAACGCCAGGGTGGCGAGGATGCCGAGGACGTACCCGCCGCCCCGCAGCCGGCCACCGTCGGTGTGGACGTAGCGGCTGCCGGGCTCGAACAGCTCCCCGGCGTGCGCCGCGAGCCGGGAGGTCGCCTCCGAGGACCGACGCGAGGTCGTGGCGTCGTACTCGCCGTCGAAGACGATGGGCTCGGCGTGCGGCATCAGCCGGTCCAGGGCGTCGCGTTCCCACTCGCGGACCTCGGTGGCCTCCGGGCCCGGTGCGAAGGTCAGCGGCGTGTCCTCCCCCTGGGTGACCGTGTCCGCGGAGGTGTCGGCTGCGGGGCAGGCGGTCACCTCGCCGGCGGTGCCGACGACGCAGCTGACCGCCGTGGGCTCCGCGGGTAGGCGGAGGGTGAGACGGGTGGCGGCCACGTCGACGGGCCAGGCATCGCCGGGGACGTCGAGCCGGAGCCGGACCTGATCCGGACGGTCGGCGGGGCGGAAGGCCAACCCGTCGACCCGGTACGTCAGCCGGTAGGTCCGGGGGCCGGGATCGAGGGTCACGTCGGCGTCGTCGATGCGGATCCGGGGCTCGCCCGACGGAGCGATCTCCTCGATCCAGTTCCACGGCTCACCGTCGACGCCACGGTCGACGCGGAGCACCTCGTAGCGGACCGGCCCGGCGGGCCCGTCGCCCTCGAGGTCGCGGAGGATCCCGCGTCGCGGCTCGGTGAACGTCACCTCGATGGTCTCGATCACCTGCAGCTGACCGTCGCGGGTGAGCTCCACCTCGCGGTCGAAGCGGTCGATCGTGAACGCCTCGTCACGGTCCGGGCCCGCCGTCACCCCCGCCAGCACCGCGAGACCGAACGCCGCCAGCACCACGAGGACGGAGACCGTCAGCTTCGTCGCGCGCGTCAACCTCGCACCTCGCCACCGAACGCCGCGCCCGGCACCTGCCGCGTGGTCTCGTCGTGCACGGCGAACATCGGGCGACGTTCGAACCCGAAGGCCCCGGCCACCACCACCGACGGGAAGGTCTCGAGCAGCTGGTGGTAGGTCGCGACGCGGTGGCTGGCGAAGTCGCGCGCGAAGGCGAGGCGCGATTCGGTGTCGGCGAGTTCGGTCTGGAGCTCGCGGAAGCCGGTGTCGGCGTGGATCTGCGGGTAGGCCTCGGAGAGCAGCAGCAGCCGGCCGACGGCGGATCCGAGCTCGTCCTCGGCGGCTTCGCGTCCGCTCGGCTGGGTGCGCGTCAGCGCCGCGGCGCGCGCCGCGGTCACCGCGGTGAGTGCCGCGCGCTCGTGGTCGGTGTAGGCACCGACGGTGGCGACCAGGTCCGGGATGAGGTCGTGGCGACGCTGCAGGTCGGTGTCCACCTGCGCCCAGGCCTCGTCGACGCGGACCCGGGCGCGGACGAGCCGGTTGTAGAGCACCACGGTGGCGATCACGACGACCACCACCGCGACGACGGTGACCACGATCCCGATCTCGAGGAGGCTGCTCACCGGTCCTGCCTTCCGTGGGCCACGACGTCGTGCACCGTCGCACCCTAGGTGCGCAAGCGACGGACCCCGGCACGTGGCCGGGGTCCGCGGCGGAGCCGGTGCGTGTGCGCGCCCCTACTGCTGTCCGGCTGGTTCCGGGTCGGGCTCGGTCGGCGCCGGTGTGCCGCTGCCGGCCACCCCCTGCGCCGCCATCGGCAGCAGGCGCCCGCGCTGGAGGACCTCGGAGATGTCGAGCACCTCGACCTTGCCCTCCTCGAGCGTGCCCTCCTGCACCTTCTGTGCGATGCCATCGGACAGCATCGTGGTGCAGTACGGGCAGGCGGTGGAGATGAGCTCCGGGTCGAGCTCGAGCGCCTCGTCGATGCGCTCGATGTTGACCCGCTTGCCGATGTCCTCCTCCATCCACATGCGGGCGCCGCCGGCGCCGCAGCAGAAGCCGTTGGAGCGGCAGCGGGTCATCTCGGTGGGCTTGAGCCCGGGGACGGCGTCCACGACCTTGCGGGGGTCGGAGTACACCTCGTTGTGGCGACCGAGGAAACACGGGTCGTGGTAGGTGATCCGCTTGTCGAGCTCGGAGGTGGCGACGAGACGCCCCTCGTCGATGAGCTTGGCGAGGACCTCGGAGTGGTGGACGACCTCGAAGTGGCCGTCGAAGTCCGGGTACTCGTTCTTGAGGGTGTTGAAGCAGTGCGGGCACCACGCGACGATCTTGGTCTTCTCCGCGCCGACGCTCTTGAGCAGCTCGACGTTCTGCTGCGCGAGCATCTGGAACAGGTACTCCATGCCGAGCCGCCGGGCGGGGTCGCCGGAGCAGGACTCGTTCTTGCCGAGGATGGCGAAGCTGACGTCGGCGTCGTGGAGCAGCTGCGCGGTGGCCTGGGTGATCTTCTTCGACCGGTCGTCGACCGCGCCGGCGCACCCGGTCCAGAAGATGTACTCGTACTCGCCGCCGGTGTCGCTGCCGGGCTGGAGGACCGGGATGTCGAAGTCGAGCTTCTCGGTCCACTCCTCGCGCTTGGCCTGGCCGACGCCCCACGGGTCGCCCGCGTTCTCGACGTTGCGGAGCATCACGCCGGCTTCCTGCGGGAAGCTCGACTCCATCATCGCCTTGTAGCGCCGCATGTCCATGATGGTGTCGACGTGCTGGATGTCGACCGGGCACTCCTCGACGCAGGCGCCGCAGCTGGTGCAGCTCCACAGCACGTCGTAGTCGATGACCGCCGCCTGGCCCGGGGCGTCGCCGACCAGCGGGATGTTGATCACGTCGCCGGCCTCGGCCTCGTCGATCTCGCCGAGCAGGAACGGGCCCTTGGCGTACATGTGGTCGCGCAGGTCCTGGATCAGCATCTTCGGGCTGAGCGGCTTGCCGGTGTTCCAGGCCGGGCACTGCGACTGGCAGCGGCCGCACTCGGTGCAGGTCTGGAAGTCGAGGAAGCGGTCGAAGGTGAACTGTTCGATCTGACCGACGCCGAGGACGGTGTCCTCGTCCATCGCCTCCATGTCGATGATCTCGGTGTTGAGCTTGCCGAGCGCCTTGTCGCGGTTCGGGTCGCGCGAGAGCTCCTGGAAGGGGATGGTCAGGATGTGCAGGTGCTTGCTGTGGAGGGTGAAGACGAGGAACGCGCCGACGATGGCGATGTGCACGACCAGGTTGATGGCACCGACCCACTCGAGGGTCAGGGTGTCCATGCCCGCGAAGGCGTTGCCGAACAGGCGCGAGATGAACGCGGCTTCGGTCGGGGCGTGGTCCTCGGCGAACCGGACGCCGTGGGCGACCCACAGGGTCCAGATCACCAGGAACTCCGCGCCGAGCACCCACCAGCCCTGGATCAGGTTCGAGCCGGCGAAGCGCGACTCGCGACCCTTGGTCTTCGGGTCCTGCGAGAAACGGATGCCGGCGAAGATGGCCAGCCCGATCACGCCGAGCAGCCCGAGGCTGTCCTGCATGAACCCGAGCAGGTCGTAGGCGGTGACCCCGGCCAGCGAGATCGAGTTCAGCAGCGGCAGCTGGAACGTGGGGCCGATGTAGAGCTCACCGGCGGCCTCGAGCAAGGTGGTCTGGGCCACGAAGAACGACCACATCACCCAGAAGTGGGCGATGCCCGGCAGGGTCCAGCGCAGCAGCTTGCGGTTGCCGAAGATGTTCACCAGCGCCATGCGCAGGTTGGCCTTCGCGGCGTTCCCGAGGCTCCGCTCCGGGTTCGGGCGGGCCGCCTTGGTGAGGTTGATCAGGAACATGATCCGGCGCAGGGCCCACGCCCCGAAGAACGCGATCACGGCCGTCCCGGCGACGACTCGGAAGATCGTGAGGATGGTCTCGGCTTCCACGTTGCTTCTCCCGTGGGCAGGGGCCACCTCGCGCCACCGGGCCCGAGGGGTGCGCCGGCGACGCGTGCGCGTGAGGGCACGCCGCGTGGAACCGGCCGCCGGAGTGTACGGATGGCCGCAGGGCAGACCGAACGCGCCTCCTCAGCTCGCCCCCGCACGGGCCGCTCCCGGCGATGCCATCGGGTAGCTGACGTCCGCTGGGTGGATGACGTCACGCCGACGTGATGTGCGCTACCCGGAGGCCGTGAGCCTCCTGACGGACGTGAGCCACCCGCTGCACGACGTGACCCCGGTCGCGCCGAGGTGCCGGCCCTCATCCACAGGCCGCGGACGGCCGGCCTCTCGGACCGCGCCAGCGTGCGGCACGGTGGTTCGATGGATCCGCTCCACAGGCACCTGCGCGCCGTGCGCCGCGCCGCCGGCATCTCCAGCCGGACGGCCGCCCTCGACGAGGGCGTGCATCCGACGTCGTGGAACCGCCACGTCGTCAGGCACCGGTGGGCCCGCCCCTACGAGGGGGTCGCGATCGCCCCGTGGGCCGACGACGAGGACCAGACGGCGGTCGCGGCGGTGGCGGTGGCCCACGGCGGGGCTGCGTGCGGGGAGACCGCGAGGTGGCTCCACGGTCACGGGCGCCGTCCTCGCGAACTCGAGGTGGCCATCCCGCACGCGCGTTCCGTGCGTCGGGTCTCCCCCGACCCGCCACCTCGACGACGTGCCGCTGATCCTGCAGCCACGACGAACGCCGGCGGAGCGGGTGGAGCGCCGGGACCCGGCCACGCCGGCGACGACCCGCTCGGCGGCCCCGCCGACGTCGAGGCGACCCGCGCCGAACGGGCAGCAGCGGCGGCCGACGAGGAAGCTCGCAGGTGGCACGCCAGGTGCCGCAAGGTCCGGGTCAGGCGGTGCCGGTGGCTCGCGCCGAGCGACGTCGTCCTGCTCCGAGGTGTGCCCGTGCTCGCTCCGGTCGCGACCACGCTGTCGCTCGCGGCGGGCGCGCCGGATCACGTCCGTGGCTTCCTCGTCGATGCTCGCCACGCGGGGCAGCTCGAGCTCGCAGCGGTCCGTGAGCGTCTCGCAGAGGTGCGCAGCCTGCGTGGGCGGCACGTGCTCGTCGCCACGCTCGAGGCGCTGGAGGACCGCCACCTCGAGTCCGTGTTCCACGACCGCGTGCTGGCCGAAGTGGAGCGTCGTGGGTACGGCCCGTCCCTCGCGCCCGTGGTGCTGGACACGCCGCACGGCCGCCCCGTGCAGCCGGACGTGGCGCTCGTCGCGTGGCAGGTCGCCCTCGAGCTCGACGGCGATCGCTTCCACCGGGACCGCGACGCGCGGCGGCGCGAGCGTGAGCGGCTGTCGGCCTACGCGAGCTCGGGATGGGTCGTGCTCATCGTCGATCACCGGACCTGGACCGAGCAGCGGGAGCGCGTGTTCGCTGACCTCGACGGCGCGATCCTCGCGCAGCGAGGTAGCGGACGGGGCAGGAACGCGCTCTTGCCGCCCCACCTCCGCACGCGGTCGGGTCGCTGACGTCCGCTGTGTGGCCGACGACACGCCTCGGTGACGCCACCCACCCGACG
>JBBECA010000088.1:9491-61411 GCA_040882055.1 Nitriliruptor sp.
GACGTGAGCCACCCGACGGACGTGAGCCACCCGACGGACGTGAGCCACCCGACGGACGTGAGCCACCCGACGGTCGCCAGCCACCCGACGGGCGTGAGCCACCCGGTGCGCCCCTGCGTCGCTACTCGGGGGGCTACTTGAGGTGTTTGCCCTCGGTGGCGTAGCGCTTGCGTGCGAAGACGTCGGTCCGGGCCGAGGCGACGCGGTCGAGGATCAGCAGGCCGTCGAGGTGGTCGAGCTCGTGCTGGAAGGCCCGGGCTTCGAAGCCCGTGGCCTCGACCACGCGGGGCTCCCCCTCCGGGGTGGTGCCGCGGATGACCACCGAGGTCGCCCGTCGCACGTCGCAGGTGAAGTCCGGGACCGACATGCAGCCCTCCCGCTTGCGGTCCGAGCCGTCGGTGAGCACCAGCTCCGGGTCGAACAGGACCACCAGACCGTGGTTGCCCTCGGGCGGCTTCTTCATGACCGACACGTCCAGCGCGAACGCACGCGAGGGGACGCCGAGCTGCGGGGCGGCCAACCCGACGCACCCGGGCGAGGCGTACATCGTCTCGACGAGGTCGTCGGCGAGCTGGCGCTCGCGCGGACCGATGGCACCGACGGGCCCGGCGAGGCCCTTGAGGACGCGCGCCGGGTAACGGACGACGTTTCGGACGGTCACGGGACGGCCGGTCAGTAGGTCTGGGAGTCGATGGTGCGCAGCGTGTGGTCGACGTCGAGCTCCCCACACACGGCCGCGAGCGCACGTTCGAGCTCGTCGCCGGCGTCGCACACGACCTCGACGACCATCGCGTAGACGGGCTCGGTCTCGGCGCCGAGGACCCGGGTCTCGAGATCGGTCACGTTGGCACCCACGTCGGCGAGCGCGCGGGACACGCCGGCGAGGATCCCGGGCTGGTCCGCCCCGTACACCGACAGCAGGTGGGTCGGCTCGACCCCACCGCGTGACCCGTCGGCGCGGGAGACCGACACCGTCAGGCCGAGCTCCGAGGTGGCCGCCAGCAGCGCGTCGCGGAGCTCCTCGGGCGCATCCTCCGAGGCGACGATCAGCACGATGGCGAAGTGACCGCCGAGGATGGTCATCGCCGAATCCTCGACGTTGCCCCCCCGCTCGCGGAGGACCTCGGCGACGGCGGCGACGATGCCGGGGCGGTCGGCTCCGACGGCGGTGACGGCGAGCTCGGCCACGGGACAGCTCCTGGCGGCGAGGGACGGCGAGGTCGAACGGGGGCGCACGACGGCGGTCGACCCTACCGGCGCCGGCGCGGACCAGCCGACCGGACCCGGGCGGCTACGCCCGGTCGACCCAGCGGTCGGCGAGCTGCAGGCGCTTCTCGAGGTGCTTGATCGTGGCGTCGTCGATGGTGCGGATCCCGACGTCGCGGTTGAGCTGGGCGTTGATGACCTCGGGTTGCAGGCCCGTCAGGTGGCGCAGCATCGTGACGCGGTCGGTGTTGGCCTGGCGCAGCTCGCGCTTGCGCTGGGTCCGGCTGACGGTCAGCACCCGACCGGCGGCCTCGTCCGCCCCGCCACCCGCGAGCGGCGGTGGGGCGGCCAGCTCGATCTCGAGCGCGAGGTCGTGGGCCTCGTCGGGGTCGTGGATGAGGTCGTCGGGGTGGGCGTCATCGAAGATCGACGACGGATCGCTGTCGTCGAGCGGCGTCGCGGAGATGGCCTCGAACAGGCTCAGCTGGTCCTCGGCCTGCCCCGCTTCGAGCGCATCGAGCTCGACGGGGAGCTGGTCGCCGTCCTGCTCGCGGCGACGCAGGGAGTGGGTGCGCTGCTCGGCGATCTGGGCGGCGAAGGTGCGCAGCCGGAGGTCGTCGGGCAGGAAGAAGAACGCCTTCTGGCGTCGCAGCGGCCCGGACCACCGCACCAGCCGGCCGACGGCCTGACGGAAGAACAGCTCGGTCACGGTGTTGGTCGCGTACACGCCGACGCGCAGGCGTGGGACGTCCACCCCCTCGGACACCATGCGCACGGCGACGATCCACGGATCGGTGCCGTGCGCGAAGCCGGCGATCCGTTCCGAGGCGAGCGGATCGTCGGAGGTCGCGATCACCGGCTCGACCCCGTGCCGCGAGCGCAGCAGTCCGGCGACCGCGTGCGCGTGTTCGACGTCCATGGTGATGACCAAGCCGCCGGCGTCCGGGTGCAGCTCGCGGATCCGGAGCAGCTCGGTGTGGGCCTGGTCGAGGACGTTCGGCAGCCACTCACCCTCGGGCGACAGCGCGGTCCGCAGCCGCTGGGACGCGGCGGTCCGGTCGAGGTGATCGTCGAAGGTCGCGCTCATCAGCGAACCGTCGGGTGCGGACCACTCCATGTGCCCGTTGATGCGCGGGAAGAAGACCGGGCGGACCACCCCGCCGTCGGCGAGCGCCTCGCCGTAGCCGTAGACGTAGTGCGCGACCGCCTCCTCGAAGTCGTAGTCGACGAAGGGGATCGGGTTCTGGTCGCTGCGGAACGGGGTCCCGGACAGCGACAGCCGCTTGGCGGCGAGCTCGAAGGCCTGGAACACGCCGTCACCCCAGGCACGTTCGGTCCCGGCGTGGTGGATCTCGTCGAGCACGACGAAGGCGTCGTCGCAGGGGCCCCGGAGCGGTCGCGGGTCGGCCGCCACCTGCTGGTAGGTGACCACGACCCCGTGCATGTCACGCGGGAAGGTGTCCCCCGATCCCCACCGCGGCTCGAGCTGGAGCCCGAAAGCTGCCGCGGCCTCGGCCCACTGGTGCTTGAGGTGCTGGGTCGGTGCCACGACCACCACGCGCCGGTGCGGGAAGCGGGCGAGATCACGGAGGGCGGCGGTCAACGCGAAGGTCGTCTTGCCGGCACCCGGGGTGGCCACGGTGAGGAAGTCGCGCCCCGGGTGCGACTCGAAGCGGTCGAGGGCCTCCTTCTGCCACCTGCGTAGCCGGAGGGACCGAACCATCGAGCGCGCGCCTTCGTCGGGAGCCCGTCGACCGACCGGAGCGGGAGCTCGAGGACGGGTCGGTCGCGGCAGCGCCGGATGGTGCCACAGCCGGGTGACCTCGCCGAAGCGCCACCCCGCGGGTCCGGCCACCGCACGGGCGGCGCGGGACGCGACCGAGCCGTTAGCGTCGCCTCCCCCTGGCCGGAGATCCCCTGATGCGTCGTGATGCGGGTGCGCCGTCGAACCGCCGTGGCCGCCTCCCGGCCGCCGTGCGTCCGCCGCGGCGGGACCTCGGCGAGGATCCCGACGTCCGGTTCACCCTCGCCAACGAGCGCACGTTCCTGTCGTGGATCCGGACGGGGCTCGCGCTGGACGCGGCCGGGCTCGCGGTCGTGCAGCTGCTGCCCGAGCTGGTCGTGCCCTACGCCCGCGAGGCGGTCGCGGTGACGCTGGTCGTGCTCGGCACCATCGTCGCGTCGGCGAGCTTCCGCCGGTGGGCCAGCGTCGAGGAGGCGATGCGTACCCGTACCCCGCTGCCGCCGTCGTGGCTGCCCGGGCTCCTCGCCGCCTCGATCGGCACGCTGTCGCTGGTGACGGTGGTCCTGTTGGTGGCGGCTCAGCGGTGAGCGCTGCCGACACGCCCGACACGCCCGACGCGACGGCTCGGCGACGCACCTTCGACGAGGGCCTCCAGGCCGAGCGCACCTCGTTGGCGTGGGACCGCACCGCCCTCACCATCGGCGGGGTCGGTGCCCTGCTCGCGCGCGCCGGGGGCACCAGCCTGCCGTGGGCGTGGCCGGTGGCCGTCGCCGCGTTCGCGCTCGCGGCCGCGCTGCTGCTGCTCGCCCGCTCCCGCTACGTGCACCGCGACGCCTCGCTGCGCGGCGAACACGCGGCACCGACCCACGCGTTGATCGCGGTCGCGGGGACCGCCGGCGTCGTCATCTCCGTCGCATCCCTCGCCGTGGTGATCGGCGTCGCCTTCGCCGTCTGAGCCGCCGCTCCGTCGGTGGCGACGTTCGGGTCCTGGTGCGCGTTCGGGGAGCGTCTCCGCGCGGTCGCGCGGCCCAGGCAGGGACAGCCGGAGTCGGTCGCGAAAGGTCCAATGCGACCCTCGACTGGAGGTCGCGACCGGGCACGGGGTGGAGGTGCGTCACATGGGCCGACCGAGCGATGACGCGCGCGACGACGGTCACGGCGTGCGAGGGCGTCGAGGCGGCCACGGACGACCGCCTCGTGCGTGGGAAGGGACCCTGCGGCGGGTCACGGCGACGCTCGCGCTGAGCATCCTCGCCGCCGGCGTGGGGGTCGCTGCAGGCGACGGCGGCGCCGTCGAACTCCAGCTGTCCGCCACCGGAGAGCGCTCCGGTGTTGCGGCCGGCCCGTCCGCGACGTCGACCGCTGACGGTGCGGGCCAGGCGGGTGCGCCGGACCGCCTCGGCGTCGCACCGCACCGGGCCGATGCAGCACGACCCTCGACCCCTCGGGTGCGCACCCGGCCGGGCACGCCCGTCGCCGAGGGGACCGCCGTCGTGCGGGCCGGCAGCGGGCGACGCTCCCTCGCCCCCGTGGTGCCCGACGGCGAGACGTGGGAACGCGACGCCGCGGTCTGCCAGCTGCTCGATCCGTCCACCCTCGAGCAGCTCGGCGGGACCGCCGAGGCGCTGCTGGCCCAGGAGGGCGGGTCGTGGCCGGCCGGTGACGGCTGCCTGTACCTCGGCGGCTACGGCATCGGACCGATGAACCCGATGACCGACGTCGACCCGCAGCTCGGCCTGTGGGCTCGGGCGTTCGCCATCGAGGGGACCGATGGCAACACCTTCGTGGTCGCGGCCGTCGACGCCATCGGGTGGCCCTACGAGCGGGTCCGCGCCTGCGTCGAGTGCGGTGCGCGGGCGATCACCGAACGGGTCGGCGCCGAGCTCGGCATCGATCCGGCCGGCATCTGGATCCACGCCACGCACAGCCACACCTCCCCGGACGCGATGGGTGCGTGGGGTGGTGTGCCGGACTGGTACCTCGAGCAGATGACCGTCGCCATCGAGGACGCGATCCGTGAGGCCGTCACGAGCCTGCGGCCAGCCGTGCTCGAGACCGCGGAGGTCGTCGCGCGCGAGCACAACCGTGAACGACGCTCGACCTACCGCGCCGCTGAGGAGGCGAACCTCGGCATCCTGCGGGCGCTCGCGGTCACCGAGGACGGATCGCGCCTGCTCACCGACGTCGGTCGTGGCACCCCGGCGGTCGTCGGCACCCTCGCCACCTACGCGGCGCACCCGACCACGCGGGACGCCGGCAGCGGCATCGCCCACGCCGACTGGCCGGCCCTCCTCGAGGCCGTCACCGACGACCGCGACGGTGGGCGGACCGTCCACGTGCAGACGGGGCTCGGCAACCTCTCGACCAGCGGTGGCTTCGAGATGGGGGCGAGCCTCGCCGACCGGATCCCCGATCCGGGCGCCGGGGACCTGCTGCGCCGTGCGGACGTGCAGGTCACCCGCACCGAGCTCCGTCATCCGGTCAACAACCTGCCGCTGGCGCTGCTCGGCGTGCCGGGGCTCGTCGACCGCGAGTTCCTGCTCGAACCGTCCACGGTCGCCGTCGGCGAGGAGGAGACCTCCCCGTGCACCTCGGCGGGTCCGGCCACCGTCGCCGCTCCGATCGCAGCCGCCAGGATCGGTGATGCGGTCGCGCTGACCGCCGGCCCGGGTGAGCTGTTCGCGAACGCGACCAACACCATCAAGGAGAACAGCGGCGCGCGCCTCACCCTGCCGCTCTCCCAGGTCAACGACGCGCTCGGGTACATCGGCCAGTCCTTCGAGGTCGACCGCGCCTCCCAACAGGGGCTCGGGTTCGCGGCTGACGGCATCGGACCGGTCGACTACGAGGACAGCTACCAGATCGACGTCTGCTTCGGTGACGCCGTGCTCGAGCGCACCCTCGAGCTGCTCGGTGAGCTGGCCGACTGACCGTCGGTCAGGGGTGGGCGTCGACGAGCTCGAGCAGGTCGTCGGCGAACCGCTCGAGCTTCGCGGGCCCGACACCCGGGATGGCGCCGAGCTCGCGGACGCTGCCGGGTTTGCGGGCCGCGACGGCCTCGAGCGTGCGGTCGTGGAAGATCAGGAACGCGGGCGAGTTCGTGGCCTGCGCGGTGCGGGTCCGCCAGGCCTTCAACGCGACGAGCAGGTCCTGGTCCACCGGCCCTTCCTCGCCGCCGACGTCCACCAGCCGGCCGGAGCCGGTGGTTCGCCCGCCAGGCGCGATCGCGCCCCCGCCCGCGCGGGTCACCTTCGGTGCAGGGGCGAGCGTGGTCGCGCGGCCGGCCACCTGGACCGGCCGGCCGAAGGGGACCCGGGTGACGACCTGCCCGAGCGGCGAGTCGATGGTGACCACCGCGACGGTGCCGTCGATCGCGGTGACCCGTCCGCCGAGCCCGCCGGGCAGCGTCACCGCGAGCCCTACCTCGGCCACCGTCGCGCCTCCGGCTGCGGCGCGGGGCGCGACCTCGGATGGCGTCGTGCTCTCGCGCGGCGCGCGCCGGTGGGGCGTGGCTGCGGCCCCGGTCAGCTCGGCGACGAACGGGGAGGGTCGGGACCGGTCGGCGACGACGTCGACGCTCACCCGACACCGGCTGACGGCGACGTGGAAGACACGCCGCTCCTCCTCGAGATCCTCCGAGAGGCGGTGTGGGAAGAGCCCGTCGTTGGCCGACACGACGAGCACGTGGTCCCACTCGAGCCCCTTGACCCGGTGCACGGTCGACAGCACCACCCCGTCCGGATCCGCCGGCACCCGGAGGCGTTCGACGAGCCGCTCGCGGAAGGTCACCGGGTCGGGGTGGTCGTCGGCGAGCTGCTGCAGGGCATCGAGATCGTCGCCGTGCGAGCTGCCCTCGGGGCGGGTGGTGGACGAATCGAGCGCGTCCATCGCCTCGCCGAGGCCGATGCGGTTGCGGATGACCCACAGGCACCTCGCGGTGTCCGCGCCGGCGGTGATCTCGTGGGTGAGGTGGTGCAGGTCGCCGAGGTAGCCGGCGAACCGCTCGTGCTGCACCCCGTCCAGGGAGTCGAGGACCCCCTCGAGCTGGCCCATCGACCAGCGGGTCGAGCGCTGGAGCGAGGGTTGGACCGCGGACTTCACCTTGCGCGCCGGTCGGTTCAGCGTGTCGAGGAGGTCGGCCCGCTGCATGCGATCGGGGTCGAGCCCGAGCCGCAGGTAGGCCAGCGCCGTGCGGATGCCGGTCCGCCCGAGGGCCTGCGGGTCGAGGGGCGCGCTGTGGCCGATGCCCGCATCCGTGAGCGCGACCTGGACCGGCAGGAGGGCACTGTTGACCCGGGCGAGGACGACGATGTCGGTCGGCGCGGCGCCCGCGTCCAGCCGGTCGCGGATGATCGCGACGGCTCGCGCCCCCGCTGCCCCGGGGTCGACGAGGTGGAGGCCGGGCGCACCGACGCCGCTCACGGGGCGGTCCCGGCGCCGCTGCGGATGGTCTTGTCCACGCGGTGGCGGTTGTGGGACAGCAGCCGGCTGACCGCGTCGACCACGCCGGGCGGGCAGCGGTAGTTGACCTCGAGCGCGTGGTGGGCGGCCCCCGGGAACCACCGGTCGAAGTCGACGAGGTGGTCCGGGGTCGCGCCGGCGTAGGAGTAGATGGTCTGGTCGTCGTCGCCCACCCCGAAGACCTGCTGCGAGGGTCCCGCCACGAGCCGGACCAGCAGCAGGAAGCCGGGGGTCAGGTCCTGGAACTCGTCGACCAGCAGGTGGGTGCCGGCGAGCTGCGCACGCTGCCGGATCGCCGGATCGCGCAGGAGCAGCTCGAGCGCGTGGTAGATCTGTTCGTCGAAGTCGAGCCAGCCGCGGCGGTCGAGCTCCTCGCGGTAGCCGACGAGGACCTCGGGGAGGTCGTCGACGTCGCCGCGCTCCACCTCGACCCGGGCCGGGTCCCGCAGGCCCAGACGGACCTCCGCGAGGGCCTCGAGGTAGGGCTGGTAGGGATCCTGGTTCGGGATCCGTGCGGTCCGCACCAGGCGGTCGAGGATCTCGCGCTGCTCGCGTTCGCCGATGATCTGCCGTTCGCGCTCCATGCGGCAGATCCACAGGGCGAGCGAGTGCAGGGTGCGGATGTTGACCCGGCGGCCGCCACCGGTCAGATCGGCGGTCCGCTCACGCATCTCGGCGGCGGCGCGGGTGTTGTACGCCACGGCGGTGACGAGCTCCGGTTCGACGCCGCGGTCGCGGATGAGGTGGCGCAGCCGGGCCGTCAGCACGCGGGTCTTGCCGCTGCCGGCTGGCGCGATCACCCGCGCGGGACCGCAGCGGTGCGCGACCGCCGCGAGCTGGTCGGGTGCGAGCTCGTCCGCCGGCACCGATGTCCCGAGCACCGTCAGCCGGCCGAGGCCGACCGATTCGCGGTGGACGATCGGGTCGGACACCTCGTCGACGGGGCCTCGGGGGCCGCCGTCCACCCAGGCGTGCCGTCCATCGGGGAGGATGATGTCCGCGGTGTCGCTCGGCGTGACGCCGCCGCGGCGCTGCGCGAGGACCCCGTGCCACCAGACCGGGTCGCGGCCGCGAGCGTCGTAGGTGTTGGCCCACATCGCCCAGTGGAGCCGCTCGCGGTGGAAGGCGAAATCGCGCGACAGCTCGTGGGGCGCGAGGCGGGTGACCTCGGGCTCACGGACGTCGGCGTTGGTGGCGGCGAGTTCGATCACGACGGGCTGACGGGTCGACCAGGCGTGGTGCAGCAGATCGGCGACGGGACCGGGATGGGCCACCACCGCGTCGTCGATGCGGATGCGGGGGACCTGGGCCCACCCCGGCGGCGCGTCCTGGCCGTCGGCGACCACGACGCCCCGACCGAGCGCGCGGGGGCCGGGTGCGGAGGCGGACGGCAGGACGGGAGGAGGCATCGGGCGGAGGCTACGGGACGTGAGCGACCGGCCCCGCCGTCCTCCACCCCGTGCGGCCTCAGGGGTGGAGGAGGTCGATCACCACGCGCTGCGGGTCCTCGAGCCGGTCGACGCGGTACTCGACGGGTCCGGTTAGGCCGACGAAGAGCTGGTGGTGGCCCTCGAAGATCGCACCGTCGATGACCTCGGTGAGCACGGCTGCGCCGGAGGGTGCGGGGAGCCGGTCACGGTCGTAGGTGGTCACGTCGTCCGGTGCGTCCATCGGGTACAGGGCGCCCACGAGATCGACGGTCAGGACCGCGTCGCCAGCCACGTCGACCACGTTCCCCGATCCCTGCGCGCGCGCTTCCTCGTCGGTCGACAGGTACCAGCCGGCCTCGCCGTCGCCGGCGAGTTCGAACACGACACGATCGAAGCCGTCGTGGGTGCCGACGCGCACGTCGACGAGGCTCAGCGCGGCGTCCACCGGCTCCTGCTCCCGGTCCTCGGCCGAGGCGTCGGTCTCGAGCGCGGGGGCGCCCGTCCCGACGTCGTCGCCTCCGGTGTCGGTCGTGTCCCCGCCGGCTGACCCGTCGTCGCTCGCGTCGTCGCCGGTCGCATCGTCATCACCGGTCGTGTCGGTGTCCTCGGTCCCGTCGCCGTCGTCCTCGGGGGCGGTCGCCTCGGGCAGCGGTTCCGGGTCGCTGGCCGCGTCCTGCCCGCCGTCGCTGCACGCGGCGAGGGCCAGGACGCCCGCGATCCCGCAGACCAGGGTCCGCACGTGCGCGACGTGGCGGGCGGAGGTGGTGTGGTGTCGCATCGAAGGGCTCCTCAACGGGTCGTGCCCGCGGTGGGGGCCTGTTCGAGCCACCCGCCGTTCGGCGCGCGGCCCTCGGGGTACGCGCTCGCCGGCGCCATCCAGGCTCCGGCGATCAGCAGCCCCACGAGGCAGATGCCGTACAGCGCCACGAAGAGCCGGGCACGCCGCCGGGCGTCCTGACGGGTGGTGTGCTCGTGGGTCAGTTCGTACATGGCGGTCCCTGTCTGGCTCGGTCCGTACGTTCAGACGCGCGAGCTCACGTCCGGGTTGCACGGGACCGAACGGCGCCATCGTCCACCACCACCGGACGTCGCGGTGCTCGCCGAGCGCGCACCGGCGTCCGCTGCGGCGCGCCCGCCCGCCGTTCCCCGCCGGCGCCGCCGGGTCCCGGGGCGCCTCGAGGCGGGGTTCAGTCGTCCGCGGGCTCGTCGAGCTGCTCGGTGATCTCGCCCTCGATCCGCTCGAGCTCCTCGAGCTCGGCGATCAGCTCCGAGAGCTCGACGGTCTGCTCCGGCAGCGGGCGGTCGAGATCGACCTGGACCCCGAAGTCGAACAGCTCCAGCGTGGTCTGCTGGGTGACGCCGCCGGCCTCGCTGTCGCCCGCCTGGGCGTCCGGAACGTCGAGGAGGGTGCGGATCCGGCGCACCAAGCCGTCGCCGTCGATCCACAGCTCCATCGGGTAGCTGTCGGGCAGTCCGGACGCCTCGCTGTAGGTACGTAGCTGCTCGCGGATCTGCGGGTCAGCCTGCTCGATCGCGGCGCCCGTGTCGATCGTGACGCGCAGGTGGGTGGTCTCGACCCCGCGCACCTCCTCGGACCCGAGCTCCTCGAGGTCCCCGGACGCGCCCTCGAGCTGGCCGAGCAACGCGGCCGGCCCCGTCTGGCCGCCGAGCAGCGTCTCGGCGTCGAGCCCCTCCGCCTCGGCGGTCGCGGCGAGGTCCACCCGCACCCAGGTCGACTCGTCACCGGTGAAGATCGCGAACAGGGGGCTGCGGGCGAACATCTCGTCGCCGAGCAGCAACGTCTCGGTGGAGCTCGACGTGTCGCCCAGGTCGATCTCCATCCGGAGGGCGCCGGTGGCGAGGTCCTGGGCCCCCTCGGCCGAGAAGCGGCCGGTCGGGTCACCGGCGGCTTCGACGGTCATCTCGAACTTCGAGGTGCCGGCCGCTTCGAGCGCCTCGTTGGCGCCGTCGAGCAGCGCCTGCGCGTCGGGACCGCCGCACCCGGTCAGCCCGACGACGAGCGCGGCGACCAGCACGGCGAGGTGACGGGGCACGGGAGCTCCAGGGAGGACGACCGTCGGACGGTACCGGGGCGGGAGCCCGAGCCGGTCAGACGGGTCGGCCCCACCCGCGCTCGGCGATGTGGTCGATGGCCCACCCGACCAGGGGGTCCTCGCCCACGAGACGCAGCGTGCCGAGCAGCTCCTCGGTCGATGGCAGCGTCCGGTCCACGACCTGCGCGAACCCGGCGGCGTCGAGCCAGGCCGCGTGGGTCGGCTCGACGGTGTAGCTGGCGAGCTGGAGGTCACCGCGTGCCGCAGCGTCGCGGACCTGTTCCCAGGTGGGGACGATGTCGGTCTCGCCAGCGGCCGGGTCGCCGGTGCAGAGCCCGGACAACGGGTCGGCGCCGTCGAGGTGGGCGAGCTCCTCGGGTTCCACCTCGCGCGGGCCGTCCGGGGAGTCGAAGCGGGACAGACCCTCCTCGGCGACCTGGAGCAGCCACGCGCGGGCGAGGAGGTCCTCGACCGGTGGCACCTCGGCGAGCGACGGCAACCCGAGCGCGCGCCGAGCGGCGTTGGCGGTGACGTCACGGGGGCGCAGACCTTCGGACGAGGTGTCGCCGTCGGTCTCCACCGCATCACCCGCCGCCCAGATCCGGGGTTCGGGGTCGTCGCCGACCCGGACGATGCCGACCTCGGTGCCGTCCGGCAGCACCGCGACCAACTGCCGCAGCGGGACCACCTCGTCGGCGTCGTCGAGCCGCACGTCCTCGGAGGTGACCACCACGATGCCGAGCACGTCACCTGCGACCTCGAGGACACCATCGTCACGCAGCGCCACGTCGGTGAGCGCCACGCTGCCACCCTCGCCCGCGGTCAACGCGACGACGGCACGGGCGTCAGGATCGACGTGGCCGAGCTGCGCGTCGAGGGATGCGAGGACCTCGAGCGTGCGCGGCCCGTCGAGCGGGGCGGTCGGTGGGGCGGGCGGCACGGGGGTTCCTTGGGTGCGCGAGGTCGGGGTGCGCGAGGTCGGGGTGCGCGAGGTCGTGGTGCGTGAGGTCGGGGTGCGTGAGGCGGGTGCGCGAAGGCGCGTGAGGCTCGGGCTCCTCCCGGACGGGAGGTTCGGTGCGGTCGTCGCGTCGGAGGGGCCGGGGGCCCGTCCGGTCGGTCTAGCGCTTGCCTGCGACCTCGTAGCCGGCATCGTCGATCGCGGCCTCGATGTCCTGGTCCGAGGCGGACCCGACGACGGCGACGGTCCTCGCGTCGATGTCGACATCGACGGTCTCGACCCCGTCCAGCGGGCCGACGGCGCCCTCGATGGCCTGCTTGCAGTGACCGCAGGAGATGGCGGGGACGTCGTAGACGCGGGTCTCGGACACGGTGGTTCCTCGGTTCGGTCGGTGCCCACGCTAGCGATGCCCCGACCGCGCACGGCCGTGCCGATGGTCGGGGGCCGACCGGCCCGCCGGCTCATCGGCCAGCCCAGCCTGCCGTGGTCCTACGCTGGTCGGCCGTGGAAGACGACCGTTGGATGCAGGAGGCGCTCGCCGAGGCTCACGCGGCCGCGGCGCACGACGACGTGCCCATCGGCGCGGTGGTGGTGCAGGGCGACGGGGCGCAGGCCCGCATCGTCGGGCGGGGTCACAACCGGCGCGAGGTCGACGGCGACCCGACGGCCCACGCCGAGGTGCTGGCCGTCCGCGAGGCGGCACGGACCCTCGGCAGCTGGCGGCTCGAGGGGTGCGCGATCCACGTGACCCTCGAGCCGTGCGTGATGTGTGCCGGGGCGCTGGTGCTCGCCCGCCTCGACCGGGTCGTCTTCGGCGCCGACGACCCCAAAGCGGGTGCGGTCGGGGCGCTCTACGACGTGCCGCGCGACCCTCGCCTCAACCATCGCCTCGAGGTGGTCCGCGGTGTGCGATCCGAGGAGTGCGGCGAGCTGCTCCGCGCGTTCTTCCGTGCCCGCCGGACGCGCCCGGGCTCAGGTGCCGAGACGTCGCCGCAGGCTGCTGGCGCCCCCGAGGCAGAGGAGCGCGACCAGGGCAGGACCGCCGCCGGTCACGGACGCTGACCCGCTGCGGCCCTGCGTCTACGGTCCCATCCTCGCCAGTCAACGAGGGAGCGGCCCGTGGGGTTCAACACCTTCCAGTACGGCATCTACTTCAACGGCATGGCCGGGGTCACCCCCGAGCTGCCGGTCACCTACGAGGGGCTGCGTGAGGCGGCCCGCGAGGTGCTCGATGCCCGGGCGGACGCGTACGTGGCGGGCAGCGCCGGCAGCGAGGCGACCGAGGCCGCGAACGCTGCCGCGTTCCGGCGTTGGCAGCTCGTGCCGCGGATGCTGCGCGACGTCGCCGAACGGGATCTGTCGGTGACCCTGCTCGGCCGCACGCACCCGACGCCGCTGCTGTGCGGGCCCGTGGGGGTCCAGTCGATCGTGCACGACGAGGCCGAGGTCGCCGTCGCGAAGGGTGCCGCCGCCGTGGAGGTGCCGTTCGTGCTCTCGACGGTCTCGAGCTACCCGATGGAGGAGGTCGCCGAGGCGGCCGGCGATTCGCCCCGGTGGTTCCAGCTGTACTGGCCGGCCGAGGATGCGATCACCGATTCGTTGATCCAGCGCGCCGCCGACGCCGGCTACGAGGCGGTCGTGGTCACGCTCGACACGCGCCTGTTGGCCTGGCGGCCGCGTGACCTGGCCACCGCCTACCTGCCCTTCCTCCACGCCGAGGGCCTGAGCAACTACCTCACCGACCCGGCCTTCCTCGCCGGTCTGCCCGACGGCGGCGAGGCGGTCCGCACCGAGGGGTGGCGGTCGATGAGCGACGAGACCCGGCAGGCCGCGGTCCTCCGCTGGATCGCGACCTTCTCGGATCCGAGCCAGACCTGGGAGGACCTGCGCGAGCTGGTCGAGCGCTCCCCCATCCCGGTCCTGGTGAAGGGCATCCAGCACGCCGACGACGCGCGCCTGGCCGTCGATGCGGGCGTCGCCGGCCTGGTGGTCTCGAACCACGGTGGCCGGCAGGTCGACGGGGCGATCGGTTCGCTCGAGGCGCTCCCCCACGTGGTCGATGCCGTCGACCAGCAGGTGCCCGTGCTGTTCGACAGCGGGGTCCGGACGGGCGCGGATGTGGCCGTCGCGCTCGCGCTCGGTGCCGACGCGGTGCTGCTCGGCCGCCCCTACGTGTGGGGCCTGGCGCTGGCGGGCGCCGATGGTGTCGAGCACGTGCTGCGCAGCCTGCTCGCCGACCTCGACCTGACGATGGCGCTCTCCGGGGTGCGCACGGTCGCCGACTTGACCCGCGACGTGCTCCGGCCGGTCTGACCTGACCCGCGACGTGCTCCGGCCGGTCTGACCTGACCGGCGACGTGCTCCGGCCGGTCTGACCTGACCCGCCCGGTGCGACCCCGCCCGGTGCGACCGCACCCGGTTGCCGGGGTCGCGACGCACGCCCTACCCTCCGCGGGCGCCAGTCGCCCCGTGCTCGGGGTGCACCCCTGGAGGGTTCGCATAGTCCGGCCGAGTGCGCCCGCCTCGAAAGCGGGTAGGCCCGCAAGGGTCTCGAGGGTTCAAATCCCTCACCCTCCGCTCGGAACGTCGTCGATGCCCCGGTCCCCGTGACCGGGGCATCGTGCGTCGCCGGCGATCGCCACGGCGTCCGTCGGTCCGGGTCGCCCGTCCGCCGGCCCGCCCTACGGTCGCCCCATGGCGGGCGAGGTGCGGGTCGGGACCAGTGGGTGGCAGTACGCCGACTGGCGCGGGACCGTGTACCCCGACGGTGTCGGACAGCCGCGCTGGTTGTCCCACTACGTGAGCTGGTTCCCCACCGTCGAGGTGAACAGCACCTTCTACCGCCTGGCCAAGGAGCCGGCCGTGCAGCGGTGGGCGGACACGGCGCCGCCCGGTTTCGAGTTCGTGCTCAAGGGCAGCCAGTTCATCACCCACCGTCTGAAGCTCAAGGACGCCGCCGGTGCGGTGGAACGCTTCTTCGCGCCGTTACGTCCGGTGCTGCCGCGGACCGCGGTCGTGCTGTGGCAGCTGCCCCCGAACTGGAAGCGCAACCTCGTTCGCTTGGAGGCGTTCCTGTCGGGGCTCCCCCGCGGTGACGGGTGGCCGAGGTACGCGGTCGAGTTCCGCGACGACGACTGGTTCCACCCCAGCACCTACGCCCTGCTCGACGAGCAGGAGGTGTCGCACGTGTGGCTGTCGTCCTCGCTGACGCGCCGCCACGAACTCACCGCGACCGGCGACCACGTCTACGTCCGCTTCCACGGGCTCTCGGAGGAGGCCTACCGTCACGCCTACACCGACGCCGAGCTCGCGCCGTGGGCGGAGCGGCTGCGCGAGGTCGCGGCTGATGGCCGCCCGGCGTGGGTGTTCTTCAACAACGACCACGAGGGCAACGCGGTCCGCGACGCCCGCACGCTCATCGAGATGCTCGACGACGCTGCCCGGCCGTGGCCGAGCGCTTCCGCGGAAGCGCCGACCGCGACCGAGGCCGACGGGGTCAGCTCGCCCAGCCCTTGACCTGCTCGATCAGGGCGGGTGCGTCACCGAGAGGGGTGACGTTCAGCGTCGTCACGCCCGCCTCGCGGAACGCGGCCACCCGCTCCTCGATGAAGCCCTCGGAGCCGACGAGGTTGGTCAGCTCGAGCAACTCGTCCGGGATGAGCGCCGCGGCCTCGTCCTTCTTCTTGTCGAGGTAGAGGTCCTGGATGGTCTCGGCCACGTCGCCGTAGCCGTACCGGGTGGCGAGGTCGTTGTAGAAGTTCCGGCCCTTCGCGCCCATCCCCCCGATGTACAGCGCGTACATGTGGCGCAGCCCGTCCAGGATCTGGCGCCGCTCCTCGCCCTCGGCGATGGCCAGCACGCCGCCCGCGATGACATCGAGCGGCTCGAGGTCGGAGGAGCGCTTCGCCCGCCCGGCCTCGAGCGACTCGCCCCAGACCTCGTTCGCCCGCTCCGGCAGGTAGAAGATCGGCAGCCAACCGTCGGCGACCTCGGCGGTCATCGCGACGTTCTTCTCGCCGAGCGCGGCCACGTGGATCGGGATCCGGGGACGGACGGGGTGCGCCAGCATCTTGAGCGGCTTGCCGAGGCCCGTGCCCTGATCGGCGGGCAGCGGCAGGGTGAAGACCTTGCCGTCGTGCTCGATCTCCTCGCGCGCCAGCATGCGGCGGACCAGCTCGATCACCTCGCGGGTCCGGGTGAGCGGCTTCGAGTACGGCATCCCGTGCCACCCCTCGATGACCTGGGGTCCGGAGGCGCCGAGCCCCAGCTCGAAACGGCCCTCGGAGACGGTGTCGAGCCCCGCCGCGACCTGGGCGAGCAGCGCTGGCGTCCGCGAGTAGATGTTGAGGATCGCCGAGCCGAGAGCGACGGTCTCGGTCGTGGCCGCGAGGTAGCCGAGCAGGCTCACCGCGTCGAGGCCGTACGCCTCCGCCACCCAGACCACGTCGAGCCCCGCCGCTTCGAGGTCTTGGACCTGGTCGGCGGCGGCACGGACGTCGCCGGCGTACTGGAGGGGCAGGCCGATGCGCACGGGGTGGGCTCCTGGAGGGTCGGGTCGACGTGGTGGGCAGCCTAGGGCTGGCCTCGGGTGGGGCCGGGATCGCGGATGTCGCCACCGGAGGTGGAGGCGCGCGTTGGCCGGGGCGCGAGCGCCCGCGTACGCTCCCGGCGCTCGCCACCCCGTCCGCGGGGTGGAAGCACGGAGGGTTCGCCTAGTCAGGCCTATGGCGCACGGCTGGAATCCGTGTTGGGAGTCACATCCCTCGGGGGTTCGAATCCCCCACCCTCCGCTCAGGAAACACCCGCTGACCAGCGAGAACCGCCCCCGGACCCGGTCCGGGAGCGTTCGGTGTTCTGGCCGTCGAGACCCGATCGGTCACATATTGGTCACCAGATCTCGGCGACTGGCCGACTGTGGGTGAGCTCGCGATCTAGGGCCACGCTCGTTCGAGGCCGTGCTGTTGCACCTTCACGACGTACGGACCGGGTTGGACCGCGTAGCGGACACACACCGGTACCCGCATGAAGCAACCTGTTCAGGTACGACGAACCGCCCGAGCGAACGGTCGACGAGGAAGGACGGCGGTTCAGGCGGCGATGGCAGGCGCGTGCCGAGCTGCGAGTTCGATCTCCTCGACGTCCAGGCCGTAGTCCCGGGCTACCGACCCCAGCGACTCGCTGGCTTCGATCCGATCGAGGACTGGCGCGACGGGGGTCGCGTTCGGTGGTCGAGGAGCGCGGCGTCGTGGCGTCAGCGTCGCTCCGTCGAGGTGTTGGATCGGCACCTCGCCGAGCTCGGGCAGGAGGTGGTTGCGAAGGTCGCGCTCGTAGATGGCGAAGGTGGTCTCCGCCAGCTGCCCGAGGCGGACACGCGCGCCGACCCGCTCGACGAGCCATCGTCGGGGTAGACACCGAACGTGAGGTCGGTCCTGGTGATGTGGGCGCCCCGTCGGCGGTCGACCAGTTCCGCCTGCATCGCGTCGAGGGCGTCCTGCTTGCGGCGGAAGCCACCGCGCTTGACCTGCAGCCGCCGTTTCGCGCCGCGCGGCGCGACGTTCGAACGCACGCCGGTGAGCCGGCCACGCAACCGGTGACCGAGGTTCGGGTCGCGGCGCGACTGGGCGTTTCAACCGCTGCTGTCTTCCGGGGTGATGGGCAGTAGCCGCAACCGGATGCGCTCGGGTGTCACGCTCGCTACCGCGCCGTCGTCGAGGTCGCTCCGGATGCGTTCGAGGGCGGCGATGAGGAGTTGCGCCTGCTGCTGAGGGGTGAGGTGGTCCGACGAACGAAGCATGAGCACCGACGGCGGCGGGCGCCTCGCAACGCGAGCAACGTTCCGAAGTCGGCGTCCGCGGTCACGACGATCGAGCCATCGTGGGCAGCGGTCCGAAGGATCACCTCGTCGTCGGTACTGCCCAGCCCGATGGCGGTGACGTGAACCGCGTCGTGCCCACCGTCGCGCAGCATCGCGGCCACCCGGGCCGAGAGGTTCTCATCGACCAGCAGCTTCATCCGGTCGTAGTGAGTGGGATCTCCCGCTCGCGGGTGTAGGCGGCGGCGTACTCGAGTGCCGCCAACACGTCCGCACGTTCGAGTTGGGGGTAGTCCTCGAGGATCTCGTCGATGGACCGCCCTGCGGCGAGCTGACCCAGGACGGCACTCACGGTGACACGGGTGTCACGGATGGAGGGCAGTCCCTGCATCCTGGCCGGGTCGATGGTGATCCGCTCGAAGCTCATGAGGCCAGGGTAGGTCACCGGGCGAGATGCCGGTCGTGCTCCTGGGATCCGTGTTGGGAGTCACATCCCTCGGGGGTTCGAATCCCCCACCTCCGCACCTGGATCGAGATCGCAGCATCGACGCCCCGACCCCGTCGGGGCGTCGCCGTGCGGTCGCGCCTCGGGGGTGTCGACGCGTCGGTCCTAGGCTGGAGAGCGAGGTGCACGTGTCGCCGCCGGAGCGGAGCAGTGAGGTGACCGACGCAGGGTCGAGCGGAACCGGCGAGCGCTCGCCGCGGCGCCTGCAGCGCTACCTCGCCGCCTGTGGAGCGGTCGCCGTCGGGGTCGTGGGTGTCGTCGCGGCGTTCGGTCCTGCTGCCGGACCGCCGACGCTGGCCCCGTGGCTGTTCGGCCTGCTGTGGCTCGCGGTGGTGCTGGCCGGATCCATCGAGGTCGGCCTGCCGGTGCGCGGTGTCGGCGGTGTCCCCGAGACCACCAGCCTGCTCGAGATCGCGGCCGTCAGCCTGATGGTCTTCGCGGACCCCGTCTGGGCCATCGCGCTCGCGGTCACGGCCTACCCGGTCGCCGAGGTGGTGGCCGGCCGCCGTGAGCCGCGGAAGATCGCGTTCAACACCGCTTCCGAGGCGATGGCCATCGCGCTCGGGGCCACCGTCTTCCACGCGCTGTCCGACGCCGGGTCCTTGCCCGCTCCGGACGCCATCGGTGCCGCGTTGTCGGCCGGGGGCGTGTACATCGCGGTCAACATGGCCACCTTCGCGGGCTTGGCCGTCGCCCTGTCCGGATGGCGACCGGGGATGTTCACCAGCGAGGAGATGCGATCGTCGGTGCTCGTCAGCGCCGGTCTGGCGACGACCGGCGTGCTCCTCGCCGTGCTCGCGGTCACGGCACCGTGGGCCACGCCACTGTTGATCGTCCCGGCCATCCTCGACCACCTGCACGGCCGTGGTCGTCAAGCGAGCCTCGGGCTCGGGTTGTCCATCTCGCGTGGCTTCGTCGAGGCGATGGGTGGCCGCCTCGAGGTGGCCAGCGAGGTCGGACGCGGCACCACGTTCGTGGTCGTGCTGCCGCTGACCGTGGGGGAGACGTAGGAAGGTCGGGCCGCTGCAGACGCCATGCGGCGACACCCGGGCACGGTGCCGTCGGGAGCCGGTCAGTGGGTGCCGGTGAGCTGCCCCGTGAGTCGCTCGTGGAGCGCGGCGCTGTGATGGGTCAAGCCGGTGATCGACGCGTGGACGCCGCGGGCGGCGAACTTGGCGACGACCGCGTCCAGGGTCACGACGGCGGACGAGTCCCAGACTTCGGCCTCGGTGAGGTCGATGATGACCTCCCGGGCGGGATCGTCGAGCTCGAACTGGTGCACCAGCTCGTTGGTGGAGGCGAAGAACAGCTGACCGGTGACCACGTAGCTGCGGACCGTCCCGGTCGGGTCGAGCACGCTGGTCATCGACGCGTGGTGGGCAGCACGGCGGGCGAAGACCATCATGGCGAGGACGACCCCAGCGATCACCCCGTAGGCGAGGTTGTGGGTCAACACCACGACGGTGACGGTCACCACCATGACCATCGTCTCGGTCTTGGGGGTGCGGCGGAGGGTGTTCAGCTTGAGGCTCGACCAGTCGAAGGTGGCGACGGCGACCACGATCATCACCGCGACGAGCGCGGCCATCGGGATCAGCGCGACGAGGTCGCCGAGGCCGAGGATCAACACGAGCAGGGCCACGCCGGCCGCGAGGGTGGACAGCCGGGTGCGTGCACCGGAGCGCACGTTGATCATCGACTGACCGATCATCGCGCAGCCGGCCATGCCGCCGAGGAAGCCGGTAGCGACGTTGGCCAGGCCCTGGGCGCGCGACTCGCGGCCCTTGTCCGAGACGGAGTCGGTGACGTCGTCGAGGAGCTGCGCGGTCAACAGCGACTCGAGGAGCCCCACGAACGCGAGCGCCAGCGCGTACGGGGCGACGATCTGCAGGGTCTCGATCGTGAACGGCACCACCGGGATGGCGAGGACCGGCAACGCATCGGGCAGGTCGCCCATGCCGCCGACGGTGGGCACGCGGATGCCGAACGCGACGGCTGCTGCGGTCAGCGCGACGATGGCGACCAGCGGTGCGGGGATCGAACGGGTGATGCGGGGGAGGCCGTACATGATCGCGAGACCGGCGGCGACCATGGCCCACACCGCCCCGCTCTCACCGACGATGTAGGGCAGCTGGGCGAGGAAGATGAGGACGGCCAACGCGTTGACGAAGCCGGTCATGACCGTTCGTGGGATGAAGCGCATGAGACGACCGACGCCGAGCCAGCCGAGGACCACCTGGAGGACCCCGGTGACGATGGTCGCGGCGAACAGGTACTCGACGCCGTGCTCGCGCACGAGCGGCACGATGAGCAGGGCCATCGCTCCGGTCGCACCGGAGATCATGGCGGGCCGTCCACCGGCGAACGCGATGATGATGGCGATGCTGAACGAGGCGTAGAGGCCGACCTTCGGGTCGACGCCGGCTATGAGCGAGAACGCGATGGCTTCGGGTATCAGCGCGAGCGCGACCACCAGGCCGGCGAGGATCTCGGTCCTTGGATCGCGCCACCACTCGGCCCGGAACGTCGCGAGGCGGCCGTGAAGTGGCAGCCGTTGGTCGGAGGGAGCGAGAGAGGGCAGGACGGGCACAGGTGGATCGACAGGTCGTGCGACCGCGCAGCACGGACGGGACCGGCTCAGAGCCGGTCGAGCGTGCACCGCGGGAGCGGGAGGGAGCGGGAGCGTTCGCCGTCGGGTCCCCAGAGCGGAGGCCAGCAAGACCACGGCCCCGGCGAACGCGCGGCACGCTAGCGCTTGCCGTCAGCAAGCACGAACCGGTCGGTGCGCCCCGGTGTCAGGCGCGTTTCGGGCCCACCCAGACCTGTTGGGCGTTGACGAACTCCCGGATCCCGTGGGGACCGAGCTCGCGCCCGTAGCCGGAGCGCTTGATACCACCGCTCGGCAACCGCGGGTCGGTCTTGACGATCCCGTTCACCGCGACCTGCCCGGCCTCGATCTCGGCCGCCATCGCCGCACCCCGCTCGGCGGTGGTCCACACGCTCGCGGCCAACCCGTAGGGGGTGTCGTTGGCGATCGCCACGGCGTCGTCGGCCGAGGCGGCGCGCATCACCACCGCCACGGGACCGAAGGTCTCCTCGCGGCAGGCGGTCATCGAACTGGTCACCTCGGTGAGGAGCGTGACGGGGTAGAAGAAGCCGTCGCCGTCGGGCAGCTCACCACCGAGCTGGCAGGTGGCGCCCGCGGCGACCGTCTCCTGCACCTGGCGGTGGAGCTCGTCGCGGAGCTCGGACCGCGCGATGGGCCCGACGTCCGTCGCCTCGTCGCGAGGGTCGCCGAGCTGCAGGGCTGCGAGCCGCTCGCGCAGCAGCTCGACGAGCTCGTCGTGGACCGCGTCCTCGACGATGATGCGCTTCGCCGCGATGCACGACTGGCCCGCGTTGATGATGCGGGACAACGCGATCACGTCGGCGGCCGCGGGCAGGTCCGCGTCGGCGAGCACGATGCAGGGGTCCGACCCGCCGAGCTCGAGCACGGCCGGCTTGATCTCGCTGGCGGCGACGGCGGCGACGGTGGCCCCCGCCCGGTCCGAGCCGGTGAACGACACCGCGACGACCCGGGGGTCGCGGATCGCGGCCTCGACGTCGACGGTCACGAGCGGCAGGTCCTGCATGACGCCCTCGGGGGCACCGACCTGCTCGAACAGCTCGGCGATCGCGGCGGCGCAGCCGGGGACGTGCGGGTCGTGCTTCAACACGCAGGTGTTGCCGGCCATCAGCGTCGGCGCGCAGAACCGGAACGCGAGCCAGAACGGGGCGTTCCAGGGCAGGATCCCGAGCACGACACCGAGGGGGAGGTACTGCACGTAGCTCTCGGTGGCGTCCGAACCGAGGACCTCGGGGGCGAGGTAGCCCTCGGCGTGTTCGGCGTAGTGCTCGGCCGCCCACGCGGCCTTCTCGACCTCGGCGCGGGCCTCCTTGATCGGCTTGCCCATCTCCTCGGTCATCAGCAGGGCGAGCCGCTCGACGTCCTCGCGCATCCTGGCGGCGACCGCGCGCAGCACGTCGCCACGCTCGGCGAAGCTGCGACGCCGCCACCCGGGGTAGGCGTCCGCGGCGCGGGCGAGCACCGCGTCGCGTCCGTCGGCATCGAGGGCGGGACGTTCGTGCAGGACGGTCCCGGTGGTGGGGTCGGTGACGGTGAGCACTACTGAACCTCGGTGGGTCGGGTGTCGGGCTTGGCGACGAAGTCCTCGTCGAAGTCGAAGAACGACCGGCAGCCGTCCGCGGTGAGGTAGATGGTGTCGGAGATGCCGACGGTCTTGTCGCCGTCCACCCCCCACATCCACGGGATGATGTGGAAGGTCATCCCCTCCTGGAGCGGCGTCGAGTCGCCGGCCTTGAGGCTGCAGATGTAGCCCTCGTCCCAGCTCGGCGGGAACGCGATACCGATCGAGTACCCCGAGCGGGTCACGAGTGCCGCCCCCACCTCGTTCTCGGTGATGATGTCACGGACCATCACGTCGACGTCCGAGACCGTCAGCCCCGGCCGGACCACGGCGCGCACCTCGTCGAGGGCGAGCTTCATCCGGTCCTGGGCGTGCCGCATCGAGGGCGACAGCTCGCCGAGGACGACCGTGCGCATCATGGCCGTGTGGTAGCGCCGGAAACAGCCGCCGACCTCGAGGAAGACGTGCTCGCCGGCCTGGACCTCCCGACCCTCCCAGGTCGCGTGCCCGATCATCGTGCGCGGTCCCGACGTCACGTACGGCATGACGGCGGGGAACTCGCCGCCGGCGCGGAACATCGCCGAGCTGATGGCCGCGGCGATGTCGTTCTCGGTAACCCCGGGTGCGCACGCGTCGATGCCGGCCTGCATGCCGGCCTCGGTGGCGCGGGCGGCACGGTGCATGACCTCGATCTCGGCGGCCGACTTGCGGATCCGGCCCTCCTCGACGATGCCGAAGCAGTCCACCAACCGTCCCCCGGTGAACGCGGTGTGGACCCGGTCCTGCTGGTAGGCGGGGAAGAAGTAGCTGTTGCGCTCGTAGCCGACGTGGCGGACCTCGAGCTCGAACTCGGCGAGGCTGGTGATCAGCATCTGGATCGCGTCACCGGTGTCCGGGTAGGGACGGGTGAGATCGACCCAGGTCCGCTCGTGGACGTTGGACTCCTCCATCGCGCGGGTGATCATGAACGGCTCACCCTCGAGCGGCACGACCAGCGCCTGGAAGAAGGAGTACCCGGACGTCTGGTAGCCGGTGAGGTAGAGCAGGTTCTCCGGGTCGGTGATCACGACCGCGTCGAGCAGGCGCTCGGCCATCCGCGTGCGCAGCTCGTCGAGCCGGCGCATGTACTCGGCGAACGGGAAGGTCAGGTCGCCACGTTCCCTCATGCTCCGGCCACGGCGGTGGCGACGGCCTTCTCGAACAGCGCGAGCCCCTCGTCGAGGTCGTCGTCGGGGATGCTCAGCGGCGGGATCAACTTGCAGACCCGCCCCCCGCTGCCGCAGGGACCGAACAGGAGGCCCGACTCGAACGCGGCCTGCTGGATGGCCTTGGCGAGCGCGCCGTCGACGACGTCGAGCGCCTGCATCATCCCGCGGCCGCGCACCTTCCAGCCGCGGTCGGCGTGCGCGTCGGCGATGGCCTCGAGGCTCGCGCGCATGCGTTCGCCCTTGGTCGCCACCGCGGCCATCAGCTCGTCGTCCTCGAAGTAGGACAGCGCGACGCGCCCGGCGACGAAGGAGATGCCTTGTCCCCGGAAGGTGCCGGTGTGCTCGCCGGGCTTCCACCGGGCGTCGAGCTCGGGACGGATCAGGTTCATGGCGATCGGGGTGCCGAAGCCGCCGAGCCCCTTGGCCAGGATGACCACGTCCGGCTGGAGGTCCATCCCGTCGAAGCTGAAGAACGACCCGGTCCGACCCATGCCGGCCTGGATGTCGTCGATGATGAACAGCGCGTCGTGCTCGTGGGCGAGGTCCTGGATGGCGCGCAGCCACCCCTCGCTGGCGACGTTGACACCGCCCTCGGCCTGGATGACCTCGACGACGAACGCCGCCGGCGGCAGCTGGCCGCTCGAGGGGTCACGCAGCGCCGCGGCGTAGTGCTCGAGCGCGTCGGTACCGCCTGGCATGGTCTCGAACGGCATGCGTACCACGTGCTCGAGGGGGACCCCGGCGGCCTGGCGGAAGTACTCGTTCGCGGTGAGCGCGAGCGAGCCGAGCGTCATGCCGTGGAAGCCGTTGCTGAACGCGACCACGTGGTGTCGACCGGTGACCTTGCGTGCCAGCTTGATCGCCGCCTCGACGGCGTTGCTCCCCGTCGGCCCGACGAACTGGAGCTTGTGGTCCATCTCGCGCGGCTCGAGGATGGTGCGCACGAACGCCTGCACGAAGTCGCGCTTGACGTCGGTGTACATGTCGAGACTCTGCGCGATGCCGTCGCGCTCGATGAACTCGATCAACGCCCGTTTCATGTTCGGGTCGTTGTGTCCGAAGTTCAGCGCGCCCGCCCCGGCGAAGAAGTCGATGTAGGAGCGACCCTCCTCGTCGGCCTGCCGGGCGTTCGACGCGCTCACGAAGACCGTCGGGTAGGCCCTGCAGTAGCCGCGGATCTCCGACTCCCGCTGCTCGAAGATGTCCGTATCCATGCGCTGCTCCGTGCTCGGTGGGGTCGACGGCCGACACGGTGAACGTAGGGGACCGTTCACCGGTCTGAGGGCGGAAGTCGGCGCCGTCTTCCGCTGCGTCCGGCCGAGCGTGGTTCCCTGGGGGCGACGAGGTCCGCCGAGGCTCGTAGGAGACCGCACCGTGTGCCACCCGACGACGTGTCGCGCCTGTTCCCGCACGACCTGGGCGGGGTGTGGACTGCACGTCGAGCAGGCGCTCGCCGGGGTCCCCCAGGCCGAACGGTGCACCTGCACCCTCGAGCAGCGCGCCGAGGCGGTCCGCGGGGCCGGTGGGCCCTCGCACCGCTGAGCTCAGGTCGCGTCGTCGTCCGGGGCGTGGCTGGCCCGCTCTGGCCGTTGGCCTCGGGGAGGACGCGTTGGTACCGTCGGGCTTCGCGGGGTCACGCCCGTGGTGGAGTGCGGTGACGGGCGTCCGTCGGTGACGTCCCCCGGTGAACCGGGTCAGGGCCGAGAGGCAGCAGCCCTAAGCCGTTCTCGGACGGGTGCCGAGCCGGGCGCCCGTCGCCGGACCCCACCACCAGCGTGGCCCCGCCTTCGTGCAGCGGCGTTCGGATCTCCGACGGCCGCGCGTGCCGGCACGACGGGCCCGCCGGCGACGGCAGCCCCGGTCGCACCCGGCCGTACGATGCGGAGGTCGGTGCCCTCGGCACGTCCCCGCGTCCGTCCTCGGAGCTCACCCAGTGGCCTACGTCTCGCTCTACCGCCGCTACCGGCCCGCCACCTTCGGCGACATCGTCGGTCAGAAGCACGTGATCCAGACCCTGGTCCACGCGCTCGAGGAGGACCGCCTCCACCACGCGTACCTGTTCACCGGGCCGCGCGGGACGGGCAAGACGTCGACCGCCCGCATCCTCGCGAAGGCCATCAACTGCGAAGCCGGGCCGACCCCTGACCCCTGCGGCACCTGCGGGCAGTGCACGGCGATCGCGGACGGCTCGTCGGTCGACGTGATCGAGCTCGACATGGCCTCGCACGGCGGGGTCGACGATGCCCGCGACCTGCGCGACCGGGCGCTGTTCGCGCCCGCCAGTGCACGCCGGAAGGTGTACATCCTCGACGAGGTCCACATGGCCTCGACCGCCGCGTTCAACGCGCTGCTCAAGCTGATCGAGGAACCGCCGGGGCACGTCCTGTTCGCGATGGCCACGACCGACCCGCAGAAGGTGCTGCCGACCATCCTGTCGCGCGTGCAGCGCCTCGACCTGCGCCGTGTCGCCGCCGACGAGGTCGGTGAGCACGTCCGGCGCGTGTGCGAGCAGGAGGACTACGCGATCGAGGACGGCGCCGTCGAGGCGGTCGTCCGCGCCGGTGACGGCTCGGTCCGCGACACCCTGTCGGTGCTCGAACAGGTCCTCGCCTACTCGGGTGCCGAGACCGATCAGGCCCACGGTGGCGAGGTGACCGCACTCTCGGTCGCCGCCGTGCTCGGCAACACCCCGCTCGAACGGGTGGTCGACGCGGTCGACCTGCTCGGGGCACGCGATCTGGCCGGGTTGCTCGGGCTCGTCCAGACGCTCTCCGACGACGGGCACGACCTCCGGCGGTTCACCCTGGACCTGGTCCAGCACCTGCGGGACCTGCTCGTCCTCCAGGTGGCGCCGGACCGACCGGACCTCGTCGATGCCACCGACGACCGGCGTCGCCGTCTGCAGGCCCAGACCGCCGCGCTCCCCCAGGAAGCCCTGCTCCGGGCGGTCGCGACCTTCGCCGACACGCTCGCCGAGCAGCGCCAGGGTTCCCCGCGGCTCCCCCTCGAGCTCGCGCTCGCGACGCTGGCGACCCCGGGTGCGGACGGCGACGTCGTCGAGCTCGCCGACCGGGTGAGCCGGCTCGAAGCCGGTGGCCACGTCGCGCCCCGGCGTGCGGTCCCCGCCGCGGCCGCTCCGGAGTCCCCCGACCTGGCTCCCACGTCGCAGGCACGCGAGACGGCGCCACCCGGCGACGCACGTGCGGCGGCTCGCGCTGCCGCGGCCGCCGCGGCGACAGCGCCGGCCGAACCGGTCCCGGCTGAGCCCGCCCCGGACGAGCCGACCGGTGGCGCGACCGCCGCTGGTGCGCCGGCTGCTGATGTGCCTGCTGCCGACGCGCCGGCTGCTGATGTGCCAACTGCTGATGCGCCGGCCACCGACGCGCCGGCCACCGACGCGCCGGGTGCCGATGTGCCAACTGCTGATGTGTCGGCTGCCGCCGACGCACCACCGCCGGTGCCGGACGCAGCCGGAGAGGCCGATCCTGACGCGCTGGTGCTCGGCCGGTGGGACGCCATCCTCGATCTGGTCAAGGATCGTTCGCGGCGGCACCACGCGGTGTTCGAGCCCGCGACCCCCCTGCGCGTCCGCAACCGCATCCTGACCCTCCGCTACCCCCAGCGCTACGCGTCGTTCCACGCGGTCAACGCCACCAAGGGCGAGTTCAGCGAGTCGCTCGGTGAGGCCGTCGAACGGTCCACCGGGCTGAAGGTCCGGGTCGACGTCGTGATCGAGGGGGACGACGACCGTCGCCGCCCGCAGCCGCCGACGCTGACCCCCTCGGACGCGCGTTCGTCCGCGGTCGACGACGACCCGCCCGCTGACGAGGTCGCGGCCGTCCGCGAGGCCGAGCAGGTGACGCCGTCGGCACCGGACGCCGCCGTGACCGACGCGCTGCTCGCCGAGGAGCTCGGCGCCGAGCTCCTCGAACACCGTCCGGCACCGGAGGCCTGACCCGGCCGTGTCCACCGCTGCGGCGGACGTCGACGTCGCCAGGAGACAGCGTCGTCCAGAGCGTCGGCATCCACGGGCGGGTGTCCTGCGTCGGTACGCTCGCGGCTCGGTTGCGCTCCGCTCCCACCTCGAGGTCCACGCGTGTACGAAGGTGCCGTCCAGGACCTCATCGACGAGCTCGGTCGCCTGCCGGGCGTCGGACCGAAGAGCGCGCAGCGGATCGCCTTCCACATCCTCCAGGTCGAGCACACCGACGCGCGCCGGCTCGCGGCGGCCATCGTCAAGGTCAAGGACACGGTCCGTTTCTGCTCCCGATGTTGGAACGTCAGCGAGCAGGAGGAGTGCCGGATCTGTCGCGACCCCCGCCGGGACGCGGGCGTGCTGTGCGTGGTCGGCGAGCCGCGGGACGTGGTCGCCATCGAACGCACCCGCGAGTACCGCGGCCGCTACCACGTGCTCGGCGGCGCCATCTCCCCCATCGATGGGATCGGCCCGGACGACCTGCACGTCACCGAGCTGATCGGCCGCCTCGACGGCGAGCCGGTCTCGGAGGTCATCCTGGCGCTGAACCCCAACGTCGAGGGCGAGGCGACCTCCTCCTACCTCTCGCGGCTGCTCAGCCCGCTCGGGGTCCGTGTCACGCGGCTCGCCAGCGGCCTGCCCGTCGGGGGCGACCTCGACTACGCCGACGAGGTGACCCTCGGACGCGCCTTCTCGGGCCGGCGGGACGTCGACTGAGCGCGCCACCGCAGCGGGTCGTGACGAGGTCACTCGTACAGCGTTGACCGGCGGACCGGCCAGAGCCCTCCGGCTGCTGGGGGCAGCTGGTCGAGGCAGCTACCCTGGTGCACCGACCGCCCCCCGGGCGGTCGACCCGTGTCGGAGCGTCCCGCGTTTCGCCCCGCGGGCTGCCGTCGACGACGCGGGTGGTGAGGCGGTCACAGCCGTGAGCATCGTGGTCCAGAAGTACGGCGGAACCTCGGTCGGCGACACCGACCGGATGAAGCGCGTGGCCGATCGCGTGTGTCGCACCCACCGCGAGGGCAACCAGACCGTCGTGGTGGTCTCCGCGATGGGCAAGACCACCGACGAGCTCGTCGCGATGGCGCAGCGCATCTCCGACTCGCCCCCGCAGCGCGAGCTCGACATGCTGCTGACCTCCGGCGAGCGCATCTCGATGTCGCTGCTGGCGATGGCGCTCGCCGAGCGGGGCCTGCCCGCCAAGTCCTTCACCGGTTCGCAGGCGGGGATCATCACCGACGCCGTGCACGGCAAGGCACGCATCCTCGAGATCACCCCCGGCCGGGTCCAGGAGGCGCTCGACGAGGGCAACGTCGTCATCGTCGCCGGTTTCCAAGGTGTCAGCCAGGACACCAAGGACATCACGACCCTCGGTCGGGGCGGCTCGGACACGACCGCGGTGGCGCTCGCCGCCGCGCTCGGTGCCGACGTGTGCGAGATCTACACCGACGTCGACGGGGTCTTCACCGCCGACCCGCGCATCGTCTCCGGGGCACGCAAGCTCGACTACCTCTCCTACGAGGAGGCGCTGGAACTCACCGCCCACGGTGCGGGGGTCCTGCAGACCCGGTCGGTCGAGTTCGGACGCAACCACGACGTGCGGATCCACGTCCGTTCGTCGTTCAGCCAATCGCCCGGCACGTGGGTCGGGCCACGACAGGAGCCCACCGTGGAGGACGCCATCATCTCCGGTGTCGCACACGACACCTCCGAGGCCAAGGTCACCGTCTCACAGGTCTCCGACCAGCCCGGCATCGCCGCCAAGCTGTTCTCGCGGCTGGCCGAGGCGAACATCAACGTCGACATGATCGTCCAGAACATCGCCGCCGATGGGCGCACCGACATCTCCTTCACCCTGCCCCGCGGCGAGACCGACCAGGCCCGGGCGATCCTCGAACCGTTCGCCGAGACCATCGGGTCCGCCGGGGTCATCGTCGACCCGGACGTCGCCAAGATCTCGCTGGTCGGCGCCGGCATGAAGACCCACCCCGGTGTGGCCGCGAAGATGTTCAACGCGCTCTCGGCCGCGGGCGTCAACATCGAGATGATCTCGACCTCGACGATCCGGGTGTCGGTGGTCATCGCCAAGGACCAGGTCGAGACGGGCGTGGTCGCCGTGCACGAGGCGTTCGGCTTGTCCAAGGACGCCGTCTTCGTCGAGGAGAGCTCCTGATGGGCGCCAAGGTCGCCATCGTCGGTGCCACCGGAGCGGTCGGGCGCGAGATGCGCCGTCTGCTCGCCGACCGCAACTTCCCCATCGAGGGTGAACCGGTCTTCCTCGCCTCCGCGAGGTCGGCCGGCTCCACGTTGCCGTGGAAGGACGGCGAGGTCGAGGTCCGCGAACTCACCGAGGACGCGTTCGACGGCGTCGACCTCGCGCTGTTCTCCGCCGGCGGGGACCGCTCCAAGCGGTTCGGCCCGGTCGCGGCGGACGCCGGCGCCGTCGTGATCGACAACAGCTCCGCGTTCCGCATGGACGACCAGGTGCCCCTCGTGGTCAGCGAGGTGAACCCGGACGCGATCGCCAACCGGCCGAAGGGCATCATCGCCAACCCGAACTGCACCACCATGGTGCTGATGGTGGCCGCCAAGCCGCTCCACGACGCGTTCGGCCTCACCGACGTCGTCGCCACCAGCTACCAGGCGGCCGGCGGCGCCGGCCAGGGGGGTATCACCGAGCTGCTCGACCAGAGCCGGGAGCTGATCGACGACGAGGAACGTCTGCGCACCCGCGGGCTCGACGCCGAGGCTGCGGTGCAGGCCGACGCGTTCAGCAAGCCCATCGCCTTCAACGTGCTCGCCCACTGCGGCAACTTCACCGACGAGCGCTACACCGACGAGGAGTGGAAGCTCGTCAACGAGTCGCGCAAGATCCTGCACCTGCCTGCCCTGCGGGTGTCCCCCACCTGCGTGCGGGTGCCGGTCGTGGTCGGGCACGGGATCGCCGCGCGGTTGACCTTCGCCGAGCCGGTCACGCGCGACGGGCTGCTCGAGGCCTTCTCGGGAGCGCCCGGCCTCATCGTCGAGGACGGCACCGGGCAGGACGGCGAGGAGCTCGTCTACCCGACCCCGCTCGGATCAGCCGGTCGCGACGAGGTGATGGTCGGTCGGATCCGTGAGGATCTCACCGATCCGCACAGCGCGAACATCTTCGTCGTCGGCGACAACCTGCTGAAGGGCGCGGCGCTCAACGCCGTCCAGATCGCCGAGCTGGTCGTCGCCGGCTGAACTCAGGACGACGCCGCTCGGCCCTGGCCGAACGGCCGCTGGGGCCCCGGGAGGCCGTCCATCTGTCCCGCTGGGCCGTTGGGCGACCTGCTCCAGCTGCGTAGGGTCGGGTACGAGGTGGGGATCGGCCGCCCGTGCGGTGCGCCGCTCCGGTCCCCCTGTCCGTGGACCCCGACCCCCGGGAGCTGACCGTGTCCGATCGCATCCGCAAGATCCGGAGCAGCGTGCACCCGGTGGTGTTCCCCTTCTCCGCGGGCATCATCCTCGCCATCGTCATCTTCACGGTCGTGGCGACCGGTGCGGCGGGCGACGCGTTCGCCGCGACGCAGGACTTCATCCAGAGCACGTTCGGGTGGTTCCTGATCGCGACGGTCGCGATCCTGCTCGGCGTCGCGGTCTACCTCGCCATCAGCCCCTACGGCCGGATCAGGCTCGGGCCCGACGACAGCACCCCGGACTACTCGACGGGTGCGTGGTTCGCGATGCTCTTCAGCGCCGGCATGGGGATCGGGCTGGTGTTCTGGGGGGTGGCCGAGCCGATCTACATGGCGGAGTCGCCGCCCCGCGCCGAGGCCGGAACCCCCGAGGCCGCCCAGGAGGCGATGAACTTCGCCTTCCACCACTGGGGCTTCAGCCCGTGGGCCATCTACGCCATCATCGGGCTCGGGCTGGCGTACTTCGGGTTCCGCAAGGGCCTGCCGATGACGATCCGGTCGCTGTTCCACCCGCTCCTCGGCGACCGCATCCACGGGCCCATCGGCCACGCGATCGACGTGCTCGCCGTGGTCGCGACCCTGTTCGGGATCGCGACCTCGCTCGGGCTCGGCGCCACCCAGGTGGCCGCGGGGCTGGAGCGGATCTTCGGGTGGGACGGCGGCGACGCCGGGCTGCTGCTCATCATCGCGGTGATCACCGCGTTCGCGACCATCTCGGTCGTCAGCGGGCTCGACAAGGGCATCAAGCGCCTGTCCCAGACCAACATCGTGGCGGCGACCCTGTTGGCGCTCTTCGTCCTGGTGGTGGGACCGACGGTCTTCCTGCTGTTCGCGTTCGTCGAGAACACCGGCAGCTACATCCAGGGCATCTTCCGCACCCTGGCCTTCACCGGGACCTACGCCGGTGAGGACGCCGAGAGCTTCCTCAACTCCTGGACGATCTTCTACTGGGCGTGGTGGATCAGCTGGTCGCCCTTCGTCGGGATGTTCATCGCCCGCGTGTCGCGGGGACGCACCATCCGCGAGTTCGTCCTCGGGGTGCTGCTCGCGCCGACCCTGGCCTCGTTCGCCTGGTTCACGATCTTCGGCAACACCGCCCTGCAGCTGCAGCCGGTGATCGACGAGGTCAACGAGAACGGCGAGGACGTCGCGATGTTCGCCCTCATCGAGAACCTCGGGCTGCCGGGTGGGGTCGTGACGGCGGTGTCCCTGCTGGTCGTCTTCGTGGTGGTCGTGTTCTTCGTGACCTCGTCGGACTCGGGCTCGTTCGTGGTGGACATGCTGACGTCGGGCGGCGATCTCGACCCGGCCGTCGAGACCCGGGTGTTCTGGGCGATCACCGAGGGGCTCGTCGCGATGGCGCTGCTGCTGGCCGGTGAGGAGGCGCTCACCGGGTTGCAGGCCGGTGCCGTGTCGGCCGGGTTCCCGTTCGCGATCGTGCTGCTGTTCGCGACCTGGTCGCTGCTCAAGGGGTTGCGTCAGGAACGGAACGAACCCCAGCGTCCCCGCGGCACCGCGCCGCCCCTGGTGATCGAGGACGCCGTCCGGCGCGAGCGGCTCCAGCGCGAGATGGAGCTCCGCGAGAAGGAGCTCGCCCAGCGCGAGCGCGAGCTCGACGTCCGCGAACGCGAGCTCGACCTCACCGAGACCGACACCAGCGCCGCCGGGCCAGCGGACCGCACCTGAGCCGGGGCCCTACCCGTGGGCGCACGCGCACGGGGAGGTCCCGCACTTCGGGCAGCCGCGTTCGTAGCGCCGCGCCGCATCGGCGAGGTCGATGTCGCACAGGTCCGCCAGCGTCACCAACCAGGCGAGGACGTCGCTGAACTCCTCGACGCGCTCGGCGCGACCCTGGCGCCGGATCGCCCGCGACAGCTCGCCGACCTCCTCGACGAACCAGCCGAAGGTCGCGTCGACACCGCGTGCCCGGTCGGCGTCGCCGTAGGTGGCGCGGATGGTGGCCTGGAAGGCGGCGAGGTCCAACGCGAAGAACTCCGGCTCGGGGGCGACCCTCGGTGTGGTCGGGATGGCGGGATTCGAACCCACGACCTCCTCGTCCCGAACGAGGCGCGCTACCAAGCTGCGCCACATCCCGTCGTACGAGGGTGCCCCCGAACAGGAGCGGGCGGGAGCGTACACCTGCCCGTTGGGGGGTGCGAAACGCCCGTCGGGTGGCGCACACGTCCGCCGAGCCATCCGCTCCGCTCACCTCTGTGACGCCTCCGTGACGGCGTCAACCGGTGAGTTCGATGAGCGTCGCCTCGGGGCGGCACGCGAAGCGCACCGGCGCGTAGGCGGAGTGGCCGAGCCCCGGCGAGACGTGCAGGTACCGGCCCTGCCACCGCGACGGACCACGCGCCTGGTCGAGCGGGATGTCGCAGTTGGCGGTGAGCGCCCCGACCCCGGGCAGCCGGACCTGTCCCCCGTGGGTGTGCCCCGCGAGCAGGACGTCGTGGCCGGCGTCGACGAGGCGATCGAGCGCTGCGCGGTAGGGAGCGTGGACCAGCCCGAGCCGGAGGATCGCGTCGAGGTCGGTCGGTGCCACGGCCGCTGCGGCCGGCAGGACCTCGTCGGCGCTACGCCCGCGGCCGAAGGCGAGGTGGGGGTCGTCGATCCCGCCCACCGCCACGGTGCCGAGCGGGGTCGTCACCTCGGTGGCGTCGTCGACGAGCGTCTCGTACCCGTGGTGCGTGAGCGCGGCCACGAACCGGGGCGTGTCGAGGGGGCTGCCGTGGACCCGGCGTTCGGGCTCGGTGAAGTAGGCGAGGGGCGACTTGACCACCGGCCCGAAGCGGTCGTTCGAGCCGAGGACGACCACCCCCGGTCGCCCCCCCGAGGTCAGCGGCGCGAGCGCACGGGCCGTGGCGTCCTCGTGTCGCTGCCAACCGAGCAGGTCGCCGGTGGCCACGACCAGATCGTGGTCGAGGTTCGCGAGCGAGGCGAGGAAGCGCACCCGGTCCTCCTGCCACGGCGCGAGGTGGGTGTCGGCCACGTGGAGGATCCGGAGCGTGCCCGGTCGGCGGAGCGTCCCGGGCGCGCGCAGCCGCCGTAGCCGGTACCACCGCGGTTCGATCAGCGTGGCGTAGGCGAGCGTGGCGGCCGCGGCTCCGGCGGTGGCGGATGCGAGGCGCCCGATCACGTGGCGTCGTCGTCGCTGGGAGGACCGGACCGGCCGTTGCCGCGGCCGACCCCGTCACCGCTCCCCCCGTCGCCGCCAGGACCGTCGTCGCCGCCGTCATCCGGGGGGAGGCGTGGGATCCCGTCGTCGGAGGGCTCCGGTGCGGGGACGCCGACCTCGACGACCACGATCGAGACGTCGGGATCGAACGGGCGCAGCGAGCTCCCCGCACCGGGGGATTGGCCGAGCACCCGGTCCACCGCGTCGGGATCGGACACCTCGACGTCGACCCGTCGCACGCCGTACCCGGCGTCGGTGAGCACGTCGGTCGCCTGGGCGAGGGACAGGCCGACGACGGACGGCACGCGTGGCTCCTCACCCTCACCGTTCGAGATGGCCAGCGTCACCTGCGTGCCGAGCGGTGCGCGGGAGCCGCCGGTCGGTGACTGCCGCAGGAAGGTGCCGGCGGAACGGAAGTCCTCGACCTCCTCGGTGCGGAGCCGGAAACCGGCCGCTTCTGCGATCCGTTCGGCCTCGGCGATCGAGCTGGCGCGCAGCACGTCCGGGACCGAACCGGTCGGCAGCGGCCCGGGATCGGGGAACCCCTGGGGGTCGAAGCGCTGGACGGCCTCGCGCATGTACTGCGCCCACATGGGCGCGGGGATGGTCCCGCCGAAGACCCGGGAGTGGTACCGGCCCCCGATGGTCACATCCGACAGCCTGCGCGCCGTGGGCTCGGGGCAGATCCAGACCTCGCCGCTCTGGAAGGTGTCGTCGTCGTCGGTCCCGCAGACGGCACGCGCCGCGTCCTCGGTCTCGAAGGCGATCGTGCCGTTGTCGTACCCGATCCACGCGGCGGTCGCGAGCTGCTTGATGTACCCGACGAACCACGCGTCGGTGTAGCTGTTGGTCGTCCCGGTCTTCCCCCGCGTCGGCCAGCGACCGAGGTTGGCGCCCGGCGCGGTCCCGCCCGGCTGGACCGAACCGGCCATGATGTCGACGACACGGTCGGCCACCTCGGTGTCGATCACCTGCGAGCAGTCGGGCTGGTGCTCCCAGACGACCCGGCCCTGCGCGTCCTCGATGCGGGTGATCGGGAACGGTCGGCAGTGCACGCCGCGGTTGGCGAAGGTCGCGTACGCCGATGCCATCTCGAGCGGCGTCGTCGGTCCCGCACCGAGCGCGAGCGAACAGCCCGGCTCGTGGTCGGTGGTGTCGATGCCGAACCGTCCGGCGACGTCGATCAGTTTCTCGGGCCCGATGTCGGCGATGAGGAGCGCGTGGTAGACGTTCGACGACCGCTTGACCGCCTCGTACATGTCGAGGACGCCGTCACCGCCGGAGTTCCGGACGGTGTAGGGGCCACCCTGGTTCGGGCAGCCCTCGATGTCCTGCGGACCGGTGGCGTCCACGGTCAACGCGGGCGAGACGCCGTCCTCGAGGGCTGCGGCGATCAGCAGCGGCTTCATCGCCGAGCCCGGCTGGCGTCCCTCCGGCTCGCCGGTCGACGCTCCCGGGTCGGTCGGCACCGCCGGGTTGACCTTGGTCCGGTCGCACAGCAGCTCCCCGCGTGGGCCGGTCCCGACCCAGCTGCCGTCCTCGTCGCACGAGCCGTACGCCCGGGGCCCGACCGCCATCGCCACGATGGCGCCGGTGTCCGGGGCGACGGAGACGATCGACCCGGTCGGTTCCTGGGCGATGCCTTCCGGTGACTCGTCCTCGAAGGTCAGGTGGTCGCGCAGCGAGGCCTCCGCGGCCCGCTGGAGCTCGGGGTCGAGGGTGGTGTGGATGCGCAGCCCCGACTGGAAGACCGTCCGCCGGCGTTCCTCGAAGGAGCTGCCCATCACCTCGAGCGCGTCGGTCTGGGTCCCGAGCGCGCGCGCGACGTCGTCGTTGGTGAGCAACCGGGAGACCCACTCGACCCAGTAGGGGTTGCCCGGCGGTGGCGGTTCGGAGATCGCGGGTTCGAGCGGACGGTCGATCGCCGACTGCGCCTGGGCCTGGCTGACGAAACCGTGGGTGGCCATCTGCCGCAGGACCACGTCGCGCCGCGCCTGTGCGTTGTCGAGGTCGGCGATCGGGTTGTTGCGTTCGGGGCTGCGCAGCATGCCCGCCAGCGTCGCCGACTCGCCGAGGCTGAGATCCTGGATGGGCTTGGAGAAGTACCGGTCGGCGGCCGTACCGATGCCGTAGACGCCGGACCCGAAGTACGCCCGGTTGAGGTAGCGCTCGAGGATCTCGTCCTTGCTGAGCTGCTCCTCGAGCTCGACGGCGTAGAGGCCCTCCTGGATCTTGCGGGCGAAGGTCTGTTCGGGGCTGAGGAAGGCGAGCTTGACGTACTGCTGGGTGATCGTGGACGCCCCGGATTCGATGCTGCCCGAGCGCAGGTTGGTGAGGGCGGCCCGCACGATCGCCGTGTGGTTGATCCCGCTGTGGGTGTAGAAGTCGGCATCCTCGGTCGCGAGGACCGCGTTCACCGCGTCGGCGGGGATCTGGTCGAGGGTCACCGGGACCCGGTTCTCCTCGAAGGTGAGCTCGGCGAGCTCCTGACCGTCGGCCGCGTACACGTAGGAGTTCTGCGGCGGGGTGTCAGCTTCGCCGAGGGGCGGCACGTCGAGCACGTCGCGTTCGAACGAGGTGAGCACGTCCGAGGTCGCGAGCGCAGCCGGCAGCACGAGGACGCCGAGCAGCACCCCCACCCCGGCAGCGACCGCGAGCATCAGGCTCACGCGAGCAGCGATGGGGCCGTAGCGTCCGGACGGAGCCGCGGCGGTCACGACGGGGGCGCTCCTCGGGAGACGGGCGTTGCGCGGAGGCGGCGCGCGGAGGCGGCGCGCGGAGGCGGCGCGCGGAGGCGGCCGCGTGCGAACGTCGGGGAGGGTACCGACGGACGGTGTCCGTGGTGGCTCCGGCCTGCGCGCATCCGTCCGACTCGCCGCCGGATGACTAGTCCGGTACGACGCCCAAGACCCCCCATCGGAGCTATGGAGGCGCGGCTCTACGGTCCGTAACGTCCGAACGTGCCCGCAGCTTGAGCGGCTGTGTCGGCTCGTCGACGTGGGAGGATGGGGCCGTGGAGGAGCAGGACTGGGCGGATCAGGCACGGTGCCGGGGGGTCGATCCCGAGCTGTTCTTCGCTCGCGGTCTGCACGAGGCGCGGCCCGCCCTCAAGGTCTGCGCCCGTTGCCCCGTCAAGGACGAGTGCCTCGACTACGCGATCGCGCAGGACATCGACCACGGGGTGTGGGGTGGCCTGACCGAGCGCCAACGGCGTGCCGTCGCGCGACGTGGGGCGCTGGCGCGGGTCAGCTGACAGCCCGTTCCAGGCAGCCCGAGGTCAGGGGTAGCCCGAGGTCAGGGGTAGCCCGAGGTCAGAGGTAGCCCGAGGCGTTCGGCGCCGGAGGCTCGGGGTCGACGTGTGGGGGCTCGACGCCACGCTGCACGTCGTCGGGCGCGTCCGCGAACGTGCGGCCACCGAAGCGGTCCCGGATCGGGTGGTCGAGGCGCGCTGCGGTGGTCGCGACCGAGGCGACCGCGCTCTGCAGTTCGGGACCGTCGAGGGTCGTGCCGAGCAGGGTGTGGCGCAGCCACACCGCCCGGTTGCCAGCGTCGTAGCTGAAGGCACCGAACCCGAGCGTGTGGTTGGTGGTCAGCAGGAAGCTCGCGAGCTCACCGGTGAGGTCGAGCTCGAGGTTGGTGACCGAGAAGACGCCGACCTGCGGGCCGATGGGTGAGGGGTTGACGGTCACGAACACCCGGGCGCCCTCGTGGGTGAAGGTGTAGTTGCCGAACGCATCCACCTCGTAGCCGCCGAGGATGGTGCGCAGCAGGGCGCCGACGTGACCGCGCAGATCCTCGGGATCGAGGAAGACCCCCGTCCGCCGCGGTGGCCGGGGCGGGTTCGAGGCCCCCGCGACGGCGGCCAGCGCGGCTGGCGGCTGCGGCTCCCCGCCCTCCTCGTCGTCACCGCCGCTGGGAGCGGCCTCGTCGTAGGCCTCGCCATCGGTCGAGCCGTCGGCGTCGGCACCGCCCCGCGTGCCCGCCCCGGGGTCGTCGGTCCCCGCGGTGGGGTCCCCGGCGGTCGTGGCCCGCGCGTCGTCGCCATCGGGCGTCGGCGGTGGGTGCTGGTCGCTCACGTGCTGCTCCCGGTCGTCAGTGTGGTCGCGATGGCCTGCAGGCCACCGAGGTCGTGGACGTCGTCGCCGAGCAACGGGACGTGGACGATCGGATCCACCTCGAGCCCGTAGCGGGCGGCGTCGACGTCGCGTCGTTGGCGGGCGCCCAGGCCTCGCACGTCCCCGAGCAGCGCGAGCGCCGCCGCGACCGCGCGTCCCTCGACGTCGTCCGGCTGTGCCTCGGCGGCGCGGGTGAGCGCAGCATCCGACGGGTCGCGGGGGACCTCCGGTCGGATCCTGTTCACCACCAGGCCGGCGGCGTGGAGCCCCTCCTGCTCCAGGCGTTCGAGGAAGAAGCGCGCTTCACGGAGCGGCGGCGGTTCCGGGGAGGTGACCACCACGAACCGCGACGAGGGCTGCGACAGCAGCGCGAGCACCTCCGCGGCGCGCTCCTTGAACCCGTCGTACATCCCCTCGAAGTTGCGGAAGAAGTCCGCGAGGTCGTCGAGCAGTTCCATGCCGGTGACCCGGCCGGCGACCCGGATGAAGGTCGTGGCACCGAACCCGATGGCGCGGCCGACCCCCCGACCGGCCGCCACCGACGGCTTGAGCAGCACGCGCAGGAGCTTGCCGTCGAGGAAGGTGGTCATCCGCTTCGGGGCATCGAGGAAGTCGAGGGCGCTGCGTGTCGGCGGCGTGTCGACCACGAGCAGGTCCCACTCGCCGCTCTCGTGGAGCTCGTGCAGCCGCTCCATGGCCATGTACTCCTGCGTGCCCGAGAGGGTCGAGGACAGGGTCCGGTAGATGCGGTTGGAGCGGATCGCACGGGCGTTCGCCGGCGAGGTGGCGTGGGTGTCGATGAGCCGGTCGAAGGTGGTCTGCATGTCGAGCATCATCGCGTGCAGCTCACCTGGGGCGTCCGGGAGCGGGACGCGTACCGGCGCGTCACCGAGCTCCTCGAGCCCCATCGCCTGGGCGAGACGGCGGGCGGGATCGATGGTGAGCACCAGGGTGCGTCGGCCCGCCGTCGCGGCAGCCACCCCGAGGGCCGCGGCCGTGGTGGTCTTGCCGACACCGCCGGCGCCGGTGGTGACGAGGACGTGCGCGTCGCGGATGGCGGTGGCGAGACCGGCGCTCACGGACGGGCCCGCGTCGTGGTCGTCGCCGCGGAGGTGCCCTGCAACAGGTCCTCGGCTCGGGGTCCCGGCTCGCCGACCTGCAGCGCCAGAGCGTCGGCCAGCACCTCGATGTCGCGCACGTCGAAGGTGGCGCTGGTCAGCAGCGGCAGACCGAGCACGCCCTGCCCGGTGCGGTCCTCGAGCTCACCGCGGAGGCTGGCCTGCATACCCACACGGGAACGGTGTTCGGCGGCGACCTGGAGCGCGAGCTGCGCGGTGCGGCCGGACATCGATGCGCCCGCGTCCTCGCTGCGCGTGCGCAGACCCCCGGCGCCCATGGCCTGGAGTGCGGTCGCCGCCTCGTCGTCGAGACGGGGACGCACCACCTGGTTGGCGACGATCGGGCCGACGTCGACCCCTGCGGCCCGCAGCGCCGTGACCGCCTCGACCGTCTCCTGGACCGGCATCTCCTCGAGGAGGGTCACGATCACGGCCTGGACGCGCGCCGGGTTCCGGAGCATGTCGCGGATCTGGCCCGCTTGGCGCTTGATCGGGCCGACGCGGACGATCTCGGTCACGCCCTCGGGCGCCTCGAGGAACGGCAGGATGCGGCCCGTCGGCGGCGCGTCGACCACGATGAGGTCGTACTGGCGCCGCCCGTCGTCGCGCCGGCGCGCCTCGATCTCGTAGATCTTGCCGATCAGCAGCAGGTCGCGGAGACCGGGGGCTGCCGTCGTGACGAAGTCGAGCGCGTTCGAGCGCTCCATCAGCCACTGGACCCGCTTGAGCCCGTAGAACAACTCGAGGTACTCGTACACCGAGTCGGCCGGATCGAGGGCGGCGCCCCAGAGGCCCGCACGGAACTCGCGTTCGGTGTAGTCCCACGGGTGGGTGCCGAAGGTGCGGTGCAGACCCTGGCGGCCCTCCACCTCGACCAGCAGCGTCCGGCGACCCGACTCGGCGCTGGCCAGCGCGAGCGAGGCGGCGACGGTGGTCTTCCCGACGCCGCCCTTCCCGGTGACGATCGCCACGTTGGCCGGGAAGAGGCCATCGAAGCCGTCGGGCAGAGGGGGGGACATGTCGCGCGAGCCTACTCAGGCCGCGACCGGGACCCCGTCCGTCCGCCGGTACCCTCCGCGTCCATGAGCTCCCTCGCACCGGCCTTCCGCCGGACCCTCCTCATCGTCGTGCTCGCCGGGCTGATCCTCGCGCTCACGGCGTCGTTCGCGACGGCCCAGACCGACACCGGGACGGGCCTGCCGTCCGGTGATGTCGACGCCGCCGAACGCCTGGTCGAGATCCTGCCGCTCGACGGCTTCCTGGACCCGCCGACGTCGGCGCAGATCCTCGAGGTGCTCGAGCTGGCGGCGGACGAGGGGTCGGTGCTCGTCGTCCTCCAGCTCGACGCGGGCGGTGGGGTATCGGCGGACACCGACGAGCTGCTCGCGGCCATCGACGCCTCGCCGGTCCCGGTCGCCGTGCTGGTCGGTCCGCTCGGTTCCGGGCCGCAGGCCGCGGGCGCGGCCGGGCTGCTGTGGTTGGCCGGGGACGTGCGCGCCGTGGCGCTCGACGCGTCGGTCGGTCCGCTCGAACCCGCCGATCTGGCCGACGACGGCGGCACCTACCCCGTGCGCGAGCGGGCCGACGCGCTGGCACCCGCGGCCGGCGACGACCTCGACGCGTTGCTGACCGAGGCCGTCCCGGCCGAGGAGCTCGAGGCGCTCGGGCTGGCCGATCTGACCGTCGCGGGGCTCGAGTCGCTCCTGCTCGAGCTCGACGGGACCGAGGTGGCCGGTCAGCAGCTGACGATCCAGGGCGATGAGGTCGGCGTCCGCTTCCACTCGCTCGGTCTGCTGCGCCGGTTGCTGCACGCGGCCACCACGGCGCCGTTCATCTACCTGCTGCTCACCATCGGCATCGGGATGCTGCTGTTCGAGGTCTTCCAACCCGGCTTCGGCGTCGCCGGGCTGGCCGGCCTGATCACGGCGGGCATCGGCGCGTTCGGGCTCACGGTGCTCCCGGTCACCTGGTGGGCGGTGGCGCTCGTCGTGCTCGGCCTGCTGCTCTACGCGGTGGACACGGCGGTCGCCGGCTTCGGTCCGGTGACGCTGGCCGCGACGGTGGCGTTCGTGGTGGGGTCGCTCAACTTCTACGACGCCGAGGTGCTCGAGCTCCCGGTGTGGCTGGTCGTCGCGACCACGATCACGGCGTTCGCCTTCTTCGTGCTGGTGATGACCTCGATCCTGCGTGCGCAGGCGGGGCCCGAGGGCGTGACCGTCGACGACCTGGTCGGCAAGGTCGGGATCGTGCGGTCCGTGCTCAACCCCGAGGGGCACGTCTACCTCGACGGTGCGCTCTGGCGGGCCCGCTGGACCGGTGACGCGAAGCGCGCCAAGGTCGGCACGCCCGTCCGCGTCCACGCCGTGGACGGCCCCGTGGTGCTCGTCGAGGCGTTCCAGCCCGCCGGCGCCACCGAGGCGGCTGGTCTCGGTTCCGACCACACGGGGGCCTGATCCCCGCTCCGGCGTACGGGTGCTTCCCGTGGTGAGCACCCGTGTAACGACGGCGAGCGGCGCGGGTCTAGTCAACCCGTACCCCCTGGACGTAGTGTCCCCGTCGTGCGCGTCGGCCAGCACCGAGGGGGATGGGCGTTGCGTGAGACGAACGGGACGACGGTGGCGGGTGCGGTCGCTGCGCTGCTCGCGGCGCCGCAGGACGACGCCTGGGAGGTCGGTGCGCGCTGCCGCACCGAGGATCCGACGCTGTTCTTCGGGCCCAACCGCTTCGAGCCCAAACGGGAGCGCTTGGCGCGTGAGGCGCGGGCCAAGGCCGTCTGCTCGGGGTGTCCGGTGCTCGACACCTGCCGCGAACACGCCGTGACCAACGGTGAGCTGTACGGGGTGTGGGGTGGGCTCGGCGAGACCGACCGGCGCACGCTCATCGCCCGCCACCAGCACGCGATGCCACGCAGCGCCTGATCGGCTCGTCACCCGACCGGTCAGCGGCGTAGGTTCGCGCCTCCCGCGGTCGAGGCCCGACCGCACCGGTCGTCGACACCGAGGTGCCCCGTGACGCGTTGGGAGTACGCCACCGCCCCCCTGATCAGCCACGCGCTCCAACAGATCCTGAACCAGTGGGGTGGTGACGGCTGGGAGCTGGTCTGCGTGGTGGACAACGTCGCGTACTTCAAGCGCCCGCTGGCCGACGCGTGAGCGTCGCCGCCCGCCTCGCCGAGCTCGGCCTGACGTTGCCGACACCGCCCTCGCCCGCAGCGGCCTACCAGCCGTGGTCGGTGGCCGGCGACCTCGTCCTGACCGCCGGGCAGCTGCCGACCGTCGACGGCGCGTTGCCGGCGACCGGGCGCTGCGGTGCCGGGGTGAGCACCGAGCAGGCCGCCGACCTCGCCCGCCAGGCCGCGATCAACGTCCTGGCGGTGGCCCGTGAAGCCGCCGGCGGGAGCGATGCCGACCTCGATCGGGTCCGCGTGGTCAAGCTCACGGTGTTCGTCGCGTCGGCCCCGGACTTCACCGAGCAGCACCTGGTCGCCAACGGCGCCTCGACCTTGGTCGCCGACGTCCTCGGTGACGCCGGGACGCACGCCCGATCCGCGGTCGGTGTGGCCTCGCTACCGCTCGACAGCCCCGTCGAGGTGGAAGCCATCCTCCAGCTCGGACCCGCCCGCGACTGAGCGCCGTGTCCCGTCGACACGGCGCTGTCGACGACCGAGGAGCTCGCTGTGCCCGAGCAGCCCGATCCCGATCACGCCCGGCCCGACGGCGTCGACGACGCGACCGTCGCCGCGGTCGGCAAGGTCTCCGAGGCCTACGAGTGGATGATCCGCGCTCGCGGGGCGCTCTACACCTTCCACCAGCAGATGGGCCGCGCCGACGCGACCCTCGGTGAGGGCGTCCGACAGCTCCGCGACGCCGGTCACCACGAGCTCGCCGACCGCCTGGCGACGGAGTGGGTCGGGCGCAACGCCCTCCCCGACCGCTGGACCTTCGAGATCGTCGAAGCCTTCGACGACACCTACTGGCGCGTGGCGGTCGAGCTCGAACGCGAGGTGCGCGAGGGCCTGCTCGGTGGCGAGCGTCACGTCCACGAGGCGGAGATGAAGGCCGCGCGCCGCGACGGCTCGGACGAGGTGGCCGCCCCCGGCCCGGACGACGACGTCACCGATCGTCCGGGCGTCGGCGGCCCCGGTCCCGACTGACCCTCGGGAGCGACCGCACACCCGTGCGCTCCCGTCCCGCGGGTCGCGTCAGGTGGGGCGCCGGCCGGTGAGGGTGCGGAGGCTGCCGTCGAAGGTGGTCACCCGGGTCCGGTCGAGGTGCTCGAGGAGGGGGATCGCGTAACGACGGGTGGTCCCCCAGGCCCGCTTCGCCTGCGCGGCGGTGAACGGGCCGACCTCCGCCTCCAGCGCGACGAGACGGTCGACCGCGAGCGCGATGGCTGCCGACGCGAAGGCGAGGTCACCGGTGCGGACCACCGAACCCGCCTGGACCAGGCGGTTGACCTCCCGGTGATCGAGGCCGAGACCACGGGCGGTCTCGGTGAGGTCCGGTGGGCTGAACGGGTCCGCGAGCAGCGCGTCGAGCAGCCGGTCGTCGCGGTGACGCTGCTCGTCGACCACGGCCTCGGCGCCGCCCGGCGCCGCGAACCCTGCCCCGGTGCGCACGAGCCTGCCGTCGGCGACCACCCGGTCGGGCCCCGCCGACGCCACCGACTCCGGGGCTCCGGCGTCGCGCGCGGCGGCGACCAGCACCTCCCGGCTGACCCCGCCGGCGTGGGCGGGGGCGTCCGCGGCGGCCACGATCGCGTCCGCCCAGCTGGCCCACGCCTGCGTCAGCACCGCGTGGTCGGCCACCGCGACGACCCCGCCGGGCCGGGGACCGTCGCCCGGCAACCCTGCCGCGGCCAACGCCGCCGCGCCGGGACGGGTCCCGCCCGAGAGGGCCAGCAACGCCCGTAGCCGCCCTCCAGGGTCCGGGGCAGCCGCGACGGCTCGCAGGTGGCCGGCGTGGCGCTCCCTCGCGGCGTGTCCACGTGGGGGCGGCCCCGGGGCCGGATCGGCGACCACCCCTCCGGCGACGGTCCGGCGCCGACCCGCCTCGCGGAGCACGAGGTGGTCGCCGGCCACGAGCGGGAGCGACGCGTCGAGCACCAGCCGTACGGCCCCGACCTCCCCTGCGGTCACGGGGCCGGTCACCGGCGCGACCCGGCACGGCACCGACGCCGATCCCGCGTGGAGGCTCCAGGCACCGGCGCGCTCGACCCGGCGACCCGGGAGCGCTCGCACGACCGCATCCAGGCGCGAGGTGGCCCGCCACGGTCCGTCGCCGACGATGGCATCGCCGCGCCCGATGGTCTCGCGGTCCACACCGGCGAGGTTCAACGCGACCCGGGTCCCGGGCGCCGCCACCTCGACGTCCTCGCCGAGCGACTGGATGCCCCGGATCCGGACCTCGCGGTCACCGGGCAGCACGCGGGCGACGTCACCGAGGCGCAGCGATCCGCCACCGAGGGTGCCCGTCACCACCGTGCCGGCGCCACGGACCGGGAAGACCCGGTCGACCCAGAGGCGCGGCCGGCCGAGGTCGGCGGGCGGATCGAGCTGCGCGGCTCGGGCCGCGAGCACCTCGGCGAGCCGCCCGACCCCCTCACCGCGTGGCGCTGCGGTGCGGACCACCGGCGCGCCCTCGAGGGTCGAGCCCGCCAGCCGCACCGCGATGTCGCGCTCGACCTCCTCGACCCGATCCGCCGCGACGGCGTCGACCTTCGTGAGCGCGACCGCCACCGCCGGGATCGCCAGCAGATCGAGCACCTCCACGTGCTCGGCGGTCTGCGCCGACCACCCGTCGTCGGCGGCCACGACCAGCAACGCGGCCGGCGCCGGCCCGGCGCCGGCGAGCATCGTGGCGATGAACCGCTCGTGGCCCGGGACGTCGACGAAGGCAGCGACGGTCGCCGTCTCCCCCGCCGGGGTCGGCAGCTCGCACCAGGCGAAACCGAGCTCGATGGTCAGCCCGCGACGCCGCTCCTCGGCGAGACGGTCCGGGTCGGTCCCGGTGAGGGCGCGGACCAGGCTCGACTTGCCGTGGTCCACGTGCCCGGCGGTGACGATGACCCGTTGTCGGCTCAGGAGCTCGCCGTCCGGGCGGCGACGGAGCGTGCGATGGCGACCAGCTCGGCGAGTTCGGCGTCCCCGCTCGGCGGGACGGTGCGCAGGTCGAGCAGCAACCGACCCTCGCTGATGCGGCCGAGGACCGCCGGGCTGCCACCGCGGAGCGCGGCCGCCAGCGCATCCACCGGCTCGGGACCGTCGATGGCGACGGCCCACGAGGCCAGCTCCGTCGTCGGCAGCGACCCGCCGCCGACGCGGCCGGTCGTGGCGACGGCCTCGGCGCCCGGACCGCAGGCCGTCGCGAGGGCGACCGCCCGCGCACGGAGCGACTCGGGGTCGGCGTGCAGCATCGCGATGGCCGGCAGCTCGTGTGGCACCGGGTCGCGCAGATGCGCGGCCAAGGTGACCTCGAGGGCGGCGCGCTGCATGGCGTCGATGCGCAGGGCGCGGGCCAGCGGGTGGCGCCGGCAGGCCGCGACCAGGTCGGCTCGGCCGGCGATGATCCCCGCCTGCGGCCCGCCGAGCAGCTTGTCCCCCGAGATCACCACGAGATCGGCACCGGCCGCGACCGAGGTCGCCACCGACGGCTCCCCGGCGAGCGGCGAGCCTCGTGGGGCGTCGCGCAGCAGGCCCGAACCGAGGTCGTGCACGACCGGGACGTCGACCTCCGCGCCGAGCTGCACGAGGTCGACCAGCGGCGCGTCCTCGGTGAACCCGACCATGTCGAAGTTCGAGCGGTGCACCTTCAGCAGCAGCCCCGTCGCCGGACCGATGGCGTCGCGGTGGTCGGCCACCCGGGTGCGGTTCGTCGTCCCCACCTCGACGAGCTCGACGCCCGCCGCCTCCATGACGTCGGGGAGCCGATAGGAGCCGCCGATCTCGACCAGCTCGCCACGCGAGACGATCACCTCGCGTCCGGCGGCCAACGCGGCGAGGACCAGCACCAGCGCGCCAGCACCGTTGTTGACGACGGTGGCGGCCTCGGTGCCGCAGGCGCTCGCGGCGAGCTCGCCCACGTGGGCGGTCCGCGAGCCGCGCTCGCCGGTGGCGAGATCGAGCTCGACCGAGCTGTAGCCCGCGGCGACCACCGCCGCGTCCCGTGCCGCAGCGGAGAGCGGCGCGCGGCCGAGGTTGGTGTGGAGCACGACGCCGGTCGCGTTGACCACGGGGACGAGGGCCCCCGAGCGGGAGCGGCGGACGCGAGCCTCGACCGAGTCGGCCACGTCGTCGAGGGTCGGGACCGCGGCCCCGTCCCCCACCTCGGCCTCGGTCCCGTCGCTCCCGCCGTGCGCGTCGCTGCTGCCGGCCACCTCGCCGAGCGAGGCACGGAGCGCAGCCAGCTCAGCCCGAGCCGCCGCCGTGACCTCGGCGCGTCCCACCTCGGCGACGAGATCCGGCAGCAGCCGCACGACGGCGTCGACCTGTGGGAGCTCGGCCCGAGGGTCGTGGACGGATCGCAGGTCGGTCACGCGGCAACCTTCGCTGGCTCGGTGGTCCGAGGAGTCGAGCACAGCCCACCCCGGACCCGCACGCCAGCCCACCGGCTCAGGCGCGCCAGGTCCACCGGGAGGCGTCGAGCCGGCGGGCAGCCGCCACGGCGCCCCACGCGAGCACGCCACCGGCGGTCAGTGCCGCCACCGTCGGCAGCTCCGGGAACGCACCGGTCGGGAAGGTGGCCAGCGCCACGGTGCCGACGACCACGATCGGCAACGCGGTCCGGCCGACCGCGACGAGCGCCGCGCCGCCACCACGCACCGTCACGAGGTGGCCGACCGCCAGGAGCAGGCTGGCCAGACCGACACCAGCAGCGGCGACGGGGAGGTCGAGCAGGAGCGGCGCCGGCGGGATCACCTGGCCGGTGATCACGGTCGCGATGAGGCACCAGACGCCGACGGTGCCGAGCGCGGCTGCCGTCGCTGGACCCGGCGGTCGCCGCTGCGCCCACACGCCGAACGCGGCCCCGCTGAGGACCAGCGTGACGGCGGCGGGCAGGCTCACCACCGGGACGCCGCCGGTGGGGAGGCCGAGGGTCGACTCGAGCCACCACGCCGATGCAGGGTCGGCGACCCGGAGCCCCCGTCCGAGCGGGTCGCCGGCCACGAGCGCGGCCGGCGCGAGGGCGGACACCGCGGCGACGGCGACCGTGACCGGACGCCGGAGGCGCAGCAGCACGGCGGCCAGGCTGGTGGCGGCGACCAGGCGGAGCAGCTCGTCGGCGCCGACCGCGGCGGGATCACCGCCGGCCCGCACCACCGCGATACCGAGCCCCAGGCCGACCAACACCACCACGCGCCGCCGCCGGCGAGGTGCCGGCCACGACCCGCCGGCCTCGTGGCGCCACCCGAGCCCCGCGCCGGCCACGACCAGGAGGACGGGCGGGACCAGGTCCCACACGCCGATGCCGAGCCAGACGGTCGGGCCGAGGGCTGCCGGGGCCAACGCCGCGCCGGTCCCGAACACCACCGCGCCGAGCACGGCCAGGCCGCGTGCCGCGTCGAGCCCCTCCCAGCGGGCAGGCGCTCGACGGTCCCGGCGTGCGGGCCGCGATCGCGCGCCAGCCTGCTCTGTGGGCCGGGTGCGGGGGCGGGAGGTCGACGGGGAGGACATCGGATCGACCGTAGCTCGCGACCGGTAGGCGGCCTGGGACCTGGCCCGGGCACCGCGTGGGCGCTGGCTCTGTCCCGGCCTGGGAGCTCGGGCGGAGCGCATCCGCGGCGTCGCGGCCTACCCTTCCGGCCTCGGTCGCGGGGCGTGACCGACCACGACACGCGAGGCAGGGACGTGGCAGACGCTTGGACCGGGGAGCCGACCCCCTCAGCGACGGTCGTGCTCGTCCGCGACGGTGATCCCTCCGAGGGAGGCGCCGACGGTCTCGAGGTGCTCCTGCTCGAGCGGGTCCTGCGCAGCGACTTCGCCGGCGGCGCCCTCGTCTTCCCCGGCGGCAAGATCGATGACGCCGACGGCCGCCTCGACCTCGACCGCTGGCGCGGCCCCGACCCGGAGCTCGACGCCGAGGAGCTCGGCTTCCGCGATCCGGAGCTGGCGCTGGCGGCCCGGTCCGCGGCGGTTCGCGAGACCTTCGAGGAGGCCGGCGTCCTGCTCGCGATCCGCTCGGACGGCTCACCCCTGACCGCACGGGACCTGCGCTCGGCCTCCTTCCGTCGGATGCGTGAACGGCTCAACGACCACGCCCCGGTCGAGGAGTTCCACGCCTGGCTCGACGAGGAGGATCTCGTCCTCGACCTCGGGGCGCTCGGGTTCTGGTCGTGGTGGGTCACGCCGGAGGGCCAGCACCGCCGCTACGACACCCGCTTCTTCGTCGCCCGGGTGCCGGACGCCCAGCGGGACGTCGCCGCGCACGACCAGGTGGAGACCTCGAGCGCCCGCTGGTGCACCCCCGTGGAGGCCCTCCGCGCGTCGGAGGCGGGTGAGGCCACGATCATCTTCCCGACGCGCTGCAACCTGCGCGACCTGGCCGCCTACCCCGACGCGGGGGCCGCCGTGGACGCCGCGCTCGAGGGGGCGACGGACACCGAACGCACCTGCCCGACGGTCGTGACCGTCGACGGCGAGGTGATGGTCCAGCACCCGCGGGGGGGTCGGCCCGAGCCGATCTGACGCATCCGGGCGCCGACCGGACGGCGCCGCGCGCAGCGACGGTCGCCCCTCCCCTCGGCCACCGTCCATCGCTAAGGTCGGTCGCACTTCCTGGGACGGAGCGGGAGCCGTCGGGAACGGGAGCACGAGCGGCGGTCCGTACGCGGACCGCCGCTCGACCCGTTCCGGGGCACCCTGGCGGGAGGTGACGTCGAGACGTCCGGTGTCACGGGTGTTGGTGCTCCTCACGGACGTTCCGCGTTTCGCGTCACTGCCACGCGACGAAGTTCGTGGATCCCACAGGAACTGACGCTCCTGTCACCTCGCCTCACCAGGGCGGTTCGGTCGGAGCGCACGTCGTGTGCGGTGACGCGAGCGCGGCCAACCGCGTCCGAACGGACACCGAACTGGTCCGGTACGACTAGACACATCTAGTCACATCGGACGATCCCAAGGGAGAGGGAGGATGAGCGTGCGCGGACGTCGTGTGCTCGCCGGCGCCTTCACGTTGGCCTTGATCGGGGCGGTCCCGGTCGATGCGGACGCCGGCGCGGCGACCGACGGGCGGTTCCTCGAACCGTTCAGCGAACCGACGGTGGGCGGCCAGTCGACCGACGCCACCTGCATCGAGAACGAGGACGGCTCGCTCGAGTGCAAACCGGCTGCCGGCTCCCTCGCCGTGCTGCCGACCGGCGCCGAGGAACTGCTGTACTTCAACGCGCTCGAGGGCACCGAGAACGTCCGCGGTTCGATCGTGGCCGAGTTCGGGACGACGGCGATCAACGCGCAGGCGCGGCGGATGGACCTCGGCGGCGGCTCGCCCACCTGGCAGCCGACCCTCCCCGAGGACGGTGGAGGCTTCCGGAACGGGGCGCCGGGTGAGACCTTGCTGCCGAACGGGGTGGGCAACACCTCGGGGTCGTCCAACTACAACGACGCCTCGCTGTTCTGCGCCGACCTCAACCTGCAGGCCGACGGCCGTGTCCTGGTCGCGGGCGGCACGACCTACTACCAGGAGCCGGGCATCGACGGTCTTCCGATCGGTGTGGCCGAGCTCGAGGGGATGCGCAACACCCGCATCTACGACCCGGCTGACAACACCTGGTCCGAGCTGCCCGGCATGAACTACGGGCGCTGGTACCCGACGATGGTGACGCTCGGCGACGGTTCGTCGTTCGTGGCGTCGGGGGTGACCAAGCTGATCAAGCCGGTCTACCGCGAGCGTCCGACCGACTCGCTGCGCAACGTCGTGCAGACCGAGATCAACGACCCGGAGACGGGCGAGTGGAGCGAGACCGGGACCGGCGGCGATCGCAGCCTGCCGCTGTTCCCCCGCCTCCACCTGCTGCCCAACGGGCACGTCTTCTACAACACCGCCGGGCAGGTCTTCAACCCGTTCGGGCAGGCCTACGACGAGGCGTTGTGGTCGATCGCGGCGTCGTTCGATCCCACCGTCAACCGCTGGAAGGACCTCGGCGCCCCGGGCCTCAACGAGCTCACCTCGCTCGAGGACCCCGATGCGGCCAGCGAGCGGGTGCAGGAGCTGTTCCCCGAGGACCCCGCCGCGACCTTCGAGGAGTTCCTCGAGCGTGGGCAGGGCGTCGGTGAGGCGCTCGCCTCCGGTCTCGCCGAGATGGACCTCGGTCCCGCGGTGGAGGGCATGCTCGGCATGGCCTCGACCCAGGGCCTCGAGGGCATCGGCAACCTCCTCGGTGCCGGGTTCCGCGGTTCGACCTTCTCGGTGATGATGCCGCTCGAGCCGAACGAGGACGGCGAGTACGAACGTTCCGAGTTCCTGACCGCCGGCGGCATCGTCGGGCCGACCCCGGGCACCTACATCCCGGTGCCGTTCAGCCGGATCGACACCGTCGACACCAGCGGCGACACCGACCTGTCGACCCGGTTCGTCGGCTCGATGGACACCGGTCGCTTCTACTCGACCGGCGTGCCGCTGCCGACCGGCGAGGTGGTCGCCTTCTCCGGCTCCACCGCCGACGAGGTGGTCGGTCCCGGTACCGGCTTCCCCGTCACCGACGCCGAGCTGTTCGACCCCGAGACCGAGGAGTGGCGGACCGTCGCCACCCAGGGCCGTGAACGCGTCTACCACAACACCGCCACGCTCCTGCCGGACGCGCGGGTGCTGGTCGGTGGGCACGACATGATCTCGACCCTCTACTCCTCCAACATCACCCTCCCGGGTGGCCAGACCCCGGTCGGGCGCGACCCGAGCTTCGAGATCTTCGAACCGCCGTACCTCCACTACGGGGTGGAGCAGCCGAACCTGAGCGACGTCCCCGACGTGATCGAGACCGAGGGTCAGGAGTTCACCTTCACCGTGGACGTCCCGGCCGACGAGATCGAGTCGGTGTCGCTGGTGCGCAACACCACCATCACCCACATCGTCGACGGCGATCAGCGCAACGTGCGGCTGCCCGTCGTGGCACGCGATGGGAACCAGGTGACGGTCGTGGCGCCGCCGGACGGCAACGTGGCGCCTCCGGGTCCGTACCTGCTGTTCGCCAACCGCAGCAGCGACCAGGGCGCCGTGCCGTCGATCGGGGCGCAGCTGACGGTGCCGTTCGACGGCGAGTACGCCGCCGGTGTCCTGGCCGACGAGCCGCGGCCCGAGGGTGACCCCGGGCTCGGTGACGACCTTCCCTCGCTCGGTGAAGCGCTCGGCACGAACCCGGTCACCGAGGAGGGTGGCGACGACGACACCGAGCGGTTCGACGAGGAGGAGGACGAGGACACCTCGGAGGGCGGCACGCCGGACCTGCCGGGCGCCCCGGGTGTGCCGGGACTCCCCGGAGGCGACGACGGCGACGACGGCGGCGACGGCGGCGACGGTGATGGCGGCGATCCCG
>JBBECA010000089.1:0-6501 GCA_040882055.1 Nitriliruptor sp.
TGGGACCCGATGCCCTGGACGACGACCTTGGTGTTCTCGTCGATGAAGATGCTCACGCGCTGACCTCCTGGCTGAGGCGGACCGCTTCGGCAGCGGCCTCCTGCATGGTCGGCTTCGACACGACGCTGTCGAGCTGGGCCTCCTCGAGGATCCGGCGGCCCTCCTCGGCGTTGGTCCCGTCGAGCCGCACCACCAGCTTCTGCGGGAAGTCGCCGAGCCGCTTGGTGGCCTCGACGATGCCGCCCGCGACCTCCTCGCCCCGGGTGATCCCACCGAAGATGTTGATGAACACGCTCTTGACGTCCGGGTCGGAGAGCACGAGACCGAGGGACTCGGCCATCGCGTCGGCCGATGCGCCACCCCCGACGTCGAGGAAGTTGGCCGCGCGGCCGCCGTTCTGGGCCACGACATCGAGGGTGGCCATGACGAGACCGGCACCGTTGCCGAGCACCCCGACGTGGCCGTCGAGCTTGACGTACTGGATCCCCTTGTCCTTGGCCTCGGCCTCGAGCGGGTCGTCGGCGTCGACGCCCTCGAGCTTCCACTCGTGGTAGTCGTCGTGACGGAACGCCGCGTTGTCGTCCAAGGTGACCTTGGCGTCGAGGGCGATGATGCGGTCGTCCTCGGTCCGGATCAGGGGGTTGATCTCGGCGAGGGTGGCATCCTCGGCGAGGTAGGCCGCGAAGAGCTGGATGAGCAGATCGGTGGCCTGGTCACGGATCTCCTCGGGGAACCGTGCCTGGGTGATCACCTCCTCGGCGATCTCGCGTGGCAGGCCGTCACCGCGTTCCGACGGTGCGACGGTGCGCTTGACCACCGCGTCCGGGTTCGTGCGGTTGACCTCCTCGATGTCGACGCCGCCCTCGACCGAGCAGATGATCAGCTCGCCCTTGCTGACCCGGTCGTGCATCACCGAGAGGTAGTACTCCTCGGCGATGTCGGAGGCCGGTTCGACGTACACGACCCGGACCTCGTGGCCCTTGATGTCGAGCCCGATGATGGCCTCGGCCGCCTCGACGGCGTCGTCGAGCGAGGGGCAGTACTTGACCCCACCCGCCTTGCCGCGACCACCGGTCTTGACCTGTGCCTTGACCATCACCGCGGACGCGCCGGCGTCGAGGTGGGTGCGCGCCGCGTCGCGGACCTCGCTGACGCTGCGGCAGGCGGTACCGGGGGGCGGCACGGGGACACCGTTGCGCCCGAACAGCTGCTTGCCCTGGAACTCGACCAGGTCCACGGGTGGCTCCTGTCTGGTGGTGTTGGGTGGTCTCGTCCCGGCCGGGGCCGGACGCGAGCGGCGGGGCACCGGAGCGCCCCGCCGTGGTGGGTCAGACCCGCTCGGCCACGTTGGACGTGACCCAGTCGGTGATGGTCGTCATGGGCGTGCCGGGGGTGAAGATCTCGGCGATGCCCTGCTGCTTCAGGGTCGCGATGTCCTCGGCGGGGATGATGCCGCCGCCGAACACCACGATGTCGTCGGCCCCCTGCTCGCGCAGCAGGGCGACGACCTTCGGGAAGAGGGTGAGGTGGGCACCGGAGTGGATCGACAGACCGACCGCCTGCGCATCCTCCTGCAGCGCCGCCGAGACGATCTGTTCCGGCGTCTGGTGCAGGCCGGTGTAGATCACCTCGAAGCCCGCGTCGCGGAGGGCACGGGCGACGACCTTGGCGCCACGGTCGTGACCGTCCAGACCGGGCTTGGCCACGACGACGCGGACCGCCATGTCTCGCTCTCCCTCGCTGGAAGCAGGGCCACCCGGTACGGGCGACGTCTCGAGGCTAGTCGCCGCCCGAGAACGGCCGCGAACCGGCCCGGGCCGGCTGACGGTGGTCCTACCCGCGCGGGTACCGTCCGCCCCGTGACCGAGCCACGCCCCGAGGGGGATCCCGACTTCGGCCCGGGCGGGTACCTCCCCGAACGGGCGGCGAAGCGCGCCCGCAAGATCGTGCTCCGCGCGCCGCTCGGGGTGCAGTGGATCGTCGCGTCCCTGCTCGCCGGCGTCGTCGTCGTGGTGGCCGGGGTGGTGCTGCTCACCCGCGGCGGCGACGCCCCGGGTCCACCGTTCGTCGCGGTCGGCCCGGTCGAGCAGGTCGCAGGCCAGGTCGTCCACGACGGTGATCTCGACGTGCTGCTGGTCGGTCTCGGAGGCCGCATCCGCGCCTTCGATGCGCCAGCGGACGTGACCTACTGCGAGGCCAGCCGCCGCCTCGAGTCGCCGGACGGCGAGGTGTGGTCGCTGACCGGTCGGGGCACCGGCGGGGTCGACTCGTTCGCCGAGCACCCGACGGTCACCTCCGGCGGGGTCCTGTACGTCGACCTCAGCGCCGCGACGACCCCGCCGACACCGAGCGACGACGAGGTCACGCCCGGCTGCAGTTGACGGCGGACGTCAGACCGTTCGCTCCCCACTGGTGAGGTGGCGGTCGAGGTTCTCGAGGGTGCGCTCCATGCCGCGCAGGTTGCGCTTCGGGATACCCGCGAGCTCGAGCGGCAGCTTGGCCTTGGCCGTCGACCAGTCGAAGGTCTCGGTCACCTGCGTGCCGCCCTCGACGTCCTCGAGCTCGTAGCGCCAGCGGTGCCCGTGGAAGTGACGCCACGCGATGCGCACGCCCTCCTCGAACTCGACCACGGTGTTGAGGATCGGGTACGGCGCACCGAGCTTCATCTCCATCCCGAAGCGTGCCCCCTCGCTGAGACGCTCCGGCGTGCCGTCCTGGACGCCGGTGACCTCGGCCCACCCGGCCCCGTCGATCACCGGGTGCATCGCCGGGTCGGCGATGACGTCGAAGATCGCCTGCCGGTCGGCAGCGATCACACGGCTGGTGGAGACCTGACGGTTCTTCGGCACGGGTGAGCCTTCGTGGGTCGGGATCGGTGGGGGTTCGTCGCTGGTGGTCAGGTGGATGCGACGTCGAGGAGCAACAGCACGCCGAAGACGCCGAACGCGGCGGCCGCGAGCAGCCGGAGCCGGCGGGCGGGCAGGCGCCGGTGGAGCAGCCGGCCGACCGCGATCGCCGCCCCGGACGCGAGCGTCATCCCCGCCGCCCCGCCGAGCCACACGGCGATCGGCGGGCGGGTCGAGGCGAGGGCGGCCGTGGCGATCATCGTCTTGTCGCCGAGCTCGGCCACGGTGAACGCCGCGACGATGGTCACGATCGCCGAACGCCCCGCGCGGCCCAGGGCGGCCCCGTCATCCTCGTCCTCATCGGCGTCGAGGAGGGTCCACACCGCGAAACCGAGGAAGAGCAGCCCGCCGCCGATGGCGATGGCCCGCGCGGGGAGCGCGTCGCCGAGGACGCCGCCGAACCCGGCGGCCAGGCCGAGCAGGACCAGGGCCGCGACGGCGACGCCGATCAGCACCTGCCACCACCGGTACCGGGTGGCGAAGCTCAGGGCGAGCAGCTGGGACTTGTCGCCGAGCTCGGCGAGCGCGACGAGCCCGAACGCGGCCAACAGGTCGGTCACGACTTGACGAGCGGCGCGTAGGCGAGGACGAGGTGCTTGCGTCCGTGGTCGAGGAAATCGACCGTGGCCTCGGCCCGGTCCCCCTCCCCCGACACCGCCGAGATCCGGCCCTGGCCGAACTTGGTGTGCACGACGGTGTCCCCCGGACGGAACTCCGCGCCGCCGAGCTCGACCATCTCGCGGTCCCTGGCGCGCTTGCCGGCCGACGTCGTGCGTGACGCACCGCGCTGTTCGATCAGCTCCTCGGGGAGGTCGTCGAGGAAGCGCGACGGGGGGTTGTAGGAGGTCCCGCCCCAGAGGGTCCGGTGGTCGGCGTGGGTGAGGAAGAGGCGATCCTGGGCGCGGGTGAAGCCCACGTAGGCCAGGCGCCGTTCCTCCTCGAGCTGCTGGGGGTCCGACAGGCTCCGCACGTGGGGGAACACGCCGTCCTCGAGCCCGACGAGGAAGACGATCGGGTACTCGAGACCCTTGGCGGTGTGGAGGGTCATCAGCGTGACCGCGCCCTCGGGGTCCGGGTCCTCCTGTCCCGGCGCGGCGAGCGCGTCGGGGGCGAGCTGATCGGCGTCGCTGACCAGCGTGACCGACTCGAGGAAGGCCGCCAGACCCTCGGGGCCGGTGCTGGGGCCGGGATCGGCGGCCCCGGGGACCGCATCGGCGCGGCGCTCGTGGAACTCGCGGACCACCGACCCGAGCTCCTCGATGACCTCGACGCGGCCGAGCGCCTCGATGGTGCGTTCGGCCTGGAGCTCGCGCAGGTACCCGGTGCGGTCGAGGAGGTGGTCGAGCAGCTCGGGCAGCGGCAGGTCGTGCTCGAGCTCGGCGCGGAGCCCGTCGAGCAGCTGCACGAACGCGTCGACCGCGCCGACGGCACGGGCGGCCAGGCCCTGGACCTGGTCGGCCCGGCGGGCGGCGGCGAGGAACGAGATGCCCTCGCGACGGGCGTGCCAGTCCACCGCCTCGATGGTGCGGTCCCCCACGCCACGCCGCGGGGTGTTGACCACGCGGCGAGCGGAGACGTCGTCGGCCTCGTTGACGAGCAGGCGCAGGTAGGCGAGGACGTCCTTGACCTCCTTGCGCTCGTAGAAGCGCACCCCGCCGATCACCCGGTAGGGCGTGCCGACCCGGAGCAGCACGTCCTCGAGCACCCGGGCCTGCGCGTTGGTGCGGTAGAAGACCGCGACGTCGTCGAAGGTGTAGCGCCGTGCGTGCTCGCTCCGCTCCGCGCCACCGGCGACGCTGTAGCGCCGCCCCGAGCCGTCGTCGCGGGCCCCCGCGCGCACGAGCTTCTCGACCTCCTCGGAGACGAACGCGGCCTCGTCGTGTTCGTCGTCGGCGCGGTAGCGCACGACCCGCGCCCCGGCGTCACGGTCGGTCCACAGCTCGGCGCGCCGTTCGACGGGCGAGGACGCGATCACCGCGTTGGCGACGTCGAGGATGGTCTGGGTCGAGCGGTAGTTGCGGTCGAGCACCACCACCTGGGCGTCCGGGTGATCGGACTCGAAATCGAGGATGTTCTGGATGGTCGCCCCGCGCCAGCCGTAGACGCCCTGCTGGGGGTCACCGACGACCATGACGTTGCGTTCCGGCCCGGTCAGGAGCTGGACCAGGTGGTACTGCGCGCGGTTGGTGTCCTGGTACTCGTCGATCATCAGGTGGGCGAAACGCTGCTGGTAGTGCTCGCGCACCCCGTCGAAGAGCTGCAGCACCTCGACGGTCTTGACGATGAGGTCGTCGAAGTCGAGGGCGTTCGCGCGGCGGAGGCGGTCCTCGTAGGCACGGTAGACGTCGGCGATCTGCTCCTCGGGCCACCCGCCGGCCTGCTGGGCGTAGCTCTCGTAGTCGAGCAGCTCGTCCTTGGCGCGGCTGATGGCGTCGCGGATCCCGCGTGGCGGCAGCCGACGCTCGTCGACACCGAGGTCCTTGGCGGTCTGGGTGACCAGCCGCAGGCTGTCCTGCGCGTCGTAGATGGTGAAGCCGCTGCGGTACCCGAGCCGCGGCAGCTCGCGTCGCAGCAACCGGACCCCGGTCTTGTGGAAGGTCGTCACCCACATCTTGTCGGCGACCCGCCCACCGACGTGGTGACCGACCCGCTCGGCCATCTCGCCGGCGGCCTTGTTGGTGAAGGTGATCGCCAGGATCCCGAACGGGTTGACGGCGTGGTCGCGGATCAAATGCGCGATCCGCTGGGTCAGCACCCGGGTCTTGCCCGACCCGGCGCCAGCGACCACGAGCAGCGGGCCCTCGACGGTCTCGACGGCCTCACGCTGCGCGGGGTTGAGCCCCTCGAGCAGGGGGGAGCTGTCGGACACGGCGGAGCCTCGAACGGGTCGGGTGGGGTCGCCGGCAGGGTACGTCGGACCGGCGACCTCCCCGGCGCGCCTAGCTCACGAAGCGGATGGTCAGCGGGTAGCGGTAGCCCTCGCCGTCCCAGGCCTTCACCGCAGCGATGATCGGTAGCACGATCCAGACGATGGCGAGGATCGCGGCCAGCGGCAGGATCGCGACGAGACCGAGGCCGAGCGTGACCACCGCGCCGACGAAGGCGATGATCCCGCCGACGACACCGATGAGCAGGAAGGTGAGGTTGAAGTTCAACGCCTCCTTGGCGTGGTGGTCGATGAAGCCGTGGCGTTCGCGGCCGACCAACCACACCACCAGCGGGCCGAGGAAGGCGAGGGCGACCCACGCGCCGACGAACGCGGACAGGTGCGCAGCCACACCCCACCCGCGGGTCTCGCTGGTCAGGCCGCTGCCGTGCGGCGCGGGGCCGGGGCCGGAACCGGGGCCGGTGGGACCGTTCGAGCCTGGGGGGTCGGGCGGGTCGGGGTACGGGGTGGACACGTCGATCACCTCTTCGGGTCGGGGTGCGCCGTCGCGGCGCCTCGACCTCAAGCGTGTCACCCGGAGCGGTGGTGCGCCATCAGGGTCACCCACGAGCGGACCCTGACCCGGGGCGTGCGCCCTCGGGGTGTGCGAGGGATCGGCACCCGCGCGGGCCCGGACACGACCTTTTGGGGGGCCCCCCGCCCCCCCCC
>JBBECA010000089.1:6511-61249 GCA_040882055.1 Nitriliruptor sp.
GGGGGGGCCCGGAGGCCGCCCCAACGTCGGTGCATCACGTGCGGTTCAGATCACGAACCCGAGCACCGCGACTCGTAGGCGAACTCGTCAGCGGTGGGTCCGGTGACACCGGTCTCCTCGGTGCGGAGACGGAGCGGCTCCTCGCTGTCCGGCTTGGAGATGACGGCGACGCGCACGTCCTCGCCCTCCTCACCGAAGGTGCGCTCGGGGAGCGCGCCCTCGTAGTCGACCGTCAGACCTTCGACGGCGTCACGGACGCCCTGACGGGTCAGGTCGCCGTTCTCGGCGGCCGTCTCGAGCAGGGACTTGAGCGGGTAGGACCAGATCCAGCCGAAGGTGTAGCCGTCGTTGCCCGGCAGCTCACCCTCACCGAGGGCGGCCTGCATCGCCTGGTGCGCCTCGGACTCACCGGTGAACGCCTCCCAGGGACCGACGTGGGTGAACATCGCCTCGAGCGCCGGGGCGGCCGGGGAGTCCATGATCGCCGGGTTCCAGGTCGGGACCGACCCGAGGAAGCGACCCTCGAAGCCACCGGCGGCCGCGCCGCCGACGATCTCGGCGGCCTCCGCCGGACCGACGCCGAGGATGACGGCGTCCGCGCCGCCGGAAGCGACCTGGTTCACGGCCGCGTCCTGCGAACCGACCAGCGCGTTCGGGCCGGTCTCGACGAAGCCGAGGTACTCGGCGCCGTTGGCCTCGGCCCACGCCTCGGCGCCAGCGGCAGCGTCGCCGCCGTAGTCACCCGGGTAGCCCACGGCCTGGACGGTCGTGATCTCGCCCTCGTTCTCGCTCGACCAGTCGAGGCCGATCTGCGACTCGACGCAGTACGAGTAACCGGACTCGAGGATCAGACCGAGGTCCGAGTCCTCGAAGTTCCACCCGGACCACCACGACGCCGGGATCCCGACGACGTTGTCGGCATCCATGTCAGGCAGGATCGCCTCGGTCGGCGGGGTGCCGAGCGTCTGCGCGAGCGCGAGGATCTCGGGCTCGATCTCGTTGTACAGCTGCGACTGGGTCTGCGGGTTGTACTCGTTGTCGCGGGTGTAGGTGTCGATGTCGATGTCGTAGCCGCCGATGCCACCGTCCTCGTTCACCCGCTGCCAGAAGGCGCGCTGGCCCTCGACGATCTGCACGCCGAGTGGCGCGAACGGACCGACGGTCAGGTCGGACAGGACGCCGAGGTAGAGGCAGCCGTTGTCCTCGTTGACCGCGTTCTCGCACGGTTCCTCGGTGACACCGACGTCGGTCGCGATCTCGCCACCCTCACCGCCGCCGTCCTCGGCGCCGTCCTCGGCACCACCGTCGTCGGTGGCCACTTCGCCGCCGTCGTCGCTCGCACCGTCGTCACCGTTGCCGCCACCACACGCGCTCGCCGCCAGGGCGATCGCGCACAGCGCAGCAGCGTGACGCTGCCATCGTTTCGTCTCCCGCATATCCCTTCGACCTCCTGATCGATGAAGGGTTCTCCCAGAACCGCCCGGCGGTGCCGGACGGACGTTTCCAGCCCCCACTCTACGACCACGGTCGTAGAGTGGGGGACGTTTCGGCTGAACCGTGCGGTCCGGCGCACGTCAGTACGAGAAGGGCCACGCCTTCCAGTAGTTCCGGATCCGCAGCCACAGGCCGAACAGGCCGCGTGGCTCGATCACCAGGAAGACCACGATCAGGACACCGAAGAGGATGCCCTCGAGCTGGTCGACCGAGATGACGCCGCCCTGCGAGCTGCGCGAGATGCCGGGGACGAACTCCGACAGCCACTGCACGAACCGGGGCAACATCTGGATCACGACGGCACCGGTGATGGCGCCCGAGATCGTGGCGACGCCCCCGACGAGGATCATGGCCAGGAAGATCACCGACAGGTTCAGGTTGAAGTTCTCCGGCGTCGGCTGCCCGTAGGTGACCGCCAGCAGCCCGCCGCACACGCCGGCGTAGAACGACGACACCGTGAACGCCAACACCTTCGTCTTGGTGAGCTGCACGCCCATGACCTCGGCGGCGATGTCCCGGTCGCGGACCGCGGCGAACGCGCGGCCCATCTTGGACCGGGCGAGGTTCCTGGCCCCGATCGCGAACAGCACCAGCATCACCAGGGAGAAGACGTAGTACAGCTGGGACGCGGTCAGATCGATACCGAGCACCGTCTGCGGGGCGTTGAAATCGAAGCCGAACAACACCGGCGCCGCGGCGCGACGGCCGATACCCGGCCCGCCGGTGAACGAGCGCAGCTCCTTGAACAGGTGCTCGCCGATGAACACCAGGCCGAGGGTGAGGATCGCGAGGTAGAGCCCGCGGACCCGGGCCGCGAGCGGGGCGACCAGGAACCCGACCAGGGCGGCCACGAGCCCCGCCGCTGGGAGCCAGGCCCACATCTCCAGCCCGAGGCCACGCAGGCTGCCCGAGGCCGGGGTGCCGACGAACGCGGCGGTGTAGGCCCCGAGCCCGACGAAGAAGGCGTGCCCGAGCGAGACCTGGCCGGCGTAGCCGGTGACCAGGTTCAGCCCGATCGCCCCGATCGCGAAGATGAACGCGGTCGCCATCAGGCTCGTGATGTCCCGGGACACCAGGAACGGCAGCGCGAGCGCGAGCAGCAGCAGCAGGCCGACGCCCGAACGCTTGCCCGGCGTGTTCAGCAGCGCCTGGTCGGACGCGTACCTGGTGTAGAGCTCGGGGCGACCACGCCGCATGATGCGTCGCTTCACCCCGGCCAGCGGTGTGTCGTTCTGCTCGGTCACGAGGCGACCCTCCGGACGGTGTGACGCTCAGACACGGTGCACCTCGGGGGTGCCGAACAGCCCGTAGGGCCGGACCATCAGCACGACGATCATGATCACGTAGGGCACGACGATGTCGACGTTGGCTCCCACGATCGGGGCGAGGTCGGACGCGTAGCCGCGGGTGATGGACTCGGCGACGCCGATGAACAACCCGGCGATGAGCGCCCCGCGGATCGAATCGAGCCCGCCGAGGATGATCACCGGCAGGGCCTTCAGGGCGACGAACGCCGTGGTGGCCTCGACGCCACCGCCTCCCGCTCCGACCAGGGCGCCCGCGAGGGCCGCCAGCGCCCCGGCCATCGCCCAGGAGAGGCCGAACATGCGCCCGACGTTGATGCCCTGGGCGAGCGCGACCTCCTGGTCGAGCGAGGTGGCCCGCATCGCCAACCCGACGCGGGAGCGGGCCAGGAACAGCCCGACCACGCCGAAGGCCACCAGGGTGATGATGATCTTCCACCCGTCGGCGATGTAGACGTTGGCGCCGAGGAGGCTGAACGCGTCACGTCCCCAGGGGTCGCCCATGAAGATGGGCTGTCGGATCAGCCGTCCGGCGAGGACCAACAGGGCGAAGAACAACCCCACCGTCACCATCGCGGCCGAGAACACCGGTTGCCCGACCATCGGTCGGAGCGCCACCCGCTCGATCGCGGCCGCGATGAGCGCCATCACGACCATCGCCGCGAGCACGCCGACCCAGAACGGCAGGCCGTAGCCGCGCACGAACAGCGAGGTGAAGTAGGCACCGATCACCATCAGGGTCGGCTGGGCGAAGTTGACGACGTCGGTGGCCCGGTAGATGACCACGAACCCCACGGCGAGCAGGGCGTAGACGCTGCCCTGACCGAGCCCACGGAAGATCGGGAAGACGAGCTCCTCCATCAGGCGGAGACCTCCTCGGCTCGCGCCGCAGTGTGGACGGTCGTCTGGTCACCGCCGGGGTGTTCGGTGCGGTTCTCGTACATGTCGTCGACCAGCGGCGAGAACGCCTCGATCAGCGACGAGCGCTTGACCTTCTGGGTCGCGGTGAGCTCACCGTCCTCGTGGTCGAGCTCCTTGGTGAGCATGCGGAACTTGCGCACGTTCTCGACCCGGGCGAACTTGTCGTTGGTCTCGGCCACCGCCTGGCGCACCAGCTCGAGCACCTCCTCGCGCTCGGACAGGTCGCGGTAGGTGGTGTAGGCGATGCGCTTGCGTTGCGCCCAGTCCCCCACCGTGTCGAGCTCGATCCCGATCAGCGCCGTCAGGTAGGGCTTCTGGTCGCCGATGACGACCGCCTCCTTGATGTACGGCGAGGTCTTGAGCGAGTTCTCGATCTCGGACGGCGAGATGTTCTTGCCACCCGCGGTGATGATGATGTCCTTGATGCGGTCGACGATCTTGACGTGGGTGCCATCGACCCACTCGCCGACGTCGCCGGTGTGCAGCCACCCGTCGGCGTCGACGGTCTCGGCGGTCTTGTCCGGCTTGTTCCAGTACCCGGCGAAGACACCCGGGTGGCGGGTGAGGATCTCGCCGGTCTCCTCGTCGATCTTGAAGTCGATCCCCGTCTGCGGTTCACCGACGGTGCCGAGCTTGACCCGGCCGGGACGGTTGACGGTGGCGACGGCGGCGTTCTCGGTCATCCCGTAGACCTCGTTGATGATCACGCCGATACCGAAGAAGAACTTCAGCACCTCGGGCGCGATCGGTGCGGCACCGGACCCGGCGGCCCGGACCTTGCGGAGCCCGATCCGGTCCCGGAGGGCCCGGAACACCAGCGGGTAGCCGAGGGCGTAGAGGAACCGGCTGCGGGCGGTGTGGTTGCCGTCGTTGGCGACGAGGTCGTCGCCGATGGTCTCGGCGAGCTTCATCACCAGCCCGAAGACCGTCCGCTTGAGACGCGACGCGGACGCCATCTTGATCATCACACCGGCGTAGAGCTTCTCCCAGATCCGCGGCACGGCGAAGAAGAGGGTCGGCTGGACCTCCTTGAGGTTGGCCTGGACCACCTCGATCGACTCCGCGAAGTGGGTCAGCACGCCGGCCTCGGCGTTGACCCACTCCGTCGCCGCGCGCTCGGCGACGTGGCACAGCGGCAGGTAGGACAGCGCGACGTCGGCCTCGGAGGCGGGCGGGTTGTAGAAGCCGCCGTCGGTGACGAGGATCGAGATGGCGAACTCGACGTTGCGCACCGTCAGCATCGCGCCCTTCGGCGGGCCGGTGGTCCCCGAGGTGTAGATGAGGGTGACCACGTCGTCCTCGGTGGCCTCCTGCGCGCACCGGTCGAGCAGGGTCGGGTCGCTGTCGCGGTGGGCGCGACCGCGGTCGAGGAAGTCCTCCCAGCTCATCAGCTTGGGGTGGACGTAGTCGCGGACCCCTCGGGGTTCGAGGTAGACGATCCACTCGAGATCGGGACAGTCCGGTTCGACCTCGAGGGCCTTGTCGACCTGCTCCTGGTCCTCGGCGATCAGCACGCGCGACCCCGAGTCCTGCAGCAGGTAGCGCACCTCGGTCGCGGGGTTGGTGGGGTACAGCCCCATCGTGATCGCGCGGATCGCGACGGTGGCCACGTCGCTGTAGAGCCACTCCGGCCGGTTCTCGGAGTGGATGGCGACACGGTCACCCGCGGTGATCCCGAGCGAGGCGAGGGCGTGGGCGACGAGGACGGTCTGGTCCCAGTACTCCGCCCAGGTGATGTCCTGCCACAGCCCGAACCGCTTCTCACGCAACGCCACGGTGTCGGGCAACGTCTCGGCCCGACGCTTGATGCGCTGCGGCACGGACGAGATGGCACGAGCCGAGGCCGACGCATCGGTGTGTTCCATGGTGGCACTCACGAGTGCACCTCCGTGTTCGGGTCGGTGGCCGCGTCACCGACCACCTCGTGGTCCTCGCCGAGGTAGGCACGGATGACGTCCGGGTGACGCTGGACCTCGGCTGGGCTCCCGAGCGCGATCGGCTTGCCGAAGTCGACCACGAGCACCCGGTCGGCGAGGTCCATGACCAGGCCCATGTCGTGTTCGACCATGATCATCGACAGCCCGAGCTCGGCCCGGATGTCGAGGATGAAGCGCGCCATGTCCTCGGTCTCCTCGACGTTCATGCCGGCGACCGGCTCGTCGAGGAGCAGGAGCTTGGGTTCCATACAGAGCGCGCGCCCGAGTTCGACGCGCTTCTTGATGCCGTACGGCAGCATCCCGACCGGGAACTTGCGGAACGCCTCGATCTCGAGGAAGTCGATGACGTCCTCGACGATACGACGGTTCTCGAGCTCGACCTGCTTGGCCTTGCCGACGTAGAAGAACCCGGCGAACGAGCCGTAGTCGAGGTGCTGGTGGCGGCCGAGCATCAGGTTGTCGAGCACCGTCAGGTTGTCGAACAGCTCGATGTTCTGGAACATCCTGGCGACACCGGACTTGGCCACGTCGTCGGGCTTGCGGTCGAGCAGGGAATCGCCGAGGAACTCGACCTTGCCCTCCTGCGGCCGGTAGACGCTCGAGATGCAGTTGAAGATCGAGGTCTTGCCGGCGCCGTTCGGGCCGATGATGGCGAACAGCTCGCCGGCGCGGACGTCGAAGCTGACCCCGTCGACGGCCCGGGTGCCGCCGAAGCGCAGCTCGAGACCCTCGATGGTCAGGATGGGCTCGCCAGCGGGCACGTCGACCGCGGTCGAGGTGAGCGCCTCCGAGAGCGTGCGGATGGTCACGTCGTGGATCCTCTCGGTGGTCTCAGGACAGCCAGCGCTTGCGGCGCTTGTAGTGCTTGACGTCACGGAAGCTGCCCGCGTCCTCACGGAGGCCGAGGTAGAACTCCTTGACGTCGTCGTCCTCGCGGAGAACCTTGGCTTCCTTGTCCATCACGATCTTGCCGGTCTCCATCACGTAGCCGTGGGAGGCGATCGACAGCGCCATGTTGGCGTTCTGCTCGACGAGCAGGATCGAGGTGCCCTGCTCGTTGATCTGGACGATGAGGTCGCGGATCTGCGCGACGATCAGGGGCGCGAGGCCGAGCGAGGGTTCGTCGAGCAGGAGGTAGCGCGGTTCGGCCATCAGCGCGCGACCGAAGGCCAGCATCTGCTGCTCCCCACCGGAGAGGTACCCGGCGACCTGCTTGCGCCGTTCGGCGAGCACCGGGAAGAGGCCGTAGACGCGGTCGAGGTTGTCGGCCACCCGCCCGCGGTCCCCGGAGTGACCACCGACGCGCAGGTTCTCCTCGACGGAGAACTCCTTGAACACGCGGCGGCCCTCCATCACCTGCGAGATCCCCGTGCCGACGACCCCGGGGGCGTCGAGGGTGTGGATCGGCTCACCGTCGAGGGTGATGGTCCCCTTGGTGATGTCGCCGCGGTGGATGTCGAGCAGCCCGGTGATAGCGCGCAGGACCGTGGTCTTGCCGGCCCCGTTGGGGCCGAGCAGCGCGACGATCGAGCCCTCCGGCACCTGGATGGAGATGCCCTTGAGCACGAGGATCACGTCCTCGTACACGACCTCGAGGTTCTGGATGGCGAGCACGCCTTCTCCCACGCTCCCGAACCACGCGCGAACACCGACGCCGCACCGAGCCGCGGTGCGGGGTCCGAGTTCCCTTCGTGGTTCCCACGAACTTCACTCCCGGGTGCGGATGGGTACCCGGCGGTGACGCGGATGTCAACGAGGGCCCTGACAGCGCCCACCTGGCGCTGTGGCGCGTCACCGCGCGACCTCGTAGCATCCCCGACCATCGTCCGGTGTCCTTCGTGTGAACCACAAGGCTCCCGGTCGCGCACGACGCTCGGGAGCGCGTCGCTCCCGCGTCGCAGGAGGTGGGCATGACGCCAACCGATGGTGGGGTGCGTGGTGACCCTCGCGTCGGCGCCACCACCGACCTGCCCCGCGACCTCGAGGCGCCGGTCGCGGACCCCTGGCGGGCGGTCGCGGTCCCCACCGGGTGGCGCGAGGTGGCACGGATCGCGCGCCGGGTCTCGCGCGACCTCGAGCCCCTGACCGAACGCATCGTCAGCTGCATCCAGGCCGAGATCCCCGCCTACGTCCCCGGGGCCGTCCCGCGCGCCGACGTGGAGGGTTCGGTGGTGCGGAACGTCGAGATGATCCTCGTCGGGGTGGCCGAACGCCGCCGCCCCACCGACGACGAGCTCATCATCCGCCGCGAGCTCGGGGTCCGACGGGCGCTGCAGGGCCTGCCCGTCGACGCGCTCATCCAGGCCTACCACGTCGGCTACCGCGAGCTGTGGCTGGCGCTCGTCCGCGCCCTCCCGGAGGGGGACGCGCGCGCCACCACCCAGCTGCTCGAGGCCGCCACCGTCGTCTGGAGCTGGGTCCACGACGTGACCGACGCGATCGCGACCGCTCACGCCCAGACCACCCGTCGGCTCGAGGCGCGCGTGATCGGCGCCCGGCAGCGCTTCGTCGAGCTGCTCGTCGCCGGCGACCTCGACGACGTCGAGGCCGGCCGGCTCGGCCGCTCCCTCGGGTTCGACCCCGGCGAGGCGTTCCGGGTCACGGTCCTGCGCGGCGCCGCGGACGACCACGATGCGGTCGAGCTCCAGCGGCGGATCGAGGACCTCGCCGGTCAGCACGCGGCCGTCGCCCGCGGCCACCTCGTGGTGGTGGTCTCGCAGGGCGGCGACCCGGCTGCGGTGCTCGCCACCGCCCGGGGTGTGGTGCCGCAGGCGACGTCGGCCACCGGGTACGAACGGGTCGGCCTCCGGGGCGCCCGCGCCAGCCTCGTCGACGCCGAGCTCACCCTCGAGGTGACCGAGGAGGCCGCGGACGGCACGTTCGCCGACGCCTGGCTGTGGGCGACGCTCAGCGGTTCGCAGGAACGGTTGCGCGGGCTGCTCGCCCACGGGGTCGAGATCGCGACCAAGCACCCCCACCTCGCCGAGGCGGTCCGCGCCTTCGGTGAGCACGGCTTCTCGGTGTCCGAAGCGGCACGCCGGCTCGAGGTGCACGCCAACACCGTCGGGTACCGCCTGGACCGGTGGGTGGAGCTGACCGGGTGGGACCCGCGCACCTTCCCGGGCCTCGTGCGTTCGCTGGCCGCGATCCGCTCCCTCTGACCCCTCCAGACTCGCCGCGCGCGACGACCCTGGAGGGGTCGTGAAGCGACCACCCGGGGCACCACCCCCACCTCGCTTCACAACCTCGGCGTGGCGGCGTACTCAGCCGATGGTGGTGCGGAAGAGCTGCCCGGCGCCGGCGACGCGCAGGTCCCCACCGGCTGCGGCCGCCACGAACGCCGCGCCACCCGGCGGGACGGTGACCTCAGCCTGACCGCCGACACGGACCGCCACCTCGCGACCGACGGCGATCAGGACCTCGGGCCCGCCGCGGGCGCGGTCGAGGGTCACCTCGCCGGCGTCGTCGAGGTCGACGCGTTCGAGCCGGAAGAACGGAGTCGGTGCCGGCAGCACGGTGACCGGCCCGACCCCCTCGGGCACGACCACCGGTGGCGGCAGGACGCGCGCATCGACGGTCCGCAGCAGTTCATCGACGTCGACGTGCTTGACGGTCAACCCGCCCCGGATCACGTTGTCGGAGCTGGCCATCACCTCGACACCCGCACCCTCGAGGTAGGCGTGCAGGTTGCCGCCGGGCAGGTGGAGCGCTTCGCCGGGGGCGAGCTCGACGAGCCGGAGGAGCAGGGCGACGCGGACCCCGCCGTCACCCGGGTAGCGGTCGAGCAGCCGCGTCAGCCAGCGCGCCTCGGCGGCGAACTCGCCACCCCCGGCGGCTAACCGGTCGGCCGCTGCGGCGAGCGCCGCGTCGTCCGCATCGGCCCACCCGTGGTCGTGCAGCGCGAGCTCGAGCAGGTCGGGGAAGGCGTCCTCGCCGCGGTCAGCGAGCAGCGCGCGGGTCCCGGCGAGCGACGTGACGTCGAGCTCGTCGAGCAGCGCGATGGTCGCATCGGGTTCCCGGAAGCCACAGAGGGCGCTGACGGGCGTGAGGGCGTGCAGCAGCTCGGGCTTCGACCAGGCGTCGCGGTACAGGCGGGTGGGTGCGGCGCGGTCGATCCCCGCGGCCTCCTCACGCGCGAACCCCTGCTCGGCCTGTTCCAGCGACGGGTGGGCCTGCAGCGACAGCGGCTGGTCCGCGGCGAGCAACTTGACCAGGAACGGCAGGCGACCGTCGAACCGCTCCGCCACGTCGGGGCCGAGCGTCGTCACCGGATCGGCGTCGATCAGCTCGAGCAGCGACGTGGCCCCGTCGACCGGCTCGAGCAGCCGAGCAGGCGCGGACGGGTGCGCGCCGAACCACAGCTCCGCCTCGGGCCCCGGCGACGGCGTCGGTCGCCCGCGGAGCTCGGCCAGGACGGTGCGTGACCCCCACGCGTAGTCCCGGACGACGGGGTCGAGCGGGTGCAGCGGCGAGGTGGGCACGCGGTGGTGGCTCCGACGAGGTGGCGCGACGCTACCCGCCAGCGGGGGGTGGCCAGGACCCGGGGGGCGGCAGGTCCACCGGCCGGGCACCAGGTTCCGGGGGTGGCGGCTGCGTCGCGGTGTCCGTGCCGCTCGGGCCCGGCTGGGCAGCGTCCGGTCGTGGCGGCAGGGGCGCGTCCGTCCGCACCGTGCCGGCGTTCAACGAGGCCAGGCGCTGGATGCGCTCGGTGAGGCTCGGGTGGGTGGCGAACCGTCGCGCGAACTTGGCCTCCTGGCCGCGTCCCTCGCGGTCGTTGGGTTCCTCGAACCACAGGTGGGCCGTCGCCGCCTCGAACCTGCGGAGCGAGGAGGGGTCCTGCTCGAGCCGGCGCAGCGCGTTGACCATCGACTGCGGGTCGCGCAGCACGTCGGCCGCCGTCGCGTCGGCGAGGAACTCCCGCTGCCGCGACACCGCGAACCGGATGAGCTGCGCGGCGATCGGCGCCAATACCACCGCCAGCAGCCCGACGACCAGCAGGATCACCTGGGCGATGCCGGCGCCGCCGCTGTTGCCGCCACGGCGACCACCGCCGCGGCCGCCGAACCACAGCGCTCGCACGAGCACGTCGGCGAGCAGCCCGACGACCCCCGCCGTGGCGACCGCCACCGTGACCGCCTTGATGTCGTCGTTGAGGACGTGGGCGACCTCGTGCGCGAGCACGGCCCGCAGTTCGTACCGCGGGAGGCGCTCGAGCAACCCGGTGGTGACCGCGACGTGCGAGTCCTCGAGCGACAGTCCCGTCGCGAACGCGTTCGGTGCCGGATCGTCGACCACGTAGAGCTTCGGCTTGGTGCCACTGATGCCCGCCGAGACGCACACCTCGTCGAAGACGTTGTGCAGCTCGCGGTAGCGGTCCCGGTCGGCCGGCTGCGCCTTCGAAGCACGAAGGGCGATGGCCGGCCCGGCCCGCATCGACAGGTAGGTCGCGCCGAGACCGAGACCGGTGCCCGCGAGCACGACGATCGGACCGGTCACCGGATCGAAGGCCAGATCCGTGGCGAGGTAGCCGACGAGGATCCACACGAGGAGCGCGATCAGCAGCGCCCCCAGCGCGAGCAGCACCCGTGTCGAGCGGCGGTTCTCGCGCTGGAGCTGGTCGTAGAGGCCGCCCGCGGCGCTCACGTGCCCGCCAGGATCACTCGAACGAGACCTCGGGAGCCGCGCGGACCTCGAGGGTCTCGACCTCGAAGTACTCGCGGTCCTCGAAGTTGAACATCCCGGCGATCACCGAGGAGGGGAAGACCTGCCGCTGTTCGTCGTAGGCCCGGACCGAGGCGTTGTAGTGACCTCGTGAGCCGGCGACCATGTTCTCGGTGTGCGCGAGCTCCTCCTGGAGCTGGCGGAAGTTCGCGTCGGCCTTGAGGTCGGGGTAGTTCTCGCTGATCGCCATCAGGCGCCCGAGCGCCTGGGTGAGGCCGTTCTCGGCCTCGGCCAGGTCGGCGGGGCCGGTCGTCGAGATCGCCCGGGACCGCGCGGCGGTGACCTCCTCGAAGGTCTCACGCTCGTGGCTGGCGTACCCCTTGACCGTCTCGACCAGGTTCGGGATCAGGTCGTGACGCCGCTGGAGCTGGGTGTCGATCTGCGCCCAGGCCTCGTCGACGCGCACGCGTGCCCGCACGAGCCGGTTGTAGAGGACGACCACGAACACCGCGAGCAGAAGCACGATGCCGAGGATGATGAGCGTCGGGACCACGGTGGACCCTCCTGGTGGGCGACGACCGGGCTCGGTCGTGACCGACCCTACCTCCCGAGCGGTACCGGAGCCCGTGAGGATCGCCGGGCGGCCTTGTCGTCGTACATCGCCCGGTCCGCCCGGTCCCACGCGCCGGCGAGGCCATCCTCGAGCTCGTAGGCCGCCGCGCCGATCGAGCACGCCACCCCGGCGCCGTCGAGCGCGGCCCGCAGGCGCTCGACGAGGTCGCCGATGCGCTCCGACCTGGTCCGGGCCGCCAGCAGCCCGAACTCGTCGCCCCCGAGGCGGGCGAGGAAGTCGGTGTCCCGGGCGTGGTCCCGGAGGGTGTGTGCCGTCGCGCGCAGCAGCTCGTCCCCCGCGGCGTGTCCCTCGATGTCGTTGACGGGCTTGAGCTCGTCGAGGTCGAACACGAGCACGGCGCCGGCGTCCCCGAACCGTCGGTACCGGGCCTCCTCGAGCGCGAGGAAGCGGTCCCACCCGCGTCGGTTGTGGAGGCCGGTGAGTGCGTCGGTCGCAGCGAGCAGCTCGACCCGTTCGATCTCGCGGGCCATCGCGGTGCGCTCCACGTCGGCGTCGAGCACCATCGCCAGCAACCCGGCCAGCACGTCGAGCAGGGGGCGTTGCCGCTCCAGCTCCTCGCCGTGGATCGCCGGGTCGATCCCGCACAGGGTTCCGAACAGCTCGCCGTCGCGTGGATCACGGATCGGGATGCCGACGTACGCACCGATCGCCAGGTCGAGCCCAGCGGCGCGTTCGGCGTAGGCGGGAACCGTTTCGGCGTCAGGCGCGATCCTCGGCCCGGCCCCCGCGACCATCCGCTCGCACAGGGACTCGCTCCACGGCACGCTCGCGCCGGGGCCGAGCCCGTAGGCGTGGTCAGCGACGGTCAGGTGCACCTGGCGCTCGCCGTCGTAGCGCGAGACCGACCAGAACCCGAGCGGGACGTGGTGCTCGAGGAACGCCACGATCAGGTCGGAGGCGTCCGAGAAGCTCGCGCCAGGGGGGATCCGAGCCGGTCGTGCACGGGTGCTCCGTCGGCGGGTCGGGGACGGTTCGAGGCGCGTACGCCTCCGGATGTCATCGGCGGCCAGCGCCCCCGACCGGAGCCCTCCGCGCGCACCGCGAACCCCTGAGCGCGACCGCTCGGGTCCGGAGCGGGGCGTCCGACCGGAGCGGTCTCCCCTCCCCGAGCCGGTCCTCCCGCCGGCGTGCCCGGAGTTCGTCGTGCCCACACCCTGCTCCCGCCTGCTGGCCACGCTGCTGCACCGCAGCACCGCGGCCCTCGTCACCGTCGCCCTCGCGCTCGGGTTCGCGCTCACCGCACCGTCGCCCGCTGCCGACGCGACCACCGGCGGGACGCCGCTGATGGCCCCGTCGCAGCTGACCGCCGGCGAGATGGCCGCCTGGTTCCGCTCGACCAGCAGCCGCGTCTCGGGCTACCGCGCGACCGTGGCCGTCGAGACGTTGACCCGCTACTACGCCGAGGAGGGTGGTGACGAGGGCGTGGCCGGCGACCTCGCCTTCGCCCAGGCCGTGCTCGAGACGGGCAGCTTCAGCTGGCCCGGTCACGGGCAGGTGCGGGCGAACCAGAACAACTTCGCCGGCATCGGCGCCTGCGACGGTGGCACCTGCACCGTCGCGAGCTTCCGCTCGGCCCGCATCGGGGTCCGCGCCCAGATCCAGCACCTGCGCGCCTACGGCGACCCGACGGTCACCGTCGCGTCGTTGGCGCACCCGCTCGAGAGCCCCCGCTTCCACCTGGTCACCCCGAAGGGCAAGGCGCCGACCTGGGAACGCATGGGCAGCGGCAACTGGGCGACCGATCCGAGCTACGGCACCAAGATCCTGAAGCTCTACGCCTCGATGCGCGAGCACGCTCAGCGCAACGGCGGCGGGACCGGCGGCGGCGAGGTCGGCACCTTCGAGGCGTACGTCGTCCCGTTCCGGGACGTGCCGCTGTCGAGCACCCACGCGCCGGCGATCGCCGCGCTGCTGGCCCGCGGCGACATCGCGGGCTGCACCTCGTCGGCCTTCTGCCCGGGCCGGGCGGTGAGCCGGGGCCAGTTCGCGACGCTCCTGAGCCGCGTGGCGGATCTGCCGGCCGGCCGGACCACCCACTTCACCGACGTGGCGGGCACCCACCGCCCCGGCATCGAGGCGGTGACGACGGCCGGGTTCGTGCGCGGCTGCACCCGGACCGGGTTCTGCCCCACCGCGAGCGTGACCCGCGGCCAGCTCGCCTCGATCGTGCAGGCGGCGCTCGGGCTGCCGGACGCACCGGCACCGTTCCGCGACGTCGATCCGCGTTCGACCCACGCCGACGCGATCGGGGCGCTCGCGGCCCGTGGCCTCGTCTCGGGTGACGCCGACGGTCGGTTCCGCCCGAGCGATCCGGTGACCCGCGGGCAGGCCGCCAGCATCCTCCTGGCCGCCTACCCGGACTGACCACCCGGCCCCGGGGCCGCGCCCTAGAGTCGCTCGACCGATGTCGAGGGAGCGGTCGTGCGGAACTTCGAGCTCGCGGTACCGATCCCGGGGCGCAGCCTGGTGATCGAGGCCGACGACGGCGCGTACGTCCCCAAGGTGCTGCAACGCGAGGGCCTGGCCGGGTACGAGGCCAGCACGCTGGCGTGCTTCCTCGCGTCGATCGAACAGCACCCAGGGCCCGTGCTGGACGTCGGAGCGAACGTCGGGGTGTTCGCCCTGGTCGCCGAAGCGGTGCTCGGCGCCGACGTCCGTGCCTTCGAACCGGTCCCGGAGCTGGCGGCGTTGGCGCGCGAGCTCGCGGAACGCAACGGCCTGTCCTTCACGGTCGAGGAGCTCGCGCTCGGCGCAGAGGACACCGAGGCGACCTTCTACCTCTCCGACGTCACCGACTCCTCGAACTCCCTGCTCGAGGGGTTCCGGCCCTCGACGCGGTCCCTCACCGTTCCGGTCCGACGGCTCGACGGCTACTGCGACCGTGAGGGGGTCGTGCCGAAGGTGATCAAGATCGACACCGAAGCGACCGAACCGGACGTCCTGCTCGGCGCTACCGGCGTGCTCGGCCGGCACCGGCCGTACCTCATCTGCGAGGCGCTGGCCGGCCGCTCCGAGGCTCAACTGGAGGCCATCCTCGAGCCGTTCGGGTACCGCTGGTACCAGATCACCGAGGAACGACCGTTGGTCCCGCGCCGCGAGATCTTCGGTGACCGTGCCTACCGGTTCAACAACTGGTTGTTCGCCCCCGAGGAGCCCGACGCCGAGTTCTGGGATCGGATGGGCCACTGGCGGGAGGCGATCCGGGCGTGCGAGCCGCCGAGCTCACCGCCGCCGGCTCGAGCAGCGACCTCGGGGACCCCCGCTGCGGCCACCTCGCCGTCCGCACCAGCGCCACCCCGCCCCGCCACTGCTCCTCCACCAGGGACGCAGGCACGGCCGCGGTCCGTCCGGACCCGTCGGCGCGGGGTCTACGGCAGGAAGAAGATGCTCGCCGGCATCACGGCTGGCGTGGTCATCGGCGTGTCGCTCGGGCGCCTCTCGATGCGGCGCGGTCCCGGAGGACGGTGACGGCCACGGGAGCGGACACGATCTCCGTGCGGTCCTGCGGCGGCGTCACTCCCACTCGATCGTCCCTGGGGGCTTCGAGGTGATGTCGACGACGACGCGGTTGACCTCGCGCACCTCGTTGGTGATCCGGGTCGAGATCCGGGCGAGCACGTCGTTCGGCACCCGCGTCCAGTCCGCCGTCATCGCGTCCTCGGACGACACCGGGCGCAGCACGATCGGGTGGCCGTAGGTGCGGCCGTCGCCCTGGACGCCGACCGACCTGACGTCGGCGAGCAGCACCACCGGGCACTGCCAGATGTCCCGGTCGAGGCCCGCGGCCGACAGCTCCTCGCGCGCGATCGCGTCCGCGACCCGGAGGGTCTCGAGGCGGTCCCGGGTCACGTCCCCGACGATGCGGATGGCCAGCCCCGGCCCCGGGAAGGGCTGGCGCCACACGATCTGTTCGGGCAGGCCGAGCTGCAACCCGACCCGGCGCACCTCGTCCTTGAACAGCGCCCGCAGCGGTTCGACGAGGTCGAACTCGAGGTCGTCGGGCAGCCCGCCGACGTTGTGGTGGCTCTTGATGTTGGCCGCGCCGCTCCCCCCGCCGGACTCGACCACGTCCGGGTAGAGCGTGCCCTGCACCAAGAAGTCGACCGAGGTGCCGCCGCTGGCGGCCTCCTCGACGACCTCGCGGGCAGCCTGCTCGAACACGCGGATGAACTCGCGACCGATGATCCTGCGCTTCTCCTCGGGGTCGGACACCCCCGCGAGCGCGTCGAGGAAGCGATCCTGGGCGTCCACGACCTTCAGGGCGACGCCGGTGGCGGCCACGAAGTCGCGTTCGACCTGCTCGGCCTCGCCCTGCCGCAGCAGCCCGTGGTCGACGAACACGCAGGTGAGCTGGTCGCCGATGGCGCGTTGGACCAGCGCGGCGGCCACCGCCGAGTCCACCCCCCCGGACAGCCCGCAGACCGCGTGACGGTCGCCGATCCGGGCGCGGATGAGCTCGACCTGCTCGTCGATCACGTTGCTCATCGTCCACGTCGGCTCGCACCCGGCGATCTCGTACAGGAAGTGCTCGAGCACGGCCTGCCCGTGCTCGGAGTGCAGGACCTCCGGGTGGAACTGGACCCCCGCGAGACCGCGGCTGGTGTCCTCGAACGCCGCGACGGGGGTGTGGTCGGTGCTGGCCACCACGTCGAACCCCGGCGGCGCCGCCGTCACCGCGTCGCCGTGCGACATCCACACCGACTGGCGTTCGGGCAGGCCGTGGAACAGGGTGGACTCGACGCCCTCGACCTGCAGCGGGGTCCCCCCGAACTCGGCGGTGCCGGTGCGTTCGACGGTGCCACCGAGCGCGGACGCCATGGCCTGGAAGCCGTAACAGATCCCGAACACCGGCACGCCGGCCTCGAAGGTCGCCGGGTCGACCCGAGGGGCGTCCTCGGCGTACACCGACGACGGGCCGCCGGACAGCACGAGCGCCTTGGGTCGGCGAGCCAGCAGCTCCTCGACCGGCGTGGTGTGCGGCACCACCTCGCTGTAGACGCGAGCCTCGCGGATGCGGCGGGCGATCAGCTGCGCGTACTGGGCACCGAAGTCGACCACCAGCACGGTGTCGGTGTCGGGTGACGGCGCGCCGGCCGGCTGGCTCACGGAGCGGTCCTGTCGGGCGGGGGCGGTCTACAGGGTCACGCCGGGGCGCGTGGGTGCGCGAGCCTACCGATGGCATCAGCGCGACCGCCGCGGCTCACAGCTACCGGACGATGCTGCCACCGAGACGCTCGGGGAGCCGAGGATCCACCCACGACGGCCACCGCACCGGCCCGTCCGCGACCCCGTCGTAGTAGGCCGCGATCCGGCGAGGTCCACGGCGGGAACTGTTGTCCCAGAACCTCGCGACCGCGACCGTCGGAACGGCTTCGACGACGTGACCCCACGACCGGGCGTGCCGTTCACGGACCTTCAGCTCGGGCACGTCGTGTCCGCCGGCAGCGACGCGAGCCCGGACACGGAGCACCGACAGTTCGACGGGGACCATCACCACCCAGAGGTGGACGCGGTAGCCGGCGCGGCCAGCGCGGTCGAGGAGGTCGAGCTTGGACGCGTGCGAGAACACCGTCTCCGCGATGAACTCGTCGGCCCGTTCGATGAGCGCGTCACGCGTCGCAGCAGCCCTGGCGGCCGCGTCGTAGCCGTGTTCGGCCTGCGCGGCCGGCCACAGCCGGGCGGCGATCAGGTCCGCGTTGACGAACGGCACGCCGGGCCGGTGCGGGATGATGAACCGCTCGACGAACGTCGACTTGCCAGCCCCGTTGGGACCGACCACGAGGTCGAGCCGGCTCACCCGACGACGGCGGTGGTGCCGTCGGGGCGGTACTCGACCAGGCGGCCCTCGTCGTCAAGGGCGACCGTGGTCACGCCTTCTGCCGCGAGTTGCTCGCCGAGCGGGACGGACTCGGCCGCCTGCTCGATGGCGACGTCGATGGTCGCATCGGCGACGCAGCGTTCCTCGTCGACGAGCTGTCCTAGCGGGACCTCGCCGGCGACCGCAGCGCTGATGCGTTGGCCGACCGCGGTGGCCGGCATAGACACGGCCCGACCGAGCCGGATCCAGACGGCGACCTGCTGCGCCGCGGAGCGGTGCTCTGCCGCACCGACGGCGCGGGCGGACTCGTACAGGTCCGGGTCGATCCGGACGGGAGCGGTGCCACGACCCACCTGTGACCTCCTGATGCGAACCGCTACAGCGTAGCAGTCTGCATCAGGCCCGCCCCGGGAGGTCGGGGTCACCCACACCGAGGGCACCTGTCCGCGGACCGGCGTCGCCGACCGCCAACAGGAGCAGGACCGCCAGCAGCGCCTCGGCACCGACGGTGCCCCACAGGATGTCGAGCTGGCCGTGGCCGACGAGCGCCGCGCCACCGAGCAGCGCGAGGTCGCGTCGCCAACCGTTCGGCAGCCGGGAGCCCCGGACCGCGAGCAGCACCGCGAGCGCCAGCGCGACCGACGCCAGCGGCACCCCACCCTCGGCCCCCGCCTGCGCGAGCGTGTTGTGCGCGTGGTCGTTCGGTGGCGGCAGGTCCTCGGCCTCGCCGCCGAACCCCCCGAGCCCGACCCCGAGCCACGGGTGCTCGGCAGCCACCGCGGCACCGCGGGCGACCAGCTCGCCGCGTGCCGCGACGGACGCACCGACCGGGCCATCCGGCTCCTCGGCAGCTCCCTCACCCGAGGGCGCCGAGGCGTCCAGCACCACCCCGAGCCCAGCGATCGCCAGCGACGCGGCCAGCCCCGCACCGGCGACCGCCATCGCGACGGGGCGGCGTGCTCCGACCAGCGACCCACCGACCAGCGCGACGAGGCCGACGAGCAGCAGGACGAGCGCGGACCCCCGCGACAGGCACGCGACCACACCGAGCGTCGTGCTCGCCACCCCGGCCCACCAGCGACGATCGCTCCGGGCGAGCAGGACCGTCGCCACGACCCCGACCAGCAGCAACCCGGCGGCGGTGTTGTGGTCACCGAGCGGGGTCGTGACCAGCACCTTGACACGGTAGAAGCCGGACGGCTCCCCCACCCCGGCCGGCAGCGCGACCAGGAACGTGGTGATCGCCCAGAGCGCGAGCCCGACCCCGGCCGCGCCGATCGCACCGAGCCACCGGCGCCCCACCGCCTCGACGTCGTGGGCGCCGGAGCGGCGGCCGACGACGATCACCACCGCGGCGAGCGCGAACGGGGCGGTCGCGACCGCCGTCCGGGCGAACGGCACGTCGAGGACCGCGAACTGGACGAGGGCGAGGACGGGGACGGCGAGGTAGAGCACGAGCGCCGGGTCGCGCCCGATCGCGCGAGCTCGTGAAGCGAGATGGGGGTCCAGGGGGCCATGTCGCTTCACGACCGTCCCCGGCGTGGCGGTTGTGGAGCGACGTGGGGGTCCAGGGGGTCACGTCGCTTCACGACCGTCCCCGGCATGGCAGTTGTGAAGCGACGTGGGGGTCCAGGGGGCCATGTCGCTTCACGACCGGCTCACGTGGACACGTGGCACGTCAGCGGGCTCGGACCACGAGTTCGGCCTGGTGCATCGCCGACAACGAGTCGTACCCGAGCACGCCCATCGCCCGGCGCAGCCCGCCGACGAGGTTGACGGTGCCGTCGTCGCGGTGCGCCGGCCCCTCGAGCACGACCTCGAGCGGACCGCGCGGCTCGACCCGGTCGTAGCGACCGCGCGGGAGGGTGTGGTGCGCGGCCGACACCCCCCAGTAGGCGCCGTGGGCGGGGGCCTCGTCCGCGGCAGCGAGCGGCCGGCCGAGCATGACCGCGTCGGCGCCGCAGGCGATGGCCTTGGCGAACTCGCCGCCGGTGCCAACCCCGCCGCCGGCGATGACGTGGACGTAGCGCCCGGATTCCTCGAGGTAGCGGCTACGGGCCGCAGCGACCTCGGCGATGGCGGTCGCGAGCGGGACGTGGATGCCGATCGCCGCCTCGGTGGTCGACACCGACGAGGCGTCGAGGCCGACCAGCACACCGACCGCACCGGTGCGCATCAGGTGCATCGCGGACCGTGCCGAGGCGACGCCGCCGACGATGACGGGGATGTCGTAGCGGGCGGTGAACGAGCGCAGGTCGAGCGGCTGGCGGTCCTCGTCGGCGGACACGTGCTGGGCGGTGACGACCACCCCCTGGACCACGAGCAGGTCGAGCCCGGCCTCGAGCGCGGCACCGTGGTAGCGCTCGACCTTGCCCGGCGTGAGGCTCCCGGCCGCCAGGCCCGTTCCTCCCCCGGAGCCGACCGAGCCGGCCGCCTTCAGCTCCTCGACCCGTCGGCCGATCAGCTCCTCCTTGACCGGCTGGTCGTAGAGCTGCTGGAGCCGGACGGTCGCGTCGGTCCCGGGGGCGAGCTCGGCGATCTCGGCCAACACCTCGGTCGGGTCCTCGTAGCGGGTCCAGAGACCTTCGAGGTTCAGCACGCCGAGACCGCCGAGGCCACCGAGCAGCGCCGCCGTCGCCGGCGAGGTGACCGCGTCGAGCGGTGCCCCGAGCACGGGCAGGTCGAAGCGGTAGGCGTCGAGCTTCCAGCTGACGTCGATCAGGTCGCTGTCGCGCGTCCGCTTGGAGGGCACGAGCGAGACCTCGTCGAGCTCGTAGCCGGTGCGGGCACGCTTGGTGCCGCCGATGTGGGTCTCGAGCACGACGCGCTCTCCGGGTGGCGGGGTCGGGACGTGACGCAGGGTAGGCGGCAGGCCGGTGACCAACGACCGCGCCGGGACGTAGGCTCGGGGACCTGCGTCGGGCCGGCGCGGACGGCACCGGACACGGACCCCGGAGGGCGTGTGAGCGACGACGAGTTCGACGAGGACGGCTTCGACGAGGACGGCTTCGACGGCGAGCTGTTCGACGACGAACCGCTCGACGAGCACGAGACCGCGCTCGTCCGTCAGGACCTGACCGACCTCGCCGACTTCCGCGCGACGTTCGAGCCCGAGGGCTACCGCGGGGTCTCGGTGTGGTGCCACGACTGCGTCGAGGAGCACTACTTCCCCTGGGACATGCTGAAGGAGAACCTCCAGCTGCTGCTCGAGACCGGCGAGACCCCGGTCCACGAGCCCGCCTTCCAGCCCGAGCCGGACCGTTACGTGCCGTGGGACTACGCCCGCGGGTACATCGACGCGCTGCAGGACGTCGGTGTCGCCGACCGGCTGCCGGTCGACCGCTGCAACCGCTGCGGCCTCGAGCTGGCCGGTCCGGACGACGATCCAGCCCGTGGCGGGCTCGCCCAGGCGAACTTCTGCCCCCGGTGTGGTTCGACGTTGCTCGGTGCCCGGCTCGCCGATGCGCTCGCCGCCGCCGGCCTGGATGCCGCCACCGTCGGCGACATCCTGCGGGCCGTCGGCTTCCCCGGCGACCGGGGCGGGCCGGACGGCCCCGGCGACACCGCCGACCGCTAGGTCAGATGCGGCGCGCCACGACCACCCACACGGTCCGCAGCAGGATCTCGAGGTCGAGGATCGGCGACCAGTTCACGAGGTACTGCAGGTCGTACCCGAGCTTGTACTCGGGGTCGGTGTGGTAGCGACCGTGGACCTGCGCGAGTCCGGTGAGTCCCGGGGGAACCTCGTGCCGTCGTTCGTAACCGGCGATGCGACCGGCGAAGCCCACGGTGAGCTCCGGACGTTCGGGCCGGGGCCCCACCAGCGACATCTCGCCACGCGCGACGTTCCACAGTTGCGGCAGCTCGTCCATCCGTGACGAGCGGACCCAGCGACAGGCCGGGATCACCCGATCATCGTCCCGGTCGGCCAGCCGCGCCTGACCGTCCAGCTCGGCGTCGGTACGCATGGTGCGGAACTTGACCATGCGGAACGGGCGACCGTGGGCGCCGACGCGCTCCTGCCAGTACAGCAGAGGCCGGCCGGCGACCACCAGCTGGTGGAGGGCCACGACGGCCAGCAGCGGTGCCCAGAGCGGGACCCCGACCACCAGGAGGCCGAGGTCCACGAGCCGCTTCAGCTGCGCCCGGGACCGGGGCATCGTCTGCGCGAACAGCCGCACGAACGGCAGGCCGCCGACCTCACGGATCCGGTTGAGGCGCAACATGGTCTCACGGGCGGTCACCCGGAGGAGGACGGTGACCCCCGCAGCGTCCAGTTGGGTGAGCACACCCGGGTAGAGCGCCTCGAGTTGGACGTTGTCGATGACCATGACGTCGGTCGCGTCGGCTGCGAGCACCGCCCCCACGAGATCGGCGGGATCCTCCACGGTCCCGACGACCTCCACCCGCAACGGATCCGATCCCAGGTGGTCGCGAGCGACATCGAGCGCGGCCGGTGTGCCGACCAGGATGACCTTCGGTGGGCCTTCCCGTCGGGTCCGCAGACGGTGCACGAGCCAACGGTTCACCGCCACCGCCATCGACCCGAGGACGATCGTGGTCACCAGGTTCTGGAACGGGAACGGCAGCACGCGCTGGCCACCGAAGTCGAGCCAGACCCGGGCGGCACCGGTCGCCGCGAGGTTGGCGAGCTCGAGCATCCCGCCGGCGACCAGCATCTGCCGGACCGCCCGCGGCAGGCTGTTCGGGGCACCGAGACGCGGTTCCCGCTCGTACATGCCGCCGAGGTAGAGGCTGGCGACGAAGGCGAACAGCGCCACCGTGAACGAGAACAGGAACAGCCACGTCGGGTAGTTCTGCCACGACGTGCCGAAACGCCAGAACATCGATCCGAGCATGATCGCGACGAGCACGAACGCGTCGAGCAGCATCACGAGCCGGAACCCACGCTCGTTCAGCCGGCGGAGCAGCGGCTCCTCGGCGGTGGGGTCGAGCACCGGGAGCTGGTCACGTTCGGCGCTGTCCGGGGCGGACGGTTCGGACACGGGGGACTCGGGGGGTCAGCGGTGGGGCGACGGGTCGCGACCGGATGGCACCCGTCCGTCCGCGACACGTGCGAAGACTAACCGTCGGCCGGTCGGGGACCGCCGGAGACCCCGCGCGGCGGACCCACCAGGAACCCGATCCCCCACGCGGCGTGCATGATGGCGACCGCCGCGGTCGCACGCGCCGTGGTCGGTGCATCCCCCGCCTCGGCTCGGACGGCGGCGGCCACCGCCGCGGCGTACGCGCCGGCACCCACCGCGGGCAGCCACCACGCGCGCGTGACCGCGGCGATCACGGTCACCCCCGTCCCGGCGAGCACCAGCGCGGGGGGCGCGAGCTGCCGCGCCCGGAGCGATCCAGGGTGGACCCGCGCCGTCAGGCGGCGCCAACGCCCGTACTGGAGGTACTGCGAGGCCAGCGACCGGGGCGACGAGCGTGGCGCGTAGGTCACGGCGAGTTCGGGGTCGAACCACACCGTGTGGCCGGCACGTCGCAGACGTTCGTTGAGCTCGGCGTCCTGGTTGCGCGTGAAGCGGGGGTCGTAGCCGCCGACCGCGACCAGCGCCTCGCGGCGGAACACCCCGAGGTAGACCGTGTCGGCGGGCCCGGGTTCGCTGCCACCGCGGTAGGCCGCCCCGCCCGATCCGACCGGTGATCGCATCGCTGCCGCGACGGCTCGACCGAACCCGGCGTCCGCCGTCGGGACCTGCAGCCCCCCGACGTTGCCGGCACCCGTGCGGCGTAGCGTCGCGACCGCCCGAGCCACGTACCCCGGCGGCAGGATCGACTGCGCATCGACCCGCACGACGACCGGGTGGGTGCTGGCCGCGATGGCGGCGTTCAGCGCATCCGGCGTCCGACCCGAGGGGTTGCCGATCACGCGGACGCGAGCGTCCTCGGATCGCTGGGCCGCGTCCCTCGTCGCCTCGTCACCGGCAGCGACCACGACCTCGGCGACGAGGTCGCCCTGCGCGAGGGCCGCCTCGATCGCCCGCTCCACCACCCCGGCGGCGGCCAGGGCGGGCACGACCACGCTGACCCGTGCGTCGTCCGGCAGCGGCGGGAGGGCCGCGGCGGCCGTCACGACACGGTCCCGGCGAACCGCCGGAGGTGGGCGACGAACCTCGGCGCCTCGGCGTCCCAGCTGAGGTGTTCGGCGGCGTAGCGGCGTCCTGCTGCGCCGACCGCCTCGCGCCGTTCGCGGTCGTCGGCCAGCTCCCGGACCGCGGCCACCACGGCGCTCACATCACCGAAGGGGACCACCACACCGCCGCCGCTCGCGTCGACCAGACGGGCCGCCACCGGCAGCGGCGTGGTGATGGCCGGGACGCCGTAGCTGAGGTACTCGACCACCTTCGTCGGCATCGACCCGCGGTAGTTCGGCAGATCACGGAGGAGACTCAGCCCCGCGACGGCACCCCGCACGATCTGCAGCGCCACCTCGTTCGGCAGGAAGCCGTGCCAGCGGAGGATGCCGGCGGCGTCCGCCCCCTCGATGAGCCCACGGACGTCCGCGTCGACGGTCCCGACCAGTTCGAGCCGGGTCCCGCCCGCCCGGACGAGCGCGTCGGCGACCGCCACGAGCTCCTCGGCGCCGCGACCGCGCGAGAGGCGGCCGACGTAGACCACCCGATCGACCGAGCCCGCCACCGGGGGGTCGGCCGGCATCCACGGCAGGTTCGGCACCACCGGGTGCTCGCCGGTGAAGCGTTCGCGGTAGCCCTCCTCGGCCAGCAGCAGGTGCAGGCGACCTTCGGCCCAGCGCTCGAGGGACCGCGCACCACGACGCGCGAGCGGGCGGAGCGGGCCGGGAACCCACGGCCGGTCCGGCAGGCTGCCGAGCAGGTCCTCGTGGACGTCCAGCACCACCGGCGGCAGCTCGTCGAGCTGGCCTGCGACGGCGAGCGCGAGCTCGGGATCGTGCAACAGCACCAGGTCGTGGTCCGCGCCCTCCGCTGTGATGAGCGCCCGCGCCGCACGCAGGGCCGCGAGCCGGCTCCGCCCGACCGACCGTGGCAGGTCGCGCGTCGCCACCCCCGTGCCGGCTGCGGTGGCTTCGGTGCCGGTCGCCGACCACGGTGCGGCGTAGGTCACCTCGACGCCCGCCGCGACGAGCGCCCGGATCTGGCGGTGGTGGATACGCGCATCGAGCGGGGTGTGGACGGTCGTCACGATCAGCGTGCGCACGGCACCTCGTGGGGTGGAGCGGTCGACCGGTTCAGAGCGCGATGACGTTGTCGGCCACGATGCCGCGACGGCGGTAGACGCCCCGGGTGTCGAACACGAGGTCGACCTGCTCGGCGATCGCGGCGTAGTCGACACCGTCGTGGTCGGTCAGCACGACCGCGAGGTCCCACCCGGCCAGGTCGGTCTCGGTCTGGAGGACCTCGAAGCCGTGGCGCTCGAGGCGCTCGTTCGGCACGTGCGGGTCGATCACGCCGAGGTGCGCGCCGCGCCGGTCGAGCAACCGGAGGACGTCCATCGCGGGCGACTCGCGGTCGTCGGCGATGTTCTTCTTGTAGGCCACGCCGAGGCCGACGATCCGGCTCGAGGTGATGGCGCGGCCGCGCTCGTTGAGCAGCTCGGCGATGCGCCCCACGGTGTAGTCGGGCATGTGGAGGTTGACGTCCTCGGCGAGATCGATGAACCGGGTCGCGACGCGCAGCTCGCGGGCCCGCCACGCCAGGAACTGCGGGTCGAGGGGGATGCAGTGCCCGCCGACGCCCGGGCCGGGGTAGAAGGCCTGGAACCCGAACGGCTTGGTCGCCGCCGCGTCGATGACCTCCCACACGTCGATGTCGAAGACGTGGGCGACCTGGGCGAGCTCGTTGACCATCGCGATGTTCACCGCGCGGTAGGTGTTCTCGAGCAGCTTGGTGAGCTCGGCCGCCCGCGCCGAGCTGACCAGGTGCACGTTGTCGACCAGGCGGCGGTACGCGGCGGCAGCCACCTCGCCGGAGACCTCGCTGACGCCACCGACGACCTTCGGGATGTCGGCGGTGTGCAGGACGTTGCCGGGGTCGACGCGTTCGGGCGAGAAGGCGACGAAGGCGTCGTCGTCGAGGGTCAGCCCGGCCTTCTCGATCGCCGGGATGAGGTGGTCCTCGGTGGTCCCCGGGTAGGTCGTCGACTCGAGGGAGACGAGCACCCCCGGACGGGCAACGCGCGCGATCGTCTCCGACGCCGACTCGATGAAGGACATGTCGGGCTGGCGGTTGCGTCCGAGCGGTGAAGGCACCGCGATGAAGATCGCGTCCGCGCCGGTGAGCGCGTCCTCGTCGGTCGTGAAGGTCGCACCCCCCTTCAGCGCTTCCGCGAGCTCGGCATCGTCGACGTCCTCGACGTGGCTCGACCCGCTGTTCAGCGCGTCGACCTTGCGCTGGTCGACGTCGTAGCCGATGACGTCGAGCCCGCGCTGCGCTGCCGTGACCGCCAGCGGCAAGCCGACGTAGCCGAGACCGATGACCCCGACGGTCCAACGGCCGTCGGCGAAGGTGGACGCGCGAGGGTGCATCGGGCTGCTCCGGGGCTGTGCGGGGGATCCCGGCGGCGGACGCGCCGGAGGCGTTGCGCTCGCGGAGGGTAGTGCGTGCTATCACGCCCGCGGTGCCGCTGACCGGGAAGCGTCGCGGACGGCCCTGGTAGCGTCGCCGGGGACGCAGCGGTCGCTGCGGACCGCCGAACCACGCACGTGAGGACCGTCGTTGGGTCTCCGATCCGGCTACGTCGATGTGACCCGCGTGGCGCGAGAGCTCGTCCGCCCGACCGGCCTCCTGGACGCTCTGGAGCGGTCCCCCTCCCCCGCGGCCCGGTACGTGCGTAGCTTGTTCTCGGTGTACGACGCGGAGGAGCTCGCACGGCTCGACCTGCCCTGGTGGAGCTACCGCGCGATCCGAGCCGTCGACCGGTTCCTCGAGCTGCGTCCCGGTGCCACGGTGTTCGAGTTCGGATCGGGGGCCAGCACCCCCTGGTTGGCACGCCGGGCTGCCACGGTGCACACCGTCGAACACGACACGACGTTCGTCCCGGTGGTCGAGCGCATCCTCGAGGGCTTCGACAACGTCGAGCTCCACGTCGTCGGAGCACCTCCGGTCTCGGAGGTCCCCGGACCCCACGTACGTTCCGAGCGTGAGGGCTCCGAGCACCTGGACTTCTCGGAGTACGTCGCGACCATCGATCGGGTCGGTGGCACCTACGACCTGATCGTCATCGACGGCCGTGCGCGGGTGGAGAGCCTGCGGCGCGCGCTGCCGCACGTCGCCGCCGATGGCGCGATCCTGTTCGATGACGTCGAACGCTCGCGGTACGCCCCGGCGCTCTCGATGCCCGGGACCTGTGCGCACGTGATGCGGGGCATCACCCCCTCGCTGCCGTTCCCGACCTCGACCGCCATCCTGCGACCGGACCCACCGGTCCCGTCGAGGTGACCGCCGGGCGATCCACGCACCGCTGGCGTGATCTGGTCCGCGTGGCGGTGATCGTCGCGGCCTTCGCGCTGGGCGCCGTCGCGATCACACGGGACCTCGACGGGTTCGTCGCGTCCGTGCGCACGATCGGGTTCGGGCGCGCCGGTGTCAGCTTCGCGCTCGTGACGGCGGGTCTGCTGGTCAGCGCCGAGGTCTGGCGCACCTGCATCGGTGCGACCGCCGGCCGGTTGAGCGCTCCCGCTGCTCGCCGGGTGTTCTTCGTCACGCAGCTCGGCAAGTACCTGCCGGGAGCGGTGTGGCCGGTCCTCGCCCAGGTGGAGGCGGCGCGGCGCTACGGCCTGGTCCCCTCACGGATGGCGGTCGGATCCCTGCTGTTCCTCGGGCTGCACCTGCTGACCGGTCTGGTCGTGGCGGCAGGCTCGCTGCCGTGGACCTCCCCGGCGCTGGTCGGCCGCTACCCCTGGCTGTTCGCGTTGGTGCCGGCGATGCTGATCGCGCTGCTGCCACCGGTGCTGGAACGGAGCATCACCCTCGGGCTCCGGCTGCTCGGTCGCCCCCCGCTCCCGACGCCGCTGTCGCTCCGCGACGTCGCGCTGCCCTCCGGGCTCCTCCTCGTCACCTGGGGGTCCTACGGCGCCGCTGCGGCCGTGGTCGCCGTCCCTCTTCAGGATGCCGGGACGACCTGGCAGCTGGTGGCCGTGGTGGTCGGCGGGTTCGCGCTGGCCTGGGCGGTCGGCGTGCTGGCGTTACCGGCACCTGCCGGCGTCGGCGCGCGTGAGGTGGTGCTGGTCCTGGCGCTGGCGCCGATGGTCGGAACGACCCGGGCCACATCGGTCGCGGTCGTCCTCCGGGTCGTCCACACCGCAGGCGACCTGCTGCTGGCGCTGACGAGCCGGCTCGGTGGCGGCTCACCCGCTGCGATACCCACCGACCGCGACGAGCTGTCCCGCTGATCCGGCCGTCACCCGGCCGTCACCCGGGGGTGTCACGGCCCCGCCCCGCCCGGTACGCCGACGACCGCGACGACGTGCCGGAGGGGGTCCTCCTCGGCCGCCTGCCGGTGGACGAGCAGCTCGGCGAGCAGCCCGACGCTGGCCAGCTGCACCGCCACGACCAACAGCAGCGCCCCGAGCAACAGCAGCGGACGCCCACCGATGGGCTGGTCGGTCAGGAACCACACACCGGTCAGGTAGAGCAGGATGGCCATGCCGCTCAGTCCGAGCACGAGACCGAGACCACCGAACAGGTGCGCCGGACGGCGCCGGTAGCGCGTCAGGGTCACCACGGTCAACAGGTCCAGCCCACCCCGTGCGTACCGCTCCAGGCCGAACTTCGACCGGCCGTGCTGCCGCGGTCGGTGGTTGACCGGCTGCTCGACGACCCGGAACCCCTGGGCGTGGCTGATCGCGGCGAGGTAGCGGTGCATCTCGCCGTACAACGGCGTGCTGGTGAACACCTCACGACGGCCCGCCTTCAGACCGCAGTTGTGGTCGTGCAGACGGAGCCCGGTCACGAGGCTGGTCACCGAGTTGAACAGCTTCGAGGGCAGACGCTTCCCGAGGGGGTCCCGGCGCTCGAGCTTGTGACCAGCGACGAGGTCGGCACCGCCATCGAGCTTGGCGAGCATCTCGGGGAGCTCGGCCGGGTCGTCCTGGAGGTCCGCGTCCATCGTGACCACGTACTCGCCGTGGGACGCCTGCACCGCTGCGGCGAGGGCGGCGGACTTGCCGAAGTTGCGGCGCATCCGCAGCCCGCGGACCCGTGCATCCCCGGCCGACAGGCGCTCGACCGTCTCCCAGGAACCGTCGCTGCTGCCGTCATCGACGATCACCAGCTCCCAGCGCCAACCGTGCGGGCGACCCGGCGCGCCGTCCATGGCAGCCGCGACCTCAGCGGCCAGCTGGGGCAACGATCCCACCTCGTCCTTGGCGGGGACCAGGATCGAGACGTCGAACGCGCCCGGATCGCGCCGTGCCTCGGTGACGGCCGCTCCGGTGACCTCGGGGACGTCGGCTGCCGGCGGGCGGGGGAGGGCCTCGGCCACGCGGTCCTCGGGTGCTCGGGGGCATCGGCCCGGGATGCTACCGCTCGGCGTCCGTGCCCGACCGAGCGTGGGCGCCGGAAGCCGCGATGCCCGCGCAGCTACGCTGCCCGGTCGGTAGCGACGTCCCCGACGGGGAGGCCCACAGCCAACGACGGAGGTGGACGGTGACCACCGACGCTGCGGCCGGGACGCCTGCTCCAGGGTCACCTACCGCCGGCACGCGACGCCGCGGCCCGTCGACCGTGCTCGTCCTGACGGCCGGTCTGACCTTCCTCACCCGCTTCGCGCTGGCGGGCAAGGAGTCCTACTGGCTCGACGAGCTCTACGCCGTCCACCTCTACGTGACGCAGCCGCCGAGCCTGCGCGCTGCGGTGGCGTCGTTGGCCGAGACCTCGATCCACCCGCCGCTGTACCAGGTGATGCTCTACGGCTGGATCGCCCTCTTCGGTGACACCGAGGCAGCCACGCGGACCCTGTCCAACGTGGCGGTCACCGCCGCGGTCGTCGCGCTGCACCGGACCGTCGCGCGTCTCCACGGGGGTCGGACCGCGGACGCCGTCGCGCTGCTGTTCTCGCTGTCCTACATCGTCACCTACTACGGGCTCGAGACCCGCTCGTACGGTGTGACGCTCGGCCTGTCGGCGATCAGCACCTACCTCCTGGTGCGTTGCTCGGAGCCCATGCTCCGTCCGGGCGAGGCAGCCGGAGCCCCGCCGACCGGACCGGGGCGGACCTGGGCGGTACCCGCGCCCTGGTTGCTCGCCCTGTCCCTCGTGCAGCTCGCCACGCTGTTCGTCCACTACTACAACCTCTTCTTCTGGGGCGCCCAAGCCGTCTTCCTGGTCGGGTTCGTGCTCCTCCACGCGCCGATCCGTCGGGTGGCCGAAGCCGCCCGGATCGTGGCGGCGCTCGTGGCACAGCTGGTGGTCTTCGCGGCCGTGTGGGGTCGGGTCACGCTCGCGTCCTTCAGCACCTACCAGGGGGAGTACGCCGTCGAGCAGGCGGTCACCCACACCCCCGCGTCCATGCTCGACCAGCTCGTGCAGCCGAGCTTCCGGACCGGCCTGCCGGCGGTCCTCCTGGTGACGCTCGCTGCCGCGATCGCGGCGGCTGGATGGTGGTGGCGTCGCCGCTCCGTGGCCCGTCCGGCGACCGACGCGACCCACCTCGACGAGCGTCGGCACGCCTTCGGTACCGCGTACGCGGTGACCATGGTGGTCGGGCCGACCATGCTCGCCTACCTCGCGTTCCTGCTGTTGCAGCAGGAACGGTTCTTCGATCGGTACCTCATCTACGTGCTGCCGAGCGTGGCGGTGCTGCTCGTCCTGGCGGTGCGCGAACTCGGGTTGCTGGTGTCCGAGCGTGTGGCCGCACGACGCCCCGCCGGCGACCGGCGGAGGTTCCCCGACGCCGCGACGGTCGCGCTCGTGGTGCTGCTCCCGACGGTGGTGCCGGGGTTCGTCGACGCCGCGACCTACACCAAGGTCGACTGGCGAGGGGTCGCAGCCGACGTCGCCGCGGTCGTCGCGTCGCAGCCCGACGACGAGTTCCTCGTCTACGAGACCTCGTCACGCCACACGCCGGTCATCGACCACTACTTCAGCGCCCTCGACAGCGACGTCCGGGTCGACGCGACCGTGCGCCGGATCGACGAGCGCAACGCGCGGTTCCCGTTCGAGGACGACGAGCGCATCGCCGCTCACGATCTCCTGCTGGTGGTGTTCACCCACCACCTCACCAGCGACTACCCCCGGACACTGGCGCGGCTCGAGGCCGCCTACGAGGTCGAGCACCGGCGTGTGGATCGCGACGGGCGGGGGTACATCATCTTCGACGTCGACGCCGACGGTTGAGGATCACGCTGGCGGCGCGACGACCCCCTGTTCGACCAACAGGTCGCTCGCGCGCATCACCAGCGACGCCATGGCCGCCCGGCTGACGGGTCGGTCGGGCGCGAACCGGTACCCGCCCGTGCCGCCGATCACCCCGGCGTGGGCCAGCCGGTCGATGGACGGTTCGTGGTTGCTGGTGTTGTCGTCCATGAAGGTGTCCGCCGCGGGCGGCAGCTCCGCACCGCTCGCGTACGCCACCGCGCGGGCCACGAGCGAGGCGGTCTGGCCGCGTCGCACGGGCAACCCCGGCGAGTAGGTCGTCGCCGTCGTGCCCGAGATGACTCCAGCCTGCGCCAGGCGCGAGATGGCTGGCTCGTGGGTGCTGCCGTCCTGCACGTCGTCGAACCGGTTGGGCGCGTCGGTCGGGAGCGCACGTCCGTCCCCGCGAGCGGCGAGGTCGTCGATCCAGCGGGCGAGGAAGGAGGCCATCTGCTGGCGGCTCACGTCCCCACCGGGCGCGTAGACGCCCTCCGCGATCCCCTCGGTCACCTGCCACCACTTGAGGCAGTCGATGGAGCCGGCGTGGACGTTGTCGGCGGTGTCCTCGAACCCGCCGTCGGGGACGCTGCCCGGCGGGCACGCGCCCGTGATCGACCGGGAGGGGGGCGGCAGCGGGGCGTAGACGAACACCGCGCTCGAGTGGACCCGCTTCGGGTCGCTCTGCGGCATCCGGACCTCGTCACCCACGTACATGGTGCTCGAGCCACCGCCGTCGATGGCCACCGCGTCGACCGCACCGAGGTCACGCATGATCCGGCCGAGCTGCTCGAGCGTCACGCCGTCACCCGCGGTGACCGAGCTCTCCTGGATGGTGACCAGCAGCGATCGGCCATCGGTGAGGCTGCCCATCGCCGTCCGTGCACGTCGCGAGCCGGCGTGGTTGACGCCCTGATCGCTGAAGCTCCAGCCCGGCTGGGCCACACCGTCCTTGACCAGCAGCCCCGCGCCGTTGACCGCACCACGCAGGTCGGCCCAGTCCGCTGCGGTTCCACCGGTGAAGGGGGCGATGGTGACGGTCACACCGATGCGGGTCCCCGACGTGGCGTCGGCGAGCGTCGCTGCCCGTTCGCCGGTCGCCACGATCAGCGTCTCCCCCGGCCGTGCGGTGAAGGCGCCGTCGGCGTCGATGTCGTGGGCGGAGACCACGCGGGTCTCGGTGCGCCCCGAGGACCCGAGCGGGAGGTCCTCGGCCCGCAGCAGGACGCTGCCCGCCGGGATCGGGACGAGCTGACCGAAGTTGGCGTCGAAGATCAGGATGCGGTCGGTCTCGCTCTCGAGCGGCAACCGGTTGAGGTCGTCCACCGGGACGCCGGTCAGGCCGAGGTCGGCGCTGTCGAGCGTGAGCGCGACGTTGAGCTCGTCGCCGACGATCCGACCGTCTGGACGGATGCCCGCCGCCGCACGACGCTGGGTGACCCCCGAGGGGGAACCGAGCGCGTTGGTCGTGACGAGGCGATCGTCGGACACGAAGAGGCCGTTCGGGGCGCCGGACGGGCGGCTGATGGCGTACCCGCCGTTGACGCCGGCGATGGCACCCCGGCGGTGCTCGCGCGACACCATCGACGACATGGACTCGTAGCCCGACACCTTGTCCTGCGCCAGGCGCGGGCGCAGCTCCATCGCGCTCTCGTCACGGAACCGCAGCGCGTGGCCGCGCACCCGGGCGCCGTCGTCGAGCGTGATGTCGAGCGTCTGCGAGCTCAGCCCACCGAGCACCCGCTCGGTGTTGCCCGTGCGGACCTCGAGGGCATCCGCCGGGGCGGCGGGCACCAGCACCGCGAGCACGGCGATCAGCGCCGCCAGGGCTGCGCTCCTCGAGCGCCTCGCGGCGGCTGGCGGCGCCGCGACGGCCACCTCGGCGACCGGTGCTGCGGGCACGTGCGGTGCGATCCTGCGCATACGGCCGTTCCTGTCCCCGTGGGTCGCGCCCCGCGGGGCTGCGTCGAGCCACCCGGTCCGGCCGCCGCGAGCGCGTGGCCGTTCGATGGTGGCCGGCGCAAGGTACCGAGACTCTCCGAGACGCCTCATCGACGGCCACGGGGACGCGGTCCGCGCGCGGCGGGAACCTCTAGAGCACCCCGAGGGTCCGGTAGACGTCGGCGTAGCGGCGGGCGTTGGCGGCCCACGTCCGCTCCGCGGCGACGTGTTCCCGCGCTGCAGCACCGAGGGCGGCCCGCGCCTGCGGGTCGCCGGCCAGGGGGGCGACCACGTCGGCCAGCGCGACGGGATCCTCGGGGGTGAAGGTGCGACCGGTCACACCTTCCTCGACCATCTCGGCGAGCGCCGGCAGGTCGCTGACGACCACGCACCCTTCGAGCGCCATCGCCTCGACGGGTTTGAGGGGGGTGACCAACCGGCAGACGCGGTCGTCGCGGCGCGGGACGACGAAGACGTCGATGGCCTCGTAGTAGGCCTGGATCCGCGCGTGGGGCACGCGGCCGGTGAACCGGCAGCGGTCCCCGAGGCCGAGGACCTCGGCCTCACGTTCCCATCCGGGGCGGGCGGCGCCGTCGCCGACGATGAGCACGCCGACGTCGAGGCCGCGGTCGAGCAGCTCGCGCGTCGCCCGCAGCAGCACCTCCACACCCTCGTAGGACACCAGCGAGGAGATGTAGCCGAGCAACGCCCGCCCCTCGGGCACCTCGAGCTCGCGGCGGACCGCGGCGCCGCGTGCGAGATCGCCCTCGCGACCCCCGGGCGTGAACTCGTCCACGTCGACCGCGTTCGGGACCACGGTGATGCGGTCCGGGTCGACCCCGCGGGCGGCGAGGTCGTCGGCCATCGCGCGGCCGAGGGTGACCACGTGATCGGCCCTGGTGGCGCACGCGCCCTCGGTCGCTCGGGTGAGCCGGTACTGGTCGCGGTCGCGTCCGGCGTCGCCGGGCTGGCGCGAGCGCCACGTCTCCTCGAGGAACCCCCGCACCTCGTACACGACCGGGATCTCGAGCTGCTGGCCGAGGCTGAGCGCGACCTGGGCGTTGTCGAACGGGGTGGTCGGGTGCAGAGCGGCCGGCCGCAGGTCGGCCACGACCGGGCCGAGGCGGGCCACGGAGCGTTCCACCCGCTCGGCGGTGCCGAAGACGCGTTCGCCGCCGGGGTCGGGTACGTGGCGGTAGGTGACCCCATCGACCTCGACCCGTTCGGTGACCCCGACGTGGCCCTGCTTCCACGGGTAGCCGAGCTTGGTCACCATGACCGGATCGAGACCGACCTCGCGCTGGGCGGCAGCGACGCGGTGGGCCCGGACGGTGTAGCCGGCCTGGGTGAGCGGCAGGCTGTTGTTGATGAGGTGGACCACACGGCGCGGCAGGGGGGTCGGGCGCGGGCCCGCGAGCGCTGGGGCCGGGACCCGCCACTCGGGGTCGAGGGCACGCAGGTCCTCGTGCACGCGGTGCGCGATGCGGCGCGTGCTCGGACGCCGGTCGTCGGCCGCGGCGGCGCTCAGCTCGGCGTCGGCGGCGCGCAGGTCCCCCGCACGCCAGCGCACGCGGCCGCGGATGCGTCGCACCCGGGTGGACGCGGGCAGGTCCTCGACGAGCGCCAGAGCCGTCGGGGCGCGATCGATCTCGGCGAGCAGCGCCGCCAGCGCGAGCCGCTGCGCGGGTCGGCGACGACGGCCCGCTTCGGCCGCGACCTCGGCGTCCACCTCGGCGTCGTGGCCGAGGCCGTGCGCGGCGAAGACGACCAGCAGGACCGGCCACACCGCGGTCGGGAGCAACCGCCGCGCCGTACCGCCGATGCCGAGCAGCACCGGGTAGAGCCGCCGACGGTGGGTGTCGGCCAGCATGGTGTCGGCCTTGACCAGCACGTAGGCCGGTTCGTCCCGCACCCGGAGCAGCACGGTCCGTGCGGTCCCGACCGGATCGCGCCGCGCCCGCCGCAGCAGTGCCTGGACGAGCCGGGCGAGGTTCACGCCTCTCTCCCGGCCGCCTCGGCGCGTCGCCGGCGCGCACGCCGCGTGTCCGCCGGACGCCAGGTGTCGTCGACCAGCGCTCTCGCCGTCACGGCGCCGAGCAGCGACGCGCGGTGGCTCGTCGACCACGACCCCGGGTCGGCCAGCACCGCGAGCAGCTTCGCGCGCTCGACCGTCTCGAACAGCAGGCTGCCAGGTGCCTCGAGCCGCTCGGTGATCCAGGCCTGTTCCTGCGGCGACGAGACGGTCCCTGACGGCCCTCCGGTCGTGTCGGACGGTCGGCGGCCGTCCCAGCCGTCGGGGTCGAGTTCGGGGTGGGGCGCGTCGCGCTCGAAGGTCCACCGTCGACCGGCGAGCGGGATGCCGAGCACCTCGGGCTGCAGGCGGCGCAGCACCTCGAAGGCCGTGCGTTCGGTGCGGAGGTGGTCGAGTGGGAGCACGGCCACCGCCTGCAGGACCCGCTCGTCGATCGCGGGGGCGAGATCGAGCACGCCGAACGCGTCGGCGTGGCGTTCGGCGCCCGCACCGCGTCCCACCCGGACCCGCAGGTAGGCCAGCTCGTGGTAGGTGAGGGGGCCGACCTCGTCGAGCAGCTCCTCGGCGGTCCGGCGGTTGATCTGCTGCTGGGCGATCCGTACGTCGTCGCGCAGGAGCAGGCTGCCGTTGCGCAGCGCCAGGTCGTCGAGGAACTTGGTCGCTGCGCCCAGATCGGCGACCGGCTCCCGCGGACCGTCACCGGTCGAGGAGTAGCCACCGGCCAGCACCTGGATGCCGTGTGCGCCGAAGCGCACCTCCGGCTCGGCGCGCAGGTCGGCACACGGCGAGATGATGCTGGCGACGCCTTCGCCGAACCAGGCTTGGCGGCGGAGCTGGACGTCGCGGGCGTTGCGCTCCCCCGCGTCTTCGCGCCCGGCGGCGCTCTCGACGGGCAGGCCGAGCACGTCGGCCACCCGGCGCGCCACCTCGGCGTGCGGCTCACCGGCGGTGAGGGTGACCTCGATGCCGGCGGCGGCGCAGAGGGTCGCCAGCAGGCGCGTGCCCGGGTCGCCGCCGAGGGGTAGCCGGATCCGGTCGCCGGCGAAGGTCCGCAGCCGCTCGGCGGCGGTGACGAGCGCGGCCGTCAGCCGTTCGTAGCCCGCGTCGACGCCCGGGTCGGCGTCGTCGAACCGTTCGGTGGCGGTCGCGCGTCCGACCCCCGTCGAGCGCACGGCGATGCCGTCGGGGCGGATGCACATCGCGGAACCGGGAGCCAGCAGCTCGAGACCCGAGTAGGGGTAGCGGTCGTGCGCCAGCCATCCGACGGCGCAGAGGGTCGAGAGGGCGTCGGCGTCGTAGGCGAACGGCTGGTCCGGCCACGTCGCCGCACGCACCGCGGTGGCGCGGTTCCCGATGACGGTCAAGCCCGGCCGCCGGGCGATGTGCACCGGCTCGCAGCCGCTCGAGGAGGTGTGGACCTCGATCTCGTCGGCGCTCGCCCGGACCAACGAGAACGATCCCCCGAGGCTCGTGACGTCGAAGGCGTCGCCCCCGCGACGTTCGGCGAGCGTGGCGGCCCAGTCCCGGCCGCCGTCCTCGAGCGCCGGCAGCCCCGCGAAGGTGTCGAAGCGGTGCTCGTCGGCCCGGGCGTAGGCACCGATCGGCGTCGTGTCGCCGTGCACCGCGTAGGAGGTGGCGACCACGTGGCCGGCGTCGAACGTGCAGCGCTCGTGAGGCTGGTCCACGAACGGCGTCGTGGCCGCGTGTGCGGCCTCGATCGCGCGGCGGACGTCCGGTCGGCGGCTCTCGTCGGCGACCAGCGCGACGGTGAAGACGTTCACGTGGGCCTCGGGTCGGACAGGGGCTCGGACGCTAGCTGACCGTCCCGGAGTGGCCGCCACGCCCGGCGGGTCGGCACGGGCCGCGACCGTTCGCCACCGGTGCGTTCGCACGGCGCCCGGCACCGGCGGGGTAGCGTGGGCGACCGATGTGGCCGCTCCGTGACGGGCGCGCCGCCCTCCCGAGCCGCCCCCTGCCGAGACGGATCCTGCGATGTCCCACCCGACCGTTGCGCACGTGGTCGGTGCGCGCCCGAACTTCATGAAGGCCGCTCCGGTCGTCGACGCGCTGGCCGACGCCGGCGTCCCCCAGCTGCTGATCCACACCGGGCAGCACTACGACGAGAAGATGTCCGACATCTTCTTCCGCGACCTCGGGATCCCCGAGCCGGACGTCAACCTCGGGGTCGGCTCGGGTTCGCACGCGACGCAGACCGCCGCGCTGATGACCGGCATCGAAGCGACCGTCGAGGAGCACCAGCCAGCCGCCGTGATCGTCTACGGCGACATCAACTCGACCGTCGCCGCCGCGATGGTGTGCGCCAAGCTGGGTGTGCCCGTGGTGCACGTCGAGGCGGGTCTGCGCTCGTTCGACAACACGATGCCCGAGGAGATCAACCGGCGCGTCACCGACGTCCTGAGCGACCTGCTCCTGGTCACCTCGCCCGAGGGGTACGCCCACCTCGGCAAGGAGGGCGCCGACGTCGAGCGCATCCGGTTCGTCGGCAACCCGATGATCGACACCCTGCTACGCAACCGGGACCGGTTCGATCCCGCCCCGGTCCGCCAGGCCAACGGCCTGCCCGACCGGATCGCCGTGTCGACCCTCCACCGGCCGGGCAACGTCGACGACCCGGTGGTGGCCCAGCGGATCGTCGACGCGCTCAAGCAGGTCGCCAAGAGCATCGACGTCGTCATCCCCCTGCACCCGCGCGGACGGCAGCGGCTCGCCGACCTCGGCCTCGTCACCGGCGACGGCATCCACGTCATCGACCCGCTCGGCTACGTGGAGTTCCTGTCGCTGGTCTCCGGCTCCGGTCTCGTCATCACCGACTCGGGCGGCATCCAGGAGGAGACCACGATCCTCGACGTGCCCTGCCTGACGGTCCGCCCCAACACCGAACGGCCGATCACGATCACCCACGGCACCAACCAGCTCGTCACCCCGGACGAGCTCGTCGGCGCCGCCGAAGCCGTGCTGTCGGGTGAGACCGCCTTCCCGCAGGATCGTCCGCCGCTGTGGGACGGCCGAGCCGGGCAACGGTGCGCGGCCGCGATCATCGAGATGCTCGAGCGCGTGGAGGCAGGAACGTGGCCGCGGTGAGCGCCCCGCCGAGGGGGCTGGTCCCCCTCGGCGGCCGTCCCCGCCTGCGCGACTACCTGCGCATGACCTGGGCGCGCCGCGAGTTCGCCTACAACCTCGCCAACGGCCAGTTCCGTGCCCAGCACATGGACACGTTGCTCGGCAACGTGTGGCAGCTGATCAACCCCGTCCTGCTGATCGCCATCTACTACCTGATCTTCGGGGTGCTGCTCGCCGGCGTCCGTGGCGGGCTCGGCCCGGACAACTACATCGGGTTCCTGTCGGTCGGCGTGTTCATCTACAGCTTCCAGCAGCGGGCCATCTCCGCCGGCGCCTCGTCGATCATCGGCAACCTCGGGCTGATCCGGTCGCTGCAGTTCCCGCGGGCGGTGCTGCCCGCCAGCATCGTCATCAAGGAGGTGCTCGGCTTCGGGTCCTCGTTGGTGGTCATGGTGCTGGTGATGGTCCTGACCGGCGAGGGCCTGCACGCGCAGATGCTGTGGTTCCCGCTGGCGTTCGTGGCGATCACCGCGTTCGCGCAGGGTGGCGCGTTGATCACAGCGCGGCTCACCGAGGCGGTCCGGGACACCCGGAACCTGCTGCCCTTCGTCTTCCGGCTGCTGTTCTACCTCTCCGGGGTGCTCTACGACCCGCACCGGTTCCTCGAGGGTCGCCCGCGGCTCATGGAGCTCGACTGGCTGCTGGTGCTGAACCCCTTCTACGTCTACGTCTCGCTCGCACGTGAGTCGATGATGTCGACCTTCGAGCCCGAGGACATCGGGCTGATCTGGGTGGCCGCCATCGCCTGGGCCGTCGTCGCGCTGGCGTTCGGGCTGTGGTACTTCCTCGGCGCCGAGAAACGGTACGGCCGTGGTTGAGACGACCACGGAGCGCACCGAACCGACGACGATCGAGGTCGCCACGCCCGACCTGTTCGGCGTCGACCTCGACCAGGTCAACGTCGTGCTCGACGACGTGCACGTCGTCTACCGCGTCTTCGAGGACCGTCGTCCGGCCCTCCGCGACGCGATCCGCGGCGAACGCCGCACGGCCCGCGAGATCCACGCCGTGCGCGGCGTGTCGTTCGTCGCCAAGCGCGGCGAGTCGATCGGCATCGTCGGACGCAACGGTTCGGGGAAGTCGACGCTGCTGCAGGCGCTGGCCGGCCTGCTCCCGGTCGAGCAGGGCGAGGTGTACGCCCGCTCGCAACCGACGCTGCTCGGCGTCGGTTCGGCGCTGCAGAACAACGTCTCAGGTCGCCGCAACATCGTGCTCGGCTGCCTCGCCCTCGGGATGCCCGCCGACGAGGTCGACGAGAACGTCGACCGGATCGTCGAGTTCGCCGAGCTCGAGGAGTTCATCGACCTCCCGATGTCGGCCTACTCCTCGGGGATGCGCGCGCGGCTGCTGTTCGCCATCGCGACGGCCGTGGTCCCCGACATCCTCGTGATCGACGAGGCGCTGGCCGTCGGCGACGAATCGTTCCGACTGAAGTCCAAGGAGCGGCTCGCGCAGCTGCGCGAGCAGGCTGGCACGGTGTTCCTCGTCAGCCACGCGCTCGACACGATCGCCGAGTCGTGTAGCCGGGTCATCTGGCTCGAACGGGGCCGCATCATCGCCGACGGTGACCCCGACGAGACCGTTGACCGCTACCGGAACTCCCAGCAGGCCTGACCATGCCGCCCGACGAGGATCTCCCCGTGGCCGACCCCGATGCCACCGCCCGCGAGCTCGCCGAACTGCGACGCCAGCTCGCCGATGCCGAGCTCGAACGCGAACGGCTCAAGCGGCAGGCCGACCAGCTGCCGGCCGTCGTGGTCGAGCGCGACCGCCTCGTCGCCAAGGTGGAACGGCTCGAGGGGGCGCTGATCGGGGAACGCGAGCGCAACAGCCGCCTCCGTTTCCAGCGCGACCGCTACCGCCACCAGTTCGCCTCGCTCAAAGCCCGCCGGTGGTGGCGCATCGGTGCGGCGCTCGCCGAGATCAGGCGTGACCCCCGCAGGATCCTGCTGCTCCCGGTGATCCTCCTGCGGGTCCTGACCCGGTCCATCCCGCCTGAGGTCCCGGCACCGGTCCCACCAGGTGAGGCCAAGGGCGAGTCCGCCGACGTCTCCTCGGCCCAGCTCCAGTCCCCGACCGAGACGCGGCCGACCGCCCACCTCGAGGCCCGCTACCTCGCGCCCCGCAAGGTCCGCGCGGTCGAGGACCTACGCGTCGCGGCCGTGGTCGACACCTTCACGGAGCAGTCGCTCGCCCCCGACTGCGAGCTGCTCACCTTCCGGCCCGACAACTGGCGGGCGACGCTCGAGGCTGACCACCCCCACCTGCTCTTCGTCGAGTCGGCGTGGAAGGGCAACGGCGGCAGCTGGGAGTTCCAGGTCGGCAGCTACGCCTACCCGCAGTCGGTGGGCCTGCCACAGCTCACCGAGCTGATCGCGTGGTGCAACGACCACGACGTCCCGACGGTCTTCTGGAACAAGGAGGACCCGGTCCACTTCGACAAGTTCAAGGAGGCCGCCCGCCTCTTCGACGTGGTGCTGACCACGGACGCCGACCGGATCCCCCACTACCAGGCCCTCGACGGTCTCCGCGCCGAGCTGGTGGCTGCACTGCCGTTCGCCGCACAGCCCGTGCTGCACCACCCGACCCACGAGCTCGCCGCCCGCGATCCGCGCCCGGTCTTCGGTGGCACCTACTACAAGAACCGTCACCCCGAGCGTCAGGAGCAGATGGAGCGGCTGCTCGACGCCGCGCGCCCGTTCGACCTCGTCATCTTCGACCGCACGCACGGCACCGACAACGACTCGGTCGGCTTCCCTGCCCGGTTCCGCGAGCACATCCAGGGCGGTGTGCCGTACGAGGAGATGGTCCGCATCTACCGCGCCCACCGGCTGTTCCTCAACACCAACTCGGTGATCGCCTCACCCACGATGTTCTCGCGACGGGTCTTCGAGCTGTTGGCCTGCGGCACGCCGGTGGTCTCGACCCCGAGCCTCGGCGTGGACCAGATGTTCGGCGACATCGTCCCGGTCGTCGAGACCGCCGAGTCGGCCGAGGCGGCGATCCGCGAGCTCCTCACCGACGACGACGCCTGGCACCGCCGTTCGCTCGCGGGCCTGCGCGCGGTGCTCGGCGAACACACCTACCAGCACCGTCTCGCGCGCATCGCCGCGCTCGCCGGGTACCCCGACGTCACCCCGTACGCCGGCCGGCGGTCGACGGTGCTGTTGCTCGATGACGAACGCGACCTCGCCCGCGGGCTGTGCACCGAGCTGGCCGCGCAGGGCAGCGAGCTCCCGGTCGCCGTCGGGACCGCCGATCCCGCCCGCTTCAGCGACCTCCCGGTCGCGACGGTCCGCCAGGACACCACCGTCGACGAGCCCGCCCGGTGGCGTCAGCTCGCCGACCGGGTCGACACCCCGTTCGTGCTGCTAGCCGACCCCCTGTCCACACCTGAGGCGCTGACCGACCTCGCGCAGGGGTTGCTGCTGACCGACGCTGACGCGGTCGGGTTCCGTGCCGGTGGGCCGGCCTGGCGCCACGTCGAGGCGGTCGGTCACCGACCCATCGCGGTGTTGCGCACCCACGTGGTCGAGCAGGGCTGGGACACCGCTGACGGAGCGGCACCGGCCCTGCGCGAGCAGCTGACCGCCGCGGGGATCGTGCCCTACAGCCTCGGCGAACCCGGTGCGCGCGTTCCCGCCCGCTCCGCTTGAGGCGCGGGATGCGGATCGCGCTGTACGGGGACGTCAACCTCAACCTCATCGACGGGTCGGCCATCTGGCTGGCGGCGCTCGCCGAGACGTTGGCCCTCGATCCGAGGTGTCACGTCTCGGTCGTGCTGAAGTCCCCGATCGCGCGTGACCTCGTCGTCCGGCCGCTGCTCGACCGCGACAACGTCACGTTGGTGACACACCCCGACGCCCCGCCACGGCTCACCCCGGCCCAGGCGCTCGACCACATCGAGCAACTCGACGCGCGCGACCGCTTCGACGTGGTGCTGCTCCGCGGCTACGAGCTGTGCAAGGACGCGGCGGGCCGGGCGTCGCTCGCTGGTCGGCTGTGGACCTACCTCACCGACATCCCCCAGGAACCCCGGCTGGCCACGGTCGAGGACCGCGCGGAGCTGTCACGCATCGCGGCGGCCTCGCAGCGGGTGCTGTGCCAGACCGACGAGATGCGCGCCTACCTCGAGGGGCTCGTCCCCGCCACCACGGGGCGCACCACGCTGCTCACCCCGATGGTCCCCGAGTCCTTCCTCCGACCGCCGGATGCGCTGTCGTCGGCACCGAAGCTGTTCTACGCCGGCAAGTTCGCTCCGGCCTGGGGGTTCCTCGAGACCGTCGCCGCGTTCGAGCAGCTGCGCGGGGGCCACCCGGGCCTCGAACTGCACGTGGCCGGCGACAAGGTCCACGACCCACCCGACGATCCCGCCTACAAGCCCGCGGTCGAGGCCGCGCTGGCACGCACCGACGGGCTCGTGTGGCACGGCGCGGTCAGCCGTGAACGTGTCGCCGAGCTGCTGGCCGGCTGCGACGTGGCCCTCTCCGCCCGCCACCCCTCGATGGACGCCTCGCTCGAGCTGTCCACCAAGGTGCTCGAGTACGGCGCGGCGAACGTCCCCGCCGTGATCAACCGCAACCCGCTGCACGAGCGGCTGTTCGGCGCCGACTACCCGCTGTTCATCGACCACCTCGACGACCTCGCGACGGTGCTCGACCGCACGCTGTCGGACACCGAGGCGTGGACGGTCGCCCGCGACACCGCCCACCGCGTGGCACGCGCGTTCACCTTCGCCGAGGTCCGCGCCCGGCTCGCGCCCGCGCTCACCGCAGCGCGACCGCAGGGCGAGGAGCCGCTGCTCCGGAGCCGCGTCGTGATCGCCGGACACGACCTGAAGTTCACCGGACCTCTCACCGACGTGCTGCGTCGTGCCGGCGCCGAGGTCCGCCTCGACCGCTGGACGGGTCACGATGGTCACGACAGCGCCGCGAGCCACGAGCACCTCGAGTGGGCCGAAGCGGTCTGGTCGGAGTGGTGCCTCGGGAACGCCGTCTGGTACGCCGACCGGCTTCGACCCGACCAACGGATGGTGGTCCGCCTGCACCGTCAGGAGCTCGGCACCGACTTCCCCGGCCGTGTCGACCACGACGCCGTCCACAAGCTGGTGTGCGTCGCGCCCTTCGTCGCCACGGCGGCACGTGACCGCTTCGACTGGCGAGCCGACCGCGTCGAGGTGCTGCCCAACACCATCGACACCATCCCGTTCGACCGCCCGAAGCTGCCCGGTGCGGAGCGGACCCTCGGCATCGTTGGCGTGCTGCCGTCGCTCAAACGGCTGGATCGAGCGCTCGATCTGCTCGAGCTGCTGCTCGACGACGATCCACGGTGGAACCTGCGGGTCGCCGGATCGTTGCCGTGGGACGAGCCGTGGGTGTGGGCCCGGCTGGTCGAACGCGAGCACTACCGCGACCAGTTCGACCGCATCCGGGGATCAGGACGCCTGTCGCGCGCCGTCCGTTTCGACGGTCGGGTCGGCAACATCCCTGGCTGGTTCGCCGCGGTCGGCAACGTCCTGAGCGTCTCCGACCTCGAGTCGTTCCACCTCGCTCTGGCCGAGGGCATGGCCTCCCGCGCCGTGCCGGTGATCATCGAGCGCGAGGGGGTACGCGAGCTCTTCCCCGGCGCACCGGTGCACGCCGACGTCACCGCGGCCGCAGCGTTCCTGACGGACCTGTCCCCCGGCGAGCGCACCGAGCTCGCCGAGAGCTCTCGCGATCTGGTGATCGAGCACTACGACCTCAGCGTGGTCGGTCGGCACTGGGTGGACCTGCTGCTCCACTGAGTCGACGGGCCCCGCGCCGGACGGGTGGGTCGCGGTCCGGCCGCGGGGGGCGCGGTCCGGTCGCGGTTCGCGCGTGCCGCGATCGGCCGGTCGGTAACCTCCGCGCGCTGCGGGCGCAGCGCCCGTGGAACCGTTCCGGGGCCCTGCTCGGGCGACGAAGGGAGCCTCGGTGCCACAGATGCGCGCACGCCTCCCGGCCGCGGTCGTGGCACTGACGCTGTCGATCCCGATCGTCGCGGCCCCGTCGTCGCTCTCGGCGCCGCGCGCTGCCGCCGCCCAGACCGCCACGCAGACCGTCTCGGAGACCTCCGACGACGGCTCCTCGGTGCAGGATCTCGAGATCGCCTGCGCGGACGCGCCTCGCGGCGCCTTCCCGGACGTCGCTGCCGACGCGACCCACGCCGAGGGGATCGGCTGCATCGCGTGGTGGCAGGTGACCGGCGGCTTCGCCGACGGCTCCTACGGGCCGGCCCGCAACGTCACCCGCGGCCAGATGGCGACCTTCATCACCGCCGCCATACTCGGCACCGGAACGCCGCTCCCCGCCCCCGGCTCGCAGCTCAGCGACGCGTCCGGTACCCACGGCCGGCCGGCGGAGCGACTGGCCGCCGCCGGCATCGTCAGCGGGTACTCCGACGGCACCTACCGCCCGGGCGCACCCGTCACCCGGGGCCAGATGGCGGCGTTCCTGGTCCGCGCTCTCGAACACGTCACCGGCACCGCACCCGAGGCCGGCGAGACCACGTTCCCCGACGCCGAGGGGACCGAACACGAGGACGCCATCCACCGCGCCGCAGGCGCGGGGCTGACCGGCGGCGACACCTCCGGCATGTACCGCCCCGGTGACGAGGTGACTCGGGCACAGATGGGCTCCTTCCTCGCGCGGACGCTCGCCGCCGCCGTGGATGCCGGCACCCCGGTTCGGGCCGCCGCCGCAGCGGTCGACCGCGAGGGGCTCGACGCCTCCGTGTGCTCGAAGGGTTCCGCCGACGTCCGGTACGCGGACGCGATGCTGTACGAGAACAGCTACCGCTGGAGCCCCCACCCGGCGGTCACCCTGCCGCGCGACCTCACCTGGCGCGAGGATCCGCTGAACGACGCGAACTGGCGCTTCCAGTTCCACACGCTGCGGTTCCTGTGGCACTTCGTCGCCGCGACCGAGAGCACCGGCGACCAGCGCTACCTCGATCGCGCGATGGTCATCGCCCGCGACTGGGTCGCCAGCAACCCACCATCCGCGCCAGCGTCCCCGACCGCATGGGACGACCACGCCGCCGCGTGGCGGACCTCGGTGCTGACCTGTCTGCGGCTGCGTTCGGCCTCCCCGCCGGCGTGGTTGACCGACGCGCTCGACGTCCACCGCCGCATGCTGGCGGACCCGGGCTTCTACGTGGCCCACAAGGGCAACCACGCGCTCAACCAGGACATCGGCCTGCTGTCGGCCGCGTGCAGCGAGGAGGACTGGGACCGGCGCGACCTGGCCATCGAACGCAGCGCCCGGTTGGTGGCCAGCAGCGTCGACGACCAGGCGGTCACCGACGAACAGGCCGTCGAGTACCAGGGGTACAACTACCGGCGCTACAGCGACGCGGCCGACCTCATCGGAACCTGTGGGGTGGCGCGGCCGTCCGTGTTCGGACGGGTCGAAGGGATGCCCGAGGTGCTCGCGCACCTGACGCTGCCCGACGGGACCTACGAGACCCTCGGCGACACCGACCGCCGGCTCATCAGCGGGTTCGATCACCCGAACGTGCAGTGGCTGCGGAGCGGCGGGACCGCTGGTACGCCACCGGACCGCACCTTCGTGACCTACGACGCCGGGTTCGCCGTCGCCCGGAGCGGCTGGGGCACGCAGCGGCCCTTGGAAGACGAGGCGATGATCACGGGCCGGTTCGGGCCGCGACCGACCCTGCACGGCCACGACGACCACGGGTCCATCACGCTGTACGCCGACGGCCGTCGCATGCTGACCGACCCCGGCAAGTACGCGTACGCCAACGACGCCGAGCGGGCCTACGTCCTGTCGAGCCGCGCCCACAACGTGGTCACCGTCGGCGACCTCACCTGCCACATCCCCGACGAGCCGTCGCAGATCGCGCGGGCCGGCAGCGACGAGGTCTCGGACCGCTTCACCCTGCACGTGCGCACCTGCCAAGGCACGTCGTGGCTGCGCACCGTGGTGTTCGTCCGTGACCTCGGCCAGGTCGTGGTGCTCGACGACGTCACCGCCCCCGCCGGGACCCCGATCGCGCAGCGCTGGCAGCTCGAGGTCGGCGCCGAGGTCGCCGGTACCGCGGACCGGATCCGTGCGAACTGGAGCGACGGGACCTCGCTGTTGATCGAGCAGCTCGCCCCGACCTCCGACGTCTCGTCGGTCTCCGGCAGCCGGTCGCCGATGCGCGGGTGGGTGTCCGAGGCCTACAACGAGCTGACGCCCGCCCCGAACCTCGCGTTCACCGCACCCGCCGACGGCACGGGGACCCGCTTCGTGACCGTGCTGCGCCCGGGCAGCACCGGAGCCAGCCCCGCCAGCGAGGCCACGGTGTCCACGTCCGGCATCACCGTCACGATCCCGACCGAGGACGGCGGCGAGACCACGGTGGTCATCCCCCACCACTGAGCGAGCCTTCTCACCGGGCGGGCACGCTGGCCAGGCTGATCGGGCTAACCGGGCTGACCGGGCTGATGGGTCCGCGGCGGTAGCGTCCGCCTCCCGTGCGGCGTCCAGCGCCGGCCGTGAGGTCCGTCCGTGCCCCCTGACACCACCGCTCGCTCCGCGCCGCCCTCGGGGCAGCGCCGGATGGGGCTGACCCCGCTCGGCGCCGTCGCGCTGGCCGGGGTGCTGTACGCGGCGTTGACGGTGGTGTTCGTCGGGCTCGACCGGCAGCTGCGGTGGGACGAGGTGACCTACCTCGCGCAGGTCACCCCCGGCCAGCTCGACGTGTGGTTCGGGCCACAGCGGGCCCGGGGGATGTCGGTCGTCGCGCTGCCCGTCGCGCTGTTCGGTGCGCCGCTGACGCTGCTGCGGGTGTGGATGGTCGCGGTGTCGGCGGTCGCGCTCGCCCTCGCCTACCGACCGTGGGCGAGGTACGCGGGCTGGACCGGTGCTGCGGCCGCGGTGGTGGCCGCGATCGGGTGGGTGCCGATGTACTTCGCGGTCGAGCTCTACCCGAACCTGCTGGCCGGCTTCGCCGCGGTCGGGGCGACGGGACACCTCGTGTGCTGGCTGGCGCGGCCGAGGCCCGAGGCCGCGGACGCGGGCGGTGCCGAGCCGTGGTGGGCGTGGCCGGCGGCCGGACGCGGCGACCTCGTCGCGGTGGCGCTCGGCACGGCGTTCGTGGCGTGGTTGCGACCGAGCGAGAGCGTCTGGCTCGCGTTCGGGCTCATCCCGGTCACCCTGATCTGGGCGCGGACCCGTGCGCTGCCGGCCCTGTCGGCGCTGGCGCTCGGCGGGTTCGTCGGGTGGCTGCCGTGGCTGCTCGAGGCGATCGTCCGCTTCGGAGGCCCGTTCGAGCGCCTGAACGCGGCCGCCGGAACCTCCGCGAGCGGCGAGCCGCGCAACAGCCTCATCCAGTACCTGAACCTCGTCGAGGGGCCGGTCCGGCGGGTGGTCGCCGACCCGGTGCTGACCGTGCCGGCGCTCACGCTGCTGGTGCTCCTGGCGGCGCTCGCGTTGCTCGGGGTGGCCCAGCGGCTCGACGGCCCCCGCCGTGCCGCGGCGGCGGTGGGCGGCGTGGCTGCCGCCGCGATGGTCACCCCCTACCTGCTGCTGAACGCCGGGATCAACCTCCGCTACGTCCTGCCAGGGATGCTGCTCGCAGCGGTGCCCATCGGCGCCGGAGCGGCCACCGTCGCGGGCGCGATCCGGCGCGCGAGGTCGCCGGTCGCCGCGGTCGTGGCCTCGCTGGTGGTGGTCGGACTGGTCGGGTGGCAGGGGCAGCTCGCCGCGGCGAACAGCGCCGACATCGCCCCGCTCCAGGCGCGTCCCGTCCCGCTCGGCCAGGCGTTGGCTGCCGCCGCGGACGGCGAACCGTGCGCCTTCCTGTCCAACGTGCAGTGGCCCGAGATCCAGTGGCACTCGGGGTGCGCCGGTGAGGTGTTGGACCTCGGGGCGCCGCTCCTGCAGTGCCCGGATGCGCGGCGGGACCTGGCCGAGCTGGCGGCCGACGGCCACCGCGTCTTCGTACTCGCCCGTGGCGAGCCGCCAGCGACCCCGGCTCTCGAGGGCTGGGAGGCGTCGAACCTCCCCGAGCCCGAGGACGGCGCGTGGTGGCTGTACGAACGCCCCGCCGAGCTGGGACCGAGCGACCCACCCACCGTCCCTGCGCCGCCGGACACGCCGGGACCGTGCCCACCGAGCCGCGCACCGGACACCTCGGACGCGCAGCTCCGGCTCGGGTGGTCGACCCCCGAGCCGTAACCGAGCCCCGTCGGTTCCGCGGCGACGAACGCCTGGCCGCGAGTGGTAGCCGTGGTCGACGGCGACCTGGCGACGTCGGGCGCGTCCTCGGTCACACGGGGCCTCGCGGCGAGCCTGTAGCGTCGCCCACGACCGTTCCGAGGAGGTCGTGCGTGCTGACCCGCCTGCTGCAGCGCAACCTGTTGGTCCGCAAGCTCGTCCTCCGGCTCTGTTCGGCGCTGGCGTTGATCGCTCCGTCGATGGGTGCGCGCATCTGGCTGAACCGCGCGAAGGGGGTCCAGATGGGTCGCCACCCCTGGATCGGTGGGATGGTCTACCTCGACATCCACCACAGCCACCCCGATGCGGCGAACTCGCTGGTCTTCGGCGATCACGTCGCCATCGGCAACAACGTGTCGATCTTCACCCACAGCTCGCTCTACACCCAGGTCACCGAGGGGCGCGAGCCGGTCGAGTTCGGGCGCGTCGTCATCGGCGACCACGTCAACGTCTCCCCCCACGCCTTCCTGTACGCCTGCACCATCGGCGACCACTCGATCGTGGCGCCGGGGGCGGTCGTGGCCGGCGGCGAGTACCCGCCGTACTCGATGATCGCCGGCAACCCCGCCAAGGTCGTCAAGGACATCCGGAGCCGAGTGGAGCGCAGCCGTGGCGAAGGCGACGGCCGGGCCGATCGCGCGGGTGGTGTCGACGACGGCGCCGGCGACCGCGCTGCCAGCTCGTGATCGCCTTCCGGTTCGACATCGACACCCGGCGCGGGCTGGTCGATCGGGTCCCGCCGCTGCTCGATCTGCTCGACGAGCACGGCATCCGGGCCACCTTCTTCTGCGTCATGGGGCCCGAGGCGAACCTCGCCGAGATCGTCCGGTTGCGGTTCCTGGCCCCGAGGGAGGCCAAATCGCCGCTGAACGTCGGCGCGAAGGGCGGGGTGGCCAAGCTCGCCCTGGCGGCGCTGGCACCTCGCAAGGTCGGGATCGGCAACCCGGATCGGCTGCGCGACATCGTCGCCCGCGGGCACGAACTGCAACCCCACGGGTGGTCCCACATCCAGTGGCAGCGCAACCTCGACGCGATCGACGTCCGCGAGCACCTGCGGCGGGCGATCCGGACCCAGGAGACCATCGTCGGCGCGCCCGTCACCGGGTTCGCCTCACCGGGTCGCTCCTGCAACGAGGACGCGCTCCGGGCCTTCGACGAGGCGGGCCTGGTCTACGGCGGCGACCTCGACGGGGAGGTGCCGTTCGTCCCCGCCGGGCACGACCACCTGCAGATCCCGATCACCCGGTTCGAGACCATCGCGCAGATGCGGCGCCGCGGCCTCTCCGACGAGCAGATCGTCGCCTCCTACCTCGACCACGTTGACGAACGTCGCCAGTTCACGTGCCTCTACGAGCACCCCGACGATCTCGACGACGCCGGCCTCGCGATCTTCGGTGAGGTGTTCCGCGGGGTGCGGGAGCGCGGGCTCGAGCCGGTCACGCTGTCGGAGGTTGCGTCCGCCTGGCGCGGCTGAGCCCGGCGACGCCGAAGGCGACCGCGTCCCGGACCGCCATCAGCGCCCGGTAGCCGCCGACGACGATCGCGACCGTGGCGACCCCGCCGCTGCCGCGCAGCAGCGCCGCGACGGTGACCTCGAACACCCCGGCGCCCTGCGGGGCGAACGGGGCCAGGAACCCGACGCCCCAGGCGACCATGAACGAGCCGGCGATCTCGAACGGTGCGCCGACCTGCACGCCGGGGAAGGCCAGCAGGTAGACCACGAAGGTGGTGGCCGACCAGATCCAGAACCCGACGAGGATGCTCAGCAGCACCAGGTGGGACCCCCAGGCCAACTCGGGGGCCTCTCCCCCGCGCCGGCGTGCCCAGAACACGAGCCCCCGGTTGATGACCGGCGGGGACACCAGGATCACCAACGCGAGGCAGGCGGCGCCGATGAGCCACCCGGCCTGGGGGCCGCGACCGGTGACCAGCAGCAGGACCACGCCGAAGCCGACGGCCACCACCAGCGACAGCGCCGACTCGAGCACCGCGACGGCGGTGACCGCCCGCGTGGTGACACCCTCCTTGCGCAGGAGGGCGGCCCGACCGACCGCGAACCAGACGCTGCCCGGCACGTACCGGGCCGGGACGGACCGCGCGGTCGCCGACATCACGGTGGTGAACGTCACCCGCTGATCGAGGGCGCGCAGGGCCGTGCGCCACATCACGGCGTTGATGGCGAGGTTGCCCATCCCGAGCAGGAGGGCGATCACCAGGAACCCCGGTCGGGCGTCGGCGATGAGGAGGGTGAGCTCGTCGCGGCGGCGCCACACGATCCAGACCACGACCGCCACGAGCGCGGCGACGTAGGCCCAGCGGGCGACCTTCCACCAGGGGCGTGTGCTCACCCGGTCCCGCCACCGGAGGCGACGTCGAGCAGGCGGTCCACCAAGGCCGCGTTCGCGCGCTGCCGTTCACGCAACCGGCTGCGGGTGTCGACCACCACCTCGCCGCGGTCGAGCACGGAGCTGACGGCACCGGGAAGGGACGCGAACTCGGCCGGGTCCCAGCCGAGCAACCGGCCACCTTCGCCGAGCTCGCGCGCCAGAGCGTCGACCTTCAGCGCGTAGCTGATCAGCACGGTGGGAAGACCCGCCAGGATCGCGGCCACCCCGCCGTGGTACCGCATCGACACCACGGCGCGGGCACGTGCGACCTCGGCGAGCAAGCCCTCGAGGTCGGGAGCGCACCGCGAGGTGGGTGCGGACATCCGTTCGGCCACGCGGGCGTGGAACGCGTCATCACGGTCGCGTTGGAGGGCGACAAAGCGTACTGCCAGACCCGTCGCTGCGGCGGTCCGGTCGAGGGCATCCGCGAGCGCGGCCACGTAGGCGTCGGGGGTGATATCCCCCCGCATACCGGCGGGCATCCGCTCAAAGCTCTTCCCACTCCAAGGCCGCAGGCACACGGCGAGGTGGTCGGTCACCCGGAGCGCTTCCGCGGAAGCGCTTCCCGCCGGCGGGTCGAGGGCGAAGGCGAGGTCGGCGGCCAGTTCGGCGCCCTGCACCCCGACATCGGCGAGCAGCTGGCTGCTGGCGGCGTCCCGCACGGTGATGCCGACCGCGCCCCGCAGGCCCGGGCGGACCAGGCGCCGGCCGAGCGGCGTCTCGAGCCCGCCGACGCCGAGCCCGACGGCGGCGAACGGGATGCGTCGCGCGCGGGCGATGGTCAGCCGGGACAGGTGGTAGGGCAGGTTCAGTGGGCTCGTGACGTCCTGGACGATGCCACCACCGCCGAAGACGACCGCGTCGGCGGTGCCGACGGCACGCAGGAGGGCGCCGGGGTCGTCGTGACGGGCGGTGCCGACCCCGTGGACGCGGCGCGTCGCGGCGGGATCGGTGGTGATGACCGCGACCTGGTGGCCGTCGAGGAGCCGGCGCATCCCGGCGAAGACCAGCTCGTCGCCGAGGTTGGTCGACCCCACCCACCCAGCAACCAGGACCTTCACGGACGCCTCGCGCAGGGGTCGGACCGGCGCGGCGACGCTACCAGCCGACGTCGGAGCGCCCCGACCTGCACCAGGTCGGGGCGCTCCGGCGATCCTCAGCGACCGGGAACGCTCAGTCCGCGGGCGGCAGAGCCGGCACCGGCAGCGGCGACACGACCCCGACGCCGGAGACGCCGAACCGCTCCTGGGCGTGGCCGTCCGCGTCGAGCTCGAGGAAGGTCGACGTCCCGCCGTCGACGTGGATTACCGCGACGACCTCGTCGCCGTTGGTGTCGACGTCGAACGAGATCGTCGAGTCGTCGCCAGGCCGCACCCCGCCGATGGTGTGCGGCGGGTCGGAGGGGTCACCCACAGCCTCGTCGCCGACGACGTTCAGCAGCACGGCATCGTGTGCACCGCTGTCGGCCACGTCCGTGCCAGGCGCGTCGCTGGCATCGGTGCCGTCGAACACGACCTTGCCGGTGTCCTCGTCCCGCGCGACGTGTTCGGCCTCGATCAGCACGATCCGGTAGGTCAGATCCTGGGAGAGGTCGGTGGCCGAGAAGCTGGTGACCTCACCCTCGGTGTCGTCGGCCGTGACGTCGTACACCTCGTAGGTCGACGTCACCGCCGCGCTGACCCCGAAGTCCTCGACCGGTGCTCCACCAGCGTTGGTCGCGAGGTGGGTCGAGACCCCCTCCTCGGCCGCATCGGCACCGTCGTCGACGTGCACGAGCGCGACGAAGGCATCCTCGGGTGCGGCGACCTCGGCTTCGAAGGTGATCGTCTCGGTGCCGGGGACGGGGATCGCCGCTTCGACCGGCTCGACGCCACCGACGGTGTGGTCGGGCTCACCGGCCGCCGGCGTGTGGTCCTCGCCGTTGACGCTGACGATCCTCGCCTCCGGCGGGCCGGCCGCGACGGTGCGGGCGATCTCGTCGTCGGCGGGGGTCTCCGTCACGAAGGTCGCCAGGCCGGTGTCCTCGTCGACGTCGACCAGGTCGGCGTCGACCAGGGTGATCCGGTAGAGCTGCTCGGCGGTGACACCGGTGGCCGTGTACGTCACGGTGTCGTCCTCGCGCGCCGGCCCCTCGGTGTCGCCCTCGACGGTGAGCACCTCCCACGCGTTGGCTCGCAGGCCGGCCTCGATCGCGTAGTCGTAGGCGCGCATGACGAACGCCGCCATCTGGTCGCGGCGCACGTCGGCGCCGGGGCGGTAGTCGCCACCGTCGAAACCGACCACGATGCGCTGGCTGGCGATGGCATCGATGTTGTCCTCGTGCGTCGTGCCGTCGTCGTCACCGAAGGTGTCCTCACCTTCAGGCGGCGCCGAGGCGTTCTGCGCGTCACCGTCGTCGATGTAGGACAGGGCGCGGCGGATGAAGGTGGCCATCTGCCCGCGACTGACGCGCCCGGCGGGTTCGTAGGTCCGCCCATCCTCGTCGTCGCTGGTGCCGGCGACGACGCCGATGGCGGCCAGCGCAGCGATGTTGTCGGCGTGGACGTCGTCCTCACGGACGTCGTCGAACTGGTCCTCGTCGTCGGCGACGAGGTCCTCGCCGGTGTGGTCCTCGATGAACCGGGCGATGAAGGACGCCATCTGGGCGCGCGTCACGACGCCGCCGGGGCCGTAGGTCCCATCGGTCCGTCCCTCGGCGATCCGGGCCTCGGCGAGGCAACGGATGGCGCGTTCGTGGGTCGAACCGGCGATGTCGGAGAAGTCCGCGTCCGGTGCGTCGCAGACACGGTCGATGGCGCGCGGTCCGTCATCTCCAGCGCTCTGGGCGGTGGCGACGCCGGCCGGCAGCAGCGCGAGCGTCAGGGCACCAGCTGCCAGCGACGCCAGGGGGCGGCGGACGCGTCGGTCGGGGCGCAGGGTCAGGGTCACGGGGAGCTCCTCGGGACGAGCGACACGCACGGGGCGCGTCGGACGGGTCACCTCGGACTTCGCCGACGCCGGCCCCACCTCCTGCTCCTGTCCCGCGCGGTCCGCCCCCGAGTGCGCCTGGCGAGCTCAGCTCGCCAGGTGCTCGACCGCGCCGGCCTCGATCAGGGCGTCCAGCAGACGCGACACGAAGGTCGCCGACTGGGCCCGGGTGAGGACCGAGGTCGGCGCGTACGACCCAGCACCGTTGCCCGCCACGATGCCGATCGCGGCCAGCGAGTCGATCGCCGCCTCGTGTGCGGTGCCGTCGTCGTCGTCGAAAGCGTCGTCGCCCGCCGCCAGCTCACCTGCGAGGTGGCGGTAGGTGCGCGCCAGCATCGTGGCGAACTGGCCCCGGGTGACGGGCTCGTTCGGCGCGTAGGTCGTAGCGGTGAGGCCGCCGACGATGTCGATCTCGGCCAGCTTCTCGATCGCGTCACGGTGGACCGACCCCTCGATGTCGAGGAAGCCGATGAGGCCGGCGGACAGCTCGCGGTCGAGCGCCTGCTCGATCGCCCGGCTGAGGACCGAAGCGAGCTGCCCGCGGGTCAGCTCGGTACCCGGGTCGAACGTCCCGTCGGCACCGCCGGTGAAGACCTTCCAGGCCTCGGCGCAGCCGATGCCGGGGGCGTGGGCCGAACCGTCCGTCACGTCGACGAAGGTGGGATCGATGCCGCCGGGGCACGCGTTCTCGAGCGTGCGCGCACCGTCTCCGGAGTAGGGCGTGACGGTGGAGTCCCCCGGCTCCGGCTCCGGCTCCGGCTCAGGCTCCGGCTCAGGCTCAGGCTCCGGCTCCGGCTCCGGCTCCGGTTCAGGCTCCGGCTCCGGTTCCGGTTCGGGCTCGGGCTCGGGCTCCGGTTCGGGCTCCGGTTCGGGCTCCGGTTCGGGAGCGGGCTCGGTGGTGGTCTCTTCCT
>JBBECA010000090.1:0-5385 GCA_040882055.1 Nitriliruptor sp.
CCCGAGCGACAGCCGCCCTCGGGTGGCACCGTCTAGGCAGCTGCAGCAGGGACCGTGGCGGGCCGCGGCGAACCCCTCGGGGTGCCGTCGTCCACCTCGGAGGAGTCCCCCGTGTCCCGCTCCCGCTCGTCCCGGCTGCTCGCCGGACTCGCCGCACTGTCCCTGGTCACCGCTGCACCGTCCGCCGGACCGCTCGAGCTCGAAGGTGACCTCGCCGGTGCGGTGGCGGCGGCGGGTCCCGAGGACCGCGAGCGCGGTGGACCACCCGAGGGCGAGGGGCCACCCGAGGGCGCCGGCAAGCCGGAGCAGCCTGGCCCGCCCGACGCGCCCGGCAAGCCGACGGACCCGGGGAACCCGGGACAGCCGGACCCGGCGGGGCCGAACGAGGAGCCGCTCGAGCCGACGGACTACATCGCGCTCGCCGACGCGCTCTCGCAGCCGGACTACCCGGAGATCGACAAGACCTCGGAGCACGTCGAGACCTTCGACGGCGAACGGCTCTACGTCGAGGTGACGCGCCCCGATCCCGCCGAGCACGGCGATGGTCCCTGGCCGGTCATCCTCGAGGCGAGCCCCTACCACGGCACCCTCGCCGACCGCGAGGGCATCCGCGTCTTCCCCGACCCGAAGGACGAGCACGGCGACCCCGTCGGTATGACCGGCTACTTCGCCGAGCGCGGGTACGCCGTGGTCATGGTCGACCTGCGCGGCACCGGCCGGTCCACCGGCTGCCTCGATCACCTCGGCCCCAACGACGCACGGGACCTCGAGCTCATCGTCGAGTGGGCCGCCCGTGAGGAGTGGTCCAACGGTCGGGTCGGGATGACCGGGCACAGCTACGTGGGCTCGACGCCGTCGGTGGCAGCGGCGCAGGACCCGCGTGGACTCGTCACGATCGCGCCGTCGGCGGGTCTGGCGTCGATGTACGACCACCAGTTCCACAACGGGGTGCCGTGGTTCCTGCAGTACGTGGGCCCGGTGTTCGCCTACGAGCAGCTCGCGCTCGAACGGGATCTGCCCGGCGGCGACAACGAAGCCGCCTTCCCGAACCCGCAGTTCGGCTGCGGGCTGCCCAACAGCGCCGCGACGGCCGGCCACGGTCAGGTCACCGGGCAGTACCAGGACTGGCACGCCGAGCGTGACTGGCGTGAGGGCGCGGCTGACGCCGACATCCCGATCTTCATGATCCACGGCGTCAACGACAACGCCGCCCGGATCCCGGCCGCCGAGTGGTTCTTCGCCGACCGCGATCCACGCGAGGACGACAAGGTCTGGATCGGCCAGTGGGACCACGGTTCGGCCGGGAACACCACGTGCTCCGAGGGGCACGTGACCTGTCGGTTCGATCAGTGGAAGTACGCCTTGCACGCCTGGTTCGACCACCACCTGATGGAACGCGACGTGACCACCGGCCCGCCGGTCGAGGCGTTCCTGAACGGCGAGCAGATCACCGTCACCGAGCGGTGGGATCCGACGCCCGGGGTCGAGCAGCTCTACCTCGACGCCTCGGACGGATCGCTGTCGCAGGAGGCACCGACGGAGGCCTCGTCGGCGTCGTTCACCGCGATCGCCGGTGACGGCTCGACCGAGTTCGTGTCCGCACCGCTCGCGGAGGACACGGTGTTCCTCGGGCTGCCCGAGCTCCAGCTCGACGTGTCGGTGACCGGCCAGGTCGTGCACCTGGTGACCGAGCTGCTGATCGAGGCGGAGGATGGCACCCGGCGTCGCGCGAACGTCTGCGCCGCGAACACCCACCTGCGCGACTCGCTCGAGACGCCGTCCCCGGTCGTCCCGGGTGACGTCATGCCCATCGATCTGCAGTGCTTCAGCCAGGCCCACCGGGTGCTGGCCGGCGAACGGCTGGTGCTGTCGGTCGGGACCGCCAGCGCCGATCACGTGCCGACGCTGGCGACGGATCTGCAGGTCACCGTCCACACCGGACCCACCGCGCTGGGCTACCGCCTGCCGGTGCTGGCCGACGCGGAGGTCTTCGACGACGTCCCGCTGCGGGAGGGTGAGACGGGCGAGGAGCCCGATGAGGGGGAGCCCGGTCCGGCGTAGGCGCCCATCGAGGAGTCGGTGACCGTGGTCGCGCCGGGGCTCGGCGAGGTCGGGGTGGCTCCGGTCACCGAGGCGTACGTCGAGTTCGAGGTGCTCGACGGCTTCGATAACGACCGGCTCGACGCGTTCGCGACCCTGACCCTCCCCGGCGACGTTGACCTCGACCTGCAGCGCGCCACGGCAGCGGGTGACTGGGAGACGGTGGCGACGGGGGCGAGCTTCGCGCTCGACCACGAGCAGCTGTCGCTCGCGCGTCCGGCGCCGGGTGACTACCGCCTGGTCGTGCACAACTGGGCCGGACCGCCGAACCAGGTCGATGTGCTGATCCGGTTCGTCAACTCCGCGGGCGAGATCGGCGAGGGCTGATCGTCGTCACGGACACGCGAGAGGGGCGCCCCGCGGGGCGCCCCTCGTCGTGCGTGCGGAGGGAGGATCAGGCGTCGTCGCGACGCTCGACCAGCTTCCACAGCGTCGGCAGGACGGCGACGGCAGCCGCGATCTTGACGGCGTCACCGGGCAGGAACGGCACGACGCCGTTGGCGACGGCGAACTCGGCGCCCTGGCCGGTGAAGATGCCGAGCCAGGTGGCGCCGAAGGCGTAGATGACCAGGTTGCCGACCACCATCGCGAGGGTGACGGAGCGGACGCTGCGGGCGCCGCCGCGTGACGCCCAGGTGCCGAGCAGGAGCGAGGCGGCGACGAAGCCGACGATGTAGCCGAGGGTGGCGCCGCCGCTGGCGGCGAAGAACGGCAGCCCGAACGCGCCGAGGGCGAGGTAGAGCAGCGACCCGGCGGTCGCACGCTTGCCGCCGAGCGCGATCGCGCCGGCGAGCACCACGAAGGTCTGTCCGGTGATCGGCACGGGGTTGCCCGGCAGGTAGAAGAACAGCTCGGCCGACAGGGCGATGAGCCCGGTGAAGGCCACGGTGAGGACCACGTCACGGACGCGTTCGCCGGGCAGCAGGTCGGTCAGCGCACCGGGGCGCGCCAGGGTCGGGTTCGCGGTGCTCACAGCAGGCTCCTCGAGCTCGGTCGACGACGGTCGTCGCCAGCAGGCTAGAGCGCGCCGGCCCGCAGACGGCAACCGGCGCCGGCCGTGACGGCCCGGGTCAGCTCGGTTGGAGGCGGCCCGCGACCATCTCGGCCACCTCGGCGAGGGTCTCGGTGAGGTCGTAGTCCTTCGGGGTGAAGACCGCGGCGACGCCGGCTTCGCGGAGCTTGCGCTCGTCCTCGGGCGGGATGATCCCACCGGCGACGACCGGCACCTCGTGCCCCTCGGCCGTGAGGCCCTCCATCACTTGCGGGATGAGCGCGAGGTGCGAGCCCGACAGGATCGACAGGCCGACCACGTGCACGTCCTCGTCGACCGCCGCACGGACGATCTGGGACGGGGTCAGGCGGATGCCCTCGTAGATGACCTCCATGCCGAGGTCGCGGGCGCGGATGGCCACCTGCTCGGCGCCGTTGCTGTGCCCGTCGAGACCGGGCTTGCCGACCAGGATGCGCAGACGGCGGCCGAGCTGCTGCTCGACGGCGGCGACGCGGCGTCGGCCTTCGTGCAGCTTGTCGGCGAGCGCGCCGCCGGCGGCCATCGCCCGGTCCGACACGCCGGTCGGGCCCCGGTACTCGCCGAACACCTCGCGCAGCACCTGCGACCACTCGCCGGTGGTGGCACCGGCCTTGGCGGCCGCGATCGACGCCGGCATGAGGTTCTCGTCGGTCCGGGCCGCGTCACGGAGCTGGTCGAGCGCCGCGGTGACCGCCGCCTCGTCACGGGTCCCGCGCCACGCCTCGAGCCGAGCGATCTGTTCCGCCTCGGCCGCGTCGTCGACCTTCAGGATCCCGCCCTCGGCGTCCACGAGCGGTGAGGGTTCGTCGGTGGTGAAAGCGTTGACACCGATGACGGTCTGCGTGCCGGACTCGATGGCGCGCAGCCGTTCGGCGTTCGACCGCACGAGCTCGGACTTCATGAAGTCCACCGCGTCCACCGCGCCACCGAGCTCGAGCACCTCGTCGAGCAGCGAGGTGGCGCCATCGACCAGCTCGGCGACCTTGGCCTCCATCACCACCGAGCCCTCGAAGAGGTCGTCGTGCTCGAGCAGGTCGGTCTCGAAGGCCAGGACCTGCTGCATGCGCAGGCTCAGCTGCTGGTCCCACGGACGCGGCAGGCCGAGCGCCTCGTTCCACGCGGGCAACTGCACGGCGCGGGCGCGGGCGTCCTTGGAGAGGGTCACGCCGAGCATCTCGATCAGGATGCGCGTGATGTTGTTCTCGGGCTGCTGCTCGGTCAGGCCGAGGGAGTTCACCTGCACGCCGTAGCGGAACCGGCGCATCTTGGGGTCCTCGATGCCGTAGCGCTCCCGCGTGATCCGGTCCCACAGCTCGACGAAGGCGCGCATCTTGGCGACCTCCTCGACGAACCGGATGCCGGCGTTGACGAAGAACGAGATGCGACCGACGACCTTGCCGAACTCCTCCTCGGGGACCTGGCCCCGCTCGCGGACCGCGTCGAGCACGGCGATGGCGTTGGCCAGCGCGAAGGCCAGCTCCTGGACCGGCGTCGCGCCCGCCTCCTGGAGGTGGTAGCTGCAGATGTTCAGCGGGTTCCAGCTCGGCACGTGGTTGACGGTGTAGGCCAGCACGTCGGTGGTCAGGCGCATCGAGGGCCCGGGCGGGAACGCGTAGGTCCCGCGCGAGAGGTACTCCTTGACGATGTCGTTCTGGGTGGTGCCCTTCAACTGCGAGACGTCGGCACCCTGCTCCTCGGCGACGGCGATGTAGAGCGCCAGGAGCCACATGGCGGTCGCGTTGATCGTCATCGACGTGTTCATCTGCTCGAGCGGGATCGCGTCGAACAGCGTGCGCATGTCGTCGAGCGAGGTGACGGGTACCCCGACCTTGCCGACCTCGCCGCGTGCGAGCACGTGGTCCGAGTCGTACCCCGTCTGTGTCGGGAGGTCGAAGGCCACCGACAGTCCGGTCTGACCCTTGGCGAGGTTGGTGCGGTACAGCTCGTTCGATGCGGCGGCCGAGGAGTGACCGGAGTAGGTCCGCATCAGCCACGGCCGGTCGCGGCGAGGTGCTGCGGTGGCGTCGTCCTGGTCGGAGCTCACGGCTGCACCTCCACGGTCGCTGGCACGGTCGCTGGACGCGGTACGGCGGGGGCGGATCGCTGCTTCCAGCCGGTCCACGGTGCCACCACGATGCTAGCTGCCACCCCCTGCGGCTCCCCCACCGGGGTGGCGCGACGGGCGACGCCGGAGGGCCAGCCCAGGTGGGCTGGCCCTCGGGTGGTCGCGGGGGCGGTCAGCTCGTCGCGACCGG
>JBBECA010000090.1:5395-8877 GCA_040882055.1 Nitriliruptor sp.
CAGCCCACATGGGCTGGCCCTCCGGTGGTCGCGGTGCGGTCAGCTGGTCGCGACCGGGCGACCGCGGTACGCCAGGAGCCACAGGCCGCCGGTCAGCAGCAGCAGCGCCAGCGCTGCACCGGCCGGGACCTCCTGGCTACCGGTGACGGGCAGCGCGCTGGCGGTCGCGCCACCGACGTCGGTCCCGTCGCCGTTGTCGGCAGCGCCATCGTTGTCCGCGTCACCGCCGAGCACCGCGGTGTCGTCGGTGTAGGTGAACTGCAGGGTGTCGGTCGTGCCGTCCTCGAAGGTGACGACGACGTCCACCGGACCGGCAGCGTCGCCCGGCGGGGTGACGAAGGTGAGCTGGTCACCGTCGCCGTTGGCCTCGAAGTCCACGGCGTCGCCGTCGATCGTCACCGACTCTGCGGTGTCGAGCCCGTCGCCATCGATGGTCACCGCGGTGCCGCCATCGACCGGACCGTTGTCGGGGTTCAGGCTGTCGGCCGACGGACCGGCGTCGTCGCCGTCGTCGTCACCCGGGGCGGGCAGCTCGAGGCCGTCGTCGTCCGTGCCGTCGTCGGCACCGTCGGTGCCGTCGGTGCCGTCGTCCGAGCCATCGGCGTCGGTCCCGTCATCGCCGTCGTCGGTGCCGGGCAGGCCGGGCAGGCCGTCGGTGCCGTCGTCCGAGCCATCGGCGTCGGTCCCGTCGGCGTCGGTGCCGTCGGTCGGACGCTCGCACTGCGCGTCAGCCAGGACGATCTCGCCGAGGTCGATCTTCAGCACATCCTCGTCCGCGAGCACGACCTCGAGGTCGATGTCGGCGACGAGCGCCGTCGCGTGCGCGCTGTCCGCCGTCGTCGTCTCGACCTGGCGGAGCTGGACCCGCGCGTCGGCATCGAGGACCTCGGGGATGTCGAACTCGACCGGGACGTCGGTCGTGGTCGGCAGGTCCGCCTCCGCGACGGGTGTGCCGCCGAGCGACAGGCCGACGATCTCGGCGTCCGCCGTGGTGTCGCCCGTCGCGGGGCACACCGCCTCGGCGGTCAGCACGTCCGCGGCGAGCAGTTCGGTGTCGCCGATCCGCAGCAGCACGTCACCGATCTCCGCGTAGGCGTCGGAGCCGTCCGTGGCGCGGGTCGCCGACGCCTCGATGACCTCGGCGCGCAGCTCGAACTGCTCCTCGTCGATCACTAGCGGGATGAGCGTCTCGGTCTCCGTGCCGCCCCCCGCGGGAGCGACGACGTCGGCGAGGACGAGGTTCTCATCGATGATCTGTTCCCCGCCGAGCGCGAGCCCGAGGTCCACCGACACGCCGGTGGCCTCGGCGTCGCCGGGAGCGGCGGCCGCCGGTGACGCACCGAAGGTGCTCACGGCTGCGATCAGGGCACCGCTCAACAGCAGGCTGCCGACCCGGCTGCGGGTCGTGCGTCGTCTCGGTGGGTTCGTCCGGTGATCCGGCATGGCGTCGTCCTTCACGTCGGGAGCTCGGGTATCGGGAGCTCGGGTGGTGCAGCGGGGCGAGGGACCCGCACGGGAGGACCCGTGGGCGGTCCGAGCCGTCGGGAGCGGCGGCGTGTGCGGAAGGATGCACCCGCGAACGGCTCCCCGGACGGGCCGTGCGGGCCTCCCGGCGTCCGAACGGCCACGGTGGGCGGCCATCCGGCCAGTAGGAGGTGACCCAGCGTCACCGGGGCCCGGAGATCGGTGACGATCCGTCACCGATCGCCGTCGGGGGCACGTGTCCGTTGGGTGGTGGACCTCGTCCTCGGGCAGACTGCGCGGGTCCCTCGGCGTGCGCCGGGAGCACCGGCATGTGCGTTGCGGAGCCGCGCTCCTCCCGCGCCCGACGGTCGTTCGTACTCCTATCCCGCTGCCGAACCGTGAGGTGCCTCCGTGCGTCGCCCGCCTCGCTGGGTGCTGCTCACGCTCCTCGTGGCCGTGTGCGCGCCCACCACCGCGGTGGCGCAGGACCTCGAGGCGGAGCTCGAACAGGCCGAGGAACGCGCCGAGGAGCTGCGTGGCGACCTCGACGCGGCGACCGCCGCCTACGAGGACACGTGGGCCCGGATCGAGCAGCTCCGGGCCGAGCGGAGCGAACTGGAAGGACGCGCGGAAGAGCTCGAGGCCCAGTACCGACGGGCGCAGGCGGCCATGACCGACCGTGCGGTCGCCATGTTCAAGCGGGGACGCACCGACGCCTCCCTGTTCCTCCTCGCGGCGGAGGGCCCGGGTGAGGCCGCCGACCGGGCCGCCCTGCTGTCGGCGCTCCAGACCCGCGACCGGGCCGAGGCCGAACGCGCCGGCGCCCTGAGCACCGCCCTCGACCAGATCGAGCGGCTGCTCGTCGAGCGCACCGCCGAGCTCGATCGGCTGCAGGAGGAGCTCGATGCGCAGCGCGACGAGCTGGCCGGCGACCTGCAGGATGCCGAGGCGCGCGCGGACGACCTCGAACAGCGGGCCCAGAACCGGCGCCGCATCGAGCGCGGCGCGCAGCAGGGCGTCTACAGCTGCATCTTCGCCCCCGGGCGGACCAACTTCCGCGACACCTGGGGGGCTCCGCGCAGCGGCGGTCGGAGCCACAAGGGGACCGACGTCTTCGCCGTGATGGGCGAGCCCGTCCTGGCCTTCACCGACGGGACCATCGCCCGGCACTCCAACGGTGGGCTCGGCGGGATCAGCGTCTACCTGCAGGGCGACGACGCCAACCTCTACTACTACACCCACCTCCAGCGCATCGATGCGAACGGTGCGGTCGGTCGACGCGTCCAGGGGGGCGAGGTGATCGCCTACAACGGTGACACCGGCAACGCGCGGGGCGGCGCGCCGCACGTCCACTTCGAGCTCAAGCCGGGCGGGGGCGCGTCGATCAACCCCTACCCGTGGCTCGCCGCCGCCTGCTTCTGACGGGGTAGCGTCGGCCGGCTGGTTGCCGCGCCTCCCCGGATCGGATCCGTCGTGTACGTCGCCATCATCGCCGCCGTCGTCGCGGGCACGCTGATCGCCTTCCAGACCGCACTGATCGGCGTGTTCGGGAACCAGGTGCACCCGTTCGTGGCGGCCACGTGGGTGCACGGCGCCGGGCTGATCTTCGGGGTGGTCGGTGTCCTCGTCAGCCGGCTCGGCTTCCAGGTCGAGGCCGTCCGCGAGGCCCCGCTCGGGTTGCTCGCCGGTGTCGCCGGGATGCTGCTGGTCACCGCCATCGCCGTGGCCGTCGGCGGGGCGGGCCTGGCGAGCACGTTGGCGATCGTGACCGGCGTGCAGCTGCTGGTGGGTTTCACGCTCGAGGCGACGGGGTTCCTCGGCCGCGCCGTCGCGGTCGATCCGGTCCGCATCGGCGGCGCCGCGCTCATCGTCATCGGTGTGGTGCTGGTCGTCGGACGCGGGAGCTCCGCGACCGTCTGACCACGCGCCGCCGCGTGCCGTCTGCGGTCACCAGAGCTCATCACTCGCGGTGCCGGAGGGGGTCGAACGCGCCTTGAGCGCCGCCACCCACCCGGTGC
>JBBECA010000090.1:8977-11688 GCA_040882055.1 Nitriliruptor sp.
CTCGCGGTGCCGGAGGGGGTCGAACGCGCCTTGAGCGCCGCCACCCACCCGGTGCCGATGGGCACCACGGTGGTCCAGAGCTCGGGGTCCTCGAGGGCCTCGCGCACGGCGCGAGCGGCAGTACCGGCGGGGGGGCCACCCGGGGCGACGTCGCCGATCAACAGCGCACCACCGGTGCGCAAGCGGGCCACGACCTGGTCCCAGACCTCCTCCAGACGCGGCGTCACCTGCCGGACGACGATGGCGTCGAACTCACCGGCGAGCTCCGCGAGGTGGTCGGGGCTGACGCCGCGATCGGGAGCGTCGGTGGTGTGGACGGTGACGGGGGCGAAGCGGCCCGAACGGCGCAGGACCGCCTCGAGCCGCACCGCCGACGGCGGGTCGCAGACGGCGTGCACCTCACCGGCGTCCCCGACCGCTCCGACCAGCCACCAGGTGAGCGCTCCCGCCCCGGCACCGAGCTCGACGACCCGTTCGGCACCGACGGCCCGGAGCGCCCACGCCGCGAAGGTGGCGGCGGCGCGGTCCGGGACGGGTTCGCCGCGTGCCTCGGCGGCCAGGTCGATCTCGACCAGCGCCTGGTCGTGTGCCTGGGCGAAGGCGAGGTCGGCCAGCGCCGCGCCGAGCGAGGTCGCGGGGTCCGGGGTGGGCGCGTCCACGTGCACTCCCGTGGTGGGGAAGGCGACGGTAGGGCGTCCCGCGGCCCCGTCCCGAGCCCTAGAGTCGGCGCCCACCTCGCCCCCATCGGACGGAGCCAGCCGTGGGTCGCCACGTGCTCGTGTGGGACGCCCCCAACGTCGACATGACCCTCGCCAACATCATCGAGGGCAAGCCCGGCCCGAAGGAGCGGCCGGACCTCGCCGTCCTCGGGGCGTGGCTGGTCGACCAGGCAGCCGACGAGGACGACGTCGAGGCGTGCGTTTTCGTCAACGTGGCCCCGCACGTCGCCGGCCCGATGCGGGGGTGGGTGCTGTGGCTGCTCGAGCAGGGCTTCCGCGTCTTCGCCAAGCCGAAGCTGGCCGACTCCGACGTCGACGACGACATGCTCGACCACATCTGGGAACGCTACGAGGAGGGTGACCTCGAGGCGGTCTACGTCGGCTCCAACGACGCGCGCGCGTTCCTCGACCCGCTGGCGGAGCTCGCCGACCAGGACGTCGGCGTCCACGTGCTCGGGTTCGCCGAACTCGCCGGTGGTCTGTCGTCGGCGGACTTCGTCGACTTCATCGACCTCGAGTCCATCGACGGGCTGTTCGGCGAGCCGCTGCCGCGTCTGACCCTCGAGACCCTGCCGGAGACGGGTCGCTGGTTCGAGCCGCGCGGTGCGCTCGGAAGCCTGCGCAGCAGCCGTACCGAGCGTCCCCCGGTGGTGCCGTGAGCGACGGCGCAGCGGGCGCGAGCAGCTCGCCGAGCGTCCGGTCCGAGGTCGGGCGCCTACGGACCGTGCTGTTGCACCGGCCCGGCGACGAGCTGCGACGGGTCACGCCCGACACGATGGACGAGCTGCTCTTCGACGAGCTCCTCTGGGTCGAGGAAGCCCAGCGCGAGCACGACGCGTTCGCCGACGTCCTGCGCGGCGCCGGCGTGGACGTGCGCTACGTCGAGGAGATGTTGGCCGACGTGGTGACCGACGACGCGGCGGCACAGGACCTCGTCACGCGGCACGTGACCGAGACCAGCTGCGGACCGCAGGCCGTCGACAGGGTGCGTGAGCTGCTGCTCTCGGGCGGCCCCGAGGACCTCGTCGACCACCTCATCGCGGGCGTGACCCTCGAGGAGGTCGGTTCCGCCCCCGGCGCCGACCGAGCCGGGCCCCTCGACGGTCTGGTCGCCGCCGCATCCGTCCCGACCGAGCTGGTGCTCGCTCCACTGCCGAACCTCGTGTTCACCCGTGACAGCTCGGCGTGGATCGGTGAGGGCGTCGTGCTGTCCCCGATGAACCGGGCGGTCCGTCGACGCGAGACCGACCTTCTGCGGACCGTCTACCAGCTCCACCCCGAGCTCGCGGGCGCGCCGATCTGGTTCGGCGACGCACCGCAGGACCACTTCCCGGCGACCTTCGAGGGGGGCGATCTGCTCGTGGTGGGGGAGCGGGGGCTGGCGGTCGGGATGTCGGAGCGCACGACACCGGCGGGGGTGGAGACCCTCGCGGCTCGCCTCTTCGCAGCCGGTGTGGTCGACCGGGTGCTGGCGGTCGACCTGCCGAAGGTGCGGGCCGCGATGCACCTCGACACGGTGGTGACCCAGGTCGACGTCGACGCCTTCCTCACCTACCCCGCCATGACCTCGTCGGTGCGGTGCTTCTCGCTGACCGCGGGCCCGGCGGGGGGAGTGCAGGTCCAGGACGCCGACGGCCTCATCCGGGGGCTGGCGTGGGCTGCCGGTCTCGACCACGCGCGCGCCATCGCGCCCGGCCTCGGGTCGATCCGCGCCGAGCGCGAGCAGTGGAACGACGCGAACAACACCCTCGCGATCGGCCCGGGGGAGGTCGTTGCCTACGAGCGCAACGGCGCTACCAACGAGATCCTCGCGTCGGCCGGCATCACCGTGCACACCATCCCCTCCGCCGAGCTCCCCCGCGGCCGTGGTGGGCCCCGGTGCATGAGCTGCCCCGTCCGCCGCGACCCGGTGTGAGCGTGCGCCTCGCCGCCGTGCCCGGCGCGCCGGCCCTCTCGGTGCGCGAGGTGACCGTCGAGGTGTCCGGCGCCACC
>JBBECA010000091.1:0-11322 GCA_040882055.1 Nitriliruptor sp.
AGGTCTTCGTCTTCTTCGTCATCGTGGTCGCCGCGGCGGAGGTGGTGGTCGGCCTGGCGCTGATCGTCAACCTCTTCTTCCGTCGCGGGACGCTCGACGTCGACGTCCCCCAGCTGCTGAGGTCCTGACGTGACGTTCCTGCTCGCCGCGGAGAGCGCCCCGGCTGCCGTCAACGAGGTCGTCCAGACGACCTCGGGGGCGATCGGCCTGGCCTGGCTCGTCCCCGTCGTCCCGCTGCTCGGCTTCCTCGCGGTGCTGCTGACCACCAGGGCCCTGCGCGAGTCGGCCGCCTTCGTCGCCATCGGCGCCGCGACGGTGAGCTTCCTGCTCTCGATCGCCATCTTCCTGCAGCTCGTCGCCGATCCCGCGACGCACGTGCGCCCGATGCCGACCTGGATCAGCGCCGGCGACCTGCAGGTGAGCTTCGACCTCCAGATCGACCAGCTCACCGGCGTGATGCTCCTGGTCGTCACCGGGGTCGGGCTGCTCGTCCACCTCTACTCGCTCGGCTACATGCACGGTGATCCGCGCTACGAGCGCTTCTTCGCCTACCTGAACCTGTTCCTCGCCTCGATGCTGATCCTGGTGCTCGGCGCGAACCTGCTGACGCTGTTCCTCGGCTGGGAGCTGGTCGGGCTCTCGTCCTACCTGCTGATCGGGTTCTGGTTCGAGAAGCGCGAGTACGCCGCGGCGGCGAAGAAGGCGTTCATCACCAACCGCGTCGGTGACGTGTCGTTCATGGTCGCGATGTTCCTCGCGTTCGCGACCTTCGGGACCCTGACGTTCACCGAGATGCTGCCCGACGCGGATTCGCTGTCCCCGGGGGTGGCCACGGCGCTGGTGCTCCTGCTGCTCGGTGGGGCTGCCGCCAAGTCGGCCCAGATCCCGCTGCACGTGTGGTTGCCGGACGCGATGGCCGGTCCGACCCCGGTCTCGGCGTTGATCCACGCCGCCACCATGGTCACGGCCGGCGTCTACCTCACCGTCCGCATGTCGCCGGTGCTGGTGCAGTCGGTGGACGCGATGCAGGTCATCGGGTGGATCGGTGGGATCACGGCCCTCATGGCCGCCCTGATCGCGATCCGTCAGGACGACATCAAGAAGATCCTGGCCTACTCCACCGTCTCGCAGCTCGGGTACATGTTCCTGGCCGTCGGGGTCGGGGCGTTCCGCGAGGGGGTCTTCCACCTCGTCACGCACGCCTTCTTCAAGGGTCTGCTGTTCCTGGCCGCCGGCTCGGTGATGCACGCGATGCTGAACCGCACCGACGCGTGGGGGATGGGTGGGCTCCGGAAGGCCATGCCGATCACCTTCTGGACCTCGTTGACCGCGTGGCTGGCGATCAGCGGCGTGTTCCCCTTCGCCGGCTTCTTCAGCAAGGACCAGATCCTCACCGAGGTCTACGTCCACGGCTACCTGCCCCTCTACATCATCGGGCTGGTCACCGCCGTGCTGACCGCCTTCTACATGTCGCGCTGGTTCTTCCTCATCTTCCTCGGGCGGCCCCGCTACGGCACCGACGTGCACCCCCACGAGTCCCCGGTGTCGATGACGATCCCGCTGGTCGTCCTCGCGGTCCTGTCGACGGTCGCCGGTGCGGTGCTGAACTTCCAGCACCGGGGGCCGTTCAACACCTTCCTCGGTCCGGTCTCGGCACCGATCGACGAGCTCGGCTACGAGGCTGCCGGCCCGCTGACCGAGATGCACCTGATCGTCATCTCGCTGATCGCGGCAGGTCTCGGTATCGGGCTCGCCTACCTCGCCTACGTGCGGCGTGACGTCTCGCAGGGTCGGATGATCGAGCCCGTGCGGGGGACCCTCGCCGAGGTCTTCGAGCGCAAGTTCTTCTTCGACTCGCTCTACGAGACCGTGTTCGTCCGCGCCGGGGGGTGGGTGGCTGCCCGCCTCGAGTGGTTCGACCGTCGCGTCATCGACGGTGCGGTCGACGGTGCGGGCAGCGCGTCCATGCGCATCGGCGGTCTCGGCCGCCGTGTCCAGACCGGTCTCATCCGTGGCTACGTCGCGGGTCTCGTCCTCGGCGCGCTCGCGCTGGTCGCCGTCGTCCTGATCCAGGTGAGGTAGCCGATGGGGCTCATCACGCTCACGCTCGCGCTGCCCCTCGTCGGGGCGCTCGCGCTCGCGCTCCTCGACACCGACGAGCGGACCACCCGCGTCGTCGGGTTGGTCAGCTCGGTGGCGGCGTTCGTCGCCTCGCTGGCGCTGCTCGTCCGCTTCGACACCGCGAACGGCGCCCTGCAGCTCGAGGAGGTCGCCACCTGGATCCCCTCCATCGGTGCGCGCTACGCGCTGGCGGTCGACGGGGTCAGCCTCGCGCTGATCGTCCTGACCACGTTCCTGGTCCCGCTGATCCTGCTGGCCTCGATGCACGAGGTCACCGACCGGCTGAAGGGCTACGTCGGGGCGTTCCTGGTGCTCGAGACCGCCGTGATCGGGGTCTTCGCCGCCACCGACCTGCTGTTGTTCGTGGTCTTCTTCGAGTTCACGCTCGTCCCGATGTACCTGATCATCGGCATCTGGGGCGGGGCGCTGCGGCGGTACGCCGCGGTGAAGTTCTTCCTCTACACCACCCTCGGCGGGCTGCTGATGCTGGTGGCGATCCTGTACCTGCAGGGGCAGGCCGGCTCGTTCGCCTACACCGACGTGCTGAACCTGCAGCTCGGCGCGACCGAGCAGCGGTGGTTGTTCGCGGCCTTCCTGCTCGCGTTCGCCATCAAGGTGCCGATCTGGCCGGTCCACACCTGGCTGCCGGACGCCCACACCGAGGCACCCACCGGCGGTTCGGTGTTCCTGGCCGGCGTGCTGCTGAAGATGGGCACCTTCGGTCTGCTGCGCTACTGCCTGCCGCTGTTCCCCGACGCGACCGCCGAGTTCGCCCCGTGGCTGCTCGGGCTGTCGGTCATCGGGATCCTGTACGGCGCCGTCGTCGCCCTGATGCAGTCCGACATCAAGAAGCTCATCGCGTACTCGTCGGTGAGCCACATGGGCTTCGTGGTGCTCGGCACCTTCGCGCTGAACACGACCGCGACCTCGGCGTCGGTCGTCCAGATGGTCAACCACGGGCTGTCCACCGGCGCGCTGTTCCTGCTCATCGGCTTCCTCTACGAGCGTCGCCACACGCGCGAGATCGCTGCGTTCGGTGGGCTGGCCAAGCAGGTCCCGGTCATGGCCGGTCTGTGGCTGGTGGTCTCGATGTCCTCGTTGGCCCTCCCCGGCCTCAACGGGTTCGTCGGGGAGTTCCCGATCCTGCTCGGCACCTTCCAGAGCTCACGCCTGGCCGCCGTGACGGCCGCGTTCGGGGTCGTGCTCGCGGCGCTGTACCTGCTCTGGGCCTACCAGCGCATGTTCCACGGCCCGCTCGAGGGCGCCGACAACCTCGCGACCGCCGATCTGAAGGTGCGCGAGATCGGCGTGCTCGCCCCCATCGTCGTGCTGATCGTCGCGATCGGCCTGTACCCGAAGCCCCTGTTCGACCTCGTCCAGCCCTCGGTCGACCGCGTCCTCGCGGAAGCCAGCGCGACCGCTGAACTGGACGCCGGGCTCGAACCCGTGGGTGCCACCGTCGACTCCTCCGGGAGTGGCGAGAGTGTGGAGGACCAGTCGTGATCCTCGCCCAGAGCACCGACGCGGCCACGCTGCCCGTCCCCGAGATCGCCTGGTCGGCGTTCGCCCCCGAGCTGCTGCCGACCGCCGCAGCGCTCCTGCTCCTGCTCGTCGCCATCGCCGGCCACCGCAGGCAGGTCCTGATCGGCGTGCCGACCGCCCTGCTCGGGGTCGTGCTCGGCGCGGCGCTCATCGCCCGCGGTGTGGTGGTCCCGGGCGCGGTCGCCATCGGCTTCGCGTTCGCGGTCCCGGCCGCCATCGCCGTGGTGCCACGCAAGCCCACGCTGATCGGCGCGTGGGTCGCGGCCGCCTCGCTGCTCGGCGCCCTGGTGCTGACGGTGTGGCAGTTCGTCGAACAGACGGCCCCGGGTGCGCTCACCTTGACCCCGCAGGACGCCCTGCAGGGCTCGTTGGCCAACGACGGCATCGCCTTCTTCACCCGCCTGACCGTGTACCTGACCGCGTTGCTGGTCATCCCGCTCGGGCAGGGCTACATGACCGACCGGGCGATCAACCGCTCCGAGGTGCAGCCGCTCGTGCTGCTGTCGGTGGTCGGCATGGTCGCGCTCGGGACCGCCAACGACCTGATCACGCTGTTCGTGGCGCTCGAGGTGCTCTCGATCGCGCTCTACATCCTGTGCGGCCTCGCTCGGCGCGACCGTCGCTCGCAGGAGGCATCCCTCAAGTACTTCATCCTCGGATCGGTCGCGTCGGCCATCCTGCTCTACGGCATGGCGCTGCTCTACACCGCGACCGGATCGGTGGATCTGCCGGCGATCGGGCGCACCCTCGGGCTCGTGACCACCCGGCCGGTCATCGCCGCCATCGGGCTCGTGCTCGTCACGGTGGGGGTCGGCTTCAAGGTGGCCCTCGCCCCCTTCCACCTCTGGACGCCCGACGTCTACCAGGGCGCACCGACCAACATCACCGCCTTCATGGCGGCCGCGACCAAGGCCGCGGGTTTCGCGGCGATCCTCCGCCTCTACCTCGTCGCGTTCCCCAGCTTGCAGGCGCTGTGGGTCCCGGTGCTGTCGGTCCTCGCCGCCATCACCATGCTCTACGGCGCCTACGTCGCGATCGTGCAGCACGACGTCAAGCGGATGCTCGCCTACTCGTCGATCACGCACGCCGGCTACACCACCATCGGTGTGGTGGCCCTCTCCGACGCGGGCCTGTCGGCCACCCTGTGGTACCTGCTGACCTACGCGGTCGCGACGGTGGGCGCGTTCGGTTGCGTCATCGCCCTCGAACGCCGCCGCCGCGGCGAGGTCACCCTCCTCGACCTGCGGGGGCTCGGGAAGACCTCGCCCGCCCTGGCGGGGATCCTCGCGGTCTGTCTGCTGTCGCTGGCCGGGGTGCCGGCCACCGCCGGGTTCGTCGGCAAGGTCGCCATCTTCGAGGCCGGGGTCAGCGCGGGCCTCACCTGGCTCGTGGTGATCGGGGTCATCAGTTCGGTCATCGCCGCGTTCTTCTACCTGCGGATCGCCGGCACCATGTTCCTCGAGGCCACCCCCGTCGACCAGCCCATGCCGGTGGTGACCACGGGCGTGTCGACGGGTGTCGCGGTGGCGGCTGCGCTCGTGGTCTACCTGGGCGTCCAACCGCGGGTGATCCTGCAGTTGGCCGACTCGGCCGCTGCGCTGGTCCGCTGACGTGACCCCGCCCGGACCCGACACGGCCGACCGGCACGCTCCCGCCGCGGCGCGGTTGGCCATCCCGGACACCGTGCTCGCGCAGCTCGAGGCGCACGGGCTCGCGGTGAGCGACACCCTCGAGCGTGTCGAGGTCAAGCTGCACGAGCAGGCGCGCTCGAGCCACGCCTTCGTCGACCAGGCCGCCCGCTACCTCATCTCGGCGGGTGGCAAGCGCTTCCGGCCGCTGATGGTGGCGCTCGCCGGTCACCTCGGACCCGACGGTGCGGACGGCGCCGGGGCGCGACAGCGCGACGAGCTCGTCGACGCGGGCGTGATCGTCGAGCTGGTGCACCTCGCCACCCTCTACCACGACGACGTGATCGACGAGGCCACCGCGCGCCGAGGCGCGCCGTCGGCCAACAGCCGGTGGGACAACACCGTCGCCATCCTGACCGGCGACTACCTGTTCGCGTGCGCCTCGGCGTTGTCCGCGGAGCTCGGCGTCGAGGTCACCCGGATCATGGCCTCGACGCTGGCGGAGCTGTGCGAGGGCCAGATCCGCGAGGTCCAGGGATCGATGAGCGCGCTGCTCCCGGACGTCCCGACCGTGGACCCCACCCTCGACCACTACCTCGAGGTGGTCTCCGGCAAGACCGCCTCGCTGATCGCGACCTCGTGTCGGTACGGGGCGTTGCTGTCCGGCGTCGCCCCGGACGGCGTCGAAGCCGCGGCCCGCTACGGGTGGAACGTCGGGGTCGCCTTCCAGCTCAGCGACGACATCCTCGACATCGCCTCGGACCACGAGGACTCGGGCAAGACCCCTGGGACCGACCTGCGCGAGGGGGTACGGACCCTGCCGGTCCTCTACGCGCTCGAGCAGGAGCCGGACGGCGAGCTCGCCGGTCTGCTCGATGGCCCGGCCCTGGGCGACGACGAGGTGGCGCGCGCCCTCGAGCTGCTGCGCGCCTCCGACGCGCTCGCCCGCGCCCGGGCGAGCGCGGGCGAGTACGTGGCGGCCGCCGTGGCCGAGCTCGAGCGGTTCGGTGACCGGCCGATCGTCTCGGCGCTGACGCGGCTCGCCGAGTACGCCCTGCACCGCGCGGGGTGACCCGCCGCCGGTCCGCGGTGGTGGCGGGATCGGCCCTCGCCGTGCTGCTCGTGCTCGAGCTCGCCGCCGTCCCGTTGGCCACACCGATCCTCAGCGCTGCCGTCGCGCGCTGCGTCGAGCACGAGCGGCTCGAGGTGATGGCGGTGGACCGTCCCGTCCTCCCGAAGCTGTTGCTCGGGCGGGTGAGCGGGGTCGAGCTGCGCGCCGAAGGCGTCACGGTCGACGAGCTGCGCATCGACCGCGCCCACCTCGACCTCTCCGACGCGGTGCTGCCGTGGGCCATCAGCGCCCCGGAACCGGCACCGGCGACGCTGTCGCTTCGGGTGACGACCGTCGACCTCGAGGCGGCGGTGCGGTCGCGGATGCCGCTCGGGTTGCCCGTCCGGGTGCGGCTGGAACGCGGGCTGGTGGTCCTCGGGGCTCCTGGCGTCCCGGTCGAGCTCGAGTTGGCGGTGGACCTGGCCCCCGACGGCACGGTACGCGTGCGGCCGCAGGGCGGTTCCGACCTCCTCGAACGGCTGGGCATCGGGCAGCGCTTCGTGCCGGCGGCGGGCGCGCAGGTGCTGGCCGTCGACATCGGTGACGACGAGGTGACCGGCCGGGTCGCGTTGGACGTGGTCCCGGGCCTCGGCGACGGCGGCGCGTGCGCTCCACCTCTCGCGGGGTCGGGGAGCCGTACGGTCCACGAGGCGGCGGTGTCCGCGTGACGCGGGGGCTGGCGGCGCTGGTCGGGCCCGGCTGGGTCGAGGCGCTCGACCCGGTCACCGATCGGATCGCGACGCTCGGTGACCACCTGCGGGCGGAACGGGCCGCGGGCCGCGGCTTCCTGCCACCGGGGGACCGGGTCTTCGCCGCCTTCGAGCAGCCCTTCGACGCGGTCCGGGTGCTGCTGGTCGGGCAGGACCCCTACCCGACCCCGGGGCACGCCACCGGGTTGGCCTTCTCGGTCGCCCCCGACGTGTCGCCGCTCCCGCCGTCGCTGCGCAACATCTTCGACGAGTACGTCACCGATCTCGGTCTGCCCCGTCCGGCGACCGGGGACCTGACGCCGTGGGTGGGGGAGGGTGTGCTGCTGCTCAACCGCTGTCTGACGGTGCGCCCCGGTGCCCCCGCCTCCCACCGGGGCCTCGGGTGGGAGGCGGTGACCGACGCCGTGATCGACGCGCTGGTCGCGCGCGGCGGGCCGTTGGTGGCGGTCCTGTGGGGCAGCGCGGCGCGGTCGCTTGTGCCCCGTCTCGGACAGGTGCCGCGCGTGGAGTCCGCGCACCCCTCACCGCTGTCGGCCCACCGCGGCTTCCTCGGCTCGCGACCCTTCAGCCAGGTCGACCGACTGCTCGAACGTCAGGGCGCCCCGCCGATCGACTGGCGCCTGCCGACGGCGTAGGTGAGCGACCTCTGAGGGTGCCACGCGGGGCGTGCGCAGCCCCCCCGCCGTTGGGGGACCATCCCCCCGGGTTGCTAGCATCCGACCCCGCGGCCCGGTCCTGGGCCGCGATGCATCCGCGTCCCGCGCACACCCCTCCTCACGACGTGCGCGCGTGACTCCGGATGTTCGACCATCCCGAGCGGATCACGGTGGCCGTCGCAGCCCTGCTGCGGTGGCCGGCACGGCGGCGGACGCCGCGGAGGAACCGGTGAGCTTCTTCGAGCAGTACGGGACGTTCGCGATCCTCGTGATCGTGGGTGCTGCCCTGTACGCCGTGATCATGCTGGTCAGCCGGCTCATGCGCCCATCGGTCCCCTCGCCCCTGAAGCTGACGACCTACGAGTGTGGGGTCCCGGCCGAGGGCACCGGCTGGACGCAGATGAACATCCGGTACTACGTCTTCGCCTTCCTCTTCGTCATCTTCGACGTCGAGGCGATCTTCCTGTTCCCGTGGTCGGTCATCGTCGGCACCCTCGATGCCACCACGACCCCCTCGGCGCTGTACGCGCTGGTCGCGATGTTCCTCTTCATCGGCACGTTGCTCGAGGGTCTGGCCTACGCGTGGAAGAAGGGGGTCCTCAAGTGGGACTAGTCGAACAGGTCGAGCTGCCCCAACCGATCAAGTACGTCTTCAACTGGGGGCGCAAGTACTCCCTGTGGTGCTTCAACTTCGGGCTGGCGTGCTGCGCCATCGAGTTCATCGCCGCGTCGACGTCGCGTCACGACTTCATCCGCCACGGCGTCATCCCCTTCGCCCACGGCCCACGGCAGGCTGACCTGCTCGTGGTCTCCGGGACGCTGACCGACAAGATGGCGCCCGCCGTGCGGCGGCTGTACGAGGAGATGCCCGAACCGAAGTACGTCATCTCGTTCGGCTCCTGCGCCAACTGCGGCGGCCCGTACTGGGACAGCTACTCGGTGACCAAGGGCGTCGACCAGATCATCCCCGTCGACGTGTACGTCCCCGGGTGCCCGCCCCGCCCCGAGGCCCTGCTCGACGGGATCATCGCCCTCCAGGACCGGATCCAGAACGAGTCGCTCAAGGACCGCATGGCGACCCGCAAGCTCGACCCGCTCAGCATCGGTGAGGACACCTCGCCGCCGACCATCACCGCCGGAGCCTGACGTGGCTGGCTCCGTCCTCGCGCGGCGCGACCGCGCCCTCACCCCCGACGAGCAGGTGGCGCTGCTGCGCGACCGTCTCGGCGACGATGCCGTGCTCGGCATCGTCGACGCCTACGGCACGACGACCGTCGAGGTCGCCGCCGAGCACTGGCTCGCGGTGGCCGAGCTCTGCCACGGGGACGAACTGCTCGCCTACGACATGTTCGACTGCCTGATGGGCATCGACGCGCGTGACGCGGGCTTCGACGTCGTGCTGGTGATCTACTCGACCTCGACCGGCTCGAGGCTCGCGCTGCGGACCCGTTGCCCCGGTGGTCGCGAGGCGCCCACGCTGGCCTCGCTCACCCCCGTCCTCCGCGGGGCCGACTGGAGCGAGCGCGAGACCTGGGACATGTTCGGGATCGAGTTCGAGGGCCACCCGGGCCTGGCGCCACGGCTGCTCACGGTCGAGAACTTCGAGGGGTGGCCGCTGCGCAAGGACTTCCCGCTCGCCTCCCGCGTCGCCAAGCCGTGGCCGGGCGTCAAGGAGCCGGCCGAGCTCGACGAGGACGGCAACGTCATCGAGCGTGAACCGCGGCTCGGCGACGCGCCGGGCCCCTACGAGCTCGACAAGGCCATGACCGAGCAGGCCAAGCTCGCCAACCCCCTCCCCGAACCCGGCAGCCACTCCGGTGAGGCGGTCGAGGACCGGGCCGAGGACGCCGACCTCGCGGACGACTCCGGCGCCGTGCTCGCGGGCGACACCGAACACGAGGCCGAGCGCGCCGAGGAGCAGGCGTCGGATGCGGCTGTCGATGCCGCGGACGAGGCGGCCCGAGCCGAGCAGGACGCGGCGGAGGACCTCGTCGAGCAGGGCGCCGCGGACGGGAGCACCGACCCGGACGCGGCGTCGGCCGCGAAGGACACCGCCGACGAGGCGCGCAAGCGCCAGGCGGAAGCCCGCGCCAGGAAGGCGGCGGAGCGCAAGCAGGAGGTCGAGGCCGAGGCCGCCGCGGCCACCGGTGGACCGACCGCTTCCGAGCCGGAGCGCGGCGGTGCCGCGTCGGAGGACGGTGGCGCCGCCGAGCGCGGCGACGACAGCGCGCCGCGGGCCGACGAGCGCACCGACCCGCGCCCGGACGAGGACGCCAAGCCGCTGAAGGACGAACCCGAGCCGGCGGCCGAACGCCGCGACGAGGCTCCTGACGGCGACCCGACGGCCGGCGGCGACGAGGACACCGACGACGGCGAGGAGCGATCGTGAGCGACCTCTCCACGCGCGAGCAGATGCACCCGAGCACCGCCCCGGGCGAGACGATGGCGCTCGAGATCCAGGATCGGGGGGACTTCGCGACCCAGGACATGTCGGTCTCGATCGGTCCGGCCCACCCCGCCACACACGGCGTGTTCCGCATCGTGCTCGAACTCGACGGCGAACGTGTCAAGGCCGCCCGTCCCGTCATCGGGTACATGCACCGCGGCTTCGAGAAGCTCGCTGAGCACCGCGACTACCGCCAGATCATGGCGCTGGTCAACCGTCACGACTGGTTGTCGGGCTTCTCCAACGAGTTCCCCGTCGCGCTCGCCGTCGAGCGGATGATGGAGTTCGAGGTCCCCGAGCGGGCCCAGTGGATCCGCATGCTGATGGCGGAGTGGAACCGGATCCTCAACCACCTGATGTTCGTCGGCTCCTACGCGATCGAGCTCGGCGCCATCACGCCGATGTTCTACGCCTTCCGTGAGCGCGAGGACATCCAGCACCTGATGGAGTCGGCCACCGGCGGCCGCCTGCACTTCACCTACAACCAGGTCGGTGGCGTCAAGATCGACCTGCCGAAGGGGTTCCTCAAGCGCTCGGCCGAGCTGTCCAAGCTCGTGCGCAGCCGCCTGCAGGACTACGACGACCTCGTCCTCGGCAACGAGATCTTCCAGGGGCGCACCAAGGGCGTGGGCCCGATGCCGACCGACGTCGCGCTGTCGCTCGGGGTCACCGGTCCGACCCTGCAGGCCACCGGGCTCCCCGAGGATGCCCGCGTCACCGAGCCGTACCTCCAGTACGACAAGATCCACGTCCCGGTCCCGGTCGGCGAGAACGGTGACTCCTTCGACCGCTTCTACGTCCTCCTGCGCCGCATCCGGGCGTCCCTGGACATCATCGACCAGATCCTCGATCACATCCCCGCCGGGCCGGTGAACAGCAAGCTGCCGAAGATGGTCAAGGCACCCGAGGGCGCCACGTACGTACGCACCGAGAACCCGCTCGGCCAGCTCGGCTACTGGCTCGAGTCCGACGGGGGCCGTACACCCTGGCGCATCAAGATGCGCACGCCCTCGTTCTACAACGTGCAGGCGATCCCGTACCTGCTCGAGGGGGTCCTGCTCCCCGACGCCATCTCGGTGCTCGGCAGCGTCTTCTTCGTGGTGGGGGA
>JBBECA010000092.1:0-1808 GCA_040882055.1 Nitriliruptor sp.
CGCCCCGCGGCGCTCTCCGGCGCCCCGCGGCGCTCTCCGGCGCCCCGCGGCGCTCTCCGGCGCCCCGCGGCGCTCGGTGGCCGGCGTGCCCGATGACCCGGTAACCTTCTGACCGTCGCACCCTCGAGGCCCCGCCTCCTGCGCGACACGCCGCACCCACCTCGCGGCGTCGACCCTCCGGGTTCGTCCTCCGCCCCACCGTCCGCCCCGTCACCTCGGGACCGGGACCGTCGGGTACGGGACGAGGCCGCCACCCCGCTGGCGCACCTCGTGGTGCCCGCGCTCACCCCATCAGGAGCCACCCCGTGGCCGTCAAGCTCCGCCTCCGCCGTGAGGGGACCAAGAAGCGTCCCCACTACCGCATCGTCGCCGCAGACACGCGCTCGCCGCGTGACGGTCGTTTCATCGAGATCCTCGGGGAGTACCACCCCCTCGACGAGCCCTCGACGATCATCGTCGACGACGAGCGCGCCCTCCACTGGCTGCAGCACGGCGCCCAGCCGACCGACGCTGTCACCAAGATCCTGCGCATCTCCGGCGTCTGGGAGCAGTTCAAGCCGGGTGACGCCCCGCAGCGTGACCGCGCCGCCGAGGGCGAGAAGACGCGCATGAACAAGAAGGCCAAGGCTCGCGCCGAGGCGGAGGCGGACGCGTGAGGTCCGAGGACGTCCTCGAGTTCGTCGCGAAGCAGCTGGTCGATCACCCCGATGACGTGCGCATCGAGGTCTCCGAGGGGGACCGCGAGGTCGTCCTCGAGCTCCACGTCCACGACGAGGACCTCGGCAAGGTCATCGGCAAGCGTGGCCGCACCGCCAAGGCCCTCCGCACGTTGGTCAAGGCCGCCGGCGCCCTCGACGACGAGAACGTCACCGTCGAGATCGTCGATTGATCAGGGTCGCTCCGACGTCGTCGCTGCGCTCCTCGTCGGACCTCCCGACAACCCCCATCGGCGCCCCTGGTGGAACATCTAGGGGCGCCTCGTTCCCCCTCTGCTAGGGGGAACCCTTCCCCCGCGGAGGGTGTGAGGTGAGCGAGAAGCTCGTCGTCATCGGGCGCGTCATCAAGGCCCACGGCATCCGCGGTGAGGTCGTCGTCGACGTCCTCTCGGACGTCCCCGGCCGGTTCGATGCGGGCACCACGGTCGACCTCGCCGGCACCCCGACACGCGTCGCGAGCAGCCGTCCCCACCAGGGGCGGCTGCTCGTGCGTTTCGAGGGCATCGCCGACCGTAACGCCGCCGAGCTGCTGCGCGGCCGGAGCATCCAGGGACCTCCGGGCGACCTCACCGACAGCGACACCTACTTCGTCCACGAGCTGGTAGGCATGGCCGTCGCCACCGTCGACGGCGACCACCTCGGCGACGTGTCCGGCCACATCGAGCTGCCCCCCGCCGCCGGCTACGACCTGCTCGAGGTCACCCGCGAGGACGGCACCACCTGGCTGCTACCGGCCACCGATGACCTCGTCGAGGTCGGGGAGCTCCCCGACGGCACCGAGCTGTTGATCGTCGTGGACCCACCCGAGGGTCTGATCGACGGCGAACCGGACGTCGTCCCGAACGCCGGCCCCGATGCGCCAGCGGCGCAGGGAGACGACGCGCCGGCGGGTGGGGAGCCGACGTGAGGATCGACGTCCTGACGATCTTCCCCGGTTGGTTCGCTGGACCGCTCGACACCTCGCTGCTCGGCAAGGCGGCCGCCGACGGGACCCTGGACGTCCGCGTGCACGATCTACGCGACTGGACCACCGACCGGCACCGCAGCGTCGACGACGCTCCCTACGGCGGCGGCGCCGGGATGGTGATGCGC
>JBBECA010000093.1:0-2327 GCA_040882055.1 Nitriliruptor sp.
GGGGGCGCCCCCCCCCCCCCCCCCCCCCCCACGGCGCGCCGAGCCGCGGAGGACGCCGTGCCCCTCGACCGATGGTTGGTCGTCGGTCTCGGCAACCCGGGGCGTGAGTACGAGGCCACCCGCCACAACGTCGGCGCCGACGCGATCCGTGTGCTGGCGGCCCGCGAACACACCGACCTCGGCCGGAACAAGCGGGTCCGGTGCGAGATCGCCGAGGTGCGGTCGCTCGGCACGACCGGCACGCCGGTCGTCCTCGGCGTGCCGACCACCTACATGAACCTCTCCGGTGATCCGGTCCAGTCGGCGGCGGCGTGGTTCAAGGTCCCGCCCGAGCGCACGATCGTGATCCACGACGATCTCGACGTCCCCGTCGGGGCGCTCAAGCTCAAGCGCGGCGGCGGCCACGCCGGTCACAACGGGTTGCGCGACATCGATCGGGCCCTCGGCACCCGCGACTACGTGCGGGTCCGCATCGGGGTCGGGCGACCACCTGGCAGGATGCCCGGGAAGGACTACGTGCTGCGCCGTCCGGCAGCGGCGGAGCGTGAACAGCTCGACGTGGTGCTCGAGGAGGCCGCGGACGCCGTCACCCAGATCGTCGGCGAGGGCCTCGAACCGGCCCAGAACCGCTACCACACCCGCTGAGGCGGGTAGGAGGCGCACCGTGAGGCAACGCATCCGGCAGCTCGTCGACGCGTGGGGGCAGCTGCGCGAGTTCGACCCCAAGGCGCTGCCGTTCACCCTGCTCGGCGCGCTCATCGGTGCGCTCGTCGGTGCGGGCCTCGGGCTCCTGATCCACTGGATCGCCGCGATCGTGTTCGGGATCCTGTTCGCCATCGCCGGCGGTCTGCTGGTCTTCAGCCGCCGGGTCCAGAAGGCGCAGTTCGCGGCCATCGAGGGTCAACCCGGTGCCGCGGCGGCCGTCCTGAACGTCATGCGTGGTCAGTGGTTCGTCACGCCGGCCGTCGCGTTCTCCGCCAAGCAGGACCTCGTGCACCGCGTGGTGGGTCGTCCGGGGGTCATCCTCGTCGGTGAGGGCGCGCCGCAGCGCACCAAGGCGCTGCTCGCCAAGGAGAAGAAGCGGCTCTCGCGGGTCGCCGGCGACGCCCCGGTGTACAGCGTGCTCGTGGGCGACGGCGAGGGTCAGGTGCCGATCAACAAGCTCCAGGTGCACCTGACCAAGCTCCCGCGGGAGCTCGGCAAGAACGACGTCCCGAAGCTCGAACGGCGGCTCAAGCCGCTCGACAAGGGGCTGCCGATGCCGAAGGGCATCGACCCGAACCAGGCGAACCGGCCGCGACCGAAGCCCCGCTAGGCCGTCTCGAGGCTCGCGGGCGGTCGGTGTGACGTTCCAGGGGTCAGGCGCAGCAGGTGTCTTCGAGGCTGTCGGCTCGCCAGGTCCGGATGGTCTCGAGCGTCGCGAACCCTGCGAGCGCGAGGGCTGCGATGGGGTCTGCCCACCACCAGCCGAGCAGGGCGTTGAGCCCGAGGCCGACCAGGACGACCGCGGAGAGCCAGGCGCACAGTTCGGTCTGACGGGACTCGGACACGACCGCCTGCGATCCCAGGACCGGCCCGAGCCGCTTCTTGGCTCGGGCGAGCACGGGCATGACGATGACCGAGACGGCTGCGAGCACGATCCCAGGAACGCTGACGTCGGGGACACGCTGCTCGATCAGCTGCGCTATCGCCTCGTAGCCGACGTACACGGCCAGGATCGCGAAGCATCCGGCGATCCACCGCGTGGCACGCCGGTCGTAGCCGGACATGCAGCCACCGCGGCGCTCCTGTGCGAGCCGCCAGACGAGCACGATCGAGGTCGAGACCTCGACGCCGGAGTCGAGTCCGAACGCGATGAGGCTGATCGAGCCGGCGACGATCCCCGCGCCGATGGCCACGGCGCCTTCGATGATGTTCCAGCCGATGGTCAGGTCGTTGTAGAGTCGGACCCGCCGGACCGCTTCAGCACGGTCGATCGTCGGCGCTCGCGCGCTCATGTCCGCTCCTCGGGCTGGTGGGCGTGCTGCGGGTCGACCGCGATCGTGAGTTCGACCAGGTCCCGCAGGGCCGTTGCGAGCCTGGCGTCCACGAGCTCGTAGCGCATCCGCCGCCCCTCGGGTGATGCGATGACGAGACCACAGCCCCGCAGACACGCGAGGTGGTTGGAGATGTTCTGCCGTGACTCGTCGAGCTCGACGGCGAGCTCAGCCGGGTAACCCGGGCCGCGAGCGAGCGCGACGAGCAGGCGTCGCCTCGTGTGGTCGGACAAGGCGGAGCCGAGGCGGCTCAGCCCGTCGAGGTCGATGGTGCGGTCCGATCCGTCCATC
>JBBECA010000093.1:2427-57723 GCA_040882055.1 Nitriliruptor sp.
CCGCTCGCGGCCGTCCTCCGGCGCGGGCGGGCGGACTGGGACGAGCTGCTCGCCGAGCGTGAGATCGTCGCACCACCCTCGTTGCGGCCCTACCTGCTGAGCCTGCTGGTCGACCGCGTCGCGCCGCTGCTCGTCCTCGTCCCGCGCTCGTCGGACGCCGACGCGGTGGCCGATGGGCTGGCGGCCTACCTCGGGGAGGACCGCGTCGCGGTCTTCCCCGCCTGGGAGACGCTCCCGCACGAGCGCCTGTCGCCGCAGCCGGCCACCGTCGGCCGGCGTCTGGCGGTGCTCGACCGGCTGACGCACCCCGAGGTGCACGACGACCCGCTGCTCGCCGTGGTGGCACCGGTCCGCGCCGCCCTCCAGCCGATGGACCCGAACCTCGGTGCGCGGCGGCCGATGGTGCTCGACAGCACGTGGCAGGGCTTCGACGAGCTCATCGAGGGGCTCGCCGGGCTCGGCTACAGCCGCGTGCCCCAGGTCGAGAACCGCGGGGAGTTCGCCGTCCGTGGCGGCATCGTCGACGTGTTCCCGACCGCCGAGGACCAGGCCGTCCGCGCCGAGTTCTGGGGCGACGACATCGAGTCGCTGCGCTGCTTCTCGGTGGGGGACCAGCGCTCGACCGGTGCCGTCGACCGCGTGGTCTGTGACCCCGCCCGCGAGGTCGTGATCGACGCCGAGCTGCAGACGGACGCACGGCAGGCCCTGCGCCGGTGGCCCCAGCTGACCGAGCAGCTCGACGCCCTCGCGGAGGGGCGCACCTTCGAGGGCATCGAATCGCTGGTCACCCTGTTGCGTCCGACCACCAAGCTGCTGCCCGAGTTCCTACCCGCCGGCGCGGGCGTCGCGCTCGTCGACCCGATCCTGCTCGAGGAGCGCGCCGGCAAGCTGCGCGAGGAAGCCGAGGTGCTGCTCGAGACCTCCTGGCAGCGACTCGCCGGGGCGGACGAGGACGGTCCGGGTGCGTTCGGCAGCGTCGAGGGTCGGGAACGGTCCGGCTTCGCGGCACCAGGTGAGCTGCTCGACCTCGCTCCGGACGAGGTGTGGCGCCTCGCTCCCTTCGGCGCTGCGGAAGCGGTGCGGGTGTCGGCGAGCCCGTGGGAGTCGTTCCGCGGGGACGTCGACGCGCTCGCCGAGCGCATCCGAGGGCTCCTCCGCGAGGGCCTCAGGGTCGTGGTCTCCGCCGACGGGCACGGACCCGCCAAGCGGCTCGCGGACGTCTTCGGTGAGCACGGCATACCGACCACCTTCGCCGAGGCCGTCGACCCCGATGGCGTCGGTGCGCGCGTCGAGGTGGTGCCCTCGAGCCTCCGGCAGGGGTTCCGCGCCGAGGAGCTCGACCTCGCCGTCCTCGGGGCGTGGGACGTGTTCGGACCGCGGCGGCGGCGGTCGAACAAGCGGGTCGGCAACCGCACCACGGCCGCCGACGCCGTGCTGCAGCTCGAGATCGGTGACCCGGTGGTCCACCGCACCCACGGGGTCGGCACCTACCGCGGGATGATCACTCGCGAGTTCCCCGGCGAGAAGGGCCGCACCGCCCACCGTGATTACGTGGTGCTCGAGTACGCGGGTGAGGACGCCCTCTACGTGCCCTCGGACCAGGTCGACGCGATCAGCCGCTACCAGGGCGGCGAGAAGCCGAGCGTGATGAGCCTCGGCGGTTCGCAGTGGGAGAAGGCCAAGTCCCGCGTCCGCAAGGCCGTCCGGGACATCGCCGCCGAGCTGATCCGCCTCTACGCCGCGCGCATGCACTCCCCGGGGCACGCCTTCGCGGCCGACGGCGCTCTGCAGGCCGAGCTCGAGGACGCGTTCGCGCACGTCGAGACCCAGGACCAGCTGACGGTCGCCGACGAGATCAAGCGCGACATGGAGGCGCCGCTGCCGATGGACCGGCTGCTGGCCGGCGACGTCGGGTTCGGGAAGACGGAGGTCGCGGTGCGGGCGGCCGCGAAGGCGGTCTTCGACGGCAAGCAGGTCGCCGTGCTCGTACCCACCACGATCCTCGCCCAGCAGCACCACGAGACCTTCCGTGAGCGCTTCGCCGGGTTCCCGGTCAACGTCGCCGTGGTCAGCCGGTTCGTCACCGACAAGGACAAGCGCGCCGCGTTCGACGGGATGGCGGCCGGGACCCTCGACATCGTCATCGGCACCCACTCGCTGCTGTCGAAGGACGCGGCGTGGAAGGACCTCGGCCTCGTGATCGTCGACGAGGAGCAGCGGTTCGGGGTGCAGCAGAAGGAGAAGCTCAAGCAGCTGCGCACCTCGGTGGACGTCCTCGCGATGTCCGCGACGCCGATCCCGCGCACCCTCGAGATGGCGGTGTCAGGCATCCGCGACCTCAGCGTGATCGAGACCGCACCGGAGGATCGCCAGCCGGTCCTCACGGTGGTGCAGCAGTACGACGAGGCGCAGATCGCGCTGGCGATCCGGCGCGAGCTGCTCCGCGACGGCCAGGTCTTCTACCTGCACAACAAGGTCGAGACCATCCACGCGGCGGCCGCCAAGCTGCAGGAGCTCGTGCCGGACGTCCGGGTCGAGGTCGCACACGGGCAGATGGACGAGAAGCAGCTCGAGCGCGTGATGGTGCGGTTCTGGGAGCGCGAGTTCGACGTGCTCGTGGCGACCACCATCATCGAGGCCGGGCTCGACATCCCGAACGCCAACACCCTGATCATCGAGCGCGCCGACGTGCTCGGCCTGTCCCAGCTCCACCAGCTGCGCGGCCGTGTCGGTCGCTCGTCCGAGCGTGGCTACGCCTACTTCCTCTTCCCCGAGGGTCGGTCGATCACCGAACCCGCCTACGAGCGGCTCAAGACCATCGCCGAGCACACCCGTCTCGGCAGCGGCCTGGCCATCGCCATGCGGGACCTCGAGATCCGCGGCGCCGGCAACGTCATCGGGGCCGAACAGTCGGGGCAGGTCGCCGCCGTCGGGTTCGACATGTACTCCCAGCTGCTCAAGGAGGAGGTCGCTGACCTCACCGGGGAGCCGATCGAGGTCGAGGTCGACATCAAGCTCGAGATCCCCGTGGACGCCCACCTCCCGCACGACTACGTCGAGGACGCCACGCAGCGGCTCGAGCTCTACCGGCGCATCTCCGCCGTCCGCGACGCAGCCGGCGTCAAGGACGTCCGTGCCGAGCTGCTCGACCGCTTCGGGACCCCGCCCGAACCGGCTGAACGCCTCCTGACCCTGACGGCGTTGAAGGCGGCCCTGCGACGTTGGGGGGTGACCGAGGTCGTGGTGACCCCGGGCGCGGTCCGGCCGCCGGAGCTGCGCGTCGCGCCGGTCTCGCTGTCCTCGTCGCAGGAGGTGCGGCTCGACCGTCTGCACCCGCGCCACCGCTACAACGCCGAGCGCGGGACCCTGCTGATCCCCGTCCCGCGGCCGAAGCCGGACGACCTGGTCGCCTGGGTGGCGGGCACGCTCCGCGACGTGTTCGTGGCGCCGAAGCGTTAGATCGGGCCGATCGGTGCGGCGTCGGCCTCGACCTCGTCGAGCTCGTGGCCCCTGGTCTCCGGCAGGAACACGAACCCGATGGCGACGACGGCCACGACGATGCCGATGGTGCGGGATGCGTTCGCGAACGAGCCCGTGGCGTCGGCGAGCACGCCGAAGGTCAGCAAGCCCACGACCGAGCCGAGCACGCCGGCCAGCGTGATCCACCCCGCGACGGTCGCCCGCACCCGGGTCGGGACGAGCTCCGCGGCCAACGCGCCCGTCGGTGGTGCGAACCCCGTCGAGACGGTGATGGCCGCCAGGTAGCCGATCGCGAGGTCGCGGGAGGTCCCGGCGTAGGCGTAGGCGACCGCCGCGCCCGTCAGGAGCATCATCAGCCCCGAGGTCGCGCGACGACCGAACCGGTCCGCGCCCGCGCGTCCGATGAGCAGCCCGACCAAGCCCGCCGGTCCGGCGCCGAGCACCAGCAGCGAGATGAACCCCGCCGAGGCGCCGAGGACGTCCTCGCCGTAGACGAACAGGTAGGTGAACCCCGGACCCGTCGCGAGCGCGATCGAGCCGGTCAGGACCGCCAGGATCAACACCGGACGTCGATGCTGCCGTGGGATCCAGCCGGGGAACCCCTCCGCGTGGGCGGCGGAACGGCTGGCGATGCGTGGCTCGCGGACCTTGCGCGCCAAGAGCGGCAGGAGCAACAGCGGGACCAGGGCGAACGCGGTCACGACCCGGAAGGAGGCCTCCCCGGGCAGGGCGCTACGCGCCAGGGACACCACACCGGCACCGAGCCCGTAGGCGGCGGTCACCAGGGCGATCGCCGCCGAGCGGTCGCGCGTGCTGGCCTCCTCGGCGGCGACGACCCCGGCGATGCCGTTGACGGCGCTGAGCATCGGGCGTGCCAGCGCGACGAGCGCCACGTAGAACCAGAAGCCGGGGGCCAACGCCGCGAGGGTGGTCAACGTGAGACCGACCGTGGCCAGCGTGAGCAGGACCCGACGACGGCCGAACCGGTCGGCCAACGCGCTCGCGGGCAGCGAGGCCAGTGACGTCAACCGGACGAGCGCGAGCGCGACGCCGATCGTCGTCGTCGGCAGCCCGATCTGGGCGGTCAGGTCGGCCCCGTCGCCGGGGGTGCCGAACGTCGACGCGACGTCGCCGATCACGGCGGTGACCGAGAACTGGGCGATGCCCGAGCCGATGGAGAGCGCGGCGACCGTGAGCACGGGCGCGGTCAGCCAGACCGGGCGTCCGCCTCCGGGAGGCGCGTCGGTGGGCACGGCGACCTCGGCGGTCTCGGGCCGGCGGTCGCCGGCGTGACGGCGCGCGGACCGTACCGCGCGAGGAACGGCGTCCCGCGGTGTGCGGGTGCGCGCACGGTTGCGTCGGTCGCACGGATGTCGGTCGCGCCGCCGCCACGTGGGGTAGCGTCATCTACTGCGAACGTTTCGCAGCAAGGTCTCGAGCGAGGGATGGCATGCACGCACCGGACGGCTTCCTCACCGCTGGCACGGCCCTCGCGACGGGGGTGATCGCGACCGGCGGTGTCGCCGTCGCGCTCAGACGGTCGGGTGAGGAACTGTCCGACAAGCAGGTCCCACTCGCCGGTCTGGCCGCCGCGTTCGTCTTCGCCGGGCAGATGGTGAACTTCCCCGTCGCGGCCGGCACCACGGGCCACCTGCTCGGCGGCGCCTTGGCCGCGGTCCTGCTCGGACCCTCCGTCGGTGCCTTGGTGGTCACCGTCGTGGTGGTCGTGCAGGCCTTGGTGTTCGCCGACGGCGGACTCACCGCGCTCGGCTACAACACCCTGAACATGGCCCTCGTCACCGCGTTCGGGGGGTGGGCGGTCTTCCGCCTCGGGCGACGGCTGCTGCCCGCGACCCGGACCGGCGTCGTGATCGCGGCAGCGGTGGCCGCCTTCGCCTCCGTCGTCCTCTCCGCCGTGGCGTTCAGCATCGAGTGGTTGCTCGGTGCCTCCGCTGCGGTCCCGTTCGATCGCGTCTTCGGTGCGATGGTCGGGGTGCACGTGCTCATCGGCGTCGGTGAGGCGATCATCACCGGGCTGGTGGTGGGGTCGGTGCTCGCCACGCGTGCTGATCTCGTCCGTGGTGCCGCCGACCTCACGGTCACGGCACCCGGCACGCGGCGTGGCATCCGACCCGTCCTCGTCGTCGGCATCCTCGCCGCGCTCGTCGTCGCGGCCGGCGTCGCGCAGTTCGCCGTCAGCGATCCGGACGGGCTCGAGCGCGTGGCCGAGGACGAGGGGTTCGCCGGCGCCGCTGAGCCACACGCGTTCGAGAGCGCGCTGTTCGCCGACTACGCCACCGCGGGCGTCGCGTCCGAGAGCGTCAGCCTCGCCATCGCCGGGATCAGCGGCACCCTCCTCACGCTCGTGGTCGGCTCGGGCATCCTCCTCGCCGTCCGACGGCGGCCCGAGCAGCCGGACGCCGACCGACGCACGACCTCGGTGGTCTAGGTGGGAGCTGGCCACGCCCACGCGCTCTACGTCCACGAGCACTCGCCGGTGCACCGGCTGGCCCCGCACGTCAAGATCGTGGCGGCGTTCGTCTTCGTGTTCGCCGTCGCGGTCACACCGCGGGAGGCGGTGTGGGCCTTCGGGATCGATCTCGTCGCGATCGCGACGGTGATCCGGATCGCACGGGTCCCGTACCGCTTCGTGTTGCTGCGGATGGCGGTGATCCTCCCCTTCCTCGTCGCGGCGTTGCTGCTGCCGCTGGTCGCGTCCGGGCCGCAGGTCGTGGTGTTCGGTGTCGGCCTGGCGACCGAGGGGTTGTGGGGCGCCTGGAACGTGGTCGCCAAGGCGGGGATCGGGTCGGCGACGTCCATCACGTTGGCGGCGACGACCGAGGTCCCGCGCCTGCTGCGCGGCCTCGATCGGCTGCGGGTCCCGCCCGTGCTGACCCAGATCGCGACCTTCATGGTGCGCTACCTCGAGGTCGTCGCGGGGGAGCTGAGCCGCCAGCGGACGGCCATGGTCGCCCGAGGCCACGATCCGAGGTGGCTGTGGCAGGTGCGACCCATCGCGGCATCGCTCGGCACGGTGTTCGTGCGCAGCTACGAGCGCGGCGAACGGGTCCATGCCGCGATGCTCGCCCGCGGGTACGAGCGCACCATGCCGGTCCTCGAACCGGTCGTGCGGGTCGAGGCGGACTGGTGGCGCGCGAGCCTGCTCCCCGCCCTCGGCGTGACGCTGGCGGTCGTGGCCCTGGTCGTGACGCCGTGACCGGGCCTCGTGACGACGTGCCCGCGCTGGTCGTCGAGGACCTCGCGTTCACCTACCCCGACGGCTCCGAAGCGCTCCGTGGGCTCGATCTGCGCGTCGCCCGCGGGGAACGCGTCGCCGTGCTCGGACCGAACGGTGCGGGCAAGACCACGCTCGCCCTGCACCTCAACGGCATCCACCGGGCGACGCGGGGGCGGGTGGAGGTGGCCGGACTCGAGCTCGAGGACGCGACCCTCCGCGAGGTGCGCCGCCGGGTCGGGATGGTGTTCCAGGATCCCGACGACCAGCTGTTCATGCCGACGGTCCGCGAGGATGTCGCCTTCGGGCCGGCCAACCTCGGCCTCGCCGGCGACGAGCTGCTCGAACGGGTGGCGGCCGCGCTCGCGGCGGTCGACGCTACCCACCTCGCCGGTCGCGCCCCCCACCACCTCAGCGGTGGCGAGCGAAGACGGGTCGCGGTGGCCACGGTGCTGGCGATGCGCCCCGACGTGTTGGTGCTCGACGAGCCCACCTCGGGCCTCGACCCGGCCTCGCGCCGGGAGCTGGTCCAGGTGCTCGCCGCCCTCCCGGTCACCCAGCTGCTGATCACCCACGACCTGTCCTTCGCCCTGGAGCTGTGCCCGCGCAGCGTGGTGATCGGCGGCGGGCGGGTCGTGGGTGACGGCCCGACGGCGCAGCTCCTGCTCGACGAACAGCTGCTGGCCGCCAACCGTCTCGAGCTGCCCTACGGCTTCGACCCGCGTACCGTCGCACCGGCCTCGCCGCGAGGCTGAGACCACCGGTGGAGACCCCGTGCGCGTCGTGTCCTGGAACCTGAACTCCCTGAAGGCCCGGCTCCCGCGGGTCCTCGAACTGCTCGAGGTGCACGCGCCCGACGTGCTGCTGGTGCAGGAGTCGAAGTGCTCCGCCGACGCCTGGCCCCACGAGGCGCTCGCCCTCGCCGGGTACCGCGCCGTCGACCACTCCGAGGGTCGCTGGAACGGGGTCGCGATCCTCGTTCCCGAGGACACCGAGGTGTCCGACGTCCAGCTCGGTCTGCCGGGTGAACCCAACCCCGCTGAGGCCCGTTGGCTCGAGGGCACCGTCCGCGGGGTGCGCTTCGTCAGCACCTACGTGGTCAACGGTCGCGAGGTCGGCCACGCGATGTTCCAGCAGAAGCTCGACTTCCTCGACGCCGCCCACCTGCGGCTCCGTGAACTGGTCGCTGCGGGCCCGGTCGTGGCGGCGGGCGACTGGAACATCGCGCCGGCTGACGCCGACGTGTGGGATCCCTCGCTGTTCGTCGGTTCGACCCACGTCACGCCCGACGAACGGGTCCGGTTCGAGGCGCTGCTCGAGCTCGGGTTCCAGGACGCGTGGCGGACGATCCACGGGGACGAGGTGGGCTTCACCTACTGGGACTACCGGATGGGTGCGTTCCGCCGGAACATGGGGATGCGTATCGACGCCGCTCTCGTCAGCCGCGACCTCACCATCCGGTCCGCGGCGGTCGACACGGTGTTCCGGCGCAACAACGCGGCGGGCGACAAGCCCTCGGACCACGCCCCGCTCGTGGTCACCCTCGATCTGCCCTGAGTCCCGGCGGGCCGCCGAGTCGGTGCGCACTAACTAACCTCGCCTCCGAACCGATCGAGGAGCGAGCCGTGGCCAGCGATTGCCTGTTCTGCCGCATCGTGGCGGGTGACGAGGACGCCGAGGTGCTCGGCCGCGATGACGGCGTCGTCGCCATCCGCGACATCTTCCCGCGGGCGCCGTTCCACGCGCTGATCATCAGCGAGGAGCACCTCGAGTCGGCCCGGGAGCTGACCGACGAGCACGCCGGGCTGCTGAACGCCGCGTTCCGCCTCGCGCGCCAGCTCGCCGAGGACGCCGACACCGTCGACGGCTACCGGATCGCGACCAACGTGGGCGCCCTCGGGGGGCAGGCGATCCCCCACCTGCACCTGCACGTCCTCGGTGGCCGGCAGCTCGGCCACATCGACAGCGGCGAGCCACCGCGCGACGCCTGATCGCGAGCGCGGTCGGACCGCGCCCGCATCCAGCTCAGAGCTGGTCGTGGTGGCGGTGGTCGTGGTGGTGGGCCTCGTCGATCACGAGCGTGCCGTCGCGGAGCACGTGCGCGTGCTCGCCGTACGCCCGAGCGAGGACCTCGGGCCGGAGCACCAGCTCGGGTGGGCCGCTGGCCACCAGCGTGGTGTTGAGCAGCACGACGTGGTCGGCCAGCCCAGCGGTCCCGACGTCGTGGGTGGTGAGCACCACGGTCCGTCCGTCGGCCGCCTCCGAGGCGACCACCTCGGTGATGGCGTCCTGGGTGACGAGGTCCAGCCCGGTGATCGGTTCGTCGAGCAGGAGCAGGTCGGCACGCTGCGCGAGCCCCTGGGCGACGTAGGCGCGTTGTCGCTGGCCACCGGAGAGCTCGACCAACTGACGGGACACGAGGTCGCGGACCTGGAGCCGGTCGATGGCACCTTCGACCGCTGCTCGATCCGCCGCCGTCAGCCGCCGGAACCACCCGCGGTTCCCGTACGCGCCCATGCGCACCGTCTCGCGCACGGTCAACGGGATGGCCGCGTTGGCCGAGGTGGTCTGGAGCACGTGCGCGACGCGTCGGCGGGCCTCGGCGGGTCGGCGCCCGAGCACCTCGAGGCTGCCCGCGGCGGGCGCGAGCAGACCCGACAGGACACCGAGGAAGGTGGACTTGCCCGACCCGTTCGGCCCGATCACCGCGGTGACCCGACCGGCGGGGAGGTCGAGATCGAGGTCGCGGAGCGCCGTGTGCCCGCCGTAGGTGACCGTCAAGCCGCGGCAGGTGACGGCGAGGTCGACCGGCTCCGTCGCGTGCTCGGTGCGCGTCACCACCACCTCCTTTGCGTTCTAGGAACAGTTCCCATAGTGTCTTCGGGACCGAACCTCGAACATAGCCGAACGGACCGCTCGAGATGCGCTCGCTCCCACGCCGAACCCTCACCCTCCGGACGGCGGTCGCCGGCCTCGGCCTCGCCCTCCTGGCCAGCGCCTGCGGTTCCGACGCTGACGCCGGCGACGTCGAGGCCGCGACCGAGGCGGGTGCGGGGGCGGATGTCGACCCCGTCTCCGTGATCGCGACCACATCGATCCTCGGGGACGTGGTCAGCCAACTCGTCGGCGACGACGGTGAGGTGACCGTCCTCATGGGCCCCGGCGTCGACCCGCACGCGTACGCCCCGAGCGCCCGCGACGGCGCGCTCCTCCGCGAAGCGGACCTCGTGGTCGCGAACGGTCTCCAGCTCGAGGAGTCGCTCGTGTCCACGCTCGAGGCGACCGAGGAAGCCGGCGTCCCGGTCTTCGAGCTCGCTCCGGTGGTCGACCCGCTGGCGTACGAGCTCGCGGGGACGCACGAGGGCGAGGACGAGGGGGACGCGGGCGACCACGCGCACGAGGGCGAGGGTGAGGACGACCACGCGCCGGAGGGCGAGGACGACCACGCGCACGAGGACGAGAACGACCACGCCGACGAGGCCGAGGGTGGAGACGATCACGCGCACGAGGGCGAGGGTGAGGACGACCACGCCGACGAGGGCGAGGGTGACCACGACGATCACGAGCACGGCCCCGAGGACCCCCACGTGTGGTTCGACCCCGAGCGCATGGCCACCGGGGTCGAGCTGCTCGCTGCCGAACTGGCCGAGGTCGCCCCGCAGATCGACGCGGCCGAGTGGGAGGCCCGCGGCGCGCGGTACGCGGCGGAGATCCGCGAGGTCGACGACGAGCTCACGGAGGCCTTCGCGGCCGTTCCGGACGACCGCCGCGTGATCGTGACCAACCACGACGCGCTCGGCTACCTCGCTGCCCGTTACGACCTCGACGTGGTGGGGACCGTCATCCCGGGTTCGTCGACCCAGGCCGAGGCTGACCCGCGTGGGTTCTCGCAGCTGATCGAGACGGTCGAGGAGGAGGGGATCGACGTGATCTTCGCCGAGAACACCGACTCGACCCGGCTCGCGGAGCAGCTCGCCAGCGAGGTGGTGGGCCGCTCCGACCTCGAGGTCGAGGTCGTCACGGTCGCCACCGATGCCCTCGGGGAGCCGGGGAGCCCGACCGACTCCTACCTCGGCCTCCTGCGCGAGACCGGGACGACCATCGCGACCCACCTCGCTGCCACCGACTGAGAGCGCGGAGGCTCGGCATCCCCGGCTCGGCGCGTACCGTGCTCCCGCCCACCGATGGCGCCGGCTCCCCGTGTGCGCGGTGCGGGGTCGTGGAGGAGGTGCACCGGTGCTCGAGCTGCTCACCGAACCGTTCGGCTTCGAGTTCCTGCGCCACACCCTCTACGCGGGGCTGTTCACCGTGGTGGCGAGCTCCCTGATCGGCACCTGGGTGGTGCTGCGTGGCATGTCGTTCATGGGTGACGCGCTCGCGCACGGGGTGCTGCCCGGGATCGCGGTGGCCTACATCACCGGCGGCAACCTGCTGCTCGGCGGCGCGGTGTCGGCGGCCGTGATGATCGGTGGCATCACCCTCGCCTCGTCCCGAAGCCGCCTCGGCGAGGACGTCTCGATCGGGCTGCTGTTCGTCGGCATGCTCGCCGCCGGCGTGGCCATCATCAGCAAGGGGGGCTCGTACGCGGGCGACCTGACCACGATCCTCTTCGGTGAGCCCCTCGGCGTACGCCTCAGCGACGTCCGGGTCGCCGGTGTCGCCGCCGTGATCACGCTGGTGGCCACCGTCCTGCTCTACCGGCCGTTCCTGGTGCTGGCCTTCTCGCGAGCCAAGGCGCAGACGCTCGGGCTCCGGCCCACGCTCGCCCACTTCGCGATGCTCGCGCTCGTCGCCGGCGTCGTGATCAGCTCGTTCCGCACCGTCGGCACCCTGCTGGTCTTCGCGCTCCTCGTCGCGCCACCAGCGACGGCGGCCCTCGTGTCACGCCGGGTCCCGGTGATGATGGGCGTGGCGGTGCTGGTCGGCTCGGCGGCGGTGGTCGCCGGCCTCATCGTCAGCTTCCACGCCGGGACGGCGACGGGACCGACCATCGCGGTCCTGGCCGTCGTGACCTTCTTCGTGGTGCTCGCCGGCGTCGAGGTGCGCGACCGCATCGCCCGTGCCCGCGCCACGAGCAGCGCCGTTCCGGCCACCTGAGACCTGGGCCTCAGCCGCACCCGCCGCAGGTGCCGACCAGCTCGAGGTGGTGGGCATCGACGGCGAAGTCACGTTCCCGTTGCGCGGTCGTGACCGCCTCGTGGAGTGCCAGCTCGACGTCGTCGGGCAGGGTGATGTCCTCGATGCCGCCGCAGCTGGAGCACACCAGGTGGTGGTGGTGCTCGGAGAGCTCCTCGGCGAGCTCGAAGCGGCCGCTGTCGTCGGTCGAGGTCAGCCGCCGGACGGCACCTGCCTGCTCGAGGATGGCCAGGTTGCGGTAGATCGAGCTCTGCGACTGGTCGGCGCCGAGGTCGACCAACTCCGGGATGGTCACCGGGCGCCCTGCGGAGGCGAGGAGCTCGACGAGCTGGCGACGCCCCGTTGTGTACCGCTGGCGCGTCCGGCGCAGCTGCTGGTCCACGGTGCTGTGCATGTCGCTGGACAACGGGGAGCTCCCACGCAGGTGCGGTCCGGCAGGTGACGCCGACGGCCGACGATACCATCCGTTCCGAGAACGCCTGGGAACGGAGCCGGCGGCCCGCGGTCACTACACTCCACGGCCGGCCGCGTCCCCCGCCCGTGCACCCGGCGGAACCCCGCCCGCCTCCCACGCGACCGCTCGTCGCGTCCCCTGACTCCCCGGAGCTCCTCCGTGCGCACCTTCCTACGGCCCCTCGTGGCCCTGCTCGCCGTCGTGTTGCTCGCCGCCTGCGGCGACTCCGGTGGCGCGCTCGGCAACCGCGCCGCCACCGTCAACGGCACCGACATCAGCCGCGACCTGCTCGAACGGATCGTCGAGGCGCAGCTGTCGGGCGAGGGCGCTCCCACCGGGGACGAGCTGGCGGCCGCCACCGGTGAGGTCCAGCGCAACGTGCTCTCGACGCTCATCGCGATCGAGATCGTCGAGGACCTCGCCGCCGAGGAGGGTGTCGAGGTCTCCGATGAGGATCTCGACGAGGCCTTCGAGGAGCAGGTCGCCCTCTACGAGGAGCAGGCGGCAGCCTCGGGCCAGGACGCCGACTTCGACACCTTCCTCGAGTCCATCGGCCTCAGCGAGGAGGAGTACCGGGAGCTGATCGTGGCCGACGTGGCGCGTCGCGAGGCGCTCACCGCGGAGTACGCCGACGAGGTCGACGACGACGACGTCCGTGCCCTCTACGACGAGACCTCGGAGCCGCAGATCGACGCGCGACACATCCTCGTCGACACCGAGGCCGAGGCCGAGGACGCCATCGAGCGCATCGAGGGTGGCGAGGACTTCGCCGAGGTCGCGGCCGACGTCTCCACCGATGGCTCGGCGCAGGACGGCGGGAACCTCGGCGTCGCGCCGGCCAGCCGCTACGTGCCCGAGTTCGCCGAGGCGATCTCGGACGGCGAGGTCGGCGAGCTGCTCGGCCCGGTCCAGACCGACTTCGGCTTCCACGTCATCGAGGTGCTCGAGGTCCAGGACCCGCCGTCGTTCGAGGAATCCGAGGAGCAGCTGCGGGCGCAGCTCGAGCAGCAGAACGAGCAGAACCCCGAGCTCCTCGCCGCCTACGAGGAAGCGTTCGCCGAGGCGGACGTGACCGTGGCCGCCGGGCTCGGAGAGTGGGATGCCGAGCAGGGCCGTGTCGTCGACCCGGACGCCGGTGTCGGCGAGGGCGGGGGCGAGGTGCCGGCCGAGGGTGAGGTGCCCGGCGAGGGTGAGGTGCCCGCCGAGGGCGAGCAGCCCGACGAGCCGGCCGAGCAGTGATGGACGCGGCACCCGCGGTGGTCCTGGTCGAGACCGACCCGGCGCTGCCGGGGCTGCTGCCGTTCCAGGCCTGGGACGTGCTCGGCACCGCGGACGTGGTGTGGCTGCGTGAGCCGGACGCCCACCCGGCGGCGCCGCACCTGCACTTCGCTGGGCTCGACCTCGAGCGGCTCGAACCGGCGCCGCTCGAGCGCGCCGATCTGGACCTGAACCGTCCCGGCGACGCGGCCGACCGCAAGCTCGCCAAGGCGTTGGTGCAGCGGGCGACCGCCGGTGGGCGCGCCGTCTACCTCCTCGGGCCGGACGACGGCGGGCTCCCGGTCGCCGTCGGTTCCGCCTCCCAGGGCAGCGGCGTCGAGGTGGAGCTGGTCTTCCTGGCCCAGCAGCCGGCGGGCATCGAGGTGGTGCGGCTCGCGGACGTGATGCGCCAGCTGCGCGACCCCGACGACGGTTGCCCGTGGGACCTCGAACAGGACCACGCCTCCCTCGTGCGCTACCTGATCGAGGAGACCTACGAGCTGGTCGACGCGATCGAGACCGGCGCCGACGTCGACATCGTCGAGGAGCTCGGGGACGTCCTGTTGCAGGTCGTCTTCCAGGCCCAGGTGGCAGCGGACCGGCGGGCGTTCACCATCGACGACGTCGCGCGAGGGATCACCGACAAGCTCGTGCGTCGTCACCCCCACGTCTTCGCCGACGGGACCGCGTCCACGCCCGCCGAGGTGCAGGAGCACTGGGACCGCCTGAAGCAGGACGAGAAGCGACGGACCGGACCGTTCGACGGCGTTCCGGACGCGCTGCCGGGGCTGGTCCTGCTCGAGACCCTGCAGCGCAAGGCGGCCAAGCGCGGCTTCCGCTGGTCGGACCTCGCCGGCCCGGTCGCCAAGGTGCGCGAGGAGCTCGACGAGGTCGAGCGGGCCGCATCCGCTGGGGAGGACGTGGAGCGGCTCTCGGCCGAGGTCGGGGACCTGCTCGGGGCGGTGGTCGCGGTGGCCCGTCAGCTGGGGATCGATCCGGACCGGGCCGCCCGGGCCTCGGCCCGCACGTTCCGGACCCGGTTCGAGCAGGTCCTCGCCGAGGCGGCCGCGCGGGAGCTCGACCCCGACCAGCTCGGCACCGATGCCTGGCTCGAGCTGTGGGCCGCCGTGCGCGAGCGCGAGGGGTGAGGCCTCGCGCCACCGCTCCGCTCCGCGCGACGAGGCATCGCTAGGCTCGCCGCGCGACCAGCGTCGACGCGGGAGACGGAGAGTGCCACCCGAGCAGTGCCCTGACTGCGGGCGGTTCCTCAAGCGGGCGCTGATCGTCGGCCTCGCCGACGGGCCCGCTCCCTGCCCGCGGTGCGGGGTCGAGCTGACCGCCGACCGGTTCAGTGGTGGGGCTCCGGACACCTCGGTGCGGCCGCCGGATCTGCGCCCCGACGAGGTCCACGACGGCGAGGATCCGCTGCGGGGGTGGGACGCCGGCGTGCCGGTCGGCGTCGACGCCATCCGTGACGAACGCCCCTTCCCGGTGGACACCGTGGTGGTGCTCGGGGCCGCCGGTGTCGGTCTCGTGTTCGGGTTCGGGCTCGGCCGTCGTCGTGGGCGCGACGCGCTGCTCGGCGCCCTCGGCGCCGCGATCGGCGCCGGGGTGGCCCGCCGCATCTGGGAGCTGCCGTAGCCGCGTGCCACGTGTGGTGGCTGTTGCTCGTGTGATGCCTCGTTGTCAACGGTGTGCGTGTGTCGTACCGTCGCGCGCGTTCGCCTCGCCCGTCAGGACCGCTACGTGGACGTGACCACCATCGAGCTCGTGCGCGCTCGCGAGATCCTCGACAGCCGGGGGAACCCGACCGTCGAGGTCGAGGTCGGGCTGCTCGACGGCTCGCTCGGCCGCGCGGCCGTGCCCTCCGGCGCCTCGACCGGGGAGTCCGAGGCGGTCGAGCTGCGCGACGGCGGCGACCGGTACCTCGGCAAGGGTGTCCGCGACGCGGTCACCAACGTGCGGGAGACCATCGCGCCGGCCCTCGTCGGGCAGGACGCTACCGAGCAGCGCGCGATCGACGCATCGCTGCTGCAGCTCGACGGCACCGACAACAAGAGCTCGCTCGGTGCGAACGCGATCCTCGGCGTGTCGATGGCCGTCGCGAAGGCGGCCGCACAGGCCTGCGGCCTACCGCTGTACGCCTACCTCGGGGGGCCGAACGCCCACCTGCTGCCGACCCCGTGCATGAACGTGCTCAACGGCGGGAGCCACGCGGACTCCAACGTGGACTTCCAGGAGTTCATGGTCGTCCCGGTCGGCGCGCCGAGCTTCAGCGAGGCGCTGCGGTGGGGGGCGGAGACCTACCACCGCCTCAAGACGGTGCTGCAGGACCGGGGCCTGTCCACCGGGCTCGGCGACGAGGGCGGCTTCGCCCCCGACCTCAGCTCCAACAGCGACGCGCTCGACCTGCTCGTCGAGGCCATCGAGGCCGCCGGGTTCGCGCCGGGGGACGACATCGCGATCGCGCTCGACCCCGCCACCAGCGAGCTGTACGCCGATGGCGCCTACCAGCTCGAGGGCGAGGGACGCGTGCTGTCGTCCGCGGAGATGGTCGACCTCTGGGAGGACCTGATCGGGCGCTACCCCATCGTCTCGATCGAGGACGGCCTCGACGAGGGCGACTGGGACGGCTGGCAGCTGCTGACCGGACGGATCGGTGATCGCGTCCAGATCGTCGGCGACGACCTGCTCGTGACCAACCCCGCCTTCGTCCAGCGCGGCATCGACCTCGGTGCGGCCAACAGCGTCCTCGTCAAGGTCAACCAGATCGGCTCGTTGACCGAGACCTTCGATGCCGTCTCGCTCGCCCACCGCGCCGGGTGGACGACCATGATCAGCCACCGCTCCGGCGAGACCGAGGACGCCACGATCGCCGACATCGCCGTCGCGGTGAACGCCGGTCAGATCAAGACCGGTGCCCCGGCCCGCTCGGACCGGGTGGCCAAGTACAACCAGCTGCTGCGCATCGAGGAGGAGCTCGGCGACGCTGCCCGCTACGCCGGCGCCTCGGCGTTCCCCCGGGCCACGCGCTCGTGACCGGCAGCTCGCCCCGTCGACCGGATGCGCCGCCGGTCGCCCGCGCCTCGCGACGGGCGCCAGCACCGGTGCGTCGGGTCGCCGCAGCGATCTCCGACGTCGGCGCCGGGCTCCGTGAGCTGTCGGTCGGCGCCCGCTCCGGTCAGCGGCCGCTCCTCGTCGTCCTCGTCATCTCGGTCGTGCTCGGCGTGATCATGCTCTCGGGTCCCTTCGAGCGGTACGCCGACGGCCGGACCCGGGTCGAAGCCCTGCATGCCACGGCGAGCGCGCTCGAGGAGGAGAACGCCCGTCTCGACCGCCGGGCGGAGCTGCTCACCGACCCGACCGAACTCGAGCGCCTCGCCCGCGAGGAGCAGGGCATGATCCGCCCGGGCGAGGTCCCCTACACCCTCGTCCCGCCCGAGGTGGACCGCCCCGTGATCGCCGAGCGGCGGGGCACGCCCGCCGACGAGCCCACCCCCGCGTGGTACGTGCGGCTCTGGACCGACGTGCGCAGCTGGTTCTGAGCGCGCGGCGCCACGCGGCTGCTCAGTCGGCAGCTGCGATGGTCGCGGCGATCTCGGCTCCCCGGGAGCCTCCGGTGGGCGCCGGGCTCCCTGCGGCCCGCGCCGCCACCAGCGCCTCGACCTCCTCGGCGATGCGTTCATCGCTGTCGGACAGCTCCTGGACGTCGAGGTCCTGGAACTGCAGCACGCCCATGTCCTCGTAGGCGCGCTGCACCTTCGGCCCCCACAGCCCGATGTCCTTGACCGTCGGCACCACGCGGCTGAAGAGGGCCTTGCGGAACTCGGTCATCATCTGGTGACGATCGACGTAGCGGCACAGCTCGTCGGCGTCGTAGCCGAGGGTCTCCCAGACCTCGCGGGCGAGGAAGCGATCGCGCAGCAGGTACGACGCCTCGACGACGAACTCCTCCCGTTCGGCGCGCTCCGGCTCGGTGAGCTCGGCGTAGGCATCTTTCAGCGCCAACCGACCGAAGGCGATGTGACGGGCCTCGTCCTGCATGACGTAGGCGTTGATCGACTTGGCGAGCGGGTCGCCGGTGAAGTCCCGGATCATGGAGAACGCGGCGAGCGCCACACCCTCGATCATCACCTGCATCCCGAGGTAGGTGAAGTCCCAGCGGGGGTCGGTGATCGTCTGGTCGAGCAGGCTCCGCAGCGAGTCGTTGATGGGGTAGGCGAGCTGCAGCTTCTCGTGCAGGAACCGTGAGTAGGTCTCGACGTGACGTGCCTCGTCCATGGTCTGGGTCGCGGCGTAGAACTTGCTGTCGATGTCGGGGACGGTCGAGACGATCTTGGCCGAGCAGACCAGCGCACCCTGCTCGCCGTGGAGGAACTGCGAGTTGGTCCACGCCATGTAGTGGTGACGGACGTGGTCCTTCTCGGCGCGCGAGAGCTTCTCCCAGGTGGGGGAGCCGAAGATCGGCACCACCTCGTCGGGCGCGACGCTCTGATCGGTGGGGTCCGGATCGTGCGACCAGTCGATGCGGTGCACCGCATCCCACTGCTTGTCCTTGCCCTTCTGGTACAGGTTCAGCATGCGTTCGCGTCCCGCCTGGTAGTCCCAGGTGAACGCGACCGTCGAGGCGACCCCGGGGATCTGCCACCCGGTCTCCTCGACGGGCACGGTGTAGGTGTGGGTCTGCACGCTGACTCCTGCTCCCTCAAGATCCTGCTGCGGCGAGCTCCGCCACCGATGGGACGACTGAACGCGACGCGTCACACCGTCCGCAACCACCACCGGTCGCACCGCAGCCCCGGTCCCGCGCACCGCGCGCATCCAGCTCGGCACGGCGGGGTCACGGCCGCCCGGCAGTGACCGGACAGGAACGGGCACGGCCGCCGGGCCCGCGGTCGCTCTAGCGTCCTGCTCCGGCGGCCGAGGGGGAGCGTGCGATGCCGGAGTTCGATCTGCAGGCGATCGACCTGATCGTCATCGTGGCCTACATCCTCGCCATCGTCGGTATCGGCTTCTGGGTCGGCCGCGGGCAGAGCGACTCCGACAGCTTCTTCCTCGCCGGTCGCGGGATGACCTGGCCGCTCGTGGGCTTCTCGCTCATCGTGACCAACTTCTCCGGCACCCAGTTCCTCGGCCTCGCCGGCGCCGGGTACGACACCGGCATCATGGTGTGGAACTACGAGTGGATGGCCACGCTCGTCCTGCTGTTCTTCGCGGTGCTGATCCTGCCGATCTACCTGCAGACGAAGATCAGCACCGTCCCGGAGTACATGGAGCTGCGCTACGACCGCCGCTCGCGCTACGTGTTCTCGGGGTTCACGGTCCTGACCGGGATGCTCATCGACACGGCCGGGGCGATGTTCGCCGGCGCGATCGTGCTGCAGCTGCTGTTCCCACAGGTCCCGCTGATGGTGCACATCATCATCATCGCGGTGCTCGGCGGCGGCTACGTGATCGTCGGTGGGCTCAAGTCGGTCATGATCACCGACACCATCCAGGGCGTGATCCTGCTCATCGCCACCGGGGTCATCTTCGCGATGGCGTTCTCGCGGTTCGACTTCGACTGGAGCGTGTTCGCCGAGATGGCGCCCGAGGACGGGTTCACGATCGCGCCACCGCCCGACGACGACTTCCTGCCGTGGCCGGGGATCTTCACCGGCGCGATCTGGCTCGGCTTCTACGTCTGGATCACCAACCACATCGTGGTGCAGCGCGTGCTGGCCGCCAAGAACCTGGATCACGGTCGCTGGGGCGCGCTGTTCGCCGGTGCCATGCAGCTTCCCTGGCTGGTCCTGCTGATCTTCCCCGGGATCCTGGCCCGGGGGATCTTCCCCGACATCGAGGACTCGAACCTGGTCTGGCCCTCGCTGATCTTCGAGGTCCTGCCCGTCGGTATCCGGGGCTTCATCGCGGCCGCCCTGCTCGCGGCGCTGATGTCGACGCTGGACTCGGTGCTGAACGGGGCTGCGAGCCTCATCATCAACGACTTCGTCAAGACCCGGGACAAGGAGTACAGCCAGGAGCGGCTGTTGTGGCTCAGCCGGGTGACCGTCGGGGTGCTGATGGTGGTCGCGGCGGCCTGGGCGCCGGTGATCACCACCTTCGACGGGCTGGTGGCCTACTTCCAGTCCTTCCTCGGCTACCTGACGATGCCCATCGTCGTCGTCCTGCTCGGCGGCATCTTCTGGAAGCGCGCCACGGCCAAGGCCGCCTTCCTGACGATGGCGATCGGGCTCCCGATCGGCCTCGTGGGGTTCGCGACGGGTGAGCTGTTCGAGCTGCACTCCGTGCAGTTCCTGTACGCGACCGGGGTCATGGTGCTGATCAGCGCGGTGCTCTTCGTCGCGATCTCGCTCGTCACGCCGGCACGCGAGTACGCCGAGCTCGACCAGGTCGTCTTCGACCGGGGCACCTGGCGCGACGAGACCGAGGGGCTGCGCGGCAAGCCGGTGTGGCAGAACTACCGGTGGCTGTCGCTGGCCATCCTGGTGCTCACCATCGCCGTCGTCGTCCCCTTCATCTAGAGGAGCTACGAGGTGGCCTTCTTCCCGACCCCCATCGTCGTCGGAACCGACGGCACCCCGAGCAGCCGCCACGCCCTCCTGGCCGCGGTCGAGCTCGCCGAGGCGACCGGTTCGGCGCTGCACATCGCGCACGTGCGGTTGACCGCCGGCACGTTGCACGGTCGCCCGATGACACCCGGGCAGCGCGAGCGGGCGGACGACGAGGCCACCGCCCTGCTCGAGCGGGAGCGGGAGGTCGCGGTCGAGCACGGGGCCGAGGTCGCGGGGACCCACCTGCGCTACGGCGAGCGCATCGACCTCGCGTTCGTCGAGCTGCAGGAGGAGCTCGGTGCCGGCCTGCTGGTGGTCGGTGACCCCGACACCGGCTCGCTGTTGCAGCGGCTGACGGGGCAGACCACGAGCACGACCGGCACGGTGCGTCGCTCCGGCGCGTCGGTGCTGGTGGTCCGTGAACGAGCGGGGATGGCGCCGAACGACTGACCCCGTCGGCGGGTCAGCCGCGGGCGGCGCGGGCGGAGTCGTGGTCGCCCCGCTCGGTCGCACGCGCCGCCAGGCGGTCGAAGGCCGCGCTCGTGACATCATCGAGCTCCGGGTCGCCGGTGGGGTGGCGCAGGCGCCGGGCGGCGGAGCTGACCAGGTCGGCGGCCGACCGCTGCAGACCCGATGCCAGGATCCGGTCGCCGTCGCGGACGACGTCGGTCGGCAGGCCGCGGTCGAGCAACCGACCGAGCAAGGCCTCGAGGTAGTGCAGGATCTCGATCGCGGTCGCGCTGTCGCCGCTGGCTCCGGCCAGACGGCAGATGTCGGTCAGCTCCCCGAGCGACCACGCGATGTCGCTGCGTTCGTCGCGGGCGCGGCCGATCGCGACGGTCGAACGCAGCGCATCCGCGGTCGCCTCGTCGACGGCGGCGTCGAGGGTGACGACGGTGGTGCCGGGCGCGACGAACGAGCCCGGCGCGACCTGGAGCTCGGCGCGCGACCCCGCCGGCAGGAGCCCGACGAGCCGGTGACGGTCGATCGCACGCACCCACCCGAGCTGCGCCGAGGCGATCTCGCGCTCGACCACGTGGGGCTCGGCCGGCGGCGGTTCGTCGTCGAGGCGGTCGGTCGCGTCGAGGACGCGGAACGCCTCGTCGGCGAGCTGGCGTACCAGCTCGGAGGTGTCGAGCCGTTCGGCGGCGTGCCGGACGGCCAGCAGGATGGCGAGCAGGGCCGCGACGAGCGTCGCGAACGCCAGGATCGTGGCGATGGGTGGGGTGACGCCGCGGTCCTCGGGCGGCGCGCCGAGGGCCACGGTGGACAGCAGGGCGAACGACGCGAGCATCCAACCGGCCGTGGCGCGCTGGAAGCGATCGTCGAGGAAGCGCGAGAGGGTGCGGGCGTGGAACTCGCCGGACACCAGGCTCACGACGATGGACCGCATCCAGAGGGCGAAGACCACCACGGTGATCGAGGCACCGGTCAGGGTGATCAGCAGGTCGGTGGCCCGACCGGGGGGGACCGGCAGCGACCACCCGACCGCGTGGTCCAGCGCCAGCGCTGCCACGGCCAGCGTGATGCCCGCGGCGACGCCGAACGCGGCGCGGACGGCGAGATCGCCCGCGGCTCGCAGCAGCACGCCGGTCATCGGCGCGCGGCTGGCCAGCCAGGTGCGGAAGCGGGTCACCAGGGGAGCGGATGGCGCCACGTGGTTCCTCGGACGGTTCGGGGACGTGACCCGGGTACCGCACGACGCGACGCTCTGGGGCGGGTCCGCCCCGTCCCCGCGTCCGTCGGGCGGGCCCACGGTGTTGCCGTGTGGGAGGTCGCTCCGTACCGTAGACAGGTCGGACCCCGTCCACCGGGGTGCGACCAGCACCGCGGACGGTCACGGATCGTCCTGCGCGCCCCGCCCGCACTCCGCGGACGGGCTCAGACCAGCTAGATCGGCCGCTCCGGTGGCCACGACCGGGTCCCACGGTGCCGCGCGCACACCCGACGGCCCACAGGGAGTTGATCGCACTGCAGGGACAGATCGTCAAGGGCAAGGTCGTACGGCTCGAGGAGTACGGCGCGTTCGTCGAGGTGACCACCGAGGAGGGCACCACCGTCACCGGTCTGGTGCACGTCTCCGAGGTCTCCACCGAGTTCGTCGAGAACATCTACGCCGAGCTGGCCGAGGGTGACGAGGTCGACGTCAAGGTCCTCGACATCAAGGAGGACGGCAAGGTCGACCTCTCGATCAAGCGCGCCGACCCGGACTGGCAGGACGAGGAGTCCGTCAACCTGCGGTCGAAGCTCGACAAGGACTTCAACAAGCGGCTGCGCCGCTTCATGCACAAGTCCCAGATGATCCAGGGTGAGGCCCGCCGTCAGAAGCGCGGTAAGATCGAGTCGTGAAAGCTGACCGGACCCCGGACGCCGACGCGCCGGGTTCCGCTTCGAGGGCCACGCGCCGCCCGGCGATCCGGCCAGCGGCGCCGGGTCGGGTCCCTCAGCCCGACGATCCCCGTGCGGGCGACGCGGTCCACCGCGACCCGGCCGCCGCCTACGCCCGTGCAGCAGCGGCGCCGGCGGCCGATGCGCGCGAGCGCGCGATCGTGACCGCCCAGCTCGGTCGGCCCGCCCGCGGTCGGCCGGCGGTGGTGCACCGCTGCCGCTGGGGACTGCCGACCGTCGTCCGCGTCGATCCGACGCTCGAGGACGGGACGCCGTTCCCGACCACCTTCTGGCTGGCGTGCCCGGCGCTGCGCAGCGGCATCGGCACGCTCGAAGCCGACCAGTGCATGGTGGGCTTGAACGACCGGTTGCAGGAGGACGGAGCCTTCGCCGGCGAGTACGCGGCGGCCCACGAACGCTACGTCGCCTTCCGTGACGAGCTCGGGGGGCCGCTCGCAGGCGATCCGGGCGCCGGCGGGATGCCGGGGTACGTCAAGTGCCTCCACGTCCACGCCGCCCACCACCTGGCCACCGGGGACAACCCCGTCGGGGAGTGGACCGTCGACGCGGCCTCGCCCGTGCGCTGCAGCGGCCCGTGCGTCGATCCCGCCGACCTGCCGGATGCCCCGTGACGGGTCCACGCGCAGCGGTGGACGTCGGCACCAACTCGGTCCGGTTGCTGGTCGTCGATGCCGCCGGTGCGCGCATCACCCGGGAGCTGACCATCACCCGGCTCGGCCAGGGTGTGGACGCGACCGGCAGGCTGCACCCCGATGCCCTGCGCCGCACCATCGACGCGATCGCTGGGTACCGCGAGGTGTGGCAGGCCCACGGCGTCGAGGCGGTCCGGATCGCGGCGACCTCGGCGGTCCGTGACGCGAGCAACCGGGACGCCTTCTTCGACGGGGTGCGCGAGGCCGCCGGGGTGGACGCCGAGGTGCTGTCCGGCGAGGCCGAGGCGGCCCTGGCCTTCGCCGGTGCTGTCGGCGCGGTCGACGCGGCGACACCCACGGCCGTCGTCGACGTCGGAGGCGGGTCGACGGAGCTGATCGTCGGACGTGACGACGGCACCGTGCAGGGGTCGGTGTCGCTCCAGCTCGGCTGCGTCCGTCTGACCGAGCGCTTCCTCCACGGCGACCCGATCACCGACGCCGATCGGGCCGCGGCGCTCGCCGAGATCGACGCGCGGCTCGATGAGGCCGACGAACGGCTCGCGTCGCAGGACGCCTCGCTGCACGGCATCGGTTCGTTGATCGGCGTGGCCGGCACGGCGACCACCCTGGCGGCCCTGCACCTCGGGCTCGACGCCTACCGCGAGGAGGCGATCCACGGCACCCGTATCCCGGCCGACGCGCTGTCGCGGCTGGCCGACGACCTGGCCGCACGCACCGCCGCCGAGCGGGCCGCTCTCGGACCGGTCCAGGCCGGCCGCGAGGACGTCCTCCACGGCGGCGCGCTGGTGCTCGCCGCGACGTTGCGGCGCTACGAGCTGGCCGAACTCGTGGTCAGCGAGGCCGACGGGCTGGACGGCGCGGTGGCCTCGCTGGCTTGACTAGCGTCGCCGAGTGACCAGGACTCGGCCGCGGTGCCGGTGAGGGATGACGTGGACGACCGTTTGGCTCCCGGGACCTTCTGGCCGACGCTCCGTGCGGCGCTCGACGAGGTCCCGGCGCGCCTCAGCACGCCGCCACCGGAGGCACGGGTCGGCGCGGTGCTGGTGCTGATCGAGGACGGGGCCGAGGGGCCGTCGGTGGTGCTGACGCGTCGCCGACGGGACATGCGTTCCCACCCCGGTCAGCTCTCGTTCCCCGGCGGCCGGCTGGACGCCGATGAGAGCATCGAACAGGCGGCGGTCCGCGAGGCGGAGGAGGAGGTCGCGCTCCGGCCCGAGACCATCGAGGTCATCGGTCGGGGGCCGACCTTCTACATCCCGCCGTCACGCTTCTGGGTCGTCCCCGTCCTCGCACGCTGGCAGGAACGTCACGAGCTCACGGAGAACCCGTGGGAGGTCGACGAGGTCCTCCACGTCCCGCTGACCCAGCTGCTCGACCGCGACCGGTGGCGGCACACACCCCTCTCGCTGGAGGGTTCGGCCTGGGCGTGGCAGCTCGACGACGACCTGCTGTGGGGGGCGACCGCGATCGTGCTGGCGCTGCTGCTCGACACGGCGTTGCCCGGCTGGAGCGACGGACTCAGCCCCGCCGACCTCGGCGGGGAGCTGGCCGCACGACCGTGGGAGCTGGTCCCCGCCTGGGAGCGCCGGGCCCGCCTGGAAGGGGAGCTGCCTGCCGTTCCGCAGGGGGAGGTGGCCCACGTCACGCAGGCCCAGGCCCGAGCCGTGCGTGCGTGGTTGGACGAGCGCGGCGTGCACGCGTCGGCGCGCGCCGAACAGGCTGGCCGTGCGGTGGCGCACGCCGTCCGACGTCTGCTGAGCGGGTCGGTGCGCGGCCGCAGCGTCACCGTGCTCGCCGGGCCGTCCTCCAACGGCTGGGCCGGTCTGGTCGCCGCCCGCCTGCTGTGTGCGGCCGGCGCCGACGTCGAGGTGCTGCTCGTCGGGCCACCTCGTTCGCAGGACGCGGCGCAGGTGCTCGTCGATGCCGGGGTGGCGGTCACCGCGGTCGTGGCCGACGAGCTCGGTGACGACCGGCCACCAGGTGAGGTCGTCGTGGATGCGCTGCTCGGGATCGGCGGCGAGCCACCGCTACGCGACCTGCCCGAGCGGGTGGCGGCCTGGCTCCGGCGTCACGACGTGCCCGTGGTCGCGCTCGACCTGCCCTCCGGGATGGGTGCCGACGTCGGGCTCCGAGGCGCGTGTGTCACGGCCGACGTCACCGTGGCGTTCGGGGCGCCGACGGTGGGTCTGACCCCGCGCATCGTCGCGCCGTACGTCGGCGATCTCTACCTCGCCGACATCGGGGTCCCCCCGGCAGCGTGGCGAGCGGTCGGCGCCGAGCCCCCGGAGGTGTTCGGGGCCGGCCCACTGGTCCGACTGACCGCCGACGACCGCGCCAGCGATGCCGGAACCCCCGACCAGGGCGACGTCCCTCGCCGTCGGTGACGTGACGTGCGCAGCGCGCTGACCAACTCCGGGTCTATCGGTGCCGGGGGTGGGGCTCGAACCCACAACTCGCACCTTTTAAGGGTGCCGCCGAACTGCCAGTTGGGCTACCCCGGCTGAGGAGGATGCTAGCTCTGCCCCCTCTCCGTCGGCTTCGGCTGGTGGTAGACGCGACCGATGTTCCTTCCCCGGTAGGTCGGAGTGAGCGCATGACAGTTGGGACAGATGAGCCGCAGGTTCGACACATCGTTGTTCCGCCGGTCGCCGTCGATGTGGTCGACCTCGAGCGGGATCGGCGCACCGTCCCAATCGTCCCGCCCGCAGACCTGACAGCGATGTGACCAGCCGCTACGGAGGAGGACCGCCTTGATGGTCCCGCCGGCTCTGTTCGTGCCGTCGTTCAGTTGGTCGAGTCGTACCCGTCGGCGAGCGACCTCCTGACCTCGGCTCCACGCCTGGCCGGTGTGGTGTGAGGTGTCGAGCCCCAGCCTCGAGATGGCTCTCGTGACACGAGCTCGCGTCCCGCCAGCATCCGGAAGCCCCAGGCGGCGCAGTACGGCTGCTATCGATCTGCTGCTCTCGACGGCGCTTCGCAGCAGGTCGTCGTCGATCGGGACGAGCGCGGCGCGCTGGCGGACGGGTGGGACCGCCAGGCCGAGACGAGCCGCGCGCCTACGGAGTGTCTCGTAGTTGCCGCCGCGCGGGACGATGCCGAGCGCGCGGCAGAGGTCGGCGATGGTGCGGACCTCGGGGTCGCCGACGGCGTCACGGAACTGCTGGTCGGTGTAGCGGGGTGCTCCCATGCGGGCGGCTCCTCACCGCCCCCGGTTCGGATGTCGACAGCTCGAACGTACGCGGAGGGTGTGACAGCACGCACGGTCGAACCGGGTGGCTCGCGACCGCCTCGACGAGGCGGCGACGTCTACGGTGCCGGCCCGAGGAACGGAGAGCGGCGGTGAGCGTCGACGTGGTGGTGGTCGGCGGGGGGCTGGCGGGCCTCGTGTGCGCCCGCAGGCTGACCGAGGACGGCGTCCGCGTGCAGGTCCTCGAGGCACGTGACCGGGTCGGCGGGCGCACCGAGAACGGTGCCCTCCCGGACGGGCAGCCGATCGAGCTCGGAGGACAGTGGATCGGGCCGGGCCAGACGCGGATGTACGCGCTCCTCGACGAGCTCGGCCTGTCGACCTTCCCGACCTACGACGAGGGCGCGCACGTCCTCCACCTCGGCGGCGATCGGCGCACCTTCGCCGGGGACACGCCGCCGCTCGGCGGGTTCGCCCTCGCCGACCTCGCCGCCTCGCTGCCTCGCCTGCACCGCCAGGCCGGACGCATCGATCCGGCAGCACCCTGGAGCGCCCGACACGCGCAACACCTCGATGCGCGCACGTTCGAGACGTGGATCGCGCGGCACCCGACGCGTGGGGCGCGCACGTTCTGGCGGCTGTTCGCCCGCGCGGTGTTCGCGACCGAAGCGGCGAACCTCTCGCTCCTGCACGTGCTCACCTACGTCCGGCAGGCCGGATCGGTCGAGACGCTCGTCGACACCACGGGAGGAGCGCAGCAGGACCGGGTGGTCGGTGGCACGGCGCGGATCGCGGAGGTGCTGGCCGCTGGGCTCGACCCGGCGGTGCGGCTCGATGCACCCGTCCGGGCCATCGACATCGTCGACCGTGGGGTGGACGTCGAGACCGCCGATGGCGGACGCGTCCGTGCCCGTCGCGTGGTGGTCGCGCTGCCGCCGACCCTCGCCGGCCGGATCGACTACCGGCCCGCGCTCCCGGCCGATCGGGACCTGCTCACCCAACGTGTCCCGATGGGCGCGGTCATCAAGCTGCACCTGGTCTACGACCGGCCGTGGTGGCGCGAGGACGGCCTGTCAGGTCAGGCGCTCTCCGACGGGCCCATCACCCAGGTGGTCTTCGACAACTCGCCGGCGGACGGGTCGTGCGGCGTGCTGCTCGCCTTCATATGAGGGGGTCGATGCCCTGCGTTGGGGAGCGGCGCCCGCCGAGGAACGGCACGCCGCCGTCGCCTCACGAGTGGCCGAGATGATCGGACCCGCTGCGGCGCGCCCGGTGACCGTCATCGAACGGGACTGGACGGCCGAGCCGTACTCGCGCGGCTGCTACGGGGGGCACCTACCTCCAGGGGTCTGGACCCAGCTCGGCCCGGCCCTCCGGCGACCCGTGGGGCGCATCCACTGGGCCGGGACCGAGCACGCCACGGCGTGGACCGGCTACCTCGAAGGCGCGGTGCGTAGCGGCGAGGAGACCGCGGCCGCCGTCCGCACTTCGCTACGAACGAGGTGACGAGCGAGGGAGGCTGACGGTCAGGCCTTGGCGCTCGCCGTCTTCTCGTCAGCATCCTCGGCGACCGTGTCGAGGTCGGCCTCACCCTGGACCTTGATGGCACCGCCGCCGAACTTCTGACGTTGGATCACCTCGAGCCGGCGGGCGCCACGGGTCAGCGTCCAGACGATGATGAAGTACAGGACGCCGACGATGAAGTAGGTCTGGAGGTCGTTGCTCGGGCCGCCCTGCGCGAAGCTGCGCGCGCGGCCCATCAGGTCCGCGCTGACGGTCACGATGTAGCCGAGCGCGGTGTCCTTGGTGAGGGTCGCGAGCTGGGCGACGATCGCGGGGATCATCCGGCGGAGGGCCTGCGGGAGGATGATGATCCGCATGTTCTGGCTGTGGGTCAGCCCGATGGTCTGGCCCGCCTCGCCCTGGCCGCGGTCGAGCGAGAGGATGCCGGCGCGGTAGATCTCGGCGAGCACGGCCATATTGTACGCGGCCAGCCCGATGACCAGCGCGTAGAGGGGTTCGCGGGAGATCTGGGTGCCGATGGCATCCGGCAGCAGCTGGGGCAGCGCGAGCCAGGAGAAGAAGATGAACAGCAGGACCGGCGGACCGCGGAAGACGTCCACGATCAGGCCGCTGATCCAGCGCACCGGTGCGATGCGCGACAGTCGACCGAGCGCGAGCACCAGGCCGAGCGTGGCGGCGATGATCATCGCGACCACGGCGACCCGGATGGTCCCCCACATGCCGGTGACGAGGAACTGGGGCCACTCGGACTCGAAGTCCCAGAACTGGCTCCAGAGCCCCGAGCTGAACTGTCCCTCGGAGAGCAGACGCAGCAGGAGCCAGCCGATGAAGACGGCCAGCAGGAGCGATGCCACGATGGTGGCGATCCGCACACGCCGCAGCCCGCGGGGACCAAGTGGTTCGGTCAGCACCGAGCTCATCGGGCGATCTCCAGGCGGCGTTCGAGCAGGTTGATCACCTGGGCGGAGCCGTAGACGAGCACCAGGTACATCAGTGCGACGATGGCGAACGCCGTCACGTAGTCGCTGAGGGCGCTGCCGATGATGCGGCCCGAACGCGTCAGCTCGTCGATGCCGATCACCATGAAGACGGAGGTGTTCTTGAGGTTGGCGATCCAGAGGTTGCCGAGCGGCGGGATCACGGTCCGGATCGCCTGGGGCAGCACGATCGCCCCGACGACCTGCAGGAAGGGCAGGCCGATGGCGCGGGCCGCCTCGGCCTGTCCGACGGGCACCGAGTTGATCCCGGAGCGCAGCGATTCCGCGATGTAGGCCCCGGTGTAGAGCCCGAGCACGACGATCGCCGTCTGGAGCCGGCCGAAGGGCCAACCGACACGTCCGCCGCCGACCCAGACGAGGATCGCGAGGACGATCAGCGGGGTGTTGCGGAACAGCGACACGTACAGCGCGGCGAACCGCTCCAGCACCTTGACGGGAGAGACCCGTGCCGCGGCGATGAGGTTGCCCGTGACGAACGCGAGGAGGTAGGCGCAGACCGCCATGATCACGGTGACGCGAAGCCCGGCGACCAGCAGGTCCTGGTTCTCGACGATCACGTCGTAGATGGCGCGCACGTGCACCTCCTCCCCGGGGGCGAGCGGGACCCGGGCCGCCGTACGGGCGGCCCGGGTCAGGTGTTCCTACTGCTCGTAGCGGTCGACCTCGGGCGGCTCGGGAGCGGGGACCACCGCGCCGGCGGTGGCGTCCCACGCTTCCTCCCACTCGCCCGACTCGTAGATCTCCTCGAGGCGGTCGTTGATCCACATGCGGAAGTCGTCGGCGTCGCGCTGGACACCGATCCCGTAGGGCTCCTCGGTGAACGGGTTGTCGACGAGCTCGAAGTCGTCAGGGCTCTCGTCGATGAGCCCGATGAGGATGACGTTGTCGGTGGTGACCGCGGTCACCCGACCCTGCAACAGCTCCTCGGCGCAGGCCGAGTAGGTGTCCAGAGCGACGACCTCAGCTTCGGGGGCCATCTCGCGCAGGTTGTCGATGGACGTGGAGCCCTCGACCGAACAGACCGGCTGACCGTCGAGGTCCTCGACGCCGCCGATGTCCTCGGGGTTCCCGGCTGCGACCATGATGTCCTGGCCGGCTTCGTAGTACGGGCCGGCGAACCCGACGCGCTCCTTGCGCTCGTCGTTGATGGTGTAGGTCGCGACGACCATGTCCACCGAGTCGTTCTCGAGGACCTCCTCGCGGACCGCGGACACGGCCTCGGAGAACTCGACGTTGTCGCCGCCGCCCTCGCCCCAGATCCCCTCGGCGATGAGCTTGGCGATCTCGGCATCGAAGCCCTCGACCCCGCCGGGGGTCTGGACCCCGAACAACGGCTGGTCGTACTTGACCCCGACCCGGAGGGTGCCGGCCTCCTGCAGCTCGGCCATCGTCGAGCCCTCCTCGAACTCTGGCTCCTCGGAGGGTGCGCTGGTCTCGCCGCCGTCCTCCTCGCCGTCGTCGCCGCCACCGTCGTCGCCGCAGGCGGTCGCTACGAGGGCGAGCGACGCGGCGGCAGCGATCAGCCGTCGGTGCTTGGTGAAGGTGCGCATCTGTTGTTCCTCCGTGGTCGCCCGCGGTGGTCGCCGCGGGCTCGCGTTGCTCTGGGACGGATCCCCTACGGGGTGCCGTGTGGGACAGCTAGTGGTTCAGGATCTTCGACAGGAAGTCCTGGGCTCGCTCGGTCTGGGGGTCGTTGAAGAACCGGTCGGGAGTGGCGACCTCGACGATGCGGCCCTCGTCCATGAACACCACGCGTTGCGCGGCGGACTTGGCGAAGCCCATCTCGTGGGTGACCACGATCATCGTCGTGCCCTCCGAGGCCAGCTCGAGCATGACGTCGAGGACCTCGGAGATCATCTCGGGGTCGAGCGCCGAGGTGGGCTCGTCGAAGAGCATCACCTTCGGGTCCATCGCCAAGGCCCGGGCGATCGCCACACGCTGTTGCTGCCCACCGGACAGCTGCGCCGGCATCTTGTCGGCCTGGTTGGCGATGCCCACCCGCTCGAGCAGTTCCATCCCGCGGGCCTTGGCGTCGGTCTTGCTCTTGCCGCGGACCTTGATCGGGCCGAGCGTGACGTTCTCGAGGATGGACTTGTGCGCGAACAGGTTGAAGGACTGGAAGACCATGCCGACGTCGGCGCGCAGCTGCGCGAGCGCCTTGCCCTCCTCGGGCAGGGGTTGGCCGTCGATCAGGATGCGGCCCTCGTCGACCGGTTCGAGCCGGTTGATGGTGCGGCACAGCGTGGACTTGCCCGAGCCGGACGGGCCGATGACGACCACGACCTCCTGGGGGGCGACCTCGAGGTCGATGTCCTGCAGCACGTGCAGGTCACCGAACCACTTCTGCACACCCTCGACGGCGACCAGTGGTTGCGTCACGGGTACCTCTACCTCCGAGCCAGCCAGACCATCGCCCGACGCTAGCAGCGTTCCTCCTACCGGTGTAGGAGGAACCGCGTCGCCCGGGCTGCGCGTCCGGCCCCTGCGCGGCGCCGGCGCTCCTACCCTCCCGGGACGACCGGTCGAGGGACGAGGAGCCCACGTGTCGAGCCGATGGTTCCCCCGCGGCGCGGTGGCATCGCCGCACCACCTCGCCTCGAACGTGGGAGCTCGGGTCCTGGCCGACGGCGGCAACGCCGTGGACGCGGCGGTCGCGGCCAACCTGGTCCTCGCGGTGGTCACCCCCTACCACTGCGGCGTCGGCGGCGATCTGCTCGCGCTCGTGCACGAGGGCGGGACCACCGGGGTGGCCTCGGTCGGCGCGATGCCCGGTGGCGCCTCTCCGGCTGCGATCCGCGCGGCGATCGACGCCGGCCACGGCAGCGCGACGAGCCTGCCCGGGACCGACGGCATGCCGACCTTCGGTGCCCTGCCGGTGACCGTCCCGGGTGCCGTCGCGGGATGGGCCCACCTCCTCGAGCGCTGGGGGACCCGCACGTTCGGTTCGCTCGCACGCCCGGCGATCGACCTGGCCGCGGACGGCTTCCCCGTCTCCCCGCACGGCGCCGCGTACGTCGCCCGATCCCGGACGAGCCTCGCCGATCAGCCCGGGTGGGAGGCGACGTACGGATCGATGCGTGGCGGTCGCCGGTTCGTGCAGCCCGACCTCGCTACCACGCTCCGCCTCATCGCCGACGACGGCCCAGATGCGTTCTACCGCGGACCCCTCGGCGAACGCACCGTGGAGATCCTCCAGGCCCACGGCTCGACCATGACGGCCGACGATCTCGCGGCGCACCGGGTCGAGGAGGTCGCGCCCCTCCGTGGGAGGTTCCGCGACCGGACCGTGCTCGAGCTGCCGCCACCCACCCAGGGCGTGACCGCCCTGACGGCCCTCGGCATCCTCGACCGTCGCCCCCCGCGGCCGGGCGACGACCGCGACGAGGCGGGTGCGCGAGCGTGGCACGACGAGGTCGAAGCCGTCCGGCTGGCGCTGCGTGATCGCCAGCTCCACCTCGGCGATCCTCGCACGATGCGCACCGACGTCGACGAGCTGCTGGCGCCCGCACGGCTCGACGCGCTGGCCGCCGGTATCGACCACGATCGAGCGGCGACGATCGACCTGGCACGCCCGTCGCCCGGCGGCACCGCCTACCTGTGCGCCGCCGACGGTGAGGGGCGCCTCGTGTCGTTGATCCAGTCGAACTTCGTCGGGTTCGGCTCCGGCGTCGTCGTACCTGGTGCGGGGTTCGGACTCCACGATCGTGGCGCCCACCTGCGGCTCGACGGTGCGCCCGGCGAGCCGAACGTCGTCGCCCCCGGCGTCCGGCCGATGCACACCCTCATCCCGGGCATGGCGCTCGATGCGGAAGGTCGCGCCGACCTGGTCTTCGGCGCGATGGGCGGGGACGGCCAGGCCCAGACGCACGCGCAGCTGCTGCGACGCTGGGAGGATGCGGGGCAGGACCTCCAGAGCGGCATCGACGCGCCCCGGTTCACGGTCGACGTCGGTGACGGCTCCGTCGCCGTCGAGGGGCGTGCCCCCCGTGAGGTCCTGGAGGGGCTCCGTCGCCGCGGGCACACCGTCCGTGAGGTGGGGCCGTTCGAGCACCTGAGCGGTCACGCCCACGCCCTGCGTCGGACCCAGGAGGGGTACGAGGGGGCGAGCGATCCGCGCTGCGAGGGGGCGGTGGTGGGGTGGTGAGCGGTTCCGGCGACATCCGCACCGTCGAGCTCGGTCAGTTCACCGACGAGAACGCCGACCGCATCGCCGGTCTGCTCGAGGAGGCCGGGATCGTGTGGTGGTTCAAGCAGAGCGGACGCTGGGGTCGCACGCTCTTCCTCGGCGACTGGGGCACGCGGCTGTACGTCGACGCGAGCCGGCTCGACGAGGCGCGTGCGCTCGCCGGGCGGGTGCTCCGCGACGGTGAGTCGGGCCGCGACACCTGAAGGTCGCCGGCGGCGCGGTCAGCGGCGATCGAGGTCTCGTGCGGCGGCCGCGGCCACCAGCACCGCCAGACCGGCGACGAGTGTGAGGGTGGCGCCCGCACCGGTGCGCACCGCGAGGACCAGCTCGACCCCACGCGGGAGGTCCCCAGCGACCGTGCGCAGATCATCGACCGCACCGGCGGCGTCCGGGAAGCGATCGAGGCTCGGCCGCAGGAGCTGTGCCGCGATCCCGGACAGGGCCAGCGCGGCGGCGGCGAGCAGCAGGCCAGGCCGGGTCCAGCCCGGGTGCCGGTCGACGGCGAGCGCCGCGCCGAGCCCCACCGCTCCCAGACCGGCCACGCCGGCGACGAGGCCGGGGATGGTCGCCCAGCCGGCGATCGCCGCCACGGCGCGGTCCTCGGCGACCCCGAGCATGGACAGCTCCGCGGTGACCTCGGACCAGGGAAGCGTGACCGACACCACCGCCGCGAGGCCGGCGATGGCGGCGAGCCCGCCGGCGAGACCCGAACCGCGGGTGATCGAGGCCACGAGCGGGGGCAGTTCGACGCGCACCCGTCGTGCTCCTCGTCCGCCACCGGTCGATCGCAGGCCGTCGGGCCCGCGTTGGGCGCGCACCCTACGGGTTCGCCCGCTCCCACCGGCCGTGGCGGGGTGTCCGAGGCTCCGCGCGTCCCGGTCCCCTGGCGCCGAGGTGGGTCGTGGACGGCAGCGGGGTAGGCTCCGACGCCGTCCGACACCGCGGTCCGTGACGTCACCGATGACCGTGCGTGCCACCCCGTTGCGAACGTCGTCAGGAGCCACCGGTGCCGATGCGGCTGGCCGTGCTGGTCTCCGGGTCGGGGACCAACCTGTCGGCCCTGCTGTCGTCCATCGCGGCCGATCCGGACTTCGGTGGTCACGTCGTGGTGGTGGGCACGGACCGGCCGGATGCGGGTGGGTTGGCCCGGGCGCGGGAGGCGGGTATCGCCACCGTCGCCGAGCCCCTGGATGCGCACCCTGACCGGTCCGCCTGGGAGGCCGCGCTGCGGCAGCGGCTCGAAGCTCACCGACCGGACGTCGTCGTGCTGGCCGGGTTCATGCGGATCCTGTCGGGGGCGTTCCTGGCCGGGTGGCCCGACCGGGTCATCAACACCCACCCGTCGCTCCTGCCCGCCTTCCGCGGCGCCCACGCGGTCCGCGACGCACTGGAGCACGGGGTGCGGCTGACCGGATCGACCGTGCACCTCGTCGACGAGGAGGTCGACCACGGCCCGATCATCGCCCAGCGCGCCGTCGAGGTGCGTGAGGACGACGACGAGCCTGCCCTCCACGCGCGCATCAAGCGCGTCGAGCACGAGCTGCTCCCCGCGTGCGTCAAGCTGCTCTGCCACGACCGGCTCGTGTTCGACGGACGACGCGTCCGCGTGCGACCCGCCTGACCACCCCACCCGGCGCCCCTGCGCCACACCGAAGGAGCCACCTCGTGAGCGACGTCGTGACCCCCGTCCGTCGCGCGCTGATCAGCTGCTTCGACAAGGCTGGCGTGACCGATCTGGCCACCGCGCTCCACGAGCGCGGCGTCGCGCTCATCTCGACCGGCTCCACCGCCGCGACCATCCGGGAGGTCGACGTCCCCGTGACCGAGGTGGCCGACGTCACCGGGTTCCCCGAGTGCCTCGACGGGCGCGTCAAGACCCTGCACCCCCGGGTGCACGCCGGGATCCTCGCCGACCGGACCGATCCGGCGCACGTCGACGAGCTCGCCGAGCTCGAGGTCGAAGCGATCGACCTGGTCGCGGTCAACCTCTACCCCTTCGAGGAGACCGTCCGCTCCGGGGCCGGCCCGGACGACGTGGTCGAGATGATCGACATCGGTGGTCCGACGATGATCCGCGCCGCCGCCAAGAACCACGGGTCCGTGGTGGTGCTCGTCGACCCGGACGACTACGCGCGGGTGCTCGCCGAGCTCGACGAACACGGTGGGGTGTCCGGAGCGCTGCGGCGCGAACTGGCGGTCAAGGCCTTCCAACACACCGCGGCCTACGACGCGGCCGTCGCGGCCTGGTTCCAGCGGGACGAGGCCTTCCCGACCCAGCTCGGGCTCGCGCTGCCCCGCGTGACGACGCTCCGCTACGGAGAGAACCCCCACCAGGCGGCCGCGCTGTACCGGATCCCGATCCCGGCGACCGAGACCGGATCGTTGGCGGCGGCGGGTATCGCCGACGCCGAACAGCTCCACGGCAAGGAGCTGTCCTACAACAACCTCCTCGACACCGACGCCGCGTGGAACATGGCGATCGATCTCGACGAGCCGTGCGTGGCGATCATCAAGCACACCAACCCGGCCGGCTACGCCATCGCCGACGACATCGAGACCGCCTACGAACGTGCCCTCGCCGGGGACCCGGTCAGCGCCTTCGGTGGCATCGTCGCCGCGAACCGCCGCATCGATGAGGCGACCGCACGACGGATCATCGAGGTCTTCACCGAGGTGGTCATCGCGCCCGGGTACGAACCCGAGGCCCTCGAGGTGCTGCGCACCAAGAAGAACCTGCGCATCCTGACCACCTTGGACGCCTCCCGCCCCCGTGCGGGTCGACAGCTGCGGAGCGTGTCCGGCGGGCTGCTCGTGCAGGACCTCGACGTCGGTGCCGAACCGTGGGGGGAGTGGCGCGTCGCCGGCCGGGTCGAACCGGACGAGGCCACGCTCGCCGACCTCCGGTTCGCGTGGACCGCCGCGAAGCACACCAAGTCGAACGCGATCGTGCTCGTCAGCGACGGTCAGTTGGTCGGCTGCGGTGCCGGGCAGATGAGCCGGGTGGATTCGGTGCGGCTCGCCGTGGAACGCGCTGGTGAACGGCGCGTCGGCGCGGTGCTCGCCAGCGACGCGTTCTTCCCCTTCCGTGACGGTCCGGACGCGGCTGCCGCCGCAGGCATCCGTGCGATCGTGCAGCCGGGCGGTTCGGTCCGCGACGACGAGGTCGTCGCCGCAGCCGACGAGCACGGCATCGCGATGGTCCTGACCGGACGCCGACACTTCCGCCACTGACCGCAAGGAGCCCCCGTTGACCGCCGAGCTGATCGATGGCAAGGAACTCGCGCGCCAGCTCCGCGGCCGCATCGCCGACGACGTGGCGCGCATGCGGTCGGAGCACGACGTCGTCCCCGGCCTCGCCGCTGTGCTGGTGGGTGACGACCCCGCGTCCCGGATCTACGTCGGGATGAAGCACCGCGACTGCATGGAGGTCGGCATCGCTTCGCGCATGGTGGAGCTGCCGGCGGACACGGCCCAGGCCGACCTCGACGCGCTGGTCGCCGAACTCAACGACGACGACAGCATCGATGGCATCCTCGTCCAGCTCCCGTTGCCGGATCACCTCGACGAGCGCCGCATCCAGGAACTCATCTCGCCGGCGAAGGACGTCGACGCGCTCAACCCGTACACGGCGGGTCGGCTCGCGATCGGTGATCCGACGTTCCTGTCGTGTACGCCGTACGGCGTCCTCGAGTTGCTCGCCCACGCCGGGGTGGACACCGTCGGCGCGAACGTGGTGGTGATCGGCCGCTCGAACCTCGTCGGTCGGCCGCTGGCCAACATGCTCACCCTCAAGGGCCGTGATGCCACGGTCACGTTGGCGCACTCACGCACCAGCGACCTGGCTGCGGTGTGCCGCACGGCCGACGTCGTCGTCGCCGCGGTGGGACGCGCGGGCCTGGTGACGGCCGACATGGTCCGCCCCGGGGCGGTCGTCATCGACGTCGGCACCAACCGGGCCGACGACGGCTCGCTCGTGGGGGATGTCGACTTCGAGGCGGTCCGTGAGGTCGCCGGCGCGATCACGCCGGTCCCGGGCGGGGTCGGCCCGATGACCCGCACGATGCTGCTCGAGAACACGCTGACGGCGGCGCGGCGCCGCCGGGGTCTACCGCAGGGCTGACCGCGCTCGGGGCGTGGTGCTGGCCGGCGTCAGCGGGTGACGCTGCCGGCCTGTCCCGGGCGGGTCGGCATCGGCATCGGCAGCGCGACGTTCTCGAGAGCCGAGGTGTCCCACCCGCGGGCGGCGAGCGCCGCACGTGGATCACGGTCCAGGTGGCAGCCACGCCCGACGACCAACCACGGCCGGCGGAGCAGGCGCTGGAGCCGGGCCGTCCGCACGTCGTCGGCGGCGACGTGCTCGATCAGGACCAAGCGGCCACCGGGACGGAGCACGCGGTCGACCTCGTCGAGGGTGCGAGCCAGGTCGTCCACGGTGCACAGCACGAGGGTGCTCACGACGGTGTCGACGGAAGCATCCGGGAGCGGCAGGGCTTCCCCGGGAGCGGCGAGCACCTCCACCTCCGCGTCGAGCGCGGTGGTGGCGACCCGAGCACGCAGGCGGTCCGCCATCGGCGTGCTGGGTTCGAGCAGCGTGAGCCGTTCGATGCCGGGGCCGTACGCGACCAGGTTCGCCCCGGTCCCGGCGCCGAGCTCGACGACGTGGCCGGTCAGGTCCGCGAGCAGCTCGCTCCGTCGCGCGGTGAGACCTGCCCGCTCCGACGAGGCCAGCACGCGGTCGTAGGCGGCGGCGAAGAGACGGTCGAACAGCGGCACGGCGACACCTCCCGATGGTGGACCTCCGGCGTGGAGGCTACGGCGGGCACCGCACTAGGCTCGTTCGCGACCTCCGATCCCACCCCCGTAGGAGCAGCGCATGAGCACGCCAGTCCGCGTCGCCGTCACCGGAGCCGCCGGCCAGATCGGTTACGCCCTGGTCTTCCGGATCGCGTCGGGGCAGATGTTCGGGCCCGACACGCCGATCGAGCTCCGCCTGCTGGAGATCACCCCGGCGCTCGGGGCTCTCGAGGGCGTCGCGATGGAGCTCGACGACGGTGCGTTCCCGCTGCTGGCAGGGATCGAGTGCACCGACGACGCGGCGGTCGCCTTCGACGGGCTGAACGTGGCGTGCCTCGTCGGCGCCAAGCCGCGCGGTCCGGGCATGGAGCGAGCCGACCTGCTCAAGGACAACGGCGCGATCTTCACCGGCCAGGGCCAGGCGCTCGCGGCCAACGCCGCCGACGACCTCAAGGTGGCTGTGGTCGGCAACCCCGCGAACACCAACGCGCTCATCGCCGCCGCCAACGCCGACGGGGTCCCGACCGACCGCTTCACCGCGATGGTGCGCCTGGACGAGAACCGGGCCAAGTCGCAGCTGGCCAAGAAGGCCGGTGTTCCCGTCGCTGGGGTGACCAACCTCGCGGTCTGGGGCAACCACTCGCCGACCATGGTCCCCGACGTCGACAACGCCCGCATCGGCGGGAAGCCGGTCACCGAGGTCATCACCGACGAGGACTGGCTGCGTGGGGAGTTCCTCACCACCGTCCAGCAGCGCGGCAAGGCCATCATCGACGCGCGCGGCTCGTCGTCGGCGGCCTCGGCAGCGAACGCGCTGGTCGACCACGTCGCGAACTGGTGCGGGGGCAAGGCGACGGCGGACGGTGACTGGGTCTCGATGGCGGTGCCGTCGGACGGTTCGTACGGGGTCCCCGAGGGGCTGATCTCCGGCTTCCCCGTCACCACGGACGGCGCCGGCTCCTACGAGATCGTGCAGGGTCTCGAGCTGAGCTCGTTCACCCAGGAGAAGCTCGATGCGACGGTGGCCGAGCTCCAGGAGGAGCGCGACGCCGTCCAGGGCATGCTCTGAGCTGACCCGCTCCGACACGACGGCGCCTCCGGGCGCCGTCCGACGAGGCCGATCCACGTGACCCGAGTCTTCTCCGGCATGCAGCCCTCCGGGGCGCCCCACCTCGGCAACTACCTCGGGGCGTGGGTCAACTGGCTGTCCCTCCAGGACTCGGCGGACGAGACCATCTACTGCGTGGTCGACCTGCACGCGATCACGGCCCCGGCGGAGCACGACCCGGACACGCTCCGCCGGCGCACCGTCGACCTCGCGACCTCGATGTTGGCGGTGGGGATCGACCCGCAGCGCTCCATCCTGTTCGTCCAGTCGCACGTCCGCGAGCACGCCGAGCTGACCTGGCTGTTCAACTGCGTCGCCTCCTTCGGTGAGCTGCGCAAGCAGCCCCAGTTCAAGGAGAAGTCCGAGGGACGCGAGTCGGTGTCGGTGGGCCTGTTCGACTATCCCGTGCTCCAGGCGGCCGACATCCTGCTCTACCACGCCGATGAGGTGCCCGTCGGCGAGGACCAGCGTCACCACATCGAGCTGGCGCGTGACATCGGCCAGCGGTTCAACCACCGCTTCGGTGAGGTCTTCACCCTCCCGAAGGCCGTGCACCCGCCGTCGGCAGCGCGCGTCATGGACCTGCAGGACCCCTCGCGCAAGATGTCCAAGTCCTCCTCGGCGGGGAAGGGCATCGTCTACGTGCTCGACGACCCGAAGCGGGTCGAGAAGAAGATCAAGAGCGCGGTGACCGATTCGGATCCCGACGCCCGGATCGTCCACGACCGTGATGCGAAGCCCGGTGTGGCGAACCTGCTCGAGATCCTCGCTGCGGTCAGCGGCCGCCCGGTCGCCGACCTCGAGGCCGAGCACGACGGCCAGGGGTACGGCGGGTTCAAGCTGGCCGTCGCCGAGGCCGTCGTCGAACGCCTGCGTCCGATCCGGGAGCGCTACGAGGAGCTCGCTGCCGATCCGGGCGAGGTCGAACGGCTCCTGGCCGACGGCGCCGACCGGGCCCGCGCCATCGCCGCGCCGACCTACGAGGCCGCCCGCGACGCGATGGGGCTGTTGGCGCCGAGGACGTGAGCGGCGCAGCGGCCGCCCCGGAACCCACGGTGCCGACCGGAGCGTCGTGGCCGGTGCGGCTGTCCACCCACCTGTGGAACCCGGGCGGCGCCGACGGTCAGGTGCTCCTGCTCCACGGGCTCGGGTCCGACGGCGCCACCTGGTGGCGGGTCGCGTCCCACCTGGCCGACCGCGGCTACCTCGTGGCCGCCCCCGACCTCCGCAGCCACGGTGGGAGCCCGGCGGCCGTCGACCACCGGCTCGCGACGCTCGCCCACGACGTCGCCGGGGTCGGCCGTGCCTGGGACCTCGTGGTCGGACACTCCCTCGGTGGGGCGGTCGCGGCCGAGCTGCTCACCCGCTCCGACGTCGAGGTGGGGGCGGCGCTGCTCATCGATCCCGTGCTCGTGCTCGCCGAGGCGGACCGCGAGCGGGTACGGCTGGCGCAGCGCGCCGACGTCGGCGACCTCGATCGGACGGCCGTGGCGGCCGCGCACCCGCGCTGGGCGTCGGCCGACGTGGACCGCAAGATCCTGGCCGCCGCCAGGTGCGCGCCCGCGACGGTCGATGCGGTCATCGCCCACAACCCCGCCTGGGATCTGACCGCTCGGGCGGCGTCGTGGCGGACCCGGGTCCACCTGCTCGCGGCCGACCCGGCCGCCGGCGCGCTGCTCGCGCCGGAGACGGCAGCTCGTCTGACGGACGGGGTCCAGGTGACCGGCACCAGCGTGGCGGGAGCCGGACACTCGGTGCACCGTGACGACCCCGCGGCCGTGCTCGCCGCCATCGACGAGCTGTTGGAGGGCTCGACGTGACCGCATCCGATCCGACCGGTTCCGCACCGACCGGCGCCGGCCCGGTGACCGTCTTCTGGCGGCCCGGGTGCGGCTTCTGTGGCTCGCTGTTGCGTGGCCTCGAACGTGATGGGGTCGCGTTCGAGCGTCGCAACATCTGGGAGGACGAGGACGCCGCCGCCTTCGTGCGGTCGGTCGCGGACGGCAACGAGGTCGTCCCGACCGTCCGCGTGGTCGACGCTGCCCTCGTCAACCCCTCCACCGGCGACGTCTTGCGTGAGCTGGAGCAGCGTGCCCCCGAACACCTCCCCGACGGCGTCGAGGTACCGCAGGTCGGCCGCCTCGGGCGCGCCGTCACCAAGCTGCTCGGCGGGTGACCGGCACCGAGCGAGACAGGGATCAGTCGAGCTCGTAGATGGTCAGCGCCCCGCCGCTGAAGGACGCGACCTGATCGCCCACCGGCACGTCCGCCGGGACGGCGCCGCGGACCACCAGGTACTCGATGTCCTGCTCCTCGAGATCGGCCGCGAGCTCGTCCCCCGTCTCCGACGGGCCGGGTATCCCGTGGTAGCGGCAGCCGAGGTGGTGACAGAAGCCGAGCATGGCGGCCCAATCGGAGGTCGAGGCCACCCGCGTGTCCCGCAGGTCGACCTGTGACTCGACCTCGCCAGCGACCTCGACGACATCGTCGGAGACGCCCCAGTCGCTGCGCAGCTGCTCGATGGCGCCGGGGACCATCCCGACGATCAGCACGGCCGCGGCCACCTGCCACCACAGGTCCCGTGGACGGGCCACGCGCAGCGCGTCGATGGCAGCGCCGGCCAGCGGGGTCAACAGCAGCAGCGCCGCCCAGAGGTAGCGGGCTTGGGCGTAGGTCGCGAGCACGCCACCGGCCCACACCGCTGCGCCGGCCGCGAACAGCAACGCCGGGGTGGGGTCCTCGGCGATCGGGTGCCGCTCGCCCCGGCGCCCCGGCCGCTTCAGGCGGAGGAGGAACGGCGCGGCGAGAGCCAGCACCACGACCGGAGCCCAGCCGAAGGCGGCACCGACGAGGTCGTCCATCTGGTCGAAGGCCCGGCCGATCAGGGACGGCCCCGGCGCGTCGTCTCGTTCCTCGCCGGGCGCCACGCTCACCTCGGCCCGGTCCGCCGCGAGTGGGAGATCCTCCCACGCGCTCACCGCGTGTTCGTGCGGCGGTGGCAGCGGGCCCGCCCACTGGCTGGCGTTGCCCGGCGACCCTGGCGTGAGGTAGTCGATGTTGGTGGAGGCGGCCGTCCCCGCCGTGACGTAGCCGTACTTGACGGTCAGAGCCGCGCTCCAACCACCCACGATGACACCGAACACCACGAGCGCGACACCCGCGGTCCGGATGGTCGCGGCGGTCCCGCGGCGACGGACGGTCAGCCCGGCGGCGACCAGCAGGTGGACGAGCACGAACGGCAACGCGAACAGCTTGGTGAGGTAGGCGAGCCCGGCCCACACGCCCGCCCACGCACCGCTCGCGATGGCGTCGGCACCGGCGGGGCGAGCGAGCCGCTCGACGTAGAGCAGGACCGGCAACGCCACGATCAGGTCCGGGGTGATGAAGGCGTAGGCGGAGGCGATGAGGGGCAGGACCATCGCCCACGACACCAGCGTCACGGTCGGTTCGCTCACCCCGATGGTCCGTGTGGAGCGCCGGATCGCCCACAGCACCCCGAGCGCCGCCAGCAACGTCACGATCTTCGCGGCCAACGTGCTCGGGACCCCCACGGCGATCAGCGGTGTCATCGCCCAACTGAACAGCGGGGACCAGTAGCCGTTGACGGCCTCCGTCAACCGACCTGCCGCGTAGTGCTCGGCGACCGAGAGGTAGGAGATGCCGTCCGGGGTCAGGTGCTGGTGGTACCCGGGGAGCAGGACGGCGCCGAGCCCGACGATGGCGAGGTACGGCGCCGCAGCTGTGCGCTGCTGCTGGCGGCGCCCCGGTGTCGCGCGGGGGCGGCTCGTGCCACCTCTCACCAGCGTCCCGATCCTCGAGCCTCGACGACGACACCGTCTCGGAGCCGGTCGTGGGCGGCAGCCTAGAGGCGGGGGCCGCGGGCCCGGACCCCCGCTCGAAGCGGGGAGGGCGGGAGGCCGCTGGTAGGCTCGGCCGACCGGTCGCGCTCTCCTCAGTGGCGGCGGATCGGTCTCGTCGAAGGCGGCAGCGGGACCCCGTACGAGTCGCTCGTGCGCAGGTCGAGGAGGACCGATCGATGGCCCAGCAGGTCACGGACCGACCGGAGCGGACGACGTCGCGTCGTACGCCGTTCGTCGTCGAGCTCTACCGCTCGGCGATCGGCAAGAAGTACGTCATGGCCGTGACGGGCATCGTGCTCATGGGCTACGTGCTCGCGCACATGATCGGCAACCTCAAGCTCTACTTCGGGGCCGAGGAGTTCAACCACTACGCCCACTTCCTGCGCGAGCTGCTGTACCCCATCCTGCCGGAGTCGGGCACGCTCTGGATCATGCGTGTGGCGCTGCTCGCCGCGACGATCCTCCACGTGGTCGCCGCCGCGCAGCTGACGGCGATGAACCGTCGGGCGCGTCCCGACGCCTACCGCGCCAAGCGCGACTTCGTCGTGGCGGACTTCGCCGCTCGCACGATGCGCTGGACCGGCGTGATCGTCCTGCTCTTCATCCTCTACCACCTCGCCGACCTGACCTTCCACTGGGTCAACCCGGCCGACGCCGGCGCCACCCCCTACGAGCGCGTGGTCGCCAGCTTCTCCAACCCCCTCGTCGCCGGGTTCTACCTCGTGTCGAACCTGGCCCTCGGGATCCACCTCTACCACGGTGGCTGGAGCCTGTTCCAGTCGATGGGGTGGAACAACCGGCGCTTCAACCACTGGCGTCGCGCCTTCGCGATCGGGTTCGCCGTGGTGGTGACCGTCGGGAACCTGTCCTTCCCGCTGGCGGTGCAGTTGGGGATCGTCTCCTGACCCCGCCCCTCGACGCCCGGCCCGACCTAGGGAGCTGACACGATGCTGCTCGACTCGAAGGTGCCCGACGGCCCCCTCGAGAGCATGTGGGACGACCACAAGTTCTCGATGAAGCTGGTCAACCCGAACAACAAGCGCAAGTTCGAGGTGATCATCATCGGCACCGGTCTCGCCGGTGCGTCGGCCGCGGCGACCATGGGAGAGCTCGGCTACCGGGTGAAGGTCTTCACCTTCCACGACTCGCCCCGCCGTGCGCACTCGATCGCCGCCCAGGGCGGCATCAACGCGGCCAAGAACTACCACGGTGACGGGGACTCGGTCTACCGCCTCTTCTACGACACGGTGAAGGGGGGCGACTACCGCTCCCGCGAGGCCAACGTCTACCGGCTCGCGCAGGTCTCGAACGAGATCATCGATCAAGCCACCGCCCAGGGCGTGCCGTTCGCCCGCGAGTACGGCGGACTGCTCGCCAACCGCTCCTTCGGTGGCGCCCAGGTCAGTCGGACCTTCTACGCCCGCGGTCAGACCGGCCAGCAGCTCCTGCTCGGCGCCTACCAGGCGCTGGCGCGTCAGGTGAAGGCCGGCACGGTCGAGCTGCACACCCGTTCGGACATGCTCGAACTGGTCACCAAGGACGGCAAGGCCGTCGGCGTCGTGGTGCGTGACCTCGTCACGGGCGAGATCACCTCCCACTCGGCGCACGCGGTCGTGCTCGCGACGGGCGGTTACTCGAACGTCTTCTACCTGTCGACCAACGCGATGGCCTGCAACGCCACCGCGGTGTGGCGCGCCCACCGCAAGGGGGCGGCGTTCGCCAACCCCTGCTTCACCCAGATCCACCCGACGGCCATCCCCTCCTCGGACGAGTTCCAGTCCAAGCTGACCCTGATGTCCGAGTCGTTGCGCAACGACGGGCGCATCTGGGTCCCGGAGGATCCGGACGAGAAGCGCAAGGCTGCCGACATCCCCGAGGAGGAGCGCGACTACTTCCTCGAGCGCAAGTACCCCGCCTTCGGCAACCTCGTGCCCCGCGACGTCGCCTCGCGCAACGCCAAGGAGCAGATCGACCAGGGCAAGGGGGTCGGACCGCTCAAGAACGGCGTCTACCTCGACTTCGCGCAGGCCATCGACCGGCTCGGCCACGATGCGGTCGCCGACAAGTACGGCAACCTGTTCGACATGTACGAGCGCATCACCGGCGAGAACCCCTACGTCACCCCGATGCGCATCTACCCGGCGCCGCACTACACGATGGGTGGGCTGTGGGTGGACTACCACCTCCAGACCACGATCCCGGGCCTGTTCGCGATCGGTGAGGCGAACTTCTCCGATCACGGCGCCAACCGGCTCGGTGCCTCGGCGCTGATGCAGGGGCTCGCGGACGGCTACTTCGTCCTGCCGTACACGATCGGCGACTACCTCGCGCCCTCCCTCGGTGAGCCCAAGGTCGAGACCACGGCGCCGGAGTTCGTCGAAGCCGAGGCGGACGTCGAAGCGCGTCAGCAGAAGTGGCTGAACTCCAAGGGCACGCGCTCGGTCGACCACTTCCACCGCGAGCTCGGCAAGATCATGTGGGACAACTGCGGCATGGCCCGCAGCCGCGCCAGCCTCGAGAAGGCGCTCGCCGAGATCCCGGCCCTGCGGGCCGAGTTCGAGACCGACGTGCGGGTCCTCGGTACCCACCAGACCCAGAACAGCTCGCTCGAGAAGGTGCAGCGCGTCGCCGACTTCTTCGAGCTCGCGGAGCTGATGTGCAGGGACGCCCTCGACCGTGAGGAGTCCTGCGGCGGTCACTTCCGCGAGGAGCACCAGACCGAGGAAGGTGAGGCGAAGCGCGACGACGAGAACTTCGCCCACGTCTCGGCCTGGGAGTGGACCGGCGATCCGTCGAACCCCATCAAGAACGTCGAACCGCTCAGCTTCGACCGTGTCCAGCTGACCCAGAGGAGCTACAAGTGAACCTCACGCTGCGGGTCTGGCGACAGGCCGGACCGGACGCTCCCGGGCGTTTCGAGACCTACGCCGCGGACGGCATCAGCGAGGACTCCTCGTTCCTCGAGATGCTCGACCACGTCAACGAGCAGCTCAACGAGCGCGGGGAGGAGCCGATCGAGTTCATGCACGACTGCCGCGAGGGCATCTGCGGCACGTGCGGGATGATGATCAACGGCCAGGCGCACGGTCCCCAGCCGGAGACCGCCACCTGCCAGCTCCACATGCGCAGCTTCTCCGACGGCGACGAGATCGTGATCGAGCCGTGGCGCGCGGCGGGCTTCCCGATCATCAAGGACCTGGTGGTCGACCGCGACGCCTTCGACCGGATCATCGAGTCGGGCGGTTACATCAGCGTCGACACCGGCTCGGCCTCCGACGCGAACCTCACGCCGGTGCGCAAGGAGGACGCCGACCTCGCCATGGACGCGGCCGCCTGCATCGCCTGCGGCGCCTGCGTCGCGGCCTGCCCGAACGGTGCCGCCCAGCTGTTCACCTCCGCGAAGGTGGCCCACCTGAACCTCCTGCCGCAGGGCCAGGCCGAGCGCTACACCCGTACCGAATCGATGGTCGAGACCATGGAGGAGTTCTTCGGCTCCTGCACCAACATGGGCGAGTGCGAGGCCGCGTGCCCGAAGGGCATCTCCATCGACTTCATCGCGCTGATGAACAAGGACTACCGGAAGGCGAAGTTCCAGGGCCGTCGCAGCGCCTGAGCGGCCACGCCCGACCGTGTGCGACGAGGACCCCGCCGCGGCGGGGTCCTCGCCACGTCCGGGCGGCGAGTTCCGACCCCCGGGTCGATGCTCCTAGCCTGCGAGGACCCCGACGCCACGAGGTGTTGCGACATGCCCGAGCCGACCGATCCGCACACCATCAGCGGGTTCCCGTTCGAACCCGTCTACGGCCCGGAACACCTCGACAATTTCGATCCGGCCAGCTCGCTCGGCCCCCCCGGGGAGTACCCCTACACCCGGGGCGTCTACCCGACCATGTACCGCGGTCGGGCGTGGACGATGCGGCAGTACGCCGGCTTCTCCACCGCCGAGGAGTCGAACCGGCGTTACAAGTACCTGCTCGCGCAGGGCACCACCGGGCTGTCGGTGGCCTTCGATCTGCCGACGCAGATGGGCTACGACAGCTCGGCGGACATCGCCGACGGTGAGGTCGGCAAGGTCGGCGTCGCGATCGACACCGTCGAGGACGTCAAGGTGCTCTTCGACGGGATCCCGCTCGACGAGGTCTCGACCTCGATGACGATCAACGCGCCGGCGAGCCTGCTGCTGCTGATGTACCAGATCGCCGGCGAGGAACAGGGGGTCGACCCCTCGAAGCTGCGGGGCACGATCCAGAACGACGTGCTCAAGGAGTACATCGCGCGCGGCACCTACATCTTCCCGCCCTCGCCGTCGATCCGGCTGATCTCCGACACCTTCGGGTACTGCGCCGACACGCTGCCGAACTTCAACACCATCTCCATCTCCGGGTACCACATGGGCGAAGCGGGGGCGACGCCGGTCCAGGAGGTCGCCTTCACCCTCGCCGACGGCATCGCCTACGTGCAGGCAGCGGTGGACGCCGGGCTCGACGTGGACACCTTCGCGCCACGGCTGAGCTTCTTCTTCGTATCGCGCTCGACCTTCCTCGAGGAGGTCGCCAAGTTCCGCGCGGCCCGCCGGATGTGGGCCACCATCATGCGCGAGCGCTTCGGGGCGAGGGACCCGAAGTCGATGATGCTGCGCTTCCACACCCAGACCGCTGGCGTGCAGCTGACCGCCCAGCAGCCCGAGGTCAACCTCGTCCGCGTCACCGTCCAGGCGCTCGCCGCGGCGCTCGGTGGCACCCAGTCGTTGCACACCAACAGCTTCGACGAGGCGCTGGCCCTACCGACCGAGAAGTCCGCACGGCTCGCGCTACGGACCCAGCAGGTGCTCGCCCACGAGACCGACGTGACCTCCTCGGTCGACCCGCTGGCCGGTAGCTACCTGATCGAGTCGCTCACCGACCAGATCGAGCAACAGGCCCAGGAGTACCTCGACCGCATCGACGAGATGGGCGGGGCGGTGTCCGCCGTCGAGGAGGGCTACCAGAAGTCCGAGATCGAGCGGGCGGCCTACGAGCTGGCCAAGGCCATCGACTCCGGTGAGCAGGTGGTGGTCGGCGTGAACCGGTTCGAGATGGACGAGGAGATCCAGCCGGACCTCCAGCGGATCGACGAGTCCATCCGTCAGGGCCAGATCGACCGCATCGATCAGGTCAAGCGCGACCGCGACCAGTCCCGGGTGGATGACGCGCTCGCCGAGGTGAAGGTGGCCGCGGAGGGTCGTGACAACCTGCTCGTGCCGATGGGTGAGGCGCTCCGGCGGCGGGCCACGCTGCAGGAGGTCTGCGACGTGCTCCGGGGTGTGTTCGGCGGCTACATCCCCCACGACACCTTCTGAGCCGCGTCGCGGCGCCCGTCCGGCATCTGGCGCGGGTGGCTGACTCGGCTGGTCGACACGGGTGGCCGGGTGGTCGCCCGATCGCGCCGCGACTCGGCGCTAACGTCGAGCGGACCCGCACCGAGGAACCAGCGTGAGCGACGACGAGCCGAACCACGCGACCGAGCGACGGCAGCGGATCGTCATCCTCGGTGGTGGCCCCGCCGGGTACGAGGCGGCCCTGGTCGCTGCCGAGCTCGCCGCCGACGTCACGATCGTGACCGACGAGGGCCTCGGCGGGAACTCGGTGCTGTGGGACTGCGTGCCCTCGAAGGCGCTGATCGTCGCCGCCGAGGCCATGGACTGGGTCCACACCGCCGACCGCATGGGGGTGCACCTCGCCTCGGGCCAGCGACCCGACCGCAACGTGGTCGACTTCCCGAAGGTCGCCGCGAACGTGCTCGAGCTCGGTGCGAACCAGTCGGCCGACATCGAACGCCGCGTCGACGGCAGCAACGTCACCCTCCTGCGCGGTCGGGGTCGCCTGTCGGGGCGTCACGAGGTCACGGTCGACCTGGCGTCCGGAGGCACCGAGGTCCTCTCGGCCGACTACGTGCTCATCGGGACCGGGTCGAGCGCCCGGGTGCTGCCGTTCTTCGAGCCGGATGGCGAGCGGATCCTGCTCGGCCCACACGTCTACGACCTCCCCGAGGTCCCCGAGCGGCTCGTCGTGGTCGGGTCCGGGGCGACGGGCGCCGAGTTCGCCAACGCGTTCACCCGCTTCGGTTCGGACGTGACCTTGGTGTCCTCACGCGAACTCATCCTGCCCACCGAGGATCCGGACGCCGCTCAGGTGATCGAGTCGTCGTTCGAACGACGTGGCATGACCATCCTGCGTAACGCCCGGGCGGTCAGCTGCGAGCGGCGCGGTGACGAGGTCGTGGTCGGGCTGAAGGGCGGCGGCGAGGTGGTGGGCACCCACGTGCTGTTCACGGTCGGCCAGGTGCCGACCTCCGCCGATCTCGGGCTCGAGACGGTCGGGGTCGAGACGAACGACTGGGGCGGCATCGACGTGGATGCCGTCGGGCGCACCTCGTGCCGGTGGGTCTACGCCGCGGGGGACGTGGTCGGACGGGTGATGCTCGCCTCGGTGGCCGCCATGCAGGGACGCACGGCCATGTGGCACGCGCTCGGGCAGGCGGTGCAGCCGATCCGGTGGGACGCGGTCGCCGCCACGATCTTCACCGACCCCGAGGTCGCGACGGTCGGCATGTCGTCCGAGGACGCGGAGAAGGCCGGGGTGCCGATCGAGACGGCGCGGCTCGACTTCCGGTCGAACCCGCGCGCCAAGATGAGCCACGGCACCGACGGCTTCGTGAAGGTCCACGCCCAGATCGGCTCGGGGACCGTCGTCGGCGGGGTGGTGGTGGCGCAGCGAGCCAGCGAGCTCATCCAACCGCTGGCGGTGGCGGTGCAGAACCGGCTGACGGTGGCGCAGGTGGCCCAGACCATCACCGTCTACCCGTCGATGACCGGCTCGATGGCGGAGGCCGCCCGGATGCTCATGACCCGCCTCTCCGGCTGACGGACGCCCGTACACGAGAGGAGGGCCCGGGCGGATGCCCGGCCCTCCTCGGACCTCACCGGCTGGAGCGCCTGCGTTCGAATCAGGCGTCCTCGATGCGGGCGAGGACGGTGCCCGACTCGACGACGTCGCCGGCGGCGGCGTCGAGCGAGGTGACGACCCCGTCGCGGTGGGCGGTGATGGTGTTCTCCATCTTCATCGCCTCGAGCACGCACACGAGGTCACCGGTCGCGACCGTGGCGCCCTCCTCGACGGCGTACTTGACCACCGTGCCCTGCATCGGGGCGACCAGGTCCTCGGACGACGCGGCCGCTGCCGCGCCGCCCTTGGAGCCGCGCTTCCGGCGCGGGCCGACGGGCTTGCCACCGCCACCGCCGCCCCCGACCGCGAGCTCGCCGAAGACCTTGACGTCGAGGCGGCGACCGCCGACCTCGACGGTGACCTGCCGGGAGGGCTCGTCGGCGTCCTCGCCGGACGCCGGTGGGGTCTGCGGCTGCAGCGAGGACAGGTCCCACTCGTTCTCGACCGAGATGGTCGAGTGCTTCCCGGCGGCGAACTGCTCGTTGGTCATCGCGAGCTTGTGGAACGGCACGGTGGTCGGGATGCCCTCGAGCACGAGTTCGTCGAGGGCGCGTGCCATCCGGGCGCGGGCACCGTCGCGGTCCTCGGCCCAGACGATCAGCTTGCCGATCATCGAGTCGTAGTCGCGCGGCACCTCGTAGTTCGACTCGGCGCCGGTGTCGAAACGCACCCACGGGCCGAGCGGTGCGATCAGCTCGGTGATCAGACCCGGCGTCGGCACGAAACCGGACGCGGGTTCCTCGGCGTTGATCCGCACCTCGATGGCGTGACCGGTCAGGGTCACGTCGTCCTGGCCGTAGCCGATGCCCTCGCCGGCGGCGATACGGAGCTGGGCCTGGGCGAGGTCGCGACCCGTGATCAGCTCGGTGACGGGGTGCTCGACCTGGAGGCGGGTGTTCATCTCGAGGAAGTAGAACGTCTCGCCATCGTCGTCGAGCAGGAACTCGCAGGTCCCAGCGTTGACGTAGCCCATCTCCTTGGCGACCCGCACGGCGGCTTCGCCCATCTTGGCGCGCACGTCCGGGGACAGACCGGCGGCCGGCGCTTCCTCGACCAGTTTCTGGTGGCGGCGCTGGAGCGAGCAGTCGCGCTCACCGAGGTGGATGGTGGTGCCGTCGGTGTCGGCGAGCACCTGGATCTCGACGTGGCGGGGCCGTTCGAGGTAGCGCTCGAGGTAGCACTCGCCGCGCCCGAAGGCGGCCTGCGCCTCACGCTGGGCGGCCTCGAGGGCCTCGCGCATCGACCCGGCGTCTTTGACGACCTTCATGCCGCGGCCGCCGCCGCCGAACATGGCCTTCACCGCGACCGGGTAGCCGTACTCGTCGCCGAAGGCGATCGCGACCTCGGGGTCGTCGGTCGGCTCCTCGGTCCCGGGCACGATCGGGACGCCGGCGTTCAGCGCGACCTCGCGGGCCGAGAGCTTGTCGCCCATCTTGGCGATGGCGTCGGGGCCGGGGCCGACGAACACGAACCCCGCATCGCCGCACGCGCGCGCGAAGTCGGCGTTCTCGGAGAAGAACCCGTAGCCGGGGTGGATCGCGTCGACGCCGGCCTCGCGGGCGACCTCGAGGATGCGCTCCTGGTTCAGGTAGCTCTGCGCGGCGGGCGCTGGGCCGAGCAGGTACGCCTCGTCGGCGTGACGCACGTGCGGGGCGTCGCGGTCGATCTCGGAGTAGACGGCGACGCTACGCACGCCGAGCTCTCGGCAGGCACGGATCACACGGATCGCGATCTCGCCACGGTTGGCCACCAGGACGGCGTCGAACACCGGTCCACCTCTCGTCGGGAGCCTCGCTCCGGGGGCGTGCGAGGAGCGGGTGTGTCGCGCCGCAACGGGCGCGGCGAGGAGCCTAGTGACGTCGACCGCCGGCTCCACCTTCGAGCCCGGCCACCGGTCGGGGGCAGCACGGCCGAGCCACCTGGCGCGGACCCTGCTGACCACCACCGACGCCTCGTGCCGCAGGCGCGCGGTTACCTTCGGGTGGCGGCCCGGCGGTACCCTCCTGACCACGCTGCGGCCCGTGCGCGCACTCGCCTCGCGGCTCGGCTCGGAGCCCCACCCGTCCCGTCCTTTTCGCTCGCCCCGAGGAGCTCACCGTGCGTCTCCGCCTCACCCTGGGCCTCGCCACCGTCAGCGCCGGTCTGCTCGCCGGGTGCGCCTCGTCGCCCGAGGGCGCGATCGAAGCCGCGGCCTACGAGTGCCCCGTCGGCACCGAGGGATGCGACGTCGTGCAGCCGGTCGGCGAGGGCGGCGAGATGTCCGTCGTCTCGTCCCAGGAGGGCGAGTTCTCCTTCACCGTCGAGGACGGCATCGCCGTCACCGGTGAGATCGAGATGACGCTCGAGAACGTCGGAGCCGGCGTGCACAACGTCGAGGCCATCGGCGCCGCTGAGGGCTCCGAGGTCGTCGAGGCGCCGCCCGGCGGCGAGGCCACCGGGCCGATCCTGCTCTTCCCGGGCGAGTGGACCATCTTCTGCAACATCCCCGGCCACCGTGCGTCGGGCATGGAGGCCACCGTCCAGGTCTTCGCGACCCCCGAGGAGGCCGAGGAGGCCGAGGCGGAGGGCGTCGACCCGAACGAGATCGAGGAGGAAGCTGGCGCCGGTGGTGGGTCCGCCGAGGGCGAGCAGGAGACCCTCGAGCCGGCACCGGACGCCTGAGCCGCCCGGACGCCTGAGCCGCCCGGACGCCTGAGCCGCCCGGACGCCTGAGCCGCCCGACGTCTGAGCTGTCCCGACGTCTCAGCTGTCCCGACGTCGGCAGCGACGTCCGGGACGGGGTCGAGCGAGGGATCAGCCGCCGAGCACCGAGGTGCGTCGCAGGTCCGCGGGATGCGTCGGTGGCAGCATGCCGACGCCTTCGAGCAGCGCCGCACGCGCCCACGCCGGGGTGGTGTCGGGGTCGGTGTCCTCCCCGCCGACGGGCGTCAACGCCACGACGAGCGCGGCCAGCTCCTCGGCGCTGGCCTCGCCGCCGTGGACCACCTCGAGGCGGCCGGCCGGCTGCCCCTGGTCGGTGACCTCGTCGCTCACCGTTCGCTCCTCGCTCCGCTCGCTGACGTTCGGCGCGCTCACAGGGGGATGTTGCCGTGCTTCCGGGCCGGACGGGTCTCCCGCTTACCGGCGCAGAAGCGCAGCGCCTTGACCAGCTGCTGGCGCGTCTCGCTCGGCTGGATCACCGCATCGACGTAGCCGCGCTCGGCCGCACGCCACGGGTTGGCCAGGTCCTCGGCGTACCGCTCCTCGAACTCGGCGTGCATCGCCTCCTGGTCCTCAGCCCGCTCGAGCTCGCGGCGGTAGAGGATGCTGACGGCCCCCTTGGCGCCCATGACGGCGATCTCAGCGGTCGGCCAGGCCAGGTTCACGTCGGCCCCGAGGTGCTTGGAGCCCATGACGTCGTAGGCGCCGCCGTACGCCTTGCGGACGATGACGGTGAGCTTCGGGACGGATGCCTCGGCGTAGGCGTACAGCAGCTTGGCCCCGTGACGGATGATGCCGCCGTACTCCTGCTCGGTGCCCGGCAGGAAGCCCGGCACGTCGACGAAGGTGACGACGGGGATGTTGAAGGCGTCGCAGAACCGGACGAACCGGGCGGCCTTCTCCGAGGCGTCGATGTCGAGCACGCCCGCGTAGTACGACGGCTGGTTGCCGACGATCCCGACGGGGTGACCGTCGAGCCGCGCCAGCCCGATCACGATGTTCTCGGCGTAGTGCTGGTGGACCTCGAGGAACTCCTCGTCGTCCACGACCAGCCGCACGAGGTCGCGCACGTCGTAGGGCACGTTCGGGCTGTCCGGCATGAAGGTGTCGAGCTCGGGGACCATCCGATCGGGGTCGTCCTCCGAGGCGACCACCGGCGGCAGCTCGAGGTTGTTGGCCGGCAGGAAGCTGAGCAGGTACTTGATGTCCTCGAGGCAGCTCTCCTCGTCGTCGGCCGCGAAGTGCGCGACCCCCGACTTGGAGGCGTGACTCATCGCGCCACCGAGCTCCTCCATCGTGACGTCCTCACCGGTGACCGTCTTGATGACGTTCGGACCGGTGATGAACATGTGGCTCGTGTCCTTGACCATGAACACGAAGTCGGTGATGGCGGGGGAGTACACCGCCCCACCGGCGCACGGCCCCATGATGGCGCTGATCTGCGGGATCACACCCGAGCTGCGCACGTTGCGCAGGAAGATGTCGCCGTAGCCGCCGAGCGAGACCACGCCCTCCTGGATGCGAGCACCGCCGGAGTCGTTCAGCCCGATGACGGGGATGCCCATCCGCTCGGCGAGGTCCATGATCTTGACGACCTTCTCGGCGAAGACCTCGCCGAGCGACCCGCCGAACGCGGTGAAGTCCTGGCTGAAGACGGCGACGCGGCGCCCGTCGATGGTGCCGTGGCCGGTGACGACCCCGTCGCCGAGGATCCGCTTGTCCTCGAGCCCGAAGCCGGTGGCCCGGTGCACGGCGAAGGCGTCGGTCTCGACGAACGAACCATCGTCGAGCAGCAGGTCGACCCGTTCACGGGCGGTCAGCTTGCCGCGGTCGTGCTGCTTGGCGATGGCAGCCTCGCCACCGCCCGCGGCGTGTTCGACGCGACGGCGCTCGAGCTCGGCGAGCTTGTCCTTCGTGGTCTCGGCCACGGGGGTGCCTCTCAGCGGGAGCAGGTGGACGGGCGCTGCGACAGCGACGCGCAGGCGGCCGGAGCCTAGCCTTCAGCCCACCCCCACCCCCCAGCCGGACGCGTCCGGCGGGACGAGCAGACCGAACCGCGAGGTGCCCCGTGTCGACCCTCGAGCACCACCCTCGGCTCACCGCGCTGCTCGGTGGACCGCTCGGCTGGCACACCCTGGTGCACGAAGCTGAGGTGGGTTCGACCAACGACGTCGCGCTGACCGCGGTCCGTGACGGCACCCCGCCCGGCCTCGTCGTGGTCGCCGACCACCAGACCGCGGGGCGCGGTCGGCTCGGACGACCGTGGGACGACGCGAGCGCTGGCGGGGACGTCCGGTCGCTCACGGCGACGGCCGTCGTGCCGCTCCCGGACGCCAACGCCTCGCTCACCCCGTTCGCCGTCGGGCTGTCGGTGGCCGATGCCCTCCGACGTGCGGGCGCGAGCCCGGTGCTCAAGTGGCCCAACGACGTGCTCCTGCCCGGTAGCGGCGACGCGCCCGCCAAGGTGGCTGGGATCCTCGTCGAACGCCACGCGGTCCCCTCGGGCGAGGTGCTGCTGGTCGGGACCGGCATCGACCTCGACTGGCGCGGTGTCTCCCGCGAGGGCGAGGCGAGCCGGTGGACCTCGGTGGCGGAGTCCACCGGGAAGGACGTCGACCGCGGCGACGTGCTCGCGGACCTGTTGCGCGGGCTGGCCGTGTGGCTCCGCTCGGTGTCGAGCGACCCGTTGCGGCTGCTCATCGCCTACCGCGACGCGTGCGCCACGATCGGTGCCGACGTCCGGGTGACCTTCCCCGACGGCGAGGTGCTCGCCGGCCG
>JBBECA010000094.1:0-10973 GCA_040882055.1 Nitriliruptor sp.
CCCTCGCCGAGCACCTCGTCGGTGTGCTGACCGAGGGTGGGAGGCGGCTCAGCGTCCCGCCGACCCGACCGCGACCAGCGGACGGGCGCACCGGGCAGATCGAGGCCGCCGGCCGTCGGGTGCTCGACGTGGTCGACGAGGCCGAGGTGGGCGAGCTGGTCCCAGGCGTAGACCTGATCCATGGTGCGGATCCGGCCGGCGGGGACGCCCGCCTCGTCGAACCGGGCCATCCAGGTCTCGACCGTCTCCCCGACGAGCGCGGCGTCGATGCGGTCGGCGAGCTGTCCACGGTTCGCGACCCGGTCGGCGTTGGTGGCGTACGACGGCTCGTCGACCGCGATGCCGACCAGCGGCGCGAACCGCTGCCACAGTCCCTCGGAACCCACCGCGACGTTGACGTACCCGTCGGTGCAGCTGAACGCGCCGTAGGGGGCGATGGTCGGGTGGTGGTTGCCGCCCGGCGCGGGGACCTGACCACCGAGCGTCCACCGTGTGCCCTGGAAGGTGTGCACGCCGATCGCCGCAGCCAGCAGCGAGGTCGTGACCCGCTGGCCCTTCCCGCTGCGTTCGCGTTCGTGCAGCGCCGCGGCCACGCCGTACGCGCCGAACATCCCCGAGAGGATGTCGGTGATGGGGACGCCGAACTTCGTGGGTTCGCCGCCGACCTGGCCGGTGATGCCCATCAGGCCCGCTTCGCCCTGGATGATCTGGTCGAAGCCGGACCGGTGACCGTCGGGGCCGCCCTCCCCGAACCCGGTGATCGACAGCACCACGAGCCGGTCGTTGAGCTGCTCGAGCGTCTCGGCACCGAGCCCGAGACGATCCATCACCCCCGGACGGAAGTTCTCGATCAGGACGTCCGCGTCCGCGATCAGCCCGCGCAAGCGGTCGAGGTCGTCGGCGTCCTTGAGGTCGAGCACCACCGACCGCTTCGAGCGGTTCACCGACAGGAAGTAGGCCGACTCCGGCGCGTCCTCGGCGCCGACGAACGGTGGCCCCCACCCGCGGGTGTCGTCCCCGCCGCCGGGTCGCTCGATCTTGAGCACCTCGGCGCCGGCGTCGGCCAGCATCAGCGAGGCGTACGGCCCCGACAGGGCGCGTGACAGATCGACCACCCGGATGCCCTGGAGCGGACCGTGCACGCGTCGTCACCTGGTCGGCGGTGTGAGGGCCGGCACCCTAGCCACCACCCTCGCCGGCTACCCCGGTTCGCGCGACGCCCACCGGGCTCCGTACGCTCCCGCCCGAGACCGTCCTCCGTCGAGGTCGGCGCCAGACGACGCGAACAGGACCCCGCGATGGCCACCATCTACTACGACCAGGACGCCGACCTCTCCATCATCCAGGGCCGCAAGGTCGCGGTGCTCGGGTACGGCAGCCAGGGCCACGCGCACGCGCTGAACCTGCGGGACTCCGGCGTCGACGTCCGCGTCGGGCTGCGTCCGGGCTCGTCGTCGCGCGCCAAGGCCGAGGAGGCGGGGCTGCGGGTGCTCGACACCAACGCCGCCGCCGCCGAGGCGGACGTCATCGTCGTCCTCGCTCCCGACACCGCCCAGAAGGGGATGTGGGAGGACGGGCTCGCCGAGACCGTCGAGCCCGGCCAGGCGCTGGTCTTCGGCCACGGCTTCAACGTCCACTTCGGGTGGATCGCCCCGCCCGAGGGCGTCGACGTCTTCCTCGTCGCCCCGAAGTCGCCGGGTCACATCGCGCGTCGCACCTACGAGCAGGGCCAGGGCGTGCCCGGTCTGGTCGCCGTCCACCAGGACGCGACCGGCAGCGCGCTCGAGCTCGGCAAGTCCTACGCGGCGGCCCTCGGCCTGACCCGCGCCGGGGTGCTCGAGACCACCTTCAAGGAGGAGACCGAGACCGATCTGTTCGGTGAGCAGGCCGTGCTGTGCGGCGGCGTCAGCCACATGGTGCAGGCCGGGTTCGAGACCCTCGTCGACGCGGGCTACCAGCCCGAGGCGGCCTACTTCGAGACCCTCCACGAGCTCAAGCTCATCGTCGACATGATGTACGAGGGCGGCATCTCCTGGATGCGCCACTCGGTCTCCGACACCGCCGAGTACGGCGACTACGTCACCGGCCCGCGGGTCATCAACGACGAGTCGCGCGCGGCGATGAAGCAGGTCCTGACCGAGATCCAGGACGGCACCTTCGCCCGCAACCTCGCCGAGGAGTTCGAGGGCGGGGCCAAGACCTTCGCCGAGAAGCGCAAGGCCGGCCGCGAGCACCAGATCGAGACCGTGGGCAAGCAGCTGCGCGGGATGATCCCGTTCATCACCACCCCCACCGAGATCGACTGAGGCGAGGGTGGACCCGGCCTCGGCGCTGCTGGTGCTCCTGGCGGCGATCGCGGCCGGGGCGCTGAACGCCGTGGTCGGTGCGGGGACGATCATCACCTTCCCGACCCTGCTGGCCGTCGGCATCCCGCCGGTGGTGGCCAACGTCTCCAACACCATCGGTCTGGTCCCCGGTGGACTGACGGCAGCGTTCGCCTTCCGGTCGACGCTGGTCGGCCGCGGCCCGTTGGTCCGGCGGCTGTTGATCGCGTCCTCGATCGGCGGCGTCACGGGCGGCGCGCTGCTCCTCGCGCTGCCCTCGGACACCTTCGAGTTGGTCGTACCGCCGCTGCTGCTCCTGTCGGGGCTGCTCGCGGCTCTCCAACCGCGCGTCGCCGCGGCCGTCGCGCGGCGCCGGGTCAGGGCGGCCACGGCCAAGGGCGCGCCACCGACGGCCACCGCTGCCGCGCCAGCCACCGGCGGCGCGCTGGTGTTCGCCGCCGTCGCCGCCACCGGGGTCTACGGTGGCTACTTCGGTGCCGCTCAGGGCGTGATCCTGCTGGCGATCCTCGGCGTGTTCGTCGGCGGCGACATGACCGAGGTCAACGGGATCAAGAACGTCCTGGCCAGCGTGGCGAACATCGTGTCCGCCGGCCTGTTCATCGCCATCGCCGACGTGAACTGGGAGGTGGCCGCGATCGTCGCCGTCGGCTCGACCATCGGCGGCGCGATCGGGGGGCGCTACGGCCGTCGGCTTCGTCCCGCCCCACTCCGCGTCCTGGTGGTCACCGTGGCCCTCGTCGCGGCAGCGTGGCAGCTGCTCCGCTGAACCCCGGCGACCTCACGCCTCCGGCGCCGGGACCAGCGTCCGGTCAGCGAGTTCCGCGTCGCTGACGACCCGATCACCGCCGCCGCTCTTGGCGGCGTAGAGCGCCCGGTCGGCTCGCAGCAGCAGCGAGTCGAGATCGTCACCCGGGTGCAGGGTCGCGACGCCGACCGAGGTGGTCACGGGGTGCGGGCCCGCCTCGAGCTCGAGCTCGGCGACCGCTGCCCGCCAGCGCTGTGCCACGCGCGCGGCCTCCTCCGCCGGCGTCTCGGGTGCCACGATCAGCAGCTCGTCCCCGCCCCACCGGCCGAGCACGTCGCTCCCCCGAAGGTCCGCAGCCAACGCCGCGACGACGGAGACGAGGGCGCGGTCCCCTGCGGCGTGCCCGTGCTGGTCGTTGCACTGCTTGAACCGGTCCAGGTCGAGCAGCGCGACCGAGAGGTGGCCGCCGTAGCGCGCCACCCGATCGATCTCCTCGGCCAGCTGCTGTTCGACGCCGCGGCGGTTCCGAGCGCCGGTGAGAGCGTCGGTGTGCGCGAGCTCGTCGAGCGTCCGGGCCCGGGTCCGCTCCTCGGAGAGCTGACCCTTGACCGACGCCAGGGCGTAGGTCAGCCCGCTGATGATCGCCAGCGTCAGGGACTGTCGGACGAGGGCCGCGCCGGCGGGGAGGTCCGCGCTCGCGGCGACGGCGATCCGTGGGAGCAGGAGCGCGGTGAACGCCGCCCAGAGCACCATCGACCAGTCGCGGGCGCGCCCTTGCTCGAACGCCAGGTAGATGACCACGATGCAGGCCATCAGCGTCGGGCCCATCGTCTCGGCCGTCAGCTGCCGGAGCTGCCCGAGCGGGACGGGGTCGATCAGGGTGACGTAGGCGAGGCGCGTGAGCACCAGGGTGGGGACCGCGATGATGATCACACGCTCCGCCCGGGCCACCGCCAGACGTCGGGTCGTGAGCCCAGCCAGCGTCGACACCAGCACGACGAACATGAGCAGGTAGATCGGGGTCGCGAGCGGCTCGTCGCGACGCAACCACGCCAACCACGGCAGGAGCGGCGCGACCACCCCGAGCGCGAACTGATAGGTGCGCCGGCGCGTCTCGAGGCTCTGCGGCTCGGCGGCTCGCTCCACCCGGCCGTCCACCTCGTCACTCCTCGCGCGGGCTCCCGTGGCCGCCGGACCGTGCCGGACCGGTGACCTCACGGCACAGCGGTCCGGCACAGCGGTTCGGCACAGCGTCCCGGCCAGGCTACGCCCGGACCGCTCGGACCGTCCGGCTTCCTCCAGGCGCGCTGCCCCACGCACGCCTCCGAGCGGCAGGACGCGCACCCGGACCGGCCGGCCGACGACCCCGGTCAGGGGGTGACGAGACCGTCGCGCATGTCGAGCACCAACAACGCCAGCTGGACGTCGAGCCGGATGCGGGCGTCGGTGGTGAACGGTCCCACCATGGTCTCGAGCTTCTCGATCCGGTAGCGCAGGGTGTTGTAGTGGAAGTGCAGCTGCCGGGCCGCCTCGGCGACGTTCCCGCCGCAGTCCAGCAACGCCTGCATGGTGCGCCGCAGGTCCGCCGCACCGTCGGTGTCCGCTGCCAGGTCGCCGAGGACCTCGTCGGCGAACGCCCGGAGCTCGGTCTGGTCCTCGACCAACGACAGCACGCGGTACGCGCCGAGATCGTCGAAGTGCGCGAGGGCCCCCGGGCCGTGGATCCGGCGGCCGATGAGCAGCGCACGCGAGGCCTGGTCGTACGCCGCCGCGACGTCGATGACATCGGTCACGGGCCGGGACAACCCCGCCGAGAGGGTGCCCCCGGCGGCGCGCGTGGCCTGGTCGAGCAGGCGCCGGACGAACGCACGTGCCTCACCCCGTCCGTCCTCGCCCTCGAACGCGGCCGTGACGATGACGACCTCGTGGCTGAACCGCGCGACGGCGGCGGACGGGTCGCGGTCGACGATGGCGGGCCGGATCATCGACACGAGCGGCGCACGACGCGTGACCTCGTCGGGGACCACGGGCTCCCCCGGACGGTCGAGCCGGACCACGATCACCACCACGCGGCGGTCGAGATCCCAGCCGAAGCCGGCCGCGCGCCGCAGCACGTCGTCGCGATCCTCGACCCGGCGCAGCAGGTCGTGCATCAGGTCCGAGCGGTACTTGTCCTCGACCGCCTGGACCTCGGCCTTCTTGGTGAGCTCGAGGGCGGCCACCGTCGCCGCGTTCTCGAGCGCCACGAGGTCGAGCGGTGGCGGCTCACCGTCCCGCAGGCCGATCACGTAGCCGTGTTCGCGGGCACCCGCGGAGATGACGACGCCGGTGCAGCCGAGCTGGTGGCCGCGCTCGTCACCCACCTGGGCACGTCGCGCGCCGAGGTCGACCACGAACCGCTCGGGCAGCACGTCGACGTCGAGGTCGAGCTCGTCGAGGCGAGCGGCCGCGAGCACCACGCCGTCGACGTCGACGATCGCGGCGGGGCCGTCGAGCAGGTCGGCGAGGTCGCGTGCGATCTCGGGCAGGCCGAGCCCGCCGAGGACCAGCTGCAGGAACGCGCGGTGGATCCGCTCCGAGCGGGCCAGCTGTCTCGCCTGGCGGTTCAGGAGGGTGGTCAGCACCTCGTTGAGGATCTCGTCGAAGCTGACGCCGTCGGGCAGCTGCACGATCGGGAACCCGCGCCGGTCCGCGACGGCCAGCATGTCGGCGGGCACCTCGTCGAGGTAGCGGCCGAGCTTGATCCCGAGGCCGGCCAGGCCCGCGTCGTCGAGGTCCTCCACGAGCGACGGGAGGGTGTCGGGTCGTCCCCGCAGGGGGTAGGCGGTGGTCAGCAGGAACTCGTCCGGCTTCACCCACGGCCCGATGTCGGGCACCTCCATGATGTTCAGCCGCGTGACCGTCCGGGCGAGCCCGTCGCTGCCCGCGAGCACGCGGCACCCGGTCAGCGCCGGGGTGGCGAGGACCTCACCGAGGGTCTGCGCGCCGTGGAACGCCGAGGCAGGGACGGGCGGAGTGGGCACGGGCGGTCGGCTCCCGACGGTGCAGCGCGACCCGGCGGGGGTCACACTTCGGCAGGTGACGCTACCGCGCACCGCCTGCCGTCGTACAAAGTTCACATGGAGAGGTCCGGGAGCGCGGGCTAGCGTCCCCGCGGATACCCGTGTCGGCCGTCCGTCGACACGACCCGCGCGATGAGGAGCCACGTCGATGCCGTTCGAGGTCCGCAAGATCGAGTTCAAGAGCGTCAACGACGCCTCGGGGCTCGCCCAGCTGATCGACGACGGCGTCTTCGCAGCCGACGACGTGGTCGCCGTCATCGGCAAGACCGAGGGCAACGGCGGCGTCAACGACTACACCCGCATCCTCGCCGACCAGGCCTACCGCGGCGTGCTCGTCGACCGGGGCTCGCGCAGCGCCGACGAGGTCAAGCAGATCCCGATGGCGTGGTCCGGGGGCTGCGACGGTGTCATCACCCCGCACGCGGTGGTCTTCGCCCGCGTCCCCGACGAGCAGGGCGTCGAGACCGACGAGCCGAGGCTGTCGGTCGGGTTCGCGATGTCCGACGTGCTCCTGCCCGAGGACATCGGCCGCCCGGCGATGGTCGAGAAGGTCGGCGCGGGCGTGAAGCGCGCCATGGCCGAGGCCGGGATCACCGACGTCGCCGACGTGCACTACGTGCAGACCAAGACCCCGCTGCTGGTCCAGGAGACCATCGCCGACGCCCACCGCCGCGGCGAGACCGTCTTCACCGAGGACACCCTCTACTCGATGGACGTCTCCAACGGCACCACCGGACTCGGTGTCGCCTACGGCCTCGGGGAGATCAGCGAGGTGCCGGACGCCGACCAGATCTGCAAGGACACCTCGCTGTACTCGGCGGTGGCTTCGTGCTCCTCGGGTGTCGAGCTCGACCGCGCCCAGATCGTCGTGGTCGGCAACGCCGCGGGCGCGCGGTCCAGGTACCGGGTCGGGCACAGCGTGATGGAGGACGCGATCGACCAGGACGGGATCTGGAACGCGATCCGCAGCGCCGGCCTCGACCTGCCCGAGCGCCCGCACCACAGCGACCTCGGCGACAAGCTCGTCGGGGTGTTCCTCAAGTGCGAGGCCGACGCGTCCGGGCAGCTCCGCGGTCGTCGCCAGCTGATGCTCGACGACTCCGACGTCCACCACCACCGCCAGATCAAGGGCGCGGTCGGCGGCGTCACCGCAGCGACCGTCGGCGACTCCGCCGTGTTCGTCTCGGTCGGCGCGCTGCACCAGGGCCCACAGGGTGGCGGTCCGGTGGCCGCGATCGTCCGTATCGACGACTGATCGCCGGTCCGGCCGCAGCGGCGCCTCCAGCCCGGCCGCAGCGGCGCCTCCAGCCCGGATCCCTCGGACCTCCGGGCAGAAGTGCCAAGGGCTGTCGAGCTCGGTCGGCAACCCTTGTCGTTGTGCTGCGGCGCTCCCCGCTTATGCTCCCTGAACGTTCGACCGGTGGCCGTCACCGCGGTCGACGGCGCTCGGGAGGTGCCAAGGGAACCGGTGCGTGCGGGTCGGCGCCCGGACGCGTCGGCCTCGCCGGACACCGCGCCGCAACATCCCCGTCACACCGGCCACGCAGGCTCACGCCCCTCACGGAGGTCACCCCGATAGGACGGTCCCGCGCAGCGGTCAACGCCACCCTCGTGGTGGTGCTCCTGGCCGCCCTGTGGGAGGGCTACCGGGCGGTGGCGTTGGCCCTCGGCAACACCTGGCCCGGCACCAGCACCGATCTGCCCATCGTCGTACGCGGCAGCGGGAACGCCCAGACCTTCCCCCACCTGTGGGACATCGTCGCGGCCTTCGGCCGGCCCTACCGCGGCGGCGGTGAGACGCTCGGCTCGTTCCTGCTGAGCGGTGTCGCGCACACCGCCCGCGAGGTCGCGGTGGGTTTCGTGCTCGGGGTGGCGCTCGGCTTCCTGCTCGGGGTGCTATTCCGCCACTCCGCGCTGGCCGAGCGGGCGCTGATGCCGTACGTCGTGGCCTCCCAGGTCGTGCCGTTCATCGCGTTCGCCCCGATCCTGGTGGTGGTCTTCAACCAGTGGGAGTTCCTGCCGGACTGGACCGGCGTGGCGGTGCTGTCGATGTACCTCGTCTTCTTCCCGGTGGCGATCAACACCGTCCGCGGGCTCCGGGCAGCCGACCCGACCGCCGAGGAGCTGATGCGCTCCTACGCGGTGAGTTCGTGGACCCGGTTGTGGAAGCTCCGGGTCCCGGCCGCCCTCCCGCACCTGTTCGTCGGGATGAAGATCGGCGCCACCGCCGCCGTGGTCGGCGCGATCGTGGGCGAGATCTCGGCGCCGGCGTCCGCCGGCATCGGCGGCGCCATCTTCGCCTTCGGGCGGGTGAGCAACAACGCCGTCCAGCTGTTCGCCACGACCGCGGTCGCCGGCCTGCTCGGCATCACCGCCTACCTCATCATCGTCGGACTCGAGCGCGTCGCCCTGCGCTCCCACGGAGAGTGACCCGCCCCATGGCTGCACAGGAACCCGTGCACACGACCCCCGCCGGCGCGACCGGCGCACCGCTCGTCGCCGCGCGGGCGGTGACCAAGCGCTTCGGCACCGGCGACGAGGCCGTGGTCGCGCTCTCCGACGTCTCGCTCGACGTGGCGCCGGGCGACTTCGTGTCGCTCATCGGCCCCTCTGGATGCGGGAAGTCGACCCTGCTGCGCACGATCGCCGACCTCACCCCGGCCACCGACGGCGAGGTGCAGGTCCGCGGGAAGTCGGCCCACCAGGCCCGTTGCGACCGCGACTACGGCATGGTCTTCCAGAAGGCCACGCTGTTCAACTGGCGGACCGTGCGCCGCAACGTCGAGCTCCCCCTCGAGATCATGGGGCACTCCCGCGAGGAGCGGACGCGACGCGCGGACGAGATGCTCGAGCTGGTCGAGCTCAGCGAGTTCGCCAAGAAGCGACCCCAGCAGCTCTCCGGTGGCATGCAGCAGCGCGTCGCGATCGCGCGGGCGCTCGCGTTCGAACCCGCCCTGCTGCTGATGGATGAACCGTTCGGCGCGCTCGACGAGATCACCCGCGAACGTCTCAACGACGAGCTGTTGCGCATCTGGCAGCGGACCGGCACCACGATCATCTTCGTGACCCACTCGATCCCCGAGGCGGTCTTCCTGTCCAACCGCATCGTGGTGATGAGCCCGCGGCCCGGGCGGGTCCTGGCCGAGATCCCCGTCGACCTGCCCTACCCGCGCAGCGAGGACACCCGCGAACACCCGCGGTACTTCGAGCTGGTCACCGAGGTCCGCGAGACGCTCCGGGCGGCGGAACGCGCGTGACCGCCACCACCGCCTCCTCCGTCGCCGACCCCGGCCTGCCCGGTCGGGTCAGCGCAGGGATCCGACGGCTCGTGCCGGCCCTGCTCGCGGCGGTGTTGGTGCTGGTGATCTGGGAGGCGGCGGTCCGCATCTTCGAGATCCGTCCGATCCTGATCCCCGCCCCCCTCGCCATCCTCCGCACGTTCGTCGAGGACCTCCCCAGGCTCGCCGAGGCGGTCTGGACCACCGGCCGCGCGTCGCTGCTCGGCTTCCTCGTCGGCGGTACCGCTGGGTTCCTGGCCGGAGCGCTCGTCGCCGGCTGGGCGTGGCTGCGCGAGGGGATGCTCCCGGTCGGCGTCGCGCTCGGGGCCATCCCGATCGTGGCCACCGCGCCGATCTTCAACCTCTGGTTCGGGGCCCTGTCGGTGTGGTCCAACGCCGCGGTCGTCGCCCTCGTGGTCTTCTTCCCGATGTTGGTCAACACGATCACCGGGCTGAGTTCGGCCGAGGCGGGCCACACCGAGCTGATGCGCTCGTTGGCGGCGGACCGCCGCACCGTCTTCGTCAAGCTCCTGCTGCCGACCGCGCTGCCGTTCGTCTTCGGCGCCCTGCGCGTCGGCGCGGCGCTCGCGGTCATCGCCGCGGTGGTCGCCGACTTCTTCGGGGGGTTCCGCTCGAGCGCGGGCTTCTTCATCAAGACGTTGATGGCGACGGCGGACTACACCGGCGCCTGGGCGACCGTGCTCGCGTTGTGCCTCTTCGGGCTCGCGCTGTACGGGGCGGTGGCAACCTTGGAACGGTGGATGGTCCCGGCGGCGAGCGAGTCGTGACCGGACAGCGGCAAGAGCACCGCGGTGACCGCCGGTCACCGCGACACGCACGAGAAGGGGACGACCAACGATGATCCACACTCGACGCAAGGTGGTGGCCGCGGCCGCTGCGCTCGCGCTGCTCGCCACCGCCTGTGGGGGCGGCGACGACGGTGACGGCACCGACACCGACGACGGCACGGCAGCGGCCGACGACGGCGCTGCGGAGGACGACGGCGCGACCGACGACGGTGGCGACGACGGCACGGCTGCGGGTGACTGCGAGGAGCTCGAGTCGACCAGCCTCCAGCTCAAGTGGGTCGCCCAGGCCCAGTTCGCCGGCTTCTTCGCCGCCGACGACCAGGGCTTCTACGAGGAGGAGTGCCTCCAGGTCGACATCATGGAGGGCGGTCCGGACGTCGGTCCCGCGCAGGTCGTGGCCGGTGGTGGCGCGGACTTCGGGATCGACTGGGTCGCCTCGACCCTGTCGCAGCGGGCCGCCGGTGAGGACTTCATCACCATCGCGCAGATCTACCAGCGCTCCGGTCTGATGCAGGTCGCCTGGGCCGACTCCGGCATCGAGTCGTTCGAGGACCTCGAGGGCACCAAGGTCGGCGCCTGGGGCTTCGGCAACGAGTACGAACTCCTCGCCGCGCTGCAGCAGGCTGGTCTCGACCCGGAGAGCGACGTCGAACTCGTCGACCAGCCGTTCGACATGACGCTGCTGCTCGACCGGGACATCGACTCGGCGCAGGCCATCACCTACAACGAGTACG
>JBBECA010000095.1:0-49451 GCA_040882055.1 Nitriliruptor sp.
ACGAGGATCGCGATCGCGTCGTCATCGTCACGATCCAGGACGCGCGAACGTCGAGTGCCGCGACGGGGAGGTGACACGCGCGTTCGTGCAACTTCCTGGGACCCTCCGTCTCCCGTCCGACACCCGCGCCGGGACTCAGCCGCGCACGAGGTGGGCGACCGCGGCGCGGACCTCGTCGGGGACCGGGACCGTGGTGCGCTGCTCGTCACGGTCGACGTAGACGTGCACGAAGCGGCCGACCGACGCGGGCCGGTCCTCACCCGCGCGGAACACCGCCAGCTCGTAGGTGATCGACGAGCGACCGATCGACGTGACGGCGATCCCGACCTCGAGTTGGTCGGGGAAGCCGAGCGGGGCGAGGTAGCGGCACCCGGTCTCGACGACCAGTCCGATCGCGGGCAGCTGTCTCGTGTCGTGGCCGAGCCGCTCGATCAGGTGGCCGTTCACGGCGGTGTCGAACCACGCGTAGTGGACGACGTTGTTGACGTGGCCGTACCGGTCGTCGTCCGACCATCGGGTCGACTGTGGACGCAGGACAGGGAAGTCGGCGCGGGAGGGCACGGGCCGGTCACGGTCGGACACGAGGGCTCCGGGGGCACGGGCAGCGGACGGCGGTGCGGGCTGTCTATCGGCTCACGCGATACGGCGGGCGTACACGATGGTGTTGTTCTCGTAGCTGCCGATGGTGCGGTCGAACGGTCCGCCGCAGGTGATCAGTCGAAGGGTCGGTTCGCGGGTGAAGCTGTAGACCTCTTGGGTGGGGAACTCCGCCTTGGAGTACTCCTCGACACGCTCGACCGCGAAGGTGACGGTCTCGCCCTCGGCGCTGTGGACCTCGATCTGTGCGCCTTTGGTGAGTTCGGCGAGCCGGTAGAAGACGGCCGGTCCGTCGGTCGAGTCGATGTGGCCCGCGATGATCGCCGCGCCGCGTTCCCCCGGGCGGCTGCCGCGTTCGAACCAGCCGGTCTGGGAGAAGTCGGACGGCACCTCGAGGGTGTTGTCGGGGTTGAGGCCGAGATCGATGACGTCGGCGTCGACGCCGATGGCGGGGATGCTGACGCGTTCGGGATCGAGCCCTTCACCGGCGGGAACCCCGTCGAAGCTCTCCTCCACGCCGACGAAACCGTCCGCGCCGTCTCCGTCGTCGCCGCCCGCACCCGCCCCGTCGGCAGCATCATCGGGTCGCGTGGCTGTTGGTTCTCGGTCAGGGGCGGACACGGTCGGTTCGGTGTCCGGTGGCGCGGCTGTGGGCGGCTGGTCGCTCGACCCGCAGCCGACCACGGACACGGCGACGAGCAGCCCGAAGGCTGCCCGACGCACGCGGTGTGCTGCGTGAGGTGTCACTCAGATGGTCTGGCTACGGCGACGCAGGCCGAGGGCGAGACCACCGATGGCGACCGCACCGACGGCGCTCAGGGCGATCGGGTCAGCACCGGAGTCGGCGGTACCACCGGCACCGGTGTCGACGCCACCTGAGGCGGTCGCGGTCAGCGTGCCACAGGCGGCCGGCAGGGTCGCCTCGAGCGGCAGGGCCTCATCGAGGGGGCTCTGACCCGCTTCGGCGTCGTACTCACCGTTGCCGTTGACATCCACACCGTGGATGACCACGTGGTAGCGGTCGAGGTTGTCAGCGACGTCGCTGTCGAGCTGGACCGTGCGCTCGTAGACCCCATCGTCGTAGGTCGGGAACCGCTCGACGGCCAGCGCGCTGTCCGGGCTCGTGTCGCCCTCGGTGGTCAGCGAGGCCTCGATCGGGCCGTAGACCGTGGCGCCCTCGGGCGTGTTCACCAGGCCGTCACCGTCCTCGTCCTGCTCCAAGGTGGGGCAGACGCTGTCGCCGCTCTCGACACCGTGGATGTGCTGGGCGTGGGGCGAACCGGCGAGGAAACCGTTCCCCTCGATGCGGATGGTCGCCTCGTTGGTGGACTCGTTCAGCTCCATCGTGACGGTGCCGCTGCCACCCGAACCGTTGAGTTCATCGAGCTGCCCACTGAGGGTCATCGTCGAGTCCTGTGCGGCAGCCCCGGTGGCCATGGCGCCGACCGTGAGGGCCGCGAGGCCGACGGTTGAGAATGTGCGCTTCAACAAGTTAAAGGCTCCTATGTGGTCGATATCCGTGCTAGAGGACCGGAAGGTGGTCCGGTCTACGACGACCTGAACTTCGTCCTCCAGCACTGGTTCGGCACCGCCCGCTGCTGGGTTGCCGTCGGGATGGTGGCCGTACGGTCAGTGTTGCGCCGTCAGCCCACGCATCGCTCGCCCGGCCCATGCCGCCGGGCGCTCGACCGAGCGAACCGCGGCAACGGGCGGCGAGGTGGGTGTGGGAGGAGTCGGCCGGTAAGCCGGATCCTGTCCCCGCCGCTGGTTGCCCGTGCGGCGGGTGGCGACCATCTGTCTGGGACGCCGGTCTCCCGACGCCTCGTTGCGGCCTACCTGGGATGAACGGGCGGGCCACCCTGTCCCTGCTCGGCCTTGCTCCGGGTGGGGCTTGCCTAGCCGCGACGGTCACCCGCCGCGCTGGTGAGCTCTTACCTCACCGTTTCACCCTCACCTGGGCTGCTCCGTGACCGAGGTCCGGTGGCAGCCCGTGGGCGGTCTGCTCTCTGTTGCGCTTTCCGCGTGTCACCACGCCTGGGGGTTACCCAGCACCCTGCCCTGTGGAGTCCGGACTTTCCTCACGCGCACCACGGATGGTGCGTCGCGCGGCCGCCTGGCCGGCTCCTCCCACACCGTGAGCGTACGGCCCGCGCTAGCCGTCGGCAGCGACGGGGAGGTAGACGAAGCCGAGCTCGGTGACGTTGACCACCGTGCCCTGCGGGTCGGTCACCGTCACCTCGACGTCGACCCGGGGCCGCTCGCCGGCGTCCGCTGCGGCCAGCGCAGGTGCGAGGACCTCGGATCCGACCAGCGCCGTCGCGAGCAGCTCCCCCGCCGCTGGTGCACGGAACCGGGTCGCCAACCGTCCGACCACCGGCACGTACCCACGCTCGATCAGCGGGGTGAGCTGCGACGACGCCGCGAGCGCTCCGGCGAGCTCGACCGGCGCCAGCTCGGCGATCGCGTGGACCCCACCGAGGTGGTTCGCGAGCGCGCCGTTCGGCGGCAGCGCCACCACGCAGCGCCCGATCTCCGCCTCGCGCACCTCGACGCCCATGTGCTGGTTGAAGGCCAGCCCGGCGCCGAGCTCGCGCAGGCCGTCGAGCACCTGCTGGGGATGGGCGGCAGTGGCGTTGGCGTCGGACACGCGGGTGCTCCTCGAGCGGTGGGGACGGCGGGCGAGGACGCTAGCGCCGGGACGCCACGAACCCGGCGCCCCCGCCCGTCGCCGCGCGTCGGGACGGAACGGGGCCGGAACGGCGCCGTCCGGCCACCTCGAGTGCCGAGCGGCACACGGGTGGCAACTACCCTCGAACGCGCACGGATGGCACCTGCAGCGCCCCCGCGCCCGACCAGAGAGGACCCGTTGAGCCGCCCGCTCGTCGTCGTCGCCAACCGCCTCCCGGTCTCACGAGGTGCGCCCGGACCGGATGGCACCCCCACCTGGAAGGCGTCCGCGGGTGGGCTCGTCACGGCGCTCAGCCCGGTGGTCGACGAGGTCGGCGGCGCGTGGGTCGGCTACGACGACGACGCCCCGAGCGTCCCCGATCGGGTCGATGCGCTCAACGTCTCGCTCCACGCCGTGGCGCTCAGCCGATCGCAGCTGCGCGGCTACTACCACGGGTTCTCGAACCGGACGATCTGGCCGCTGTTCCACGACCTCGTCGCCCAACCCGTCGTCGACCGCCGGTGGTGGCGCGCCTACCAGGACGTCAACCGCGTCTTCGCCGAGACGGCAGCGGGTGCGATCGAGGAGGCCTCGCGCGGCGGCGAGGACCCGCTGGTGTGGGTCCACGACTACCACCTGATGCTGCTCCCCGAGCTGCTGCGCGGCATCTCCCCCGCCTCACCGCTGGGGTTCTTCCTGCACATCCCCTTCCCGCCGCCGGAGCTGGTCGCGCGGCTGCCGTGGCGCGACCAGATCCTGCAGGGGATGCTGGCCGCCGACGCGGTCGGCTTCCACACCGTCCGCTACCGCGACAACTTCGTGCGCGCGGTCCAGCAGCTCTTCCCCGGGGTCTCGACCCTCGGGGACACCATCGCGCTGCCGGACGGGCGTCACGTGCGCTGCGTCGCCCACCCCATCTCGATCGACGCGGAGGAGTTCGCCACGCTCGCCCGGTCCGACGAGACCGAACGCGAACTCGCCGAGCTCCGCGAGCAGTTCGCCGGCCGCCGCGTCCTGCTCGGCGTCGACCGGCTCGACTACACCAAGGGGATCCGGCACCGGCTCCAATCGATCGAGCTGCTGCTCGAACGCCACCCCGAGCTGCGCCGGGAGGTCGCCTTCGTCCAGGTCGCCGTGCCCTCGCGCGACGACGTCAAGGAGTACCGCGAGCTGCGCACCGAGGTGGAGACCGAGGTCGGCCGCATCAACGGCCGGTTCACCGAACCCGGCCACGACGTGCCCGTCCACTACCTCTACCGGGGTGTGCCGCGTGAGAAGCTCGCGGCCTACTACCGGCTCGCGGACGTCATGTGCGTCACGCCGCTCAAGGACGGGATGAACCTCGTCGCCAAGGAGTTCGTGACCTGCCAGGCCGCCGGTAACGACGCGGGCGTGCTGCTGCTCAGCGAGTTCGCCGGTGCGATGCTCGAGTTCGGCGAGCACGCCGTGCGCTGCAACCCCTTCGATGTCGAGGGGATGAGCTACCTGATGGCGTCCGCGCTCGAGCTCGACGAGGACGATCGGCGCCACCGGATCCACGCGATGGCCGACGCCGTGCGCGAGCGCGACGTCTACCGCTGGGTCTCCGACGAGCTGGCGGACATCGAGCGCGGCCACGAGGGGATCTGAGGTGGCGCCCGCGCCCGGCACCGACGACCTCGATGCGCTGCGACGACGCATCGGTGACCCCCGCCGCTGGACCATCGTGCTCGACTTCGACGGCACGTTGGCACCCATCGTCGACCACCCGGACGACGCCGTCCCCGCGCCCGGGGCGTTGGGGGCCATCGCTGCGCTCACCGAGGTGTGCGAGGTCGCGGTGCTCTCCGGCCGCGCGCTCGACGATCTCGAGGCACGGCTCGGGACCGCCCCGGGCGACCTGCTGCTGATCGGCGGCCACGGCAGCGAGGCGCGCCGGCCGGACGGCACCCACGAACCTCTCACCGACCTCGGCGCCGCCAGCGAGGTGCTCGACCAGGTCGAGTCGGACCTCCGGGCCGCGGTGGACGAGGCCGCGGGCTGGATCGTCGAACGCAAGGCCACCTCGCTCGCGGTCCACCACCGCCGCGTGGCCGCCGACCAGGTGGCGCGGATCCTGCCCGCGGTCCGGGCCCGGCTCGGGGCCGCCACCGGGGATGGACCGGGTTTCGTCCTCCTCGAGGGCAAGGCCGTCGTGGAGCTGAAGGTCAGCGGGATCGACAAGGGCCGCGCGCTCGCCTGGATCGACGAACAGGCAGCGGACCGGGCGACGGGCCTGCCCGGCCGCCCGCCCACCAAGCCGCTGGTCTTCGGCGACGACACCACCGACGAGGACGCCTTCGAGGCGGCGCTCGCGATCGACGGCGAAGCGGTGCTCGTGGCCGAGGAGCCCACCGCGACGAACGCGCGCTTCCGTTTGCGTGACCCGTCGCGGGTCGTCACGCTGCTGCGCGCTGTCCGCGAACCGCTCGGTGACGAACCGGCCCCAGGTGTCCCTGACGCCTGGGAGCGCTGACGCAGGATCGGCCACGCACGCGGGTGCGGGCAGGAAGGGACGAGCGTGGGACGGCCCAACGCGGCCACGCGCACGAGGACGTCGCTCGAACGCATCGCCGACCACCTCGAGTCACCCCGGATGCAGGTGGTGGTCCTCGGCGGTGGTCTGCTGCTGTCGTTCCTCGCCCACGCGCTGCTCGACGGGACCGCCGCGTGGCTCGCCGCCCCCGTGACGCTGGTGGCTGGCGCCGCGGCGGGGACCCGCGTCGCGCTCGCGGTCGCGGCGATCGCCGCGGTCGGCCACCTCGGGCTCGACCTCGTCGGCGGTGTCGCGCAGCGCGAGCTCCTCGGCCTGGTCGTGCGCAGCGCGGTGCTGCCGTTCCTGGCCCTCGCCGGGACAGCCGGCGCCCAGCTCGAACGTCAGCGCGACCGGGCCCTGCGCCAGGCGATCAACGAGGACGCCGTGACCGGGCTGCTGAACGTGCGCGTCTTCTACGACGCGGTCGACCAGCTGCGTGCCGAGGGCACCCCGTTCGCGGTCCTGCTCGCCGACATCCGGGGGATGCGGCGCCTCAACGACACCTACGGCCACCCGACCGGGACCGAGGCGGTGCGGGTCCTGGCCCACGTCCTGCGCCGCGCGACCGGCACCGAGGCGATCGCCTCGCGGCTCGGCAGCGACGAGATCGGTGTGCTCCTGGTCGGCGACGACCGCGACCGTTCCCAGACGCTGGTCACCGACGTGATCGCCCGACTCGGTCGCGAGACCGTCGCGCTGCCGGGCGGTGACGCCTTCGAGGTCCACGCGGCCTACGGGATCGCGCGGTGGCCCGAGGACGGCGACGACGCGGTCACGTTGCTGCGTGCCGCCGAACGCGCCAAGGAGGTGGCGAAGGCCGCTGGGCTCGACGAGGTCGGACACGCCTGAACCGGCCCATCAGGGCAGCTTCCCAGGCGACTCAGCGGACGATCAGCAGCCGCCGGCACTGGGGACAGGTGTTCAGCGTGTCGCCGTGGTAGAGCTCGTCGACGTCAGCGCGTGACATCTCGATGGCACAGGCGGTGCACGCCAGACCCTCGAGCTTGCCGACACCGGTGCCCCCGCCGCGAGCCGCTGCCTGTTCGTAACGTTCGAGCAGCTCCGGCGGCAGTCGGGACGCCTGGTCGTCGCGCTCGACCTGCAGCTCGGCCCGCTCGGCCAGCAACGTCCCGGCGGCCACGTCGCGGGCCCCCTCGGCGTCACGCGCGCGAGCACGCGCCGCCACCACCTGGGTGTCGAGATCGTCGAGGCCGCGCTCGATCTCCTCGATCTGCTCCATGACCACGAGGAGGTCCTCCTCGTGCTCCTCGAGACGGCGGACCGTCGTCTCGATCTCGGCCTCGACCGAGGCCATCTCGCGCTGGTTGGTCACCGTGCCGTCGTAGAGGCGGACGCGTTCGGCGTCACGACGCTGTCCGAGGGTGTCGATGTCGCGCTCGAAGGTGCGCTGTTCGGCGGCTGCTCGGTCCAGCTGGGCAGCGAGCTCGGCGCGTTCGGCCTCGAGCTTGGCGACCCGGGCGGTCGCGTCGTCGAGCACCTGCTGTTCGGGCAGGGCGTCGAGGCGGTGCTCGACCTTGCGCAGGCGGTGATCGGTCTGCTGCAGGACCAGCAACAGATCGAGCTCGGTGTCGCTCGCCAAGGTCAGCTCCAGGGGACGGTGCGGACCTTCGACGCTACCACCGGCGCCGTGAGCGACCGCTCGCCGGCGGCGCCCCGGAGACGGTCGATCCACGCCGGGAGGGCCGCGACCTCGGTGGCGTGGTGACCGGCGTCGATCAGCGCCAAGCCCTGCTCCAGCGCGTCGAGGGTGACGTGGTGGCGCAGGTCGCCGGTCACGTACAGATCGGCCCCCGCGCCGAGCGCGGCGCCGATCAACCCGTCACCCGCTCCCCCGACCGTGGCGACCGTGCGCACGGTGCGTGCACGATCCCCCGCCACCCGGAGGTGCGGCGCCGGCAACCCGGTCCGCAGCAGCTCGGCCACGTCACCGAGCGCCACGGGTCCGGGGAGCTCACCGACGACACCGAACCCCACCTCGCCGCCGTCGAGCAGCGGGACCAGGTCGTAGGCGACCTCCTCGTAGGGGTGGGCGGCCTGCAACGCACCGACCGCGGCACCGACGCGGCGCCGCGGCAGCTCCATCTCCACGCGCACCTCGTCCTCGAGCGCGACCTCGCCGACCCGCCCCGAGAACGGCTGCGTCCCCGGTCCCGGACGGAACGTGCCCTGCCCCCGGACGCGGAACGCGCAGCGTTCGTAGCCGCCGATCCGCCCTGCCCCCGCCTCGGCGAGCGCGTCGAGCACGGCCTCGACGTGCGCCTCCGGGACGAAGGTGACGAGCTTGACCCGACCGGCCTCGCGCAGCTCGGTGGTCAAGGGCCGCCGTGCGACGAGCCCGAGCACATCAGCGACCGGGTCCGACGTGCCGGCTCCGTCGCGTGCGACGTCGAGGTTGGTGTGGGCGGCGGCGACCGCCACCCGGGCCGTCGCAGCGTGCAGCGCCGTGCGGCCCGGTGCGGTGTCCGGGGTCAGCTGCGACAGCGGCCGGAACAGCAGCGGGTGGTGGGCGAGCACCAGGGTGCCCGGCACCTCGGCCGCCTCGTCGATCACGGCACCGGTCACGTCGAGACAGACCAGCACGCGGGCGACCGGCCAGGTGGGGTCGCCGACCTGGAGGCCGACGTTGTCCCACGACGACGCGTCCGCCGGCGGGTAGCGGTCGTGGACCAGCGCGAGCCAGCCCCCCACGGTGTCGAACGCGGTCACGGTCCCTCCGGCGACGATCGGCGTGGGCCAAGCGCTCCGGCGTGGGCCGCACGGTGCGCCAGGAGCGAGGGTAGGCGGCTGCGGTCCGCACCCGTCCAGAGGCCGCTCACCCGTGGGCGGAGAGCTCGGCGAGCGGATCGCCCCGGTGTAGGCGGCCGACGACCTCGGCGAGACGCTCGGCGAGGCTGACGGTCCGCACGACCAGATCACCTGCCGGCACGACGAGGCTGTCGGTGGTCACCAGCTCGGCGACCTCGACCGCACGGAGCCGTTCGACGGCCGGCCCGACGAGCAGGCTGTGCGTCGCCGCGACCGTCGCCGGCCCGACCGCGCCCGCAGCCATCACCGCTTCGACGGCCGAGGCGATGGTGCCACCGGTCGAGACCATGTCGTCCACGATCACCGGACGACGCCCTCTGACCGAACCGATGACCGCCCCCGTCTCGACCTCATCGCCGGAGAGGCGGGTCTTGCGCACGATGGCGACCTCGAGATCGAGCAGTTCGGCGTACCGGTCGACGAGCTTGGCGGCGCCGAGGTCGGGCGCGACCAACACCGTGTCACCGTCCAACGTGTCGCGCAGCGCGTCAGCCAGCAGTGGGACCGCCGACGTGGTCTCCACCGGCATGCTCACGATCGATTCGAGCGCTGGTGTGTGCGGGTCGACGACGAGGAGGCGGTCGACGTGGGAGGCCCGCAGCACGTCCGCCACGACGCGGAGCCCGACGGGCTCCCCGGCTGAGCTCCGGCGGTCCTGTCGCGCGTAGGCGAGGTACGGGACGACCGCCGTGATCCGCGCCGCACCAGCTCGGTAGGCGGCGTCCGCCATCAGCAGCAGCTCGGTCAGGTGCTCCTGGGACGGTGGACCGGTGGACTGGATCAAGTAGGTGTCGCTGTCGCGGAGCTCCTCGAGGAGCTGGACGTGGATCTCGCCGTCGGGGAACCGCTCGATCCGTCGCTCGACGAGCTCGGTACCGGCGGCCGTCGCCACGGCTGCCCCCAGCGCCCGCGACGCGTTCCCCGCGACGATGCGCATCGTCCCTCCGATCCACGGTCCGGGCGGCAGCAGCCACCTCGTCGGTTCAGGCGTCCTCGCCGAACGCGTCGCGCCGTACCTGTTCGGTCAACCGGTCGAGGTCGTCGCCGATGGTGGGCAGGGGCGCCTCGTCCAGGTACGGCGGTGTCCGCCAGGCCTCGGGCAGGGCGGCCAGCTCGCTCCGGACCCGCTCGCGGACGGCCTCGACGTCGAACGGGCCGTCCAACCGGCGACCGTCGCGCCAGACCGGGCGCAGCAGCGGCTGTCCGGTCTCGTCGGCGTCGCGGACGGACAGGACGTCGCGCGTCGGGTCCGCATCGTGGCGGAACACCTGTTTAGGCCCGGGGAACGTGCTCTTGACCCCGCTGAACTTGGCCACCGCACGGCCGTCGTAGGCGACCAGCTTGTAGACGATGTCCAGCCCCGGGTGATCCTGCGACACGGTCAGCGCGGTACCCACACCGAACCCGTCGATCGGTGCGCCTGCGGTGACCAGGTCGTGGATCGCGTGCTCGTCCAACCCACCGGAGACGATCACGACGCTGTCGTCGAAGCCGGCGGCGTCGAGCAGCCGTCGCGCCTCGACCGCGAGCGCCCCCAGGTCGCCGGAATCGAGCCGGACACCACGCGGTCGGATGCCGAGCTCCTGTGACACCTCGATCGCACGCCGGACCCCGTCGATCGTGTCGTAGGTGTCGACGAGCAGGACGCTCTGCTCCGGGTGGTCCGACGCGAAGGCGCGGAACGCGTCGCGCTCGTCGTGGAACGCCTGCACGTACGAGTGCGCCATCGTCCCGGTGGTGGGCACGCCGTGACGCCGTCCCGCCTCGACGTTGCTCGTGGCGAAGCCGCCACCGACGTACGCCGCGAGCGCGGCCTCGATGCCCGTCTCGAGCCCGTGAGCCCGGCGGAACCCGAAGTCCGCCAGCTGCCGCCCGTCGGCGGCCAACGAGCAGCGCGCCGCCTTCGTGGCGACCAGCGTCGGGTACTGCACGAGGTTCATCACCGCCGTCTCCAGCAGCTGCGCCACCGGCAGCGGCGCGGTCACCTCGAGCAGCGGTTCCTGGGCCAGCACCACCGTGCCGTCGGGCACGGCCCACACCTCGCCGGTGGTGACCTCCCACGTAGCGAGCTGGTCGCGGACCGCGTCGCTGACGCCGAGCCGGGCGAGCTCGTCGAGTTCCTCGGGGCCGAACGTGAAGGTCTCGAGCAGCTCGAGGACCCGTTCGATCCCGAACGCGACCATCCAGGGGCGGACCGCGTTGGGGCGGACGAACAGGCTGAAGGTCGCGGGGTCGGTCATGCCCTGCTGCAGGTAGGACTCGACCATGCGCAGCTCGTAGAGGTCGGTGCACAGCCCGAGGTGGCCGGTTCGAGCGGATCCCGCCCGCTGGTGTCCGGTCATCGGGTCCTCCTGGTCAGCGGGTGCGGCGCGGGTCGCGGTGACCGGATCGACATCGTCCATCGGTGCGGATCAGCTCGCTCCGGGTCCGCTCGCGCCCCGGACCGGAAGGTACGCCGACCAGGGAGCGACGCTAGCGTGCACCCCGTTCCGGGCGGTTAGCTCAGATGGCGAGAGCGCCTCGTTTACACCGAGGAGGTCGGGGGTTCGAGCCCCTCACCGCCCACCCCTCCCCTGGTCCGCCGACCGATCTGGACCGCGATCAGCTCAGCTCGCGGACCTGATCCACCTCGAGCCGCGCGACCGGGCGGCCCGCGTCACCGAGGGCCCGGATGTCACCCGCTGCCTGCGCCCGCTTCAGCTGCGAGAAGGTGTAGGGCGCACCCGGTACCTCGGCGTCCTCGGGGTCGTCGCCGACGACGACCAGGAACCCGCCGCCGTCCGGGCCGCCCTTGTGGAGCTGGCCGGTCGAGTGCAGGTAGCGCGGACCGATCCCGACGGTCACCGGCACGTGCAACCGTTCACGGAGCCGCTCCGCGGCGGCGCGCACGTGTCCCTCGGCGACCCCGCCCGGCGTGACGAAGGCGAGCAGCGCGAGGTAGCCGCCCGGTGCCACCGTCCGCAGCACGTCGCTGGCCGGACCGGTGTCCGGAAGGGTGATGTCGCCGCCTGCCGCATCGTCGAGCATCCGGCCGGTGGCGGCCTTCGCGGACTGGACGTCCGGCTGATCGAAGGGGTTCACGCCGAGCAACGCCCCGGCGATCGCGGTCGCGACCTCCCAGCGGACGACCTCGGCCCCGAGCTGCTCCGGACCGTCCCACGGCAGCTGGACGACCGGCGCGCCGGCGGCGGCGAGATCGTCGGTGCCCGGTCTGTCGCCGAGGGCGACCACCACCCGGTCCTCCCCCAGCCGACCGACGAGGTGCTCGGCCTCCTCGTCGAGCACGGGCAGGATCCCCACCCCGTGCTTGCCGGTGGACTCCGCCACCAGCTGCTCCACCCAGGCACCGAACGCGGCGACCTCGTCGGGCAGCAGCAAGGTCAGCTTGTCGCGTCCCCGCCGCGCCGCGGCAGCGAGCACCGCCCCGAGCACCACGGGCGTGTTCGACCGATCCTCGGTCCCGGCGAGGGCCAGGAGCCCGGCTGCGGGGGCGAGGTGGGTGTCGAGATCGACCCCGAGGATGGCGGCCGGCAGGAGCCCGAACGGCGTCAGCGCGCTGTAGCGCCCACCGACGTCCGGCTGACCGAGCACGACGGCCCGGTACCCGGCATCCCGCCCGAGACGCTCGAGATCGCTGCCCGGATCGGTGATCGCGATGATGTGGCGCGCTGCACCGTCCCCGTGCACGTCCTCGAGGCGAGCGGTGAACCGTGCCAGGTGGGACCGCGTCTCGACCGTGCCACCCGATTTCGATGCCGCGATGACCACCGTGGTCGCCCACGGCACCTGCCGTTCGACCGCGAGGACGGCCGCGGGGTCGGTCGAGTCGATCACGTGCAGGCGCGGCCTGTCCGGAGCCGCGCCGTAGGTGGCCGACAGCACCTCGGGGTAGAGCGAGGAACCGCCCATCCCGGTGAGGACGACGTCGGTGATCCCGTCAGCAACGAGGTCCGCCGCCACCGCTCGGAGCTCGTCGTTCTGCTCGGCCGCACGAGCCGGCGCATCGAGCCAGCCGAGCCGATCGGCGACCTCCGTCGGATCCTCCTGCCAGACGGTGTGGTCGCGCGCCAGCACCCGCGGCACCAGCCTGAGCGCATCGGCGACGGCAGCGTCGACGTCGGCGGCGAGGGTTCCGAGGTTCGAACGCATCAGGGGCAGCTCGCGGGTCCGGGGACGGGCGAGCGAACCTAGCGTCGGACCCGGCCCCGGACCCCCGGCCCCGGAGCCCGGCCGGACCCGGTCGCTAGCCTCGGACCGAACACACCCGCCACCCCGACGACGAGGTACCGAGCCCGTGAGCGACCAGCCGACCCCCGAACCGTCCCGACCGCAGACGCAGGTCCAGGTGGTGGTCCCCGACGAACAGAAGCACGGTGAGTACGCCAACTTCCTGGTCGTCTCGCACTCCCCCCACGACTTCACCCTCGATTTCTGCCAGCTCATGCCGGCCAAGGAGCAGGGCAAGGTCAACGCCGAGGTCGTGTCCCGGGTGCGCATCCCGCCGACCATGGTCGCCCGCGTGCTCAACGCGTTGAACACCAACCTCACCAACTACGAGGAGCGCTTCGGCGCCGTCAAGGCGCTCGGGTGAACACCGCGTCGTTGCCCACCGGCGTGCTGCCGGGTGGGCGGTTCTCGGGCTGGTCACCGCCACGTCCGGCGTACGTGGTCTGCGACGTCGACGGCACCCTGGTCGGCCCGAGCGCCGAGGCGACCGACGAGGTCGTCGCCGCCATCGACCGTGCACAGGCGGCCGGCGTGCGGGTCGGTTTCGCCACCGGCCGCATGCGGGGCGCCGTCGAGCCACTGCAACGCCAGCTCCGCGCCGCTGGACCACACGTCCTGCACAACGGCGCCGAGGTGCGTGCGGACGGTCGGACGATCCACGCCTGGACCCTCGACGCGGTCCAGATCGACGCCATGCTGACGATCGCCGCCGCACGCGACGACTGCTACGTGGAGATCTACCCCGACGACGGGTTCCACGTCTCGAGCTGGGACGAACGTGCCCGCGCGCACTGGCGGATCCTCGGTCAGGAACCGATCGGCGTGCTCGGAGCCGCCGCGGAACTCGACGGCGCGCCCGTGCTCAAGGCGACCTTCGCGGTCTTCGATCCGCCCGCCGTCGAGCCCCTGCTCGCGAGCATCGAAGCAGCGGGTCTGCTCGCTGGAGCGGCGGGCTCGCCACGGACACCCCAGCTGACCTACGTCAACGCCACGCACCCGGCCGCGGACAAGGGCCGTGCGTTGGCGCGAGCCGCCGACCACCTCGGGGTACCCCTCACCGAGGTGGTGGCGATCGGTGATGCGCCGAACGACCTGTCGATGTTCGCCGTGGCCGGCACCGCCATCGCGATGGGCCAGGCCGAGGACGAGGTCCGCGACGCAGCCCACCTCGTCGTCCCGGAGGTGGACGCCCACGGGGTGGCCGTGGCGCTCGACGCGTGCCTCGGGTGGCGGTGAGCACGTGACCAGCGACGAGCTCCCGGAGGACCGGCGAGCCCCGCTCGTCGCCCGCCTCGACCCACGACGTGTCGACCACGCCGCGGTCGTGGCCGCGCACGAACGCGCGCTCGCCACCGGCGACGACGGCTACCTCGACCCGTCGACCGGCTACCTGGTGTTCAGCGCCCAGGCGCTCTGGGACCGCGGCCGGTGCTGCTACTCGGGCTGCCGCCACTGCCCGTACGAGGAGGGGCCCAGGTCCGGGTGAGGCCCAGGTCCGGGTGAGGCTCAGGCGGTCGGTACCGAGTAGTTCGGGGCCTCGTGGACCACGTCGACGTCGTGCACGTGGCTCTCGCGGGTCCCGGCGCCGGTCTGGCGCACGAACCTCGCCCGGGCAGCGAGCTCGGGCAGGCTCGGCGCGCCGACGTAGCCCATCCCCGAACGCAGGCCCCCCTCGAGCTGTGCGACGACCTCGCTGACCGCGCCCCGGTACGGCAGCAGACCGGAGACGCCCTCGGGCACGAGCTTGGAGGGCTGACGGGCCTCCTGGGCACTGCCGGCGAGCTTGTCGCCCTGGAAGTAGCGATCGGCCGACCCCGCCCGCATCGCATCCATGGAGCCCATCCCCCGGTACTCCTTGTAGCGACGACCGCCGACGAGCACGGGTTCGCCCGGCGATTCGTCCGTCCCGGCGAGGATGTTGCCGACCATCACGGCGGTGGCGCCGGCCGCCAGGGCCTTCACCACGTCGCCGGAGAAGCGGATGCCACCGTCGGCGATGGTCGCGACGCCGAGCTCGGCCCCGGCGCGGGCGCACTCGGCGACGGCGCTGAACTGCGGCATGCCCACACCGGTCACGACCCGGGTGGTGCAGATCGATCCCGGCCCGACGCCGACCTTCACCACGTCGGCGCCGTGGTCGACGCAGGCCCGGACAGCCTCGGCGGTGACCACGTTCCCGAGCATGAGCGGGGTGTTCGGGTGACGGTCCTTCAGCTTGGCGGCGAACTCGAGGATGCCGGCCGAGTGCCCGTGGGCCGAGTCGATGGCGAGCAGGTCGACGCCCGCGTCGACGAGCGCGGCGGCGCGCTCCTCGCCCTCCGGGCCGACACCGACGGCGGCGGCGCAGAGGAGACGGCCCCGGGCGTCCTTGGCGGAGTGCGGGTAGCGGCGCACCTTCTCGATGTCCTTGAAGGTGAACATGCCGGTCAGGCGACCATCGGCGTCGACGGTCGGCAGCTTCTCCTTGCGGTGGGCCTGCATCAGGTCGCGGGCTTCGTCGAGGGTCGTGCTGGGGGCGCCGGTGATCAGACCTTGCGAGGTCATGTAGTCGCTGACCGGCCGATCGGGATCGGCACCGAGCCGAAGATCGCGGTTGGTGACGATGCCGACCAACCGGTTCTCGGCGTCGACGACGGGGAAGCCGGACACGCGGTAGTGGGCCATCAGCTCGAAGGCCCGAGCCACGGCGTCGTCGCGGCGGAGGGTGACCGGGTCGACGATGAACCCCGACTCCGACCGCTTGACCGACTCGACCATCCCGGACTGCGCCTCGATCGACGCGTTCTTGTGCACCACGCCGAGGCCGCCCTGACGCGCCATGGCGATGGCCATCTCGGCCTCGGTGACCTTGTCCATGGCGGCGGACAACAGCGGCAGCTGTAGCTCGACGGCGGGGTGCAGGGTGGTGGCGACGGAGACGTCGCGCGGCAGGACCGCGGACGCCTGCGGCACGAGCAGCACGTCGTCGTAGCTGAGCGCCTCGGGGATGGCCTCGGTTCCGGACACGCGCGCCCTCGCTGCTCGGCTGGCTGGGGTGCCGACCACGGTACCGCCGGGGGCCCGCCGGTCGGTGGTCGTCCCGGCGCGCCGGGACGTTGCGTCCGTGCGCCGGTTCAGGCGGCGCCGATCTCCTCGAGCGCCATCCGCCACTTGCTCTGGTCGCGGGCCTCGGGCACGGGGTTCCGGTCGGTGTAGACCACCTGGCCGTCCTTGTCGATGACGAAGGTCGCGCGCGCGGCGATGCCGAGCTTCTCCTCGAAGACCCCGTAGGTCCGCGCGACCTCGCCGTGCGGCCAGAAGTCGCTGAGCAGCGGGAAATCGAAGCCCTGCTCGTGGGCCCACCGCTGGTGGGCCGGCGCCGAGTCCACCGAGACCGCCAGCGTCTCGACCTCGTCGTTGCGGAAGGTGTCGATCGAGTCGCGGATGCCGCACAGCTCGGCCTCGCACACCCCGGTGAAGGTGAGCGGGTAGAAGACGAGCACGACGGCCTTCTTGCCGCGGTAGTCCGACAGGCGGACCGGCTGGCCGGTCTGGTCCTTCAGCTCGAAGTCGGGGGCGACGTCACCGATCTCGACGCTCACGTGTGGTCCTCACGGGTCGACGGGGCGCGGTCCTGTTCGATCGCGCGGAGGGCAGGAAGGTAGCCCGTCAGGTGCGGTCGGCTGCGAGCCGCGCGAGCAGCGGGATGGCGGCGATCTTGTCGTCGGTGAGCTCCTCCCACCGGATCCGACCCGCCGGCCGGCGCCCCGACCGCGGCACCTCGATCACCCGGTCCGGGGTGACGATGAGGTCGAGCTGGACGTCGTGATCCGCAGCGGGGATGGCGCCAGCGGGGAGGACCTGGAGCTCGTGCACCGTCGTCACGACGAGGGTGCGCTCACCGATCATCCCCGCCTCGGACGCCAGCGCGAACTCGAGGTCGGCGAACCCGCCGCCCTTGCCGAGCCGCAGACCGTCCTCGGTCACCGCGACGCACCCGGTGACCACCAGATCGACCGGCTCGAGATCGTCGACGGCCACGGTGCGCGCGGACGCGCTGGCCCCCTTGATCGACGACGCGCGACGCGGGGTGTCGGCGAGGTGATCGGGGTCGAGCAGGAAGAACGGGTCCTCGTCAGCCAGGCGCGGGACCGCCATGTAGACCGTCTTGCCGTCCTCGAGGGCGCGCTGGCGTACCGGCCACTGCGGGCTGTCCGGGTTGGCCTTCACCGTTGCCGCCGCCCGCCACGCGTCCGTGCTGCGAAGCCGTTCCGCGGCCGCCTCGGCGCCGACGAAGTTCGAGATGCGGTGGCGGGCACCGGGGAAGCGGGTCACCCCGGCGGTCTCGAGCTGGTCCCACGTCTGTGTGCGCAGCTCCGCCTTGCGGGCGAGCAGGTCGGGGTCCCCGCCCGCGTCACGAGCGTGGTCACCGGGTGTGCGAGGGCTCACCGTTCCGGCTCAGCCCGAGGAGGCCGCGGGGAGGGCCGGCGACGCCTCGTCCGGCGCATCCTCGTCACGGGCCTCGAGCTGGTCGTCGCCCCGTAGGTGCAGGAGGCGCGGCCGCTGCTCGTCGACCACGACCGCGTCCACCCCGCGGCGTTCGCGCACCTCCTCGACCCGGTCGAGCTGCTTCTCGAGCTGTCGGCGACGGGTACCGCTGACCTGTTCGTAGGTCTTGGCCACCGTCTCGAGCTGGCGACCGAGCTTGTCGACCTCGCCGGTGTACCGCTCCCACTGGTCGCTGAACCCCGCGAGGAGCCCGAGGATCTCGTCCGAGGTGCGCTGGAGCGCGAGGGTGTCGCAGGACTGACGGATCACCGCCAGCACGGCGAACAGCGTCGACGGCGAGCACAGCACGACGTTCTGCTTGAGCGCCTCGTCGAGCAGGGAGGCGTCCTGCTCGTGGACGTAGCCGTACACCTGCTCGTTGGGCATGAACAGCAGCACGCAGTCGACCGTCCCGGCGGCACGATCGACGTAGCCGCGGGTGGCGAGCTCGCGGATGCGTGCCTTGACGTCACGCAGGAACGCCTTGCGGCAGGCTTCGCGGTCGGCGTCCCCGTCGCACTCGAGCATGGCGAGGTAGTTGCTGAGCGGGAACTTCACGTCCATGTGCAGGTCGAGGTCACCCGGCAGCAGGAAGGTCACGTCCGGCCGCGCGCCGTTGGCCAGGGTGCGCTGGGTGTCGTAGTTGACGCCGTGCTTGAACCCCGCGGCGCGCAGGACGTCCTCGGCCATGCGCTCACCCCACTGGCCACGTGCCTGCGACGAGGTCAGCGCCTCGCGCAGCGCGCCGGTGGTGGCCTGGAGCTCGCCGTGGACCTGGGCGACGCCGCGCAGCTGCTGGGTGACCTGACCGAGCTGCTCGGCACGATCGCGTTCGAGCTGCTGCACCACCTCGGTGATGCGGGTCAGGGTCCCACCGACACGCTGCAGCTCGGCGTCGATGAGCGCCTTCTTGCCCTCGAGATCGGCCGCCCCGGTGGCGCTCCGAGCGTCGAGACGTTCGCCGGCGACGGTGACCAGGGTGTCGATCGCGTGCTGGAGATCGGCCTGCGATCGCGTCGCGTGCTCCTGAGCGAAGCGGTGCTGGAGCTCGAGCGCCCGCTGCTGCTGCGCCTCGAGTTCGCTGCGCAACGTCGCGGCCAGGTCGTCGGCCTGGGCGCGTTGGGCGCGGGCAGCCCACAACGCGGTCCCGAGCAGGGCGACGGCGGCGGCGAGCAGGGCCAGCACGATGGCGGTGACGGTCACGGTGCGCTCCGGATCGGCGGGACACCTCGTGGTCGAGCCGGCGGGTCGAGCCTGGGGCCCGGGGCCACCGGCGAGGTGGTGTCACGCACCGTAGGGAGGCGTTGTGACACGACCGAGGAGGTGGCCCCGAGACCGCCCGCTCCGCGGCTCACCCGCCCTGGTCGTCACCGTTCAAGCCCCAGCCCGGGCCGGGGTCGTGGGCGTAGGGATCGGCCTCGACGAGGTCGGTCGACTCCGGGTCCCACTCCGGCTCGCGTCGCACCGGCTGCACCCCGGTCGAGGGGAAGTCCTCGAGCGAACCCGACGGCCGCGCGTCCCAGTGGGCGAAGGTCAGTTCGGTCTGGAGGTAGAGCGCGAGCAGTTCGGCGGTGGCGACGATGCCGTCGAGGTGGGTCCGCTCGTGACCGTGGGTGGCATCGACACCGAAACCGATGAGCGCCGCGCGGGTCTCGGCACCGGCCTCGAGCGCCGAGGCCACGTCGGAGCGGTAGAAGCGGAACACGTCACGGTTGGCCTCGATGCCGTGGCGCGTCGCGAGAGCGTGCAGCCGCCGGGTCAGGTGGTAGTCGAACGGACCGTGCAGGTCCTGCATCGCGAGGGTGATCCCGGTCTCGGTCGAGTGCTGCCCGGGGGCGACGACCGCCGCGTCCACCGAGAGCATCTCGGCGACGTCGCTGTAGACCCCGGACGAGGCACCGTGGCCGACCTCCTCGGAGATCGTGATCAACAGGTTCGCACCGACCGCGAGCTCCGCGCCGGCGTCGATGATGGCCTTGAAGGCGGCGAGCGCGGCAGCCACGCCGGCCTTGTCGTCGAGGTGGCGCGAGGTGACGTACCCGGAGCGGGTGATCACGGGGAAGGCGACGTGGGCGACGAAATCCCCCACCTGGATACCGAGCTCACGCAGGTCCTCCGCGGACCAGACCGGTTCGTCCACCCGCACCTCGACGTGCTCCCAGCCGACCGGTTGCGAGTCGACGTCGTCACCGAACGCGTGACCGGAGGCCTTGTTCGGCAGGATCGTGCCGGTGAAGACGCGCTCGGGATCATCGGTGAGGATGGTGACGCGTGCCCCTTCCGAGAAGCGGGCGCTGTGGGTCCCGACCGGCACGATCGCGAGCCGCCCGTCGTCCTTGAGCCGATCGACCATGCACCCGATCGTGTCGGCGTGCACGGCCACCGCCCGGGCGAGGCCGTCCCCGGAGCTCGCGAGGGTGCCGACCATCACCCCACGCCGGGTGACCTCGAACGGCAGGCCGATCTCCTCGAGACGCTCACCCACGTGCTGCATGATGACATCGGTGCGGCCGGAGGGGCTCGGGATCCGGAGCAGCTCGAGCAGGACCTCCCTCATCCACTCGGTGTCGATGGGCAGCTTGGTGACGGTCACAGGTGCGCTCGATCAGGTTCCGGGGCGGGGCGGCAGGGGCGGGGTGGCAGGGGCCGGTCGTGACCGAGCACGGTACCGGCGGCGGACCACCAGCCGGCCGGGCGGCGGGGCGAACGGGAGGGCGGTCCGCGGCCACGTGGGTTCCCGCTAACGCGGCGGACGCGGGGTCCCCGAGGCGTACCCGGCCACGACGGTCCGCCCGACCTCGTCCGCCGTCATCCGGAAGACCTCGCCGCCGGTCAGGTGTGCCAACCGTTCGGCGAAGGCGAGCAGACCGGGCGCGTCCTCGAGCAGGAAGACGTCGAGTTCGATGCCGGCCCGTGCGAGGCGCTTGGCCTCGCGGAGGGTCGCCTCGAGGGTCTCGGGGACCGGTGGCCAGTTGAAGACCGACCGGCCGTCGACCAGGTGCGCGGTGGGTTCGCCGTCGGTGACCATCACGACGCGCTTGACCGGGCGCGGATCGTCGGCCAGCACGCGTCGGGCGAGCAGGAAGGCGTGGTGCATGTTGGTGCCGTACACCCGCTCGAAGCCGACCGCAGCGAGATCGGCCGGCTGCATGCGACGGGCGTAGTCGGAGAACCCGATCAGGTGCAGCGAGTCCTGCCGGTGGCTGCCCTCGATGAGCGCGTGCAACGCGAGGGCCATGCGCTTGGCCGGCACGAAGTGGCCCTGCAGCGGCATGCTGAAGGAGAGGTCGAGCAGCAGCGCGGTCGCGGTCCGTGGGCGCACCTCGGTCTCGGCGACCTCCAGGTCGTCGGGGTGCAGCCGCACGCCCGGAGCAGCGTCACGCTCGCCGGTGGTCAGCCGGCGCATGACCGCGTTCCTGACGGTCGGTCCGACGGCGATGGGCTCGCGGTCCCCGAAGGCCCACGGGCGGGTCTGCCCGGTCGCCTCGGGATCAGCGCCGACGGTGCGTGACGCCGGCTCGCGGCGGACACGCGCGAGCAGGCGCGCCAGCGATCGTTGGCCGAGCTGGCGGGCACCACGAGGCGTCAGGTACAGCTCACCGCCCTCGACCCGCATCGCCCCGGACCGTTCCAGCTCCCGCTCGATGGCCTTCAGCTCGCGCAGGTCCCGGACGGCGTCATCGCCGAGGTTGCGCCGGAGGGCCTCCTCGTCGATGTCCTCGAGGGTCGCACCCGGGTGATCGCCGTACAGCGAACGTTCGAGCTCCTCGAGCTCGGCGACCCGTGCGTACGCATCGACCGCGGCGCTGATCGGTCCGCCGGGGTCACCCACCTCGGGTCGGGCCGGCACCCCCTCCCCACGGCTGCCCGGACCGTCCCCGGACGCCGGCAACCCGTCGGGGAACGCGCCGGCGACGCGCTCGCCGAGCTGGTCGAGCTGGAACTGCAGGTCGAGGTCGTCGAAGACCTGCCGTGCGAGATCCTCGAGCTGCCGACGCTGGTCGGGTGGTAGCGAGCGCAGGAAGGCCGCGGCCTGCGCCGCGCGGGCCGCCATCTGCGCCAGCAGTTCGTCGAGCGTCGCCGGATCACCTGGCAGCAGGTCGCCGTGCGCGGCCTTGAACGCGGCGAACCGTTCGGGCTCGTCCGGCGGCGGCGAACCGCCGTGGTCCTCCCGGGCCTGGAGCAGCGCGTTGAGGTCGCCGAGCATGGCCGCGAGGCGCGCCTGGTCCTCGGCGGTGACCGACTCGAGGGCCCCCATCAGCGACCGGAGGTGGGCGTCGAGCAGATCCCGCCGCAGCTCGTCGCCGAGCCGTTCGTACGCCTCGGCGGCGTCGGGCGAGCGGAAGTCGTGGTCGCCGAGGGCGCGGAACCTGCCCGCCGGATCGGGCGGCATGGTGTCGAGATCGAGCTCGGCGAGCCGGGCGTCCGCATCATCGGCCTGCGCCAGGGCGTCGCGCTCGGTGGCGACGATCGCGTCGAGCTGATCGCGCAGCCGTGCCAGTGGCCCGTCCTCGTCGAGCTCGCGCTGGAGCGCACGACGTTCCCGTGCGGTCGTCCGTCGCAGCTCGTCGAGTCCCCGGCCGCCCGGGAGGCCACGCTGTTGCAGGTCGCGGAGCGCCGACCGGCCCCCCGCCCCCATGAGCAGATCGTCGGCGAGCGAGTCGAGCACCTCGGACACATCGATGCGTTCGCCCAGCGGGTCCTGCGATCCGTCCCAGGCGCCGTACCGCGAGCGTGGCACGATCAGCCCCCGTACCGCACGCGGCCATCGTCCGCGTCGTCGCGGTTCAACCGGCGGCCGAGGTGGAGCCCCTCGAGCACGAACTCGACCACGGACGCCGCGACCTCGACGTCGTCGGTCGCGTCCCAGCCGCCACCTTCGCCGGGTGCCGGCTCCCCGAGGCGCCCGGTCCAGCGCGCGAGCCCGTCGATCGGTGAGCGCCCCGACTCGCCGAGACCTGCGAGCACGTCGGCGCCGGGGGTGAGGTCGCTGGTCTCGACGGTGACCCCCTCCTCGTCGAAGCGTGCGACGAGGCCACGCAGATCCTCACCGCCGAGGTGACGGCGCCACACCGTCAGGACGGCGCGGCGGAGCGCGAGGTCGACCACCTCGAGCTCGCCACCCTCGTCGAGCAGGTCGAACTCGATACGCCCGAGCGCGGCGGGCAACACCGCACGCAGGTCGATCACCCGCGGGACGGCCAGACCCGCCCCCGTCCGTGCCGCGCGACGCACCGCACCGGCGACCAACGTCTCGTGCGCGCCGATGGTGAACCGCACCGACACGCCGCTGCGCTGGTTGACGTCCGGACTCGTGCGCAGGAGCGCCACCAGTTCGGCCAGCACCTCGTCGAGGAACCGCGGCACGTGGACCGGCACATCGGACGGCGGGGTGGCGGCTTCGGCCAGGACGATCGCGATCTCGTCGTCGACCGTGCGGGGGTAGTGGGTACGGACCTGGGCGCCGAAGCGGTCCTTCAACGGCGAGATGATCCGGCCCCGGTTGGTGTAGTCGTCGGGGTTGGCCGTGGCGACGAGCACGACGTCGAGCGGCAGGCGCAGGGAGTAGCCGCGGACCTGGACGTCCCGCTCCTCGAGGACGTTCAACAGCGCCACCTGGATGCGCTCGGGTAGGTCGGGCAGCTCGTTGATGGCCACGATCCCGCGGTTGTGGCGTGGGACCAGACCCCAGTGGATGGTCTCCTCGTCACCGAGCGTGCGGCCCTCGGCGACCTTGATGGGGTCGACGTCACCGATGAGGTCGGCGACGGCGGTGTCGGGCGTCGCCAGCTTCTCGGCGAAGCGCCGGTCCCGGTCGATCCAGGCGACGGGGAGCTCGTCGCCGAGCTCGTCGTGTCGCCGGCGACAACGTGCGCACGTCGGGCGGTAGGGGGAACAGTTGATCTCGCAGCCCGCCACGACCGGGCTGTGCGGATCGAGCAGCTCGGTGAGCCTGCGCACGAGGCGCGTCTTCGCCTGGCCACGCTCCCCCAGCAGGATGAGATCCTGGCCCGCCAACACGGCCCGCTCGAGGTCGGGCAGCACCGTGTCGTCGTAGCCGATCACCCCGGTGGTGAGGGGGTCGCCGGACCGCAGCCGCGTCACGAGGTTGGCGCGCAGCTCCTCCTTGACCGTCCGATCCGGGTAGCCCCGCTCACGGAGCTCGCGGAGCGTGGTGGCCTGCGGTGGTGAGCTGGTCAACAGCGGCCTCGTCCCTCGGTCCGGTTCGAGCGTAGGAGGTGGGTCGGAGCGGCGACAGCGGTTCGGCAGCCTCACGTGCCGCGGACGGGTCACCGCGGGGCCGGCGGGTACCGTCGCCGGCCCCGATGCCCCACCGAGCGACCGGACGAGGCACGTGAGTGAACCCGAGGTCGGCACCGACGCCGCGTGCTACCTGCATCCGAACCGTCCCGCGCTGACCCGGTGCTCACGGTGCGAACAGCCGATCTGCGGCGACGACCTCATCGAGGCACCGGTCGGCTACCAGTGCCCGCGGTGCGCGGAGGGTGGGCAGCCCGTCAAGCGCATGGCGGACCTCCAGGCCGCACCGGTGACACGCGCCCTGGTCTACGCGATCGGCGGCATCTTCGTGCTCAGCCTGATCGTCGGGTTCGGGCCGATGTACGAGGTGGGAGCCCTCGTCCCCACGCTCGTCGGCGTCGGGGAGGTCTGGCGCATCGTCACCTCCGGCTTCCTGCACGCCAGCACCCCGCTGCACGTGCTGTTCAACGGCTACCTGCTGTGGGTCCTCGGCCACCAGCTCGAGCCACAGCTCGGACGATCACGTTTCGTGACCCTCTTCGCCGGCGGGCTGGTCGGCGGCGGGCTCGGGGTGATCCTCCTGGCGGTCCTGACCGTCCTGACCCCGCTCGCCTCGGTCCCGATCATCGGCGACGTGTTCGCGACCAACCCCATCGGTCGGACCGTCGGCGCCTCGGGCGCGGTCTTCGGGCTGTTCGGGGCCGCGCTGGTCGCCTACCGCCGGCGCGGCATCAACCCCTGGCGGACCGACATCGGGTCGTTGGTGCTGCTGAACCTCGTGATCACCGTGGTGTTCTCGGGCTCGATCTCGGTCGGCGGTCACCTCGGCGGGCTGGCCGCCGGCGCGCTCGTCGGCAGCCTCGTCCTCCGCGACCGCGGACCCGCATCGCTCCGCCTGGCCATCGGCACGGTCGTGGTGCTCGCGGCGGCGACCATCATCCTCGCCCGGGTGATGGTCGCCGGCCTCCTCTGACCCGAACCCGGTCAGGTCGCGGACGTGTCGAGCTGCTCGATCTGGTACTTGCCGTAGAACGCCACGTCCTCGGCCCCGTGCCGACGCAGGACGGCACCGAGGTCGCGCTTCTCCTGCTCGCGGGCGTCGTCGTCGTCCGCAGCGAGCCGGACACAGACCAGGGTCGCCCCCTCGGCGAGCCGGTCCTCGAGGACCTGCATGCGCTCGGACTCGTCACCGAGGACCTTCTGGGCGGCACGGACGACGGTCTGCTTCGCCCCATCGGCATCCCCCGTCCGGGGGGCGAGGTCCTGCCCGTCCGAACGGCTGTGGACCGTGATGGCGTCCTCCGGGACCCCCGCGGCAGCGAGAGCTGATCGGAGCTCGTCGGTGTCGTGGCCGGCCGGGACGGCGCCCACGACCTGGTCGGTCGGGTAGACGAAGGTCTCATCGCTCACTGCTGGTGCTCCTCGTTGGTGGGATCGGGGGTGAGATCTGGGGTGGGATCGGCTGCTCCGGGTTCGGTCCGGTCCGATGCCGCTGCCGCTTCCGGATCGCTCTGTGTGCGGTGGTCGGTACCGACCGAACCCGGTTCCCAGCCGCGGGGCAAGGGACGGGTCTGGGGGAAGAGCAGGTCGACGAAGCGTTCGGCCGTCGGTTGGGGTTCGTGGTTGGCCAGGCCCGGACGCTCGTTGGCTTCGATGAACACGTGGTCGGGCGCGGTGACGTCGCGCACCAGCAGGTCGAGGCCGACCACCGGGATCTCGATGGCCGCGGCCGCGGCGATGCTGGCCGTCGCCAGGTCGGGGTGCAACGTGCTGGTCACATCGTGGATGGTGCCGCCGGTGTGCAGGTTGGCCGTCTTGCGCACCACCAGAGGCACACCCTCGTCGAGCACCTGATCCATCGCGTACCCCTGCTCCTGGACGCAGCGCCGGGTCATCTCGTCCAGGGGGATGGTGGACTCCCCACCCGTCGCTGCCTCACGGCGCCGAGCGGTGGACAGCACGAGCTCCTCGATGGTGTGGCGTCCGGTGCCGCGCACCCTCGCGGGGCTGCGCACCGCGGCCGCGACCACCTCGCCCCCGATCACGAGGACACGCAGGTCGTCCCCCTCGGCGACCTCCTCGAGCAGGACCACCGGGCAGTACCGCTCCGCGAGGGCGATGGCCTGCCGCAGCTCCCCGGCATCGCGGACCCCGACGGTGATGCCCCGACCCTGCTCGCCACGCGCGGGCTTGACCACGATCTCCCCGTGCTCCGTCAGGAACCGATCGTCGTCGGCGCCGTGGTCGGCCACACGGCCGCGGGGGACACTGAGGCCGGCGGCCTCGAGGACCCGGCGCGTGACCCGCTTGTCGTCGCAGCGGCTCATCGCGACGGCGGTGGTCAGCTCCGACAGCGACTCGCGCGTGACCATCGTGCGACCGCCGTGGCTGAGCTTGAGGTAGCCACCCTCGGCGTCCAGCACCCGCACGGTGATCCCACGTCGCATCGCCTCGTCGGCGATGATCCGGGCGTAGATGTTGAGGTCCTCGAGCCCCTCCGAGGGGGACGCGCTGAACAGGCGCTCGTTGATGGTGTTCTTGCGCTTGACGCAGTAGACGGGGACGCGGGTGAACCCGAGCTTCTCGTACAGGCTGATGGCCGCCTCGTTGTCGTGCACGACCGACAGGTCGAGGTAGGCGCGACCACGGGCCTGGAAGCGTTCGGCCAGGGTGGCCACGAGCGCAGCACCGACCCCCGGACGCGTGGTCTGGGGGTCGACCGCGAGGCACCAGAGGGACGTGCCATCCTCGGGATCGTCGAAAGCGTGGCGGTGGTCGACGCCGGTGACCGTGCCGATGATGTCGCCGGTCTCGCCGTCCTCGGCGACCAGGTAGGTGAAGGTCGGCGTGCGCTGGTTGGCCCACACGACGTCGGTCGGCGCGGTGACCATCCCCGCCGCGCTGTAGATCCGGTTCACGGCGTCCGCGTCCGCCTCCGAGCGCAGGTCGCGGACCACGATCGCCCGCGAGGGATCGCGTCCCGGGCGGTGCTGGTGGAGCCACAACCGGTAGGTGTGGCTCGGATCGATGAACAGCTCCTGCGGGGCCCTGCTCACCAGGATGTGGGGCTCGCGCACGTAGAGGCACACGTCGCGACGGCCGGGTTCCTCGGCCGAGACCTCCTCGAGGAGACGTTCGTGCGAGGCGTAGGTCTGCCCGAACAGCAGCCGCCCCCACCCGCACTCGAGCGTCACCTCCGAGCGCACCCCCTCGTCGAGGTGGGTCGGACGCGCGTCCCACGACCTGGTCGACAGGCCCTCCTCGGCGGCTGGTCGACGTCCCCGAGGGGTAACTCGCGGCCGGCGGCGATCGGGATCGGTCACGCTCACGCCGGCCGGATGTCGTGGGTCTGCAGCCACAGCTCGAGCAGCGCCAGCTGCCACAGCTCGTTGCCCCGGAGGGGGGTGAGCGAACCGTTCGGGTCGGCGAGCAGCGCGTCGACGTAGGCCGGTTCGTAGAGCCCGCGTTCCCGAGCCTCGGGCGCCGACAGCGCGTCCCGCACGAGATCGAGGTAGGGCCCCTGGAGGTGCTTGAGCGCCGGCACGGGGAAGTAGCCCTTCGGGCGGTCGATGACCTCGTTCGGGATGACGCGGCGGGCCGCCTCCTTGAGCACGCCCTTGCCGTCGTGGGCGAGCTTCAGCTCGGGCGGGATCCGGGCGGCGACGTCGAGCACCTCGTGGTCGAGGAAGGGGACACGCGCCTCGAGCCCCCACGCCATGGTCATGTTGTCGACCCGCTTCACCGGATCGTCGACGAGCATGATCTGCGAGTCGAGTCGCAGGGCCATGTCGGTCGCCGTCTCGGCCCCCGACTGACGGAAGTGCTGCTCCACGAACGTTCGGGAGACGTCGCGCTCGATGCGGTGCTCGGGTCGCAGGAGCTGCGACATCTGGTCGTGGCCCCGGTCGAAGAACGCCGCGTGGTAGGTGTCGACCGCCCGCTGCACGAGCGTCTCCCGAGGGGCGTCGGGGCCGAGCTCATCGGTCAGCGCCTGCATCGGCGGGTACCAGTGGTAGCCCGCGAAGACCTCGTCGGCACCCTGGCCCGACTGCACGACCTTGACGTGCTTGGCGACCTCCTGCGAGAGCAGGAAGAAGGCGACCGCGTCGTGGCTGACCATCGGTTCGGACATCGCGGCGATCGCGTCGCCGAGCGCCGGGAGCATCCGCGCCGTGTCGATCCGCAACTGGTGGTGATCGGTGCCGAAACGGCGGGCGATGACGTCCGAGTACTTGAACTCGTCGCCCTCCTCGCCCCCGAAGGATTCGAACCCGATCGAGAAGGTGGCGAGGTGCTGCTGGCCGGCCTCGGCGAGCAGGCCCACGGCGAGCGACGAGTCGAGCCCGCCCGAGAGCAACACGCCGACCGGGACGTCCGAGACCAGCCGCCACTCGACGGCCTGGCGCATCGAGGCGAGCACCGCCTCCTCCCAGTCGCGCTCCGTCCAGTCGGCGCGGTCCGGGTCACGGGTGAAGTCGGGACGCCAGTACTCGACCTGCTCGCGACGGCCGTCGGCCTCGATCGCGAGGGTGGTCGCCGGTGGGAGCTTCCGGACCCCGTTGATGATGGTGTGCGGCGCCGGCACCACCGCGTGGAAGCTGAGGTAGTGGTGCAACGCCACCGGGTCGATCGAGGTGTCGACGCCACCGCCAGCGACGAGCGCCGGGAGCGAGGAGGCGAACCGCAACCGTGGGCCGTCCTCGGCGAGGTAGAGCGGCTTGATCCCGAACCGGTCGCGGCCGAGGAAGGTGCGCCCGGAGTCCCGCTCGTGGATCGCGAACGCGAACATCCCCTGCAGCCGGTCGACGAAGCGATCGCCCCAGGCGTGGTACGCCTTCAGCACCACCTCGGTGTCGGAGGTGGAGAAGAAGCGGTAGCCCCGCTCGGCCCGCAGCTCCTCACGCAGCTGCTGGTAGTTGTAGATGCAGCCGTTGAAGATGATGGTCAGACCCAGCTCGGGGTCGTGCATCGGTTGGTGCCCGTGCGGCGTCAGGTCGATGATCGACAGCCGGCGGTGGGCGAACGCCACGGGGCCCGCGCTCCAGACCCCGCCCGCGTCCGGCCCACGATCCTCCATCGTGCCCGCCATCCGGGCGACCGCCTCGACGTCGGGGTTGGAGCCATCGAGCCGGAGCTCGCCGCTGAACCCGCACACCTGTCCATCTCCTGAGCCTCGGGGGACCGGTGGTGCCGCCACCGGGGGTACGGCCGTGGCTGGCAAGCCTGGTCGACCGGTCACCCGCGAAGCCGGCGACGACCCCGGCCGACCGGCCACCTCGTGCCCCTGGGGCGGCCGCTCGTCCCGCGCCACCGCCTACGTTCCCGTGGCCGACCAGAGGAACCGTGTGCCACCGTTCGCGCTCGTGGATGCCTTCACCGACCACCCGTTCGCCGGCAACCCGGCTGGCGTGGTGCTGCTCGACGCCGCTGCGGACGACGGGTGGATGGCCACGGTGGCCGCCGAGGTCGGGGCCTCGGAGACCGCGTTCGTCACCGGGTCGGGCGCCGAGCGGTCCCTGCGGTGGTTCACGCCCACCGTCGAGGTGGACCTGTGCGGTCACGCGACGCTGGCCGCGGCGCACGTGATCTGGGAGCGGGGCGCGTCCGAGGGGACCCTGCGCTTCGACACCCGCTCCGGGACGTTGAGCGCGACGCGACACGATGACGGATCGATCGCCCTCGACCTGCCGGCCTGGCCCATCGAGATCGATGGGCCGGCGCCGACCGAACTCGCCGGCGCCCTGCGCGGCATCGAGCACGCCTACCTCGGCCGTACCGGCGGCGCGCAACCCAACGACGTCGCGGAGGTCGACGACGAGTCAGCGCTCCGACGGATCCGACCGGATCTCGCGGCCGTGGCGGCGCTCGGCAGCACGGGGCTGATCGTCACGGCTCCGGGTGATGGGGGGACGGACCTCGTGTCGCGGTACTTCGCACCGGCCGTGGGCGTCGACGAGGACCCGGTCACCGGGTCGGCCCACTGCACCCTCGGCCCCCTCTGGGCGCAGCGGCTCGGACGCGACGAGCTCACGGCCCGCCAGGTGTCGCCACGGGGCGGCGTCCTGACGGTGCGGGTCGCCGGTGATCGCGTCCACGTCGGCGGCCGAGCGATCACCGTGATCGACGGCACGGTGCTCGGGCCGATCTAGCACCGCTCCCCCACCGCGCCGCGGCCGTCAGCAGACGCGGTCGAGGAAGTCGACGGCTGTGGCCCACAACGGGTCGGCCGGGTCGATCACCGCGAAGTGGTCGCCCGGGCCGGTCACCAGCTCGACCGGATCACCGGCGCCGCTCGCCGCCGCCTCGTAGCGCTCCGACAGGTCGAGCGGGACGGTGGCGTCGCCGTCCGCGTGGATCAGCAGGGTGGGCACGCCGTGGCCGACGAGCGCCACCGGATCAGCCAACGCGTACCGCTCCGGCACCTCGTCGGGCCTCCCACCGAGGAAGTCGGCGACCGCGCCGCCCCCGAGCTCGAGCGCGTCGACCAGGCTCGCGACCGCGGCCTGGGCGACCACCCCACACGGCCGGAGACCCGGCTCGCCCCCGGGCGCCCCGTCCGGCAGGCGGCCGCGGGAGGCGAGCCACAACGCCAGCTGTCCCCCGGCCGAGTGGCCCGCGACCGCGATCCGCTCGGTGTCGAGGGGTTCGTCGGCCGCGACCTCGGCCAGGTGGTCGACCGCCGCGGCGACATCCTCCAGGGTCTCGGGCACGCCGCCACCGGTCGGACCGACGCGCCGGTACTCGACGTTCCAGGTGGCCAGGCCCCGTGCCGCGAGGTCGGCCGCGAGGTCGGCCATCAGGTCTCGGCGGTACTGGTCGCGCCAGAACCCCCCGTGGACGAGCACCACGGTGGGCCAGCCGGCCTCCGGCGCAGCGCCCGGTGGCAGGAGCAGGTCAGCGACCTGCTCCGGTCCGTCCCCGTAGGCGATGGTCCGCGCCTCGTTCGGTCGGTCATCGGTCCGGGACACCGCTGGGCCCTCCGCCGGGTCGTCGGATGCGACCTCGGTCGGCGTGCAGGCTGCCACGAGGACGAGGAGCACGACCAACACCCCCGGACCGGCGGTCACGGCGCCAGCGTTAGCATGGGGGGTCGCCCCCGCCCCGGAGCATCCGCGTGGAACCCGTCCCCCTGTCGCCCGAGCGCCGGCGAGCCAGCCTGGACCGGCTCGCCGCGCGGATCTCCGACGTGGTGGTCATCGGCGGCGGCGTCACCGGCGCGGGGGCCGCGCTGGACGCCGCCACGCGGGGGCTGACGGTGGGCCTCGTCGAGCAACGGGACTACGCCGCGGGAACGAGCAGCCGGTCCTCGAAACTGATCCACGGTGGCCTCAGGTACCTCGAACAGCTCGATATCGGGCTCGTGCGGGAAGCCCTCGGTGAGCGCGGTCGGATCCTGCAGCACCTGGCGCCCCACCTCGTTCGACCGGTGTCGTTCCTCTACCCGTTGACCCGCCACGGGTGGGAGCGAGCGTACGTGGGCGCGGGCATCGCCCTCTACGACCAGCTCGGCGGCGACAGACACCTGCCCCGCCACAGCCACCTCAGCCGGCGGGCGGCACTGCGCGTCGCGCCGGCACTGCGCCACGACGCGCTGGTCGGCGCGGTGCGGTACTGGGACGCGCAGGTGGACGACGCCCGCCACACCATGGAGCTGGCCCGGACCGCGGCCGCCTACGGCGCCGACGTCGCGAACTCGACCCGCGTCACGGGCCTCCTGCGTGAGGGCGAGCGCGTGGTCGGGGTCCGGGTGGTCGACCAGGAGGACGGACGAGAGCTCGAGCTCCGCGCCCGTCAGGTCATCAACGCGACGGGGGTTTGGGCCGATGACGTCCAGGCGATGGCCGGACGCGGACGCATCCGCGTGCGGGCCTCCAAGGGCATCCACCTGCTGGTCCCGAAGGACCGGATACACAGCGACAGCGGTCTGATCCTGCGGACCTCCTCGAGCGTGCTGTTCGTCATCCCGTGGGGTCGTCACTGGATCATCGGGACCACCGACACCGACTGGGACCTCGACCTCGCCCACCCGGCGGCGTCCGCACGGGACATCCAGTACCTGCTCGACCGGGTCAACCGGGTGCTGCGGACCCCGCTGTCCCACGAGGACGTCGAGGGCGTCTACGCCGGTCTCCGGCCGCTCCTGTCCGGCGAGTCCGAGGCGACCAGCAAGCTGTCACGCGAGCACGCCGTCGCGACCACCGTGGCCGGCCTCATCACCGTCGCGGGCGGCAAGTACACGACCTACCGCGTGATGGCCCGCGACGTGGTCGACGAGGCCGCGCACAACCTGCCCCAGCGCGTCCCCGGATCGGTCACGAGCCGCACACCGCTGCTCGGCGCCGAGGGCTACCACGCCCTCTGGAACCGGCGCCGTCGTCTGGCCGACGAGACCGGCCTCCACGTCAGCCGGATCGAGCACCTGCTCCACCGCTACGGCTCGATGATCGGCGAGGTGCTCGATCTGCTCGCCGACCGGCCCGAGCTCGGCGAGCGCATCGACGGTTCCGACACCTACCTCAAGGTCGAAGCGGTGTACGCGGCCTCACACGAGGGGGCGCTGCACCTCGACGACCTGTTGACCCGTCGCACCCGCACCTCGATCGAGACCTTCGATCGCGGGCTGACCGCCGCACGGAGCGTGGCGCCGCTCATGGCCGAGGTGCTCGGGTGGGACGACGACGACATCGCCGCCGAGCTGACCCACTACGAGGCGCGGGTCGCGGCCGAACTGGAATCGCAGCGCATGCCCGACGACCGCACCGCGGACGCCGCGCGGATGGGCGCATCGGACGTACGGGTCAGCGTCGACCGCTGAGCCCGGACGGGGCGCCGCCGTCGGACGCCGTGGGTCAGCTCCGACGCACGGGGTCGGACGCGCCCGTGGGTACCCTCGTGAGGTGATGCGCTCCCTGCTGCGACCCGCCGCCCTGCTCTCCCACGTCCTGGTGCTGGCTGTGGTGGCCGTGCTCGTGACCCTCGGCCAGTGGCAGCTCCAGCGGCTCGAGGAGCGGCAGGTCCAGAACGCGTTGCTCGAGGAGCGGACAGCCGCGGCGCCGCTCGACCTCGCCGAGCTCGTCGCGTCCGGGGAGATCGACGAGGACGCGCTCGAGTACCGCCGCGTGTCGGTCACGGGCCGCTACCTCGCGGACGAGGAGCTCCTCCTCGAGGGCCGTCAGCGGAACGGCCAGAGCGGCCGTGACTCGTTCGTGCCCCTGGAGCTCGACGACGGCACGCTGGTGCTCGTGCGGCGAGGTTGGGTGCCGCGCGAGCTCGGCCCGCCGCCGCTCGAGGACGCCCGGCCCCCGGAGGGCGAGGTGACCGTCGACGGCTACCTCGAGCGCAGCGTCCCGGAACCCGGCTTCGGTCCGAGCAACCCGGCCGAGGGGGAGCTCAGCGTCATCCACGTCCCCGACGTCGAACGGATGGCGCGGGACCTGCCCGCACCGACCTTCCCCATGATCGTGCGCCTCGTCGACCAGGACCCGCCCCCGATCGCCTCCGACGCGGTGGCGGCCCGTGGACTCGAGGCGCTGCCCGCCATCTACGAGGAGTCACCGTTCGACGAGGGCAGCCACCTCTCGTACGCGATCCAGTGGCACGCGTTCGCCCTGATCGCCCTGATCGCGTACGTCGCCTACTGGGTCAAGCAGCTCCGCGACGGTCCTGACGGTGACGCGACGGCAGTGCCCCCCGCACCAGCGCCGACCCCCGTCGGCCGCTGAGGGCGACCGGTCCTCGCGAGGGGCGCGAGAACAGGTCGCCACTCACGAGGGGCGCGAGAAGAGGTCGCCACTCACGAGGGGCGCGAGAAGAGGTAGTGGCTGACGTGCCACTCGTCGCCGCCCCGGTAGGCGAACAGCTCCTCGCAGGCGATGTCGAACACGCGCCAGCGGTGGAACCAGGCCGCTCCCGCTGCGGGACCGTAAGTGTCCGACAGCAGCTGGACCGCTCGGTCGCGGGAGGCGTCCAGCCGGTCGAGCCACGCGCGGAGCGTCCGGGCGTAGTGCCGACCGGAGAGCACCCAGTGATCCTCGATCGCCAGGTCGCGGACCGAGTGCAGCAGCAGGTCGTCCGAGGGCATCAGCCCGCCGGTGAAGAAGTGGCGCGCCATCCAGTCGCCCGACCCGTCCGTGTCGAAGGGGTACGGGTCCGAGCGGTGCGCGAAGACGTGGACGAACAGCTTCCCACCGGGGCGCAACCAGGAGGCGATGCGCTCGGTGAGGGTCCGGTGGTTGCGGACGTGTTCGAACATCTCCACCGAGACCACACGATCGAACGCTGCCGGTGTGACCACGTCGTCGTAGGCACCGACCCCGAGCGCGTTGACGTCGCAGGTCAGGACGCGCACGTTGCCGAGCTCGCGCGCGGCGGCGACCTTCTCGATGTGCTCGCGCTGCGTCGCCGAGTTCGAGACCGCGATGATCCTCGAGGCCGGGTACCGCTCCGCCATCCAGAGCGTCAGCGACCCCCACCCGCACCCGAGCTCCAGGACGTCCTGGCCATCCTCCAGCTGGGCGTGCTCGGCGGTGAGGCGCAGCATGGCCTCCTCGGCCGAGGCCAGGTCGTCCACGCGGGGCGGCCCGCCGGGGACGTCCCCGGCCGGCCAGTACCCGGAGGAGTACTTCAGGTGCGGGCCGAGCATCAGCTGGAACAGCTCGGTCGGGACCTCGTAGTGCTGCTCGTTGGCCACATCGGTGTGGATCGCCAGCGGCGCTTCGTCGAGCTCGCGGAGCAGCGCACGCTCGCGCGCGTTGCGTTCCTCCACCGACCCCGCGGTGATGTCACGCACCCGTCGACGGAGCATCCGACGGATGGCGGCGCGGAGGACGGGGTCGGGGAGGACACCTCGGTCGACGATGGCATCGACGACCCGCGCGCTGAGCGACACCTCGCTCACGCGACCCCCTCGCGGGCGTCGTCGCGGGACGGCGCGCCACGCAACCGGCGGGCCGGCAGGTCGGCCTCGCGGATCGGGACGAGCTGCTTGCCGTAGGGGGCGACCCCGAGCGTGCCGTTCATCGGCCGGGTGAGCACGAGCTGCAGGTCGTTGATGTACCGGGCCAGGAACGCCCCCTCGCAGTAGGCGAGGTAGAACTCCCACATCCGCACGAACCGGTCGTCGAACCCGAGGGCGTGCACCTCGTCGACGTTGGCGAGGAACCGTTCCCGCCAGCGCCGGAGGGTCTCGGCGTAGTGCACGCCGATGTTCTCCACGTGCTCGACGTACATCTCGCCGTGGCGTCCCATCGATCCTGCCATCGCTTCGAGCGATGGCAGGTGCCCACCGGGGAAGATGTAGCGCTGGATGAAGTCCGGTCGGCGGCGGTAGTTGTCGTAGCGCTGTTCCGGGATGGTGATCACCTGAATAGCGGCCAAGCCGTCGGGCGCGAGCAGTCGGTCGATGGTCTCGAAGTAGGTCCCGAGGTAGCGGTGGCCGACCGCCTCGAGCATCTCGATGGACACGATGCGGTCGAACTGCCCGCGGACCTCGCGGTAGTCGACGATCTCGATGTCGACGAGGTGATCGAGCCCTCCGCGGGTGAGGCGGTCCCTGGCGTAACTCGCCTGTTCCTCGGAGAGGGTGATGCCCGTGACCCGGCACCCGTAGGTCCGAGCCACGTACGAGGCGAACCCGCCCCACCCGCAACCGATCTCGAGCACGTGGCTGTCGGCGTCGAGGTGGACCTTCTCGGCGAGCCGGGCGTACTTGGCCTCCTGCGCCTCCTCGAGGGTCACGGTCGGGTCGGGGAAGTACGCCGCCGAGTACGTCATCGTGTCGTCGAGGAACAGCGCGTACAGCTCGTTCGAGAGGTCGTAGTGGGCCCGGATGTTGCGCTCGCTCTGTCCGAGCCGGTTCGCCCGGACGCTGTGGATGAGCTTGTCGCCGGCGATGTTCAGGACCGCAGCCGGGGTGATGCGACGCAGCGCTCGACGGTTGGCGATCACGATGCGGATGAGCGAGACCAGATCGTTGGAGCTCCAGTACCCCGCCATGTACGCCTCACCGACCCCGACCGACGCGCCGTGCAGGAGGCAGGTCAGGAAACGCCAGTCGTGCACGTCGATGCGTGAGCGCAGGTCGCTGGCACCGTCACCGAAGGTGCGTTCGCGTCCGTCGGGTAGCCACACGCTCAGCGCGCCGACCTCGAGCTGGACGAGCATCGAGGACACGGTCCGCAGGGCGCGGCGTTCGGCCGTGGTGGGCGGACGTGTCGGCGGCGTGATCGGTCGGGTCACGGGCGGTTGCTCCTCGGAGGTCACGTGACGTTCGTCGACGCTGCCCGTGGGGATGGCTCCGGCCGACCTGGCCGGGCGCTCGCGACCTGCGCGTAGCCGTCCGGCGGTGGCACGGGCTTGCGGTGGAAGGGGATCCGCAGCCGCCACAGCCGCACGGCCTGGCGGTGGATCAGGTAGACCGTCCGCAGGGTCACGAGGGGGTGGCGCAGCACCGTGCGTGCCAGGTTCGCGCCGGTCAGCTCGACCCGGCGGCCGACCTGGGTCGCGTCGAGCACGCGCCCCTCGGGCCCGGTCACCTCCATGTGCACGACCACGTCGTCCCCGGGCGGCCGGAACGTGAACCCGTAGCGGTACCCCTCGGTCGCGAGGAACGGCGAGACGTGGAAGACCTTGTCCGCCGCGGCGCGCACCGTCCCGTCGGACCGGTGCTCGAGCTCGTCGAGGAGGTAGCTGTGCGATTCGCCGAAGGTGTTGCGGACCTCGGCCACGATCAGCACCAGACGCTCGTGCTCGTCGTGGCAGAACCACCAGCTCACCGGGTCGAACACGTGCCCGAGCACGCGGAGGTTGGCGAGGACCAGCACGCGGCCCGGGGGCAGGTCGACGCCGCGGTCCGACAACCACCGCCCGAGCTTGAGGCGGACCGGCACGTCGGCGGCGCCGAAGTGATCGCTGTCGCGGAAGCCGATCGGCGCCGCCCGCCCGTGCCCGAAGCCCCGGACCTCGCGGTCGAGCTGGGGCAGCTCGTCGACGTCGAGCAACGCCCAGTAGACCCCGTAACGGAAGGCGTTCCGGCGCGGCTCGTGGCGGCGGTGACGGACGTCGCCGACGTACAGCGCCGAGCGACGCGAGCGGCTCGCAGCCGCCACGCCGGTCACCGTGGCCACCGGACGCCGAGGTGGCTGACCGCCCGGACGGCGGACCACAGGCCGTCCTCGTGGAACCCGTAGCGCTGGTAGGCGCCGACGTGGAAGGTGCGGTCGCGGCCGTTCAGCTCGTCGAGGCGGTCCTGGGTGGCCACCGCATCCGGGGTGAAGGTGGGATGGGTGTAGTCGAGGCGGCGCAGCACGGTGCCTCGCCGGGGTGGTGTCGCGGGGTTCAAGGTCACCACGTACTCGCGGGCCTCGTCGAGGGTCTGGAGCCGGTTCATGTGGTAGCTCAGCGACACCCTGTCCGTGTCCGTCCGGCAGTCCTCGAGCAGGTAGTTCCACGAGGCCCAGGCCGCCCGTGACCGCGGCAGCAGCGCGGTGTCGGTGTGGAGGTAGGTCGCGTTGTCGCTGTAGGTCCAGGGACCGAGCAGCTCCTTCTCGAGCGGGTTCGGATCGGTCAGCAGGCCGAGAGCCTCGTCGGCGTGGGTGGCGAGGACGACGGCATCGAAACGATCGGATCCTCCGGAAGCGGTCCGGATGGTGACGCCGTCCCGATCGCGCTCGACCGCGACCGCGGGCGTGCCACGGTGGATCCGGTCGGCGAACGGCGCCGTCAACGGCGCGATGTAGGCGGAGGTGCCGCCGGTGATGGTCCGCCACGGGTGGTGGGTCCGCACGCCGAGCAGCCCGTGGTTGGCGAAGAACCGCAGGAGCAGGCCGAGCGGGAAGCTCGATACGTCGCCGGTCCCCGAGGACCAGATCGCCCCCGCCATCGGACGCAGGTAGTGATCGCGGAAGCCGTGTCCGAAGCCGGCCAGGTCGAGGAAGCGACCGAGCGGGAGGCTCGCGGCGCGGGGGTCGTCGACCAGCCGACGGCCGAGCCGGTTGAAACGGCCGATATCGGCCAGCATGCGCAGGTAGGCGGGTGACGCGAGGTTGCGCGGTTGGGCCACGATGCCGCGGCCGTTGCCGGCGTACTCGAGGTCGCACCGCTCGCAGCGCAGTGACCACGACATGTCCGACGGCTGCGTCGGCACCTCGAGTTCCTCGAGGAGAGCGACGAGGAGGGGGTAGGTCACCTCGTTGTAGACGATGAAGCCGGTGTCGACGGCGACGTCGCCGTCGGTGGGTCGGCGCGGGTCGGCTGGAGCCCCGTCGCGCGGCACCCGGACGGTGTGGGTGTGGCCGCCGAGCCTCGCTTCACGTTCGAAGACGTGGACCTCGTGCGCCCGCGAGAGCAGGTACGCGCTCGCGAGCCCCGAGATCCCGGTCCCCACCACGGCGATGCGCACGATGCAGCTCCTGGCTCGTGCCACCGGCGACGGTAGTGGTGGCACGGACCGGTTCGGGGCCGGCGGGCGGGTCGGTTGGCCACGGGTCGTCGCGGGTGGGTCCGGCTGGGCCTAGGGTTCAGCGTGGAGGGACGCCGTGACCACGACGCTGCTGATCGCCGAGGACGACTACCTGGTGCGCGAGGGAGCGCGGGCGGTCCTCGATGCGGTCGACGGGGTCGAGGTCCGTGGGACGGCCGAGGATCCGGACGGGTTGCTGGCGTTGCTGGCGCGGTCCCCCGTGGACGTCGTCATCCTCGACATCCGGATGCCTCCGACGTACACGACAGAGGGCATCGAGCTGGCCCGCACCGTCCGACGTGACCACCCCGGGACCGGGATCGTCGTGCTCTCCCAGCACGCCGATCCGGAGTACGCGCTCGAGCTGCTCGAGGACGGTTCGGCCGGGGTCGCCTACCTGCTCAAGGAACGGCTCGGCGACGTCGACCGGCTGCTGCAGGCGATCGACGAGGTGTGCGACGGGGGCTCGATGCTCGACCCCAAGATCGTCTCGGCGCTGCTCGAGGCGCAACGCCGTCGGACCGCATCGCGCCTCGCCGGGCTCACCCCGCGCGAGCTCGAGGTGCTGCAGCTGATGGCATCCGGCCGGGGCAACGCGGCGATCGCACGCGAGCTGGAGATCAGCGATCGGTCGGTGGAGAAGCACACCAACGCGATATTCCGCAAGCTCGGCCTGTCAGCGGAGCTCGATCTCAACCGCCGCGTCGCCGCCGTCCTCTTCTACCTCCAACGGGGCGATCCCACCGGCGTCGGGAGCCGGGACGGGTAGCAGCGCGGTGACCCGGGTGCCCTCCCCCGGGGCCGAGACCATGCGCAGGCTCCCACCGAGCGCGTTGACGCGGTCGCGCAGGTGCTGCAAGCCACCGGTGCGACCGCGCGCGTTCGTGTCGAACGCGCAGCCGGTATCGGCGACCTCGATCCGCAACGTCTCCGGCTCGTAGGTGACGCGCACCTCGATGTGTCCGGTCTCGGCGTGCTTGAGCGCGTTGGTGACCGCTTCGGAGGCGATGAAGTACGCCGCGGCTTCGACCACCTCGTCGAGGCGTGGCAGCGGATCGGGTTCGAGGGTGACCTCGACATCGATCCCGGAGCGACCCGCGAGGCTCCGCATCGCGCCACCGAGGCCACGGTCGCGGAGGATCGCGGGGTAGAGGGCCTGCGCCGTGGCCCGGAGCTCGTCGAGTATCTCGTCGATCGCGTCCGCCAGATCGCGGGTGAGTTCCGTGACGGCGCCGGGATCGCGCTCGAGTCGGGCGCGACTGGCCCCCACCTGCATCCGCAGCACCACGAGCCGCTGCTGGATGCCGTCGTGCAGATCGAGGGCCAAGCGACGTCGTTCGCGGTCCCCCGATCCGACGACACGGCGCGCAGCGTCCTGCAACGCCTCGGCCTGCTGTCCGATGACCAGCAGCTGCGCCCGCAGCGCACGCCGCATCCGCTCGAGCGCTTCGCTGAGCTGACCGATCTCGTCACGGCGGTCGACCACGAAGGGCTCGTCGAGCTCGCCGCCGGCGATCGTCCGCGCGGTGCGGGTCAGACGCACCAGGGGACGGGTGAGGACGGTCGCGAACACCACCGCCAGCACCGCGCCGACGAGGACCAGCAGGACCATCATCAGGGCCCGGAACCGCGCGAGCCGGGCGTCGAGAGGTCCCAGCGGATCGTCGAGGAGGAGCCCCACGTGGGCCGACGCACCCCACCCGTCGGATGCCGCGATCGGCAGGTACTGCACGAGCCGCTCACCGTCACGCGCGAGGTGCACCCCAGGTTCGTTCACCTCGCCCGATGGACGGGTCATCGATGCGCCGACCGCCGCGCCGTCCGGCTCGGGCGAGGCGGTCGCGGCGACCACCGACCCGTCGACCACGAGCTCGACGTCACCGACACCGACGAGCTCGCGGACGCCGCGCGCGTACTCCTCGTCGAGGATGCTCCCGACGACCAGGACGGTGCTGCGGCCGGCATCGCTGAACGGCAGGCTGTAGACCACGCCCCACCCGGACGCGCCCTCGTCGTTCCCCTCGAGCGGCACCACGCGGCGTTGGCCCCGACGCGAACGGAGCTCGGACCGGAGCGCCGGATCATCCACGCCGGGTGGTGTCACCCGCGCCCGACTCGGTGGTTCGAGCAACCGTTCGCCGGTCGTCAGATCGAAGGCGTCGGCCAGGGTGAACTGCCCGGCGAGCCGAGCGACGCTGGTGGCATCGAGGAGCGCCCGCGCGCTGTCGCTGTCGATCTGGACCTGCTGCACGAAGGCCGAGAGGCTCCGCACGGTCCCCGCCTCCTCGCTGCGGAGCTGGTTGCGGTAGGCGGCCGTCTGCTCCGCCGTCAACGCCCGGGTGCGTTCCTCGAGCTCGGTCCGGGTCAGGGTCGACTGGACCAGCAACGTGACCAGGCTGGCGAGCGCGAGCACCGCGATGAACGCGCCGAACAGCTTCGCAGCCAGTGACCGACCGAACCACGATCCACCGGCGCTCATCGCGTCGCGATCCCGTCCGCGAGCTCCTGCAGCTCACCGAGGGCGGTCGCAGCGTCCTGTTGGCCCTTGAGCACCCGCTCGAGCGTGGCGCTGAAGGCCGCGGCGAGCTCGGGGTAGGCGATCAGCGGCATGACGTCGGCATCGGGGAGTTCGTCCACGAAGGTCGCCACATCCGGCTGCTCGGCGAACACGGGATCGTCGTAGGCGTCGAGCCGCGCGGGGAGCCGTCCCTCCTCCGCCGCGAGCTCGAGCCCGACCTCCCGCTCGGTCAGCGCGAGCGCCAGCGCGAAGGCCAGGTCGCGGTGTTCGGCGCCCCGCGGCACGAACAGGCTGCTGCCACCGAGCACCGTCCCGGTCTCCCCCGTGCCGCGAGGCAGCGGGAGCACCAACAGCTCCTCGCCGAGCACCGAGCCACGGGCGCGGCGCGCGATGGGGAGGTCCCACGAACCCGTGGCGTGGAGCGCGACCGATCCGGTGGTCAGCGACTGGATCGCGTCGAGCGCCAGGTCCGGGGCGAAGGGCGGCGTGGCGGTGCCCTCGGTCGCCAACGTGCCGAGCAGATCGATGGCGGCCACGGTCCGTGGGTCGTCGAACGTGAAGCGCAGCTCGTCCCCGTCCCGCGCGATGACGTCACCTCCGAACGCACGGATCCAGCCGTACGCCGTCCAGCTCGAGGCGGTCACGGTGATGGCGTAATCGACCGGCTCCGCCGCACGTAGGGTGCGCGCCACCTCGAGGAAGCGGTCCGCGTCTCGCAGGTCGTCGGGCTCGACGTCGGCGGCCGCGAGGACCGCCCGGTTGGCGAGCAGGACCAGCGCGTTGACGTCGAGCGGGACGCCGTAACGGCTGCCCTCCCACGTGACGTCGTCGACCGCGCCGGGCAGGAACTGGTCCGGCGCGAGGCCGGCCTCGTCCCACATGTCGTCGAGCGGCTCGGCCAGATCGTCGGCAGCGGCCGCGAACGCGTGCCAGTGGGCGAGGTCGAACGGATCGTCGAGATCGGTGGCGTTGCGCACCAGGTCGGGGATCTGCGAGAACGGGGCCGCCTGGATCTGGACCCGGACGTCGTGTTCGCGTTCGAAGTCGCGCACCACGTCCCGGACCGTCGGCGCCGACTCCCAGTCGTCGGCCATCACGATGGACAACGTCGGCCGCGGCGCCGCACCGGACCCCGTCGTGCACGCCGACGCCAGGGCGCACGCAGCGACGAGTGCCACGATCCGCCGCACGTCGCCTCCCGGTCGAGTGCCGGGTCCCTGCTCCGGCGGTCGGAAGGTTGGCACAGCGGCGCGGCCACCGTCCACCCGCCGGGGGTTCCCGTCGCGGGGCGTCGCGGATCAGGCCGCCCGGAACGTCACCCGGTGCCAGCCCTCGGCGCCGTCCGGCGCGGGTGCCACGCGACCCTCCCCCTGGGTACGTCCCTCACCGTCGGTGGCGCGCACCTGGACCACGTGATCGCCGGCGTCGACCTCGACCATCGCCCGCCACTGCACCCAGGTGCCCGCCGAGAGCGGATCGCTCAGCTCGGCCGCGGTCCAGCCACCACCGTCGACCGCGACCTCGACACCGGCGATGCCACGGATCGGCGCCCAGGCCACGCCGGCGACCACCACCTGCCCGGGGGCCACGCTCGCGCCTCTGGCCGGGACGTCGATGCGCGACTGGGTCTTGATCGGACCCTCCTTCGACCAACCGCGTGGGATCCAGTACCCGTCCACGTCCGCGGTGGTCAGCTCGAGCTCGGTCAGCCACTTGGTCGCCGAGACGTAGCCGTAGAGCCCGGGCACCACCAACCGCGCCGGGAAGCCGTGCTCGGTCGGTAGCGGTTCACCGTTCATCGCGACAGCGACGATGGCATCACGACCGTCCATCGCCACCTCGACGGGGAACCCGGCGGTGAAGCCGTCGCTCGAGCGACCGATGAGCTGTTCGCAGTCGGCGCGGACACCGGCCTCCCCGAGCAGGTCCGCGAGCCGGACCCCGAGCCATCTGGCGTTCCCCACCAGGTCGCCGCCCACCTCGTTCGAGACGCAGCTGAGGGTGACGTCGACCTCTTCGAGGGGCCGTGCGAGGAGATCGTCGTAGCTGAGCGTCACCTCGCGGTCGACCAGGCCGTGGATGCGGAGCGACCACGTGGCGGGGTCGATCTGCGGCACCGCCACGGCGGTGTCGATGATGTAGAAGCGCGCGTTCGGGGTGAACAGCGGCGACAGCCCCTCGACCGACAGTTCGGCCGACGGGCCGGGCGACGGCAGCGACCTGGCCGGAGCCGGCAGCGCCACGTCGGTCGGATCGACGACGGCGAGGTTGCCGCGCAGCAGGAACCGGCCGGTGGCAGCGCTGAGGACGGCAGCCGTGGCGATCCCACCCCCTGCGAGCAGGAACCGACGCCGAGCGATCCCGTCCGCATCGCTCGTTCCAGGCGGGGTGGCGCCGAGGCGGAGGAGGGTGCGCAGCGCGAGCGATCCGCTGATCACCGCGACGAGCAGCACCAGCGCGGTCGGCACCAGCGCGGCCTCGGACCGGGCACGCGCGGCCAGCAACCCGAGGGCTCCGGCCGCGGCGAAGACCACCACCGCCCGCGCTGGTCGGCGGCGGGCCGCGACCCCGGTGACGGCACCGATGACCAGCGCCACGGACGTCGTCCCGGCGTTCAGGACCGCGATGTCGCTGGTGCCGAACGTGGCGATCGCCCAACGCGTGACGACCTCAGGCGTGCGGGGGATGACCTGCTGGCTGATCGCGTCGATCGGCGAGGGCACCAGGACGGTGGTGCCCGCCAACAGTTCGGCGAGCCCGAGGGCGACGGCCGCCGCTATCGCACCCGCCAGGGCGGCAGCCGAGGTGGACGGCGCGTCGGACGGCCCTGCGAGCGGTGCCGCCTCGTCCGTGCTCACGCGGTCCTCGATCCATCCGGTCCGCCGGAGGGCGGTCGAGGAGGTTCGGACCTGTGAGCGTGCCGGTCGGGCGCAACGGACGACCGGCGTGCGCCAGGACGCGGTCAGGCGCCCTCGGGGTCCTCTTCTTCCTGTTCCTGTTCCTGTTCCTGTTCCTGCTCCAACTCCTCCTGCTGCACCCGCCCGGTGTCCTCGCCTCCTGGGTCAGCTTCGTTGCCCCCCTCACCGTCGCCGGATCCGGGGGCCGCCTCCGACGCGTCCTCGCTGACGCTCTGCTCGTCCTCGTCGGAGGTCCCTTCCTGATCCGCCTGGGCGGCCTCCTGCTCGGCGGCGCGCTCGGCCACGGAGGGCTCGAGCACGTCCGCGGGCATGATGAAGGCGAGCAGACCCGCGGACACGAGGACGGCTGCGAGGAGCATGCCGCCGAGGATGGGGAGCAGCTGCTTCGGCACCGACGGTCCTCCGGCGAGGTAGACGAACAGGTGGCTGGTGCTGGGCGCGAGGGGCGCGGCTCGCGGCCCCCGGCGGAGCGGGGACGGCGTCGACACAGGCTAGTCGACGTGGCCTCGCCGCTCCCACCTCGGGGGCGCCCGACCGGCCCCCACCGGCACGTCGCTAGCCTGCCGCCCCTCGGCACCGACCGACGACGGATGGCAGCGGGTGAACGCGCACGATGGCCCCGACCGTCTGCCCGCTCGCGCGCAGGACCGCTTCGCGGTCCCGTCCGGCGCGTGGTCGCGCGAAGCACACCTCCGCGACGGCTCGCCAGCGCTGCTCCGCCAGATCCGGCCCGAGGACCGCGAGGACCTCGCCGCCGGCATCGCGCGCCTCTCCCCCGCCTCGCGGTACCTGCGCTTCCAGCGTGCTGTCGACCGACTGAGCGATCAGCAGCTGGGTTACCTGACCGAGGTCGACCACCACGATCACGAGGCGATCGTGGCCCTCGACCGGGCGCGACCGGACCGACCCGGCATCGGCGTCGCACGCTACGTCCGGGAACCGTACGAGCCGACCGTCGCCGAGACGGCCGTCACCGTGGCCGACGAGTACCACGGTCAAGGCGCCGGCACGCTCCTGCTCGGCGCCCTCGCCGCACGCGCCCGTGCGGCCGGGGTCGAGGTCTTCCGCAGCTACGTGCTCGACGGCAACACCGCCATGCTGGACGTGTTCGACCACCTCGGCGCCACCCGAGAGCCCGAGACCGACGGGCTGTGGCGGGTCGACCTGGCCGTCCCCAAGGACGAGGAGTCGCTGCCGCGCTCGGGGGCGGGACGGGCCTTCCACGAGGCCGCACGCGACGAGCAGCGGCTCATCAGCCACCTCCCACCGATCTGGTCGCGCCGACGCCGGGCGGACCGTGACGATCTCGGACGCGAGACCGCCGACGCCGGCACGCTCGAGGACGAGGACGATCTCACCGAGCTCCTCGAGCTGCGCCACGAGCTCGGCCGGTGGCTCGACCGGCGGGAGCGACGGTGACGCGCCGGATCGTCCGCCTGTTCTTCGGGCTGGTCCTGTGCGGCTGGGGCATCGCCGCGATGGTCGCCGCCGACCTCGGGCTCGGGCCGTGGGACGTGCTGCACGAGGGGCTCGCTGACCGGACCGGCATCGGCATCGGCGCGGTGAGCATCATCGTCGGAGGGCTCGTGCTGCTCGTGTGGCTGCCGCTCCGCGAGCGCCCGGGCCCCGGCACCGTCGCGAACGTCATCATCATCGGGGTCGTCATCGACGTGACGCTGCTGGTGCTCGACACACCCTCGTCGCTGCTCGCGCGACTCGCGCTCTGCGCCGCGGGTCCGGTGCTCTTCGGCGTCGGCTCCGGCTTCTACCTCGGTTCCCGGTTCGGCTCCGGACCCCGCGACGGGCTGATGACCGGCCTCGCCCGGCGCGGGATCTCCGTCGCCGTCGCTCGCACCGGCATCGAGGTGACCGCGTTGGCGGTGGGGTGGCTGCTCGGCGGCACCGTCGGGCTCGGCACGGTGCTGTTCGCGGCCACGATCGGGCCGCTCGTGCAGTGGAGCCTCCGGCACCTGACCGTGGTCGTGCCACCCCCGGAGGGCGTGCGCTCCGCCCGCTGAACGACCGGTCCGGTCAGCGGCAGAGCGGCGCGATCGTGGGCCACGGGTTGACCCAGGAACCACCGTGACGTCGCCCGATGTGATCGTGCGGTGGGGTCCCGCGGGCGTTGCCCGACGTCCCGACGGTGCCGACGGTCTGGCCACGCGCGACGGTCACGCCGGGGGCGATCCCCTCGGCGACGGTCTCGAGGTGGGCGTTGTACCACTCGCTCCCGTCGCCGGTCCGGTAGGTCACCGCCAGCCCCCCGAGCCCGGAATCCGTGTGGGTGACCTTGGTGACGACCGCGTCGTGGATCGCGACGATGGCCGTGCCCCGATCGGCGAAGATGTCGTTGCCCTGGTGGGTGCGTCCCCCCGACCGCGGGTAGCCCCAGTCGTTGGAGAAGTCGCGACCGGCGACCGCGCCGACCACCGGGCAGACCCCGTCCGCGATGGCCGGACCACCGCCGCTGCCCGCGTTGGCGTTGCCGTTCGACCGTGTGCGCCGCTCCGCCGCGGCGGCGGCCTCGTCGGCGGCCCTGCGGGTCGCGAGCTCACCGGCCAGTTGGTTCTGACGGTCCGCGACGCGGCTGAGCGCGGCCTCGGCTTCGGCGGTCTCGGACCGCAGGGTGGCCACGAGGCCCGCCTGCCGTTCCTCCTCGGCAGCGACCTCGGCGATGAGCTCCTCGGCCTCGCGCTGCAGCTGCTCGGTGAAGCGGACCTGAGCCTCGGCGTCCGCCGCTGCCTGGGCCGCCGCGGCGCGCGTGCGTGCGGCGGCGGCGGTGCGTTCGTGGTGTTCGTCGCGGAGCGCCGCGACCTCGGCGACGAGATCGCCCTGGGCGTCGATCACCGTCGCGAGCTGACGCATCCCGACGGCGAGCTCGTTCGGGTCCTTGGCACGCCGGACGACCTCGAAGGCCATCGAGCTGGCCCGCGTCCCGGCGGAACCGAACTTGTACGCGCCGGCGGCCTGCGTCGCGAGGTCGTCCTCCTGGGCCTCGAGCTCGGCCTCGGTGCGCGCCAGCGCCGCTTCAGCGCGTCGGTGGGCACGCGCTGCGACGAGACGTTCCTCCTCGGCTTCCTCCTCAGCAGCTTCGGCCAACGCCAGTTGACCCTCGGCGGCACGCAGCCGGCCCCGTGCGTCGATGAGGCGTGCGCCGACGGCGGCCAGCTCCTCCTCGGCAGCCCCGAGCTGGCCGCGACGTTCGCCGAGCTCTGACCCGAGCTCCTCGGCCTCCTGTTCGGCACGGTCCAGCTCGCGGCTCAGCTCGTCGCTGGTCGGCGCCTGCGCGGCGGCGAGGGTCGGCACGAGTGCACCCACCGCGAAGACGCCAGCGGCGATCGTGCGTGCGAGCGTGGAAGGGGGCAGGACGGCTCCGGTCGGGAGCGGACAGGGGTGGCCCCGTCGGCCGGACCGCTGATCAGGCAAGCACCAGGTGAGCGGACGAGCGACGTTCGAACGAGGATGCCACATCACGAGCACTCCCACCACGTTGTTCCACAACGACGCACACCTACAACACCCGTGACCGCGTGGTGCCCGCTGTGGGCCACCCGGGAACCCGGCGGACACGTGACGGCTTCAGCGCAGCGTCGCGATGCCCCCGTCGACCGGCACGATGGCCCTCGTGGTGTAGGCGCCGCTGCGTGCCGCGAGGTAGATCAGCGTGCCGGCGAGGTCCTCGGCCTGACCGAGGCGCCCCCGCGGGATGGCGGCGCCGAGCTGGTCGGCGTGCTCGAGCAGGTGCGCGGTCATCTTGGACGGGTACAGCCCCGGCGCGATGGCGTTCACCGTCACGTGCCGAGGCGCGAGCACCTTACCGAGGTGGCGGGTGAGGTGGTGCACGGCCGCCTTCGACGCCGAGTAGGCGAAGGAGTCGAAACCGGGCACCTGGATGCCACTAGCGTCCGCGCCCGAGACGAGGAGCCAGGGATGACCGACGAGGTGCTGCGCATCGCGAACGCCTCGGGCTTCTACGGCGACCGGATCGCCGCAGCCCGCGAGATGGTCGAGGGTGGGCCCATCGACGTTCTCACCGGCGACTACCTCGCCGAGCTGACGATGTTGATCCTCTGGCGCGGCCGGCAGAAGGCGCCGGAGACCGGCTACGCGCGCACGTTCCTCAAGCAGGCGCGGGAGATCCTCGCCCCGTGCCTCGATCGCGGCATCAGGATCGTGGTCAACGCCGGCGGCCTGAACCCTGCCGGCTTGGCGGATGCGCTGCGCGAGCTCGCCGACGAGCTCGGTCTCGAGCCGGCGGTGGCCTCGGTGTCCGGCGACGACCTGCTCCCCCGGCTCGAAGACCTCCACCACCGCGGCCACGAGCTGGCACACCTCGACACCGGTGAACCGCTCGGCAGCCTGCGGATCCCCCCGGTCACCGCCAACGCCTACCTCGGCGGCTGGGGCGTCGCGGCGGCCCTCGAGGCGGGCGCGGACGTGGTGGTGACGGGCCGGGTCACGGATGCCTCGCTGGTGGTCGGGCCTGGAGCGTGGCGGTTCGGGTGGGACCGCGACGACTGGGACGCGCTCGCCGGCGCCGTCGTCGCCGGCCACGCGATCGAGTGCGGCGCCCACGTGAGCGGTGGCAACTACAGCTTCTTCGACGAGGTACCGGGCCTCGAGCACGTCGGTTTCCCCATCGCCGAGCTCCACGCAGACGGCAGCTCGGTGATCACCAAGCACCAGGGCACCGGCGGGCTGGTCGACGTCGGGACCGTGACGGCGCAACTGCTGTACGAGATCGGTGGCCCCCGGTACCTGGGCCCCGACGTCACGACCCGTTTCGACACCATCGAGCTGACCGCTGAAGCACCGGACCGGGTCCGCATCAGCGGCGTGCGCGGCGAGGCGCCGACGGACGAGCTGAAGGTGGCGGTCAACACCCTCGGCGGGTTCCGCAACCGTGCGACGTTCGTGCTGACCGGCATCGACATCGACGCCAAGGCGGATCTCGTGCGCCGCCAGATCGGTGCGCGCCTCGACCTCGCCGCGCTCGACCGGGTCGACTGGCGGCTCGTGCGATCCGACCACGTCGACGCCGCGACGAACGCCGAGGCGACCGCGACCCTGACCCTGACCGTCCAGCACCACGATGCGACCCCGATCGGACGCGAAGGCTTCGCCGCCGCCTGCGTCGAGATCGGTCTGGCCTCCTACCCCGGGTTCACGCTCACGGCGCCGCCGGCCGACGCCGAACCCTTCGGTCGCTACTGGCCCGCCCTCATCCCGGCCACCGAGGTCACCGAGGTGGTCACCCACGCCGACGGCACGCGCACGGAGGTGGTCCCGACCGGGGTCGCCCACGGCACGCCGCTCGCGGATCGCCCAGCGTCGACACCCGACGCCCCGGTCCCGGCTACCCCGTACGGGCCGACGCAGCGGGCCCCTCTCGGCGCCCTCGTCGGTGCCCGTAGCGGCGACAAGGGCGGCGACGCGAACGTCGGCCTCTGGGTCCGCGACCCCACCCACCTGCCGTGGCTGCACCAGGTCGCCGGCATCCCCGACGCGATCCGCCGCCTGCTGCCCGAGGCCGCGCACCACGACATCGAGGTCCACCCCCTCCCGAACCTCCTGGCCATCAACGTCGTCATCCACGGCCTCCTCGACGAAGGCGTCGCCAGCGCCACCCGCCCCGACCCCCAAGCCAAGGGCCTAGGCGAGTACCTCCGCAGCCGCCACGTCGACACCCCCACCACCTGGCTCCCCTGACCCACAACACCACCCCACCGACCGCAAGCAGAGCCTCCGGAGTGCCGCAGGGGCGCATCGGCGGACGGCAGCGGAGCCTCCGGAGGGGGCCGAAGGGGCGCATCGGCCGACGGCAGTGGAGCCTCCGGAGAGGCCGCAGGGCGCGCCAGCACCCTCGGCGTGAGAGCGGGAGCCTCCGGAGGGGGCCG
>JBBECA010000095.1:49551-55618 GCA_040882055.1 Nitriliruptor sp.
CCGCAGGGCGCGCCAGCACCCTCGGCGTGAGAGCGGGAGCCTCCGGAGGGGGCCGTAGGGCGCGTTGGCGGGTGGGCGGGCTCGGCGCCCGGAGGCCACCTCCGGAGGCGGAGCGGAAGCGAGCAACAGCGCCCGGAGGCCACCTCCGGAGGCGGAGCGGAAGCGAGCTACAGCGCCCGGAGGCCACCTCCGGAGGCGGAAGCCGAAGAGCTACGGCGCCCGGTACCGCGCCCCATCCCCGCTGCCCGTCCGCATCACCGCTCCCGCCTCGAACAGGGCATCCAGCTGTTCACGCACGCGCTCGGCGTCGCGACCGAGCGCAGTCGCCAGCGACGTGGCCGACCCGACGCGCTGGGCGCGGAGCTCGGCGAGCAGCAGCTCCTCGTCGGCGGCATCGGCGCCGTCGCCCGCGGCGAGACGCCAGGCGGTGGCGGCGGCGCGTTCGATGACGCGGATCAGCGGGCGAGGGTCGTCGACGCCTGGCGGGTCGCCGAGCTGGCGCAGCAGCGCGGCGGGGTCGTGGACGGGGTGCGGGGCGAGCGCGACGGCGTCGATGTCACCGCGGGCGGCGTAGAGGCCCCCGCTGAGGTCGAGGTCCGCGCCGGGCCCGAGGGGCTCGTCGCCGCGGTCGGTGCGGAGCGCGCCGAGCAGCTGGTCGCGGGTCCGTCCGCGCAGCTCGAGCATCAGGAACGGCTCGCGTGCGAAGGCGGCGCCGGCGGCGACGTGGACGGCGGCGACGTGGCGGCACCAGCTCGTCCGCTCGGTGCAGGTGCAGCTGCGTTCGAGGGTGTCGTCGGTGGGCACCAGCGGCACGCCGACCTCGGCGAGCACGTCGGCGGCCTCCTCGGGGAGCTGGCCGTCGAGCAGCGCGGCGGTCGAGCGCACCTCGGAGGCCAGCGCGGTGACGGCGGCCGCCCACGCGTCGTCGTCCGGTACGGGCCAGGTGAGCGTCACGCGGTACGGGCTGACGCGATCCTCACGGACACGGCCCGTGACGGTTCCGGGGGTGATGTCGAGGTCGTGGACGGCACCGCGGCGCGCGGCGGCGCGACCGCGCTGCACCCGGCGGGCGTTCGCGGGTCCGACGTGGTCGAGGAGCGCGAGCCACCGGTCCGCCACCCAGGTCGGTGAGGGGGCGGTGGGCGCGTCGGTGTCGGTCACGGCCTCGAGGCTCTGGCGGTCGGAGGTCACGCGCGACCACCCTGGATGGCGGTGAGCGTCGGTCGGCCGAGCGGTGCGGGTGGTGGGGGTGGCTCGTCCTCGTCGTCGGTGACGTCTGGCGACGACAGCTCGACGAGCTCGCGCAGCTGGGCGTCGTCGAGCTCGGTGAGCCAGGTCTCGCCGGCTTCGACCACCGCGTCGGCGAGGGCCCGCTTCCGGTCGAGGAGGTCGGCGATGCGGTCCTCGATGGTCCCGGCGGTCACGAGCGTGTGCACGGTGACCGTGCGGGTCTGGCCGATGCGGTGGGCGCGGTCGGTGGCCTGGTCCTCGACGGCGGGGTTCCACCAGCGATCGAAGTGCACGACGTGGCTCGCACGGGTGAGGTTCAGGCCGGTCCCGCCGGCCCGGAGCGAGACGAGCAGCAGCGGCGGCGCATCCTCGTCGTCCTGGAACCGTGCCACCATGGCGTCACGTGCGGCGAGCGGCACGCCACCGTGCAGGAACGGCACCTCCGGCAACCCGAGCGTGCTGCCGAGGTGGCGCGCGAGGAGGTGGCCCATCTCGCGGAACTGGGTGAAGATCAGGGCGCGTTCGCCTCCGTCGACGACCTCGCCGAGCACCTCGGTGACGCGCGCGAGCTTGCCGGAGCGGCCCTCGAGCCGGTCGACCCCGGTCCGCGGATCGCTGCTGTCACGCAGGTACTGGGCGGGGTGGTTGCAGATCTGTTTGAGGGCGGTGAGCAGGGCGAGGATGCGGCCCCGCCGCTCGAAGGCGCTGGCTCCGAGTCCCGTCCCGTCGAAGGCGTTGTCGATGGCTGCCTGGTAGAGCGCGGCCTGCTCCCGGGTCAGCGAGCAGGCGACCGTGAGCTCCTGCTTCGGGGGCAGGTCCACCGCGACCTCGGGGTCCGACTTGAGCCGGCGCAGGACGAACGGTGCGACGAGCTGGCGCAGGCGCGACGCGGCGTGCTGGTCGTGCCAGCGTTCCACGGGGACGGCGAACCGTTCGTTGAACGCCCGCTGGCTGCCGAGCAGGCCCGGGTTGGTGACGTCGACGATGGCCCAGAGCTCCGAGAGGCGGTTCTCGATCGGGGTACCCGTCATCGCGATGCGGGTGCGCGCCTCGAGGGAGCGGGCGGCCTTGGCCCCCTTGGAGGAGGGGTTCTTGATCTGCTGCGCCTCGTCGAGGACGACGACGTCCCAGTCCTGGCTCTCGAGCAGCCCGATGTCGCGGCGCAGCAGGGCGTAGGAGGTCACGACGACGGTGCCGGGGCGGAAGGCGCGCCGTGAGACCGCACGTTCGGGGCCGTGGTGGCGCAGCACGGGGACGTCCGGAGCGAACCGCGCGAGCTCGCGCTCCCAGTTGCCCACCACCGACGTCGGACACACCACCAGGTGCGGACGGTCCTGGGTGCGCGAGGCGAGGAGGGCGATCGCCATGACGGTCTTGCCGAGCCCCATCTGGTCGGCGAGCACCCCGCCGAGCCCGAGCTCGGAGAGCCGCTGCATCCACGCGATCCCACGCTCCTGGTAGGGGCGCAGCTCACCGTGGATGCCGACGATGTGGGCGTCGCCGGGCGCATCGGCCGTCCGGAGCTGTTCGAGCAGCCGCCCGAGATCACCGTCGGCGACGGTCTCGACCCAGCCGAGATCGTCGACGTAGGTCTGTCCGGACAACGCGGCGGCGAGCGCCTCGGTGAGCTCGAGGGACGCGGACGAGCCCGCGAGTTCGGCCAGGCGGTCGGTGTCCTCGTGATCGACCCGGACCCAGCTGCCCCGCCAACGGACCAGGGGCTGCTGGAGCGCGACGATGTCGGCGAACTCCTCGGCCGACAAGGTGTCGTCACCGAGCGCGACCTCGTAGGCCAGATCGGTCAACGAGGTAAGACCGAGCGGCGCGGCCCCCTCGACGCGCGGTGCGGTCGGTGTCGCACGGCCGATGCGGACGCGTAGGCGCAGGCGCTGCTCGCCGGCCTGCCGTAGCTCGGCCGGTACCTGCACCCCGATACCCGCAGCGGCGAGCGCATCGGCCCCACCGGCGAGGAGCTCGGCGACCTCGCCGGCCGTGAGATCGAGCCCCACGGGCCGCACCTCGGACAGGCTGCGGTCGATCGGGGCGAACAGGCGACCGGCGACCGCGAGCCCGCGGACCAGCGTGGCCTCGGCGTCGTCGACCCGCCGGCCAGCGAGCTCCAGTCCCCGACCCGCGACCTCCCAGACCTGCGCGGCGTGGACCTCCACCTCGGGGGCGTCGGTCGACTGCAGCAGGTAGGTGAGCCGCCACGGGTCATCGCTCGCACCGAGCCGCTCACCGTCGTCACCGCTGACCTCGGGCGGGTGCAGCCGTACCGCCAGCCGCGCCGCGGCCGCGCGGTCCCTGCCGAGCAGCGGTGCCGACCAGTCCTCGACCTCCTCGGCCAGGTCGTCGACTCCCACCCGCAGGTGCGCCACGGTGGGATCGGCCGCCGTCAACGCATCGGCCCACATCTCGGGCCACGGTCGCCGTGGCCCACGCCGGCGCGGGTCGATGATCGGGCGACGTCCCTCGCGTGCGCACGCGTCAGCGACGGCGTCGACGAAGGCGAGCACCAGCTCCTCGGCGCCCCAGAGCCGGCCGTCGGGGCGACGTAGGGCGTGGGCGGCGACGGGCATCGCTGCGGCCAGCTGGGCGACGCGTCCGTCGTCCGCGGCGGCGACACGCCAGTGCCCGCGTCCGGTGCCGGGGATCGCCGCCGGCCGGAAGGTCGGCAGGATGCGTCCGGCGGCGACCAGCTCGAGCGCGAGCTTCGCGGCGGCGGACCACGCGAGGACCGCGGCCGACGGGCGACGCCACGCCGGCCAGTCGCCGCCCGGGGGCAGCGTCGCCAGCGTCCTGACGGCGGGCAGCACCGACACGAGCTGGGCCGGACGGTCGAGCGGGGCCAACCCACCGTCGACCGGTGCCACCGTCGCGAGCCGGTCGGGATCGCCGGCCGGCAGGCCGAGTTCGTCCGCCGCCGCGGCCAGATCGTCGCCGTCCGGACACCACAGCGCGAACGCACCACCCGCCGGCACGAGATCCGAGGGGACGAAGGTGAGCTGCGGGCGGATCACCTGCACCTCCTCGGTCCCACGTCGTTCGTGACGGTCGCCACGAGCGCACCCCGCGACGGACCCACGGGAGCCGTCCATCGTACGTGGTCGCTGCGGGACGTCCGACGGGCGCGTCCGGTCCCCTGGTCGTCACCCGGCAACCGTTGAGCTCGTTGCACCGAACGGAGGGTGCATCGGACGGGTGCCCACCCCCGCGACGCCCCCGCCCGTCCGACCGAGACCGCTCGAGGAGGGATCCGTGACCGACCGGACCGACACCGCCGTGGCGACGCGCGACCAGGGCCCCGCTGCCAGCGCCGCGCACCCGAGCGTCGCGTGGCTCGAGCACGAGTTCCCGGGGTGGACGATCAGCATCGGCGCCAGTTCCGGATGGGACCGCGACGAGCCTCGTGCGCTCTGGATCGCTCGCCGGCGGGGCCACCACCCCCAGGCCGAGCTGTCCGCGGCCAAGCTCCACACCCGGCTCACCGACTACCTCGACCGCGAGGCACGTCGCCGGGAGCTCGGCACCTGAGCGCTCGCCGACACCAGACCAGCGCACCCGGTCGCCTAGCGTCCCGACCGTGAACCTCCTCGACGTCCTGCTCCTGGTCGCCATCGCCATCGCGGTGGCGACCGGCCTTCGCCTCGGGTTCATCGCGCGCGCCGCCTCGTTCCTCGGCCTGGCGGCCGGGGTGGGGTTGGCGACCTTGACCGTCCCGTACGCGATGGCCCTGCTCGTCGACGAGCAGGCGGCCGTGCGACTGTTCGCCGGTCTGCTGGTCCTGGCCGTGACGGTCACCGTGGTCGCCACGCTCTTCCAGGCCGTCGGGCTCCGGGCACGCCGGTCGGTCGCCGCGTCACCGTTGTCGTCGCTCGACCGGGGCGCCGGTGCGCTCGCCGGCGTCCTCATCGTCCTGCTGGTGGTGTGGCTCGCGATCCCGGCGGCATCGATGGTCCCCGGCTCGATCGCGCGGCAGGTCCGTTCGAGCGCGGTCGTCGAGGCGGTCTCGAACGCGACCCCGCCCCCACCCGACACCGTCCGGGCGCTCCGCAACCTCGTGACCACCTCGCGCTTCCCCGAGGTGTTCTCCGACCTCCAGCCGGCGCCGGTCACGGGTCCGCCCCCCTCGGCCATCCCGATCGACGCGGCCGTGGTCGAGCGCGCGACCGCCTCGACCGTCAACGTCGAAGCCGACGGCTGCGGTCGGCGGTTCGAGGGCAGCGGGTTCACGGTCGCCGACGGTGTGGTGGTGACCAACGCCCACGTCGTCGCCGGCGCCGACGCCGTCGAGGTCCGCACGCCCGACGGCCCGCTCGTGGCCGCGGACGTGGTCGTGTTCGACCCCGCGCGGGACCTCGCGGTGCTCACCGTGGCCGACCTCCCGAGCGCACCGCTCGAGCTCGGCACCATCGAGGTGGGGGCGGTCGGGGTCGTGATCGGCTACCCCGGAGGCCAGGACACCCCCCGCGTGGCACCGGTCGAGGTCCGCGATCGCCGCACCGCGGTCGGCCGTGACATCTACGGCCGCGACCAGACCGAACGGCAGGTGCTCTTCCTCGCCGCGGATCTTCAGCAGGGTGACTCCGGGTCCCCGGTGGTCGACGCTGCCGGTCGCGTGGTCGGCGTCACCTTCGCCATCAGCCCGGACCGTGCGACCTCGGCGTTCGCGCTCGACCGCGCGGAGCTCGACGCGGCGCTGAGCGCCGAGCGTCGCCCGGGGTTCACCGGTCCCTGCATCTGACCGGTGCGCTACCCGACGGTGCGGCGCACGAACCCGCGCAGACCAGCGGCCAGCAGCACCGAGGTGGCGACCGCGAGCGCGCCGAGGACGGCG
>JBBECA010000096.1:0-1672 GCA_040882055.1 Nitriliruptor sp.
AGTCGTTCGGCAAGAACACCGTGCTCGAGGACATCTCGATCGACTTCCCGCGCGGGAAGATCACCACCGTCATCGGCCCGTCCGGGACCGGGAAGTCGGTGTTCCTCCGCAACCTGATCGGGCTGCTCACCCCCGACCGCGGCGAGGTGTGGGTCGGAGACGACAACATCCCCGCGCTCAACCGCAAGCGCCTGCTCGAGGTCCGCAAGCGCTTCGGGGTGCTGTTCCAGGACGGCGCCCTGTTCGGGTCGATGACCATCTACGACAACACCGCCTTCCCCCTCCGCGAGCACACCTCCAAGACCGAGAAGGACATCCGCTCGATCGTGATGGAGAAGCTCGAGCTGGTCGGACTCGAAGGTGCAGCCAACCTGATGCCCGACGAGATCTCCGGTGGGATGCGCAAGCGCTGCGGGCTCGCACGGGCCCTCGTCATGGAGCCCGAGATCCTGCTGTTCGACGAGCCGGACTCGGGGCTCGACCCCGTGCGCACGGCCTACCTCAACGACCTCGCCAAGGACATCGTGGCCGAGATCGGCTCCACCATCATCATCGTGACCCACCACATCCCATCCGCGCAGCAGGTGGCGGACTACGTCGGGATGCTCTTCCGTCGCAACCTCGTCGCCTTCGGCAAGGTCGACGACATGTTCAACTCCTGGTACGCACCGTGCCAGCAGTTCCTGCACGGCATCACCGAGGGACCCATCGGGATGTCCGAGGAGCGTGACCGCCCCGAGATGCTCTGACCGCACGCGGTCGACCCGGGACGCCTGAGCCGCCCGGACGCACGGCGCCTTCGTGGCCGGTGGCCATCGCTACCATCGGCCGCCCGTCGCCCCAGACGGTCCCGTTCCGCCCCCGAGTCGCCCACCTGCGAGGCGAGGAAGGCCCCACCGTGGCCGACGAACTCGAGCAGCTCATCGGCCAGTCGCGCCGCGCGACCGACCGGCTCTTCGAACAGCGCATCCTGTTCATGAACGGTCCGGTCGAGGACGAATCCTCGGACCGGCTGATCGCGCAGCTGCTGGCGCTCGACGCGGACAAGACCGAACCCATCACGATGTACATCAACTCCCCCGGTGGCATCATCACCGGGATGTTCGCGATCTACGACACCATCCAGCTGCTCAAGAGCGACGTCAACGTGCGCTGCATCGGTCTCGCGGCCTCCGCAGCCGCGTTCCTGCTCTGCACCGGTACCGGCACGCGCTCGGCCACCGAGAACGCCCGTATCATGATCCACCAGCCGCTCGGTGGTGCCCGCGGGACCGCCAAGGACATCGAGATCCAGGCCAAGAACATCGTCTGGATGCGCGAACGCATCAACGAGATCATGGCGGGCCGCACCGGTCAGAGCGTCGAGCAGATCGCCGCCGACACCGATCGCGACCACTGGATGACCGCCGCAGAAGCGGTGGAGTACGGCCTCATCGACGAGGTCGTCGAGAGCCACCGGGGCGTCTGAGCGCCGACGTACGGCGACGCCCCGGCTGCGGCCGGGGCGTCGTGGTGTCGCGACGAGATCAGGTCGCCGGAGCCTCGTCGTCCTCGACGTAGAGGTAGTACTCCGCGTCCTCCTCCTCCCAGTCCATCTCGACGGCGTTCTTGGTGACCGCCGCCTTGCAGAACTGGAGGAACCCGGAGTACCCGAGGTCCTTCTCGGAGAAGT
>JBBECA010000097.1:0-1659 GCA_040882055.1 Nitriliruptor sp.
GCCGACGAGGTCTACACCGAGCGCACCCTGCAGGAGCTCGACGTCGTCGACGCCGGCGTCGTGCTGTTCCTCTCACCTCCGACCGTCGGTGCCACCGAGCTGCGCTTCCTCGAGCAGGTCGTGGCGCGTGATCTCAAGAAGACCTTCCTGGTCTGCAACATGTTCCCCCAGCACTTCCACGACCCCGAGACCCGCGCGGCGGTGCTCGAGTACGTCGGCCAGCGCATCGTCGAGGCGTCACGCAAGGCGGAGCGGTCCGGTGAGGTGCGCGTCTACCCCGTCTGCGCCCTCGAGGCCTGGCAGGCCCGTGAGCAGGACGACATCGACGCGTGGAAGCGGTCGGGTGCGGACCGGCTGCTGCGCGACCTCGAGAACGAGCTGTCGGAGGGGGCCGGCAAGCTGGTGCTCCGCGATGCGGCCGACCGGATCGAGAAGGCCGCCGAGATGGCCAAGGCCGAGGTACGGGTCCGCCAGCAGCTGCTCGACGACCCGGCCCAGCTCGAGGGGTTCCGCCGCCAGCTCGACGCCAACATCTTCGACCTCGAGCGCCGCTTCGACGAAGCGGTCTCGCTCGCGCTCAGCGACGTGGCCCCGCTGAAGATGCGGATCCGCGGCTTCGTGCTGCAGCCGTTCACCCGGGCCAAGAAGGATCTCGCGACCCTCGTCTCAGCCGAGGAGCTCGAGACCTTCGCCTCGCGCTTCCGCCGCCAGCTGGAGGTCGCCGGCGAGCTCGCATCACGCCAGTTCGCCGAGGGGTTCGAGCACATCGTGGTCTCGCTGCAGCACCAGCTGCAGGAGCGCTTCCAGGCGGTGATGACCGATCTGGCTCCGAACCTCCCGCAGGTGCGGTTGTCCTCCAACGCGCTCATCACCACCCCGGACCAGGTCCAGGCGATGCAGCGCGCCCAGGCCCGTACCCGCAGCGCCTCGCGGACCTCCGCGCTCATCGGCGGCTTGGCTGGCGGCGGATCGGCGATGGTCGCAGCCGGCACCCTCCTCGGACCGATCGGGTTGCTCGGCGGTGCGCTGGTCGGGTGGAAGCTGTCGAGCATCGTCGCGGGGGAGCGCAACCTCGCCAAGGCGCGTGGCGCGGTCGTCGAGCGGCTCGACGAGATCGCCGGGGAGCTGCTGCGTGACGTCGACCGTCAGGTGGATGCTGCCGTCGAGTCGGTCCGTAGCGCGGTGGAGCGGCGACGCCGGCTGTTCGCCGGCGACCTCTACCAACAGTTCGAGGTCGTGGAGCGGATCAGCGCCGACCCCGAACAGCTCGCCCTCTACCGGCGGGACGCCGACCGCTTCATCGAGGCGTTCGACGCCTGCGTCGAGCGGGCGCGTCGAGCCGTCGGCGACCTGGATCTCCGCATGCCCGAACTGACCGGCGGACCATCACGGCCCGCGGTCAGCTGACGAGGCGTTCGACCGGCTGGCCCGTGATGTCGGCGATGCGTGCGAGTCTCCACGACGCGATCGCCGTCGTGCTGGCCACCTACGCGGCGAGCGCGGTGCGCTGCCGGGCCGCCTCATGCTCGTGTTGGAGGATCGCCACGCGACGTCGTGTGTCGCCAACAGTTGCGCATCGCGACCTACAGCGAAGGACGTCAGCCCGCCGAGCGGGTGCGTTTCACCCCGGCGCGCTTCAACACCGCAGCGGGCACACCG
>JBBECA010000098.1:0-52029 GCA_040882055.1 Nitriliruptor sp.
CCGCCGCGGTGGTGGCCGGAGCGGGCAGGCTGGCGTCGCTCTCGCCGGACGTGCTCACGGTGGTGCGCTGGATCGGGGTGGCCTACCTCGCCGCCTACGCCACGCTGGCCGCCCGCCGGGCGCTGCGACCCCGCAGCGCCCTGATCGTCACCCACGCCGCTGCGGGCGGCCGACGCTCGTCAGCGGTCCTGGCCACGCTCGCGCTGACGTGGCTCAACCCGCACTTCTACGTGGACATGATCCTCGTGCTCGGTCCGGTCGCTGCGACCCACGGCCCGAACGGGTGGGCGTTCGGGGCTGGGTTCGTCGTGGCCAGCGCCCTGTGGTTCGTCGGCCTCGGGGCAGCCGCGAAGCTGCTGCGGCCAGTCTTCGCTCGCCCGGCCACCTGGCGCGTCCTCGACACCGCCATCGCGCTCGTCATGGCCGCCCTGGCGGTCGGCGTCGCCATCCGGGGATGACCGCCAGGGCCGGCCGCGGCCCAGGATGCGAACCCAGACCGCTGCCGGGCGGTCCACATCACCGGATCGGCCACCACGCGAGCACCGGTGCGCTCCCGCTACGCGGTGCCGTCATCGGCAGAGGTGTCGGCGACCGCCAGACCGAGCGTCCCCGCTGCGACACACAGATCACCATCGCCGGCGACCAAGATGGTCGTCTCACCCCGGACACGCTCAGCTGCGGCGAGGTGGATGGCGTCGTAGCCACGCAGCGCGTGGAGCTGCGCCAGCTCACCTGCTCGTCGCACCAGGAGATCGTCCACCTCCAGCAGGTCCAGTTGACCGTAGAGCTCCTCGAGCCCCTCGAGCGTCCGGGGCAGGTCGGCCGGGGCCAACCGCCCCAGCCGCGCCGCCTGCGCGAGCGCCGCGCGGGCCTCGGTGTAGATCAGCCGCACCGAGGCGACGTGCTCCGCCACGTCCCACACCCGCCCGGCACGCCGCGATCCTGGCTCCTCGATGAGCAGCGGGATGAGGGCGGAGGTGTCGAAGTAGGCGATCACCGACGCTGCTCGGCGACAAGCTCGCTGACGCGTTCAGCGGTGTCGACACGCCTCGCTGGACGGTCTCGGTCGCGGGTCGCCGCCGGGGTGACCAGGCCGTCGGCGACGAGTCGGTCGAACGCGTCCGGTTCGTCCACCGCGATCAGTCGCGCGATCGGACGGCCACGGTCGGTCACGGTGAACTGCTCGCCGGCCTGGACACGTTCCAGGTAGCGGCTGAGGTGGTCACGCAGGTCACGGATACCGGCTTCGGCCACGGCACACCTCCGATGTGGCGTCTTCATCTCTCCGATGGTAGCCACATCGGAGCCCGGTCGACAGGGACCTCCTCGACCTGTGCAGAACTGCCGTCATGGCTGCACCGTCTGCGGCTACCAGCCTCGCTCGCGCCACTCGGCGAGGTGGGGCCGCTCGGTGCCGATGGTGGTGTCATCGCCGTGGCCGGGGTAGACGTGCGTCTCATCGGGCAGGCGATCGAACAGCGCCTCGAGACCGTCCATGATGCGCGCGTGGTTCTCCGCGGAGCCGAAGGTGTTCCCGGGCCCGCCGGGGAACAGGGTGTCGCCGCTGATCAGGTGCGGTCGTTCTCCGCCGCTGACGAGGTAGAGCAGCGACCCCTCCGTGTGTCCGGGGAGGTGGATCACCTCGACCTCGAGTTCGCCGACGCGCAGCGTCTCGCCGCCGTGCAGCTGCCGGTCGACGGGGCGCGGGAACAGCTCGGCGTCGCCGGGGTGGCCCCACACCTCGATACCCGCGTCGTCACGGACCCCGTCCCAGGCCCGGACGTGGTCCCAGTGGCCGTGGGTCTGGACCGCCGCCAACGTCCGGAAGCCCTCGAGGGCTGCGACCAGCCGCTCCGGGCGCGCCGCGACGTCGACCAGCAGCGCATCCGACGTCCGGGTGCAGGCCACCACGTAGACGTTGTTGTCCATCTCCTCGACCGACAGCTTGCGGAGCAGCAGGTGGCCGTCGGTGCGGTCCAGCCAGTCGCCGTCGGGGTCGACGTGGCCGTGGTCTGGCGTCTCCGGCATCGTCTGCTCCTCGGTCGGGTGAACTCGGTCAGGTGCACACCGCAGGTGTGCGGCGAGCGTCGGAGGACCGAGACTAGGGAGAACCCGGACCCGGAGGTGGGCCGAACAGGTGTTCGCTCCGGGCGGCCAGTCTCGGTACCCTGAGGCGTCGGTACGCTCGTTCGCCGCCCGTCCGCCGCGTGACCCCCAGCCACGTCGGCACCGCCGGTCCGCCGCCGCGCCCCGTCGCCGGCTGCGTGCTGCTCGACCTCGAGAGATGCCCCGTGGCCAGCTCCCGCCGTGCCGTCCCCCGCGCTCCGGGTGGACCTCGGGTGCGCACCGACCGGATCGTGGTGCGTGGTGCCCGCGAGCACAACCTCAAGGACGTCGACCTCGACCTGCCGCGTGACGCGCTGATCGTCTTCACCGGGCTCTCGGGCTCCGGGAAGTCGTCGCTCGCCTTCGACACCATCTACGCCGAGGGCCAACGTCGCTACGTCGAGTCGCTGTCCGCCTACGCGCGGCAGTTCCTCGGGCAGATGGACAAGCCGGACGTCGACTTCATCGAGGGATTGTCGCCGGCGATCTCGATCGACCAGAAGTCGACCTCGCGCAACCCCCGCTCGACGGTCGGCACCATCACCGAGATCTACGACTACCTGCGCCTGCTCTACGCCCGTATCGGGCAGCCGCACTGCCCGAACTGCGGCCGCCCCATCGCGCGCCAGACCGCCGAGCAGATCGTCGACCAGGTCCACGAGTTGCCCTCCGGTACGCGCTTCCAGGTCCTCGCCCCGGTCGTCCGCGGTCGCAAGGGCGAACACGCGGCGTTGTTCCAGCAGCTCTCGACCGAGGGATTCGCCCGCGTCCGTGTCGACGGCGAGGTGCACCCGATCGACGAGGTGCCCAAGCTCGCCAAGACCCACAAGCACACCATCGAGGTGGTGGTCGACCGGCTGGTCCAGAAGGAGGACATGCGCCGGCGGCTCGCCGACTCGATCGAGACCGCGCTGCAGCTCGCCGACGGCGTCGCGATGATCGAGATCGTCCCGACGCGTGAGGCCATCGACGAGGCGCGTACCGCCGGCCTGCCTGAACCCCAGGCCGAAACGCTCACCTTCTCCGAGCACCTCGCCTGCCCGCACTGCAACCTCAGCTACGAACAGCTCGCCCCGCGCAACTTCTCGTTCAACTCGCCGTACGGGGCGTGCGAGGGCTGCAGCGGCCTCGGCACCCAGCTGACGGTCGACCCCGACCTCGTGCTCGGGGACCCCGACCTCTCGGTCGAGGAGGGCGTGATCCTCCCGTGGGGGACCGGTCAGCAGTCGAACTACTACCGCCAACTCCTGCGCGCCACGGTGACGCACGCCGGCGGTGATCCCACCACACCGTGGCGCGAGCTCCCCGAGGACATCCAGCACGCGGTGCTGCACGGGCTGCCCGACCGGGTCCACGTCAGCTACACCAACCGCTACGGACGCAAGCGTTCGTACAAGGCCCAGGTCGAGGGCGTTATCCCCTCGCTGCTCCGGCGCCACGCCGAGACCGAGTCCTCGCACGTCCGCGAGCAGGTCGAGCAGTACATGCGCGAGGTGCCCTGCCCGACGTGCGCCGGGAAGCGCCTCAAGCCCATCGTCCTCGGGGTGACGGTGGGTGGCACCTCGATCGCCGAGCTGACCAACATGTCGGTCGCCGAGGCCGACCGGTTCGTAGCGGGTCTGGAGCTCTCCGACCGCGAGACCATCATCGGTGCTCGGGTCGTCAAGGAGATCCGGGCCCGGCTGACCTTCCTGCTCGACGTCGGGCTCGACTACCTCACCCTCGACCGGTCCGCGGGTTCGCTCTCCGGTGGTGAGGCGCAACGGATCCGGTTGGCCACGCAGATCGGCGCCGGGCTCGTCGGCGTCCTCTACGTGCTCGACGAACCCTCCATCGGTCTGCACCAGCGCGACAACGAGCGGCTCATCGAGACCCTCGTCCGTCTGCGCGACCTCGGGAACACCCTGATCGTGGTCGAGCACGACGAGGCCACGATCGATGCGGCCGACCACGTCGTCGACATCGGGCCCGGCGCCGGCGTCCACGGGGGCGAGATCGTCCACTCCGGGTCGGTCGAGGGCCTCAAGCGCCTCACGCGCAAGTCGCTCACCGGCGCGTACCTCTCGGGTGAGCGCCGCATCCCCATCCCGTCCAGCCGGCGGTCCGGCGACGGCCGCGCCCTCGCCGTCCGCGGCGCCACCGAGCACAACCTGCGCGACCTCGACGTCGAGCTCCCGATGGGTGCCTTCACCTGTGTCACCGGGGTGTCGGGGTCGGGCAAGTCGACCCTGGTCAACGACATCCTCTCGCGGGTGCTCATGCGCCACGTGTACGGCTCGCGCGAGCTGCCCGGGCGCCACACCCGCGTCGAGGGCCTCGAGCACGTCGACAAGGTCGTCGTGGTCGACCAGTCGCCGATCGGCCGCACGCCGCGCTCGAACCCGGCCACCTACACCGGGGTCTTCGACCACGTCCGCAAGCTCTACGCCAGCACCCAGGAGGCCAAGGTCCGCGGGTACCAGCCGGGCCGGTTCTCGTTCAACGTCAAGGGCGGTCGCTGCGAGTCGTGCCGCGGTGACGGCACCCTGAAGATCGAGATGCACTTCCTACCGGACGTCTACGTGCCGTGCGAGGTCTGCAAGGGGCGGCGCTACAACCGTGAGACGCTCGAGGTGCACTACAAGGGCAAGACGATCGCCGAGGTGCTCGACCTCTCGATCGAGCAGGCCCTCGAGTTCTTCCAGAACATCCCGGCCATCGCCGGTCACATGCAGACCCTGGTCGACGTCGGCCTCGGGTACGTGCGGCTCGGGCAGCCGGCGACGACGCTGTCGGGCGGCGAGGCGCAGCGGGTCAAGCTCGCCTCCGAGCTGCGCAAGCGCGCGACGGGGCAGACCGTCTACATCCTCGACGAACCGACGACCGGGTTGCACTTCGAGGACATCAGACGCCTGCTCGACGTGCTGCACCGGTTGGTCGACAAGGGCAACACGGTCATCGTCATCGAGCACAACCTCGACGTGATCAAGACCGCGGACCACGTGCTCGACCTCGGACCGGAGGGCGGCGACGGGGGAGGCCTCGTGGTCGCCCAGGGGACCCCCGAGGAGGTCGCCGAGGCGGCCGGCAGCTACACCGGCAAGTTCCTCGTGGACGTCCTCTCCCGCGGCTGAGGGTTCCCGCCTCAGTCGGGCCGAGGCTCACGGCCACGGGAGAGCCGCAGCTCGGCCGTGCGGTCCCGTTCGTCCTCGTAGGCGATGCCCGTGACCTCGTCGAGATCGACCGGCGCGGGCTCGATCAGGCCGCCGGTCTCCTCGGGCACGACCGGTTCGCTGCGACGACGATCGACCGTGGGGACCGTGCTCGGGTACCGGGCCTCCCGCGTGTGCAGCGGCGAGCCCGATGCCTGCCCGGCGACGGCGACGAGCTGGCTCGGCTGACGGATCCCGGCCTGGGTGAAGGCGTGGTGCAACCGCTCGCGCATCTGCCGGTTGATGTCCCAGTTGGCCATCGGCCGGGTCGGCATCACCACGCGGATGGCCAGACCCTCCGGCCCGTACGCCTGGACCCCCCAGATCTCGGGCGGCCCGATGATGTCGTCCTTCCACACCGGGTCCTCGGTGAGCTCGACCGCGATCTTGTAGATGATGGCCTTCGCGGTCGGCACGTCCGCGTCGAGCGCGACCGGCACGTCGATCGTCGATCGCGACCAGCGTTGTGACAGGTTGCCGACGCGCTGCACGTCCCCGTTCAGCACGTGCCACACGATGCCGTCCATGTCCCGGAAGGCGGTCGACCGCAGCCCGACCCGCTCGACCTGCCCGACGCGCTCCTCGATCTGGATCCAGTCACCGACGCCGTACTGGTCCTCGACCAGCATCGCGATCCCGGCCAGGACGTCGCGGATCATCTGCTGCGCACCGAAACCGATCACCACCGACAGCAAGCCGGCCCCGGCGAGGATGGGTTGGAGGGCGATACCGAGCACCTCGACGATGATGACGAGGATGGCGATCGACCACACGGTGACACCGACGACACCGCGCATGACGCCGGTGATGGCGTGCAACCGCTGCGAACGGCGCGTGCGGTACTGCTCGGCCGATCGGATCGCCCCACGTTCCTCGGACTTCGCCAGCCGCTCGGCGATGCGGCGCTCCATGCGGGTCGCGAACCGCCCGATGAGGCGGCCCACGAGCCGCGCGAGGATGAACGCGACCGCGAGGATGACGAGCACCCGCAGCGCCGTCCCGATGACCCCGGCGAACCGGGCGACGACCTCGTTGCCGGTGGCGCGGTACAGCAGCTCGCACAGCGCGTCCGGAGCGACCTCCTCCTCCTCGAGGCCGGCGCGGACGCAGAGGTCCTCGGGGATGCCGGCTTGTGCCAACGTTCGGTGCAGCACGGTGCGTCCTCGCGGTCAGGTGTGCGTCGCCCGGGGCAGCGTAGACCTGCAGCTCGAGGCCCCGGGCGCCCGGACCCCGGGCAGTACCCTCGGCCGCCATGCGCAACCCCGCCCTCGCCTTCCGTCCCGAGCCCGGCGCGATCCCCGATGCGCCAGGGTGCTACCAGTTCATCGACGGCGCGGGGCGGGTGGTCTACGTCGGCAAGGCCAAGTCGCTGCGTCAGCGCCTGAGCAACTACTTCCAGGCGTGGCACAACATCGCCCCACGGACGCGAGCGATGCTCGAGGCCGCCCGCTCGGTCGAGTGGATCGTCGTCGACACCGAGGTCGAGGCCCTCCACCTCGAGTACACGCTGATCCAGCGCCACAAGCCGCGCTACAACGTGCGCTACGTCGACGACAAGTCCTACCCGTACCTGGTCCTCACCACATCTGAGGCCATCCCGAGGGCCATCGTGAAGCGGGGCAAGGTCGCCAAGGGCGACCGCCGTTTCGGTCCGTACGCCCACGCGTACGCGATCCGCGAGACGCTCGATCTGCTGCTGCGGGTCTTCCCGATCCGCACCTGCAGGAACGGGGTCTACGACCGCGCCCAGCGCCTCGGCCGCCCGTGCCTGCTGCACCACATCGATCGGTGCGCCGCCCCGTGCACCGGGGTCGTGAGCGCGGACGAGCACCGCGAGCTGGTGGCCGCGTTCGCGGCCTTCCTCGACGGCGATACCGAGCCGGTCCTCGCGCAGCTCGAGCAGGAGATGCGCGCCGCTGCCGCGGACCTCAACTTCGAGGCAGCCGCGCGTCGACGCGACCAGCTCCAAGCCGCGCAGCGCGCGCTCGAGAAGCAGCAGATGGTGACCGAGAAGCCCGAGGATCTCGACGCGATCGCCGTGTTCGAGGACGAGCTCGAAGCCGCCGTCCAGGTGTTCTTCGTCCGCCGCGGTCGGCTCGTCGGCCGCAAGGGCTGGACGGTCGACAAGGTGGAGCCGCTCACCACCTCGCAGCTGCTGACCAGCTTCCTGCTCCAGCTCTACGCCGAGCGCTCCGACGAGGTCCCGCCCCAGATCGTCCTGCCCGTCGAACCGGACGACGCCGACGCGTTGTCGGTGCTGCTCGCCGAGCAACGCCGTGAGACCCGCGCCGGTAGCCGCGGTGCGCCGATCCAACGCATCCGGTTCACCGTCCCGCAGCGGGGGGACAAGCGGGCGTTCCTCGAGACCGTCGAGGAGAACGCCCGCGAGGCGTTCCACCGGGCGAGGTTGAAGCGGGCGACGGATTTCGACGCACGCTCCCGCGCCCTCAAGGAGCTCGGTGACGCGCTCGAGCTCGACGAAGCGCCGCTGCGCATCGAGTGCTTCGACATCTCCCACCTCGGTGGGACCGAGGTGGTCGCCTCGATGGTGGTCTTCGAGGACGGCCTGCCGAAGAAGTCCGAGTACCGCCGGTTCAAGCTGTCGGAGGACCGCAACGACGACTTCGCCGCGATGCACGAGGTCATCGGGCGGCGCTTCCGGCGGCTCGTCGAGTCCCGCGGCGAACCGGTCATCGGCGACGACGGGCAGCCGCGGAAGTTCGCCTACCCGCCGAACCTGGTCATCGTCGACGGGGGGAGGGGGCAGTTGAACGCCGCCCTCGAGGCGGTCGAGGACCTGCCCGTGGACGACGTCGCCTTCGTCGGGCTCGCGAAGCGCTTCGAGGAGCTCCACGTACCGGGGCGCTCCCGCCCGGTCGTGCTGCCGCGGGGGAGCGAAGCCCTGTTCCTCGTGCAGCGCGTCCGTGACGAGGCGCACCGCTTCGCCATCACCTACCAGCGTGGCCGACGGCGGTCGTCGGTCGCGACCTCCGAGCTCGACAGCATCCCCGGCATCGGGCGGACCCGGCGAGCGGCGCTGCTCGAACGCTACGGCTCGCTGGCGGCGGTCAAGCGGGCCAGCGTCGAGGACCTCGAGGGTGTCCCGGGCATCTCCCGTACGCTCGCGACGCAGGTCCACGAGCACCTCCACCCGAGCTCCGAGGGCACCGTGCGAGCACCGGTCGACCAGGAGACGACGTGACCGATCCCACCCCGACCCCGCAGGCCGACGCCTCCGCGCCGGCGGAGGTGTCCGACGTCCTCATCATCACGGGCATGTCGGGAGCCGGGCGCACCGAGGTCGCCAAGGTCCTCGAGGACCACGACTGGTTCGTCATCGACAACCTCCCACCGTCGCTGTTGAACAAGGTGGTCGAGCTGGCGTTCGCCCCGGGTTCCTCGGTCTCGCGGGTCGCCCTGGTCGCCGACGTGCGTGGCCGACAGTTCTTCGACGAGCTGCTCGAGACCGTCCGCACGCTGCGGGCGGGGCCGGGCCACGTGCGCCTGTTGTTCCTCGAAGCCTCCGACGAGGTCCTCGTCCGTCGCTTCGAGACCACCCGGCGCCGCCACCCGGCCAGCCCCGACGGGATCCTCGAGGGCATCCACCGCGAACGGACGCTGCTCGAGGAGCTGCGTGGGGCCGCGGACCTGGTGATCGACTCGTCCGCGACCAACGTCCACCAGCTGCGGGACCGGGTCGTCGAGCTCCTCGGGATGGAGGACCAGTCCCCGCTGCAGGTCACGGTGGAGTCCTTCGGTTTCAAGCAGGGCGCCCCACGGGACGCCGACCTCGTCCTCGACGTCCGGTTCCTTCCGAACCCCCACTGGGTCGACGAGCTGCGTCCCTACACCGGGCTCGACCCGCAGGTGCACGACTACGTCTTCGGTCAGGACCTGACCGGGCCCTACGTGGAGGCACTCGAGGCGCTGTTGGACGCCTCCGTCCCCGGCTACGTGCGCGAGGGCAAGCGCTACCTGACGATCGCGATCGGGTGCACGGGGGGCAAGCACCGCTCGGTCGCCATCACCGAACACGTGGCGGCCCACCTACGCCGCACCGCCCCCGACGTGAAGCTGGCGGTCGAGCACCGGGATCTCGGCCGTGAGTGACCGGTCCGCACCGCGCTCGGGCACGAGGGCGGTCGCGATCGGGGGAGGGCACGGGTTGTCGCGGTCGCTCGCGGCGCTCGCCCAGGTCGTCGAGCACGTCACCGCGATCGTGACGGTCGCCGACGACGGAGGTTCGTCCGGTCGGCTGCGCCGCGACCACGACGTGGTGGCACCGGGTGACCTCCGGATGGCGCTGGCTTCCCTGGCCCGCGATCGGGACGCAGCGGAGCTGATCCAGTACCGGTTCGACCGGGGCGAGCTCGATGGTCACAGCCTCGGCAACCTCATCCTGCTCGCGCTCCAGGACCTCGCCGGTGGCGATGTCGTCCGTGCCCTCGACGCGCTCGGTCGTCTGCTCGACGTGCCGGGTCGGGTGCTGCCGTGCACGACGGTGCCGGTCACGATGGCGGCGCGAGCGGCGGGCACGGAGGTCGTCGGACAGGCGGCGATCGCCGCGAAGACCGGCATCGAGCGGGTGTGGCTCGACCCCGCAGCCCCGCCGGCGACGGCCGAGGCGCTCGCCGCCCTCGACGCCGCCGACCTCATCGTCCTCGGTCCGGGGTCGCTGTTCACCAGCGTGCTGCCGAACCTCCTGGTCCCGAGCATCGCCGACGCGGTCGTCCGGGCAACCGTGCCGCGGGTGCTCGTCGCCAACCTGCGCGAACAACGCGGGGAGACCGAGGGGCTCAGCCTGCCCGACCACCTCGATGCGCTGGCTGCGCACGTGCCGGGGCTGCCGATCGACGTCCTCGTCGCGCACGCCGGAGATGGCCCCGACCGGGGCGTCCCCCTCGAGGTCGAACACGACCAGTTGCGCCCGCGGGTCGGTCACCTGGTGGTCACGGACCTGTTCGACGGTGTCGACGGCCACGACCCGGAGGCCCTCGCGCGCTGTTTCGCCGGCATCCTCGATCGGTGAGCGTCGCGTGAGCTTCACCGACGAGGTCAAGCAGGAGCTGGCGCGGCTGCCGGTGGCCGGCCCGGACGCGGAGCGCGACGAGCTGGCTGCGCTGCTCCGGTTCGGCGGCGCGCTCGTCCTCGGTGGTGGGGGGCGCGGGATGGCCGTCGACCTCGAGACGGTCGTGGGCGCGACGGCACGTAGGACCTTCACCCTGCTGCAGCACCGCTACGGCGTCAGCCCGCAGCTGCGGGTCCGGGCTCCGGGTGGTGTCCAGCGCCGCCGGGTCTACGGCGTCCGGCTCGAGGGGGCGGGGGAGATGGTCGCCCGCGATCTCGGGCTGCTCGACCGTGCCGGTCGCCCCCGTGCGCCGACCGTCGCCGTCGGCGGTGCGGCCTCACCGTGCATCCGCGGAGCCTTCCTCGCAGCCGGCAGCATCTCCGGACCCGACCGTCCCGCGCACCTCGAGATCGTCGCACACCGGCAGGACGCGGCCGAAGCGCTCGCCGCGACGATCGCTGGCTCCCTCGGGGCGCACGCCGCGGTCAGCGTGTCGAGCGAGGAGCGTGACGAACAACGCCCGCGGGTGGTGCTCAAGTCCGGTGCGTCGATCGGGGAGCTGCTGGCCAGCATCGGTGCGACGGCGGCGTTCCTGCGCTGGGACGAGCGTCGCCTCCGCCGGCAGGTGCGGTCCCAGGCCACGCGGTTGGCCAACGCGGATGCCGCGAACCTGCGACGCACGGTGGACGCCGCGGGCTCGCAGGTCCAGGCGGTCGAGCGCCTCGTCGAGGCGGTCGGCTGGGACGCCATCGACGAGGACCTGCGTGCGGTCGCGCTGGCGCGGCTGGCGAGTCCGGACGCATCGCTCGGCGAGCTCGGCCAGCTCACCGATCCGGCGCTGTCGAAGTCGGCGGTCCACCGGCGCCTGCGGCGCTTGGTCACCCTGGCCGATGAGCTCCCCCCGGGCCGAGGGGCGCCAGGGCACGGTTGCTAGGGTCGAAGGACGTCTCGTCCGTCCCCCGAGGAGCCCGCCCGATGACCCTGCGTGTCGCCATCAACGGCTTCGGCCGCATCGGCCGCAACTACCTCCGCGCGACCAAGCAGCGCGGCCTCGACGTCGACATCGTCGCCGTCAACGATCTCACCGACACCGCAACGCTCGCGCTGCTGCTCAAGTACGACAGCGTCCACGGTCGGTTCGACGGCACGGTCGAGACCTCCGGCGAGGACCTCGTCGTCGACGGGGACACCATCAAGGTGTTCTCCGAACGCGACCCGGCTGCACTGCCGTGGAGCGACCTCGACATCGACGTCGTGATCGAGTCGACGGGCTTCTTCACCAAGCGCGCGGACGCGGCCAAGCACCTCGACGCTGGCGCGAAGAAGGTCCTCATCTCCGCTCCGGCGAAGGACGAGGACGTCACCATCGTCCTCGGGGCGAACCAGGACGACTACGACCCGGCCAAGCACGACGTCATCTCGATGGCGTCCTGCACGACCGGCTCGGTGGTGCCGATGGCCAAGGTGCTGGACGACGAGTTCGGGATCGTCCAGGGGCTGATGACCACGGTGCACGCCTACACCGGCGACCAGGCCTTGCACGACTCTCCGCACAAGGATCCGCGCCGTGCACGCGCCGCGGCGCTCTCGATCGTGCCGACGACCACCGGCGCGGCCAAGGCTGCGGCGCTCGCCCTCCCGCAGCTCGAGGGCAAGCTCGACGGGCTCGCGCTCCGCGTGCCGATCCCGGACGGTTCGATCACCGACCTGGTGTTGGTGCTCGAACGCGAGGTGACGGCCGACGAGGTGAACGCGGCGATGAAGGCCGCGGCCGAGGGGCCGCTCGAGGGCATCCTGCAGTACAGCGAGGAGCCGCTGGTCTCGATCGACATCGTCGGGAACCCGCACTCGTGCGTCTTCGACGCGCCGAGCACGATGGCCAACGGGACCCTCGTGAAGGTCCTCGGCTGGTACGACAACGAGATGGGCTACTCGACGCGTCTCGCCGAGGTAGCAGCGCTGATCGGCGCCGGTCTCCGATGACCCGTTCACCGCTCCTCGAGGGGGTCCGCACGCTCGACGACCTCGAGGTGCGGCCGGGGCTGCGCGTCTTCGTCCGTGCCGACCTCAACGTCCCCATCCGCGACGGGGAGGTGACCGATGATCTGCGCGTGCGGTCGTCGGTCCCCACCCTGCGTCGGTTGGTGGACGCAGGTGCCCGCGTCGTGGTGGCCTCCCACCTCGGTCGACCGAAGGGCGAACCGGACCCCGCAACGTCGATGGCGCCGGTGGGCGCGCTGCTCGAGGAGCTGCTCGCCACCGACGTGATCGTGGCGAGCGATGTGGTCGGCGACGATGCCACCGTCAAGGCCGAGGCGCTGGAGGATGGCCAGGTGCTCCTCCTCGAGAACCTGCGCTGGGATCCGGGCGAGACCGCCAACGACGACACGTTCGCGGACGCCCTCGCGGCGTTCGCCGACGTCTACGTCGACGACGCCTTCGGGGCGGCCCACCGGGCCCACGCGTCGATCAGCGGGGTCCCCTCTCGCATCCCCGGGTACGCGGGTCTGCTGCTCGAACGTGAGCTCGAGGTCCTCGGCGGGCTCCAGGCCGACCCGACGTCGCCCTACGTCGCGGTGCTCGGCGGTGCCAAGGTCAGCGACAAGCTGCTCGTGCTCGAGGAGCTGCTGCAGCGCGTCGATGCGATCGCGGTCGGTGGAGCGATGGCGTTCACCTTCCTCGTCGCCGAGGACCGCGAGGTCGGGACCTCACGGGTCGAGCAGGATCAGGTCGACACGGTCCGAAGGCTCGTAGCGGCGGCCCGCGAACGTGGGGTCGACGTCCTGCTTCCTGTCGACGTGGTCGTCGCGCCGGAGTTCGCCGAGGACAGCCCCGCGACCACCGTCGCCGTCGGGCACATCCCCGGCGACCAGATGGGCTTGGACATCGGGCCAGAGACCGCCGCGGCGTACGCGGACGCGATCGGGACGGCTGGCAGCGTGTTCTGGAACGGCCCGATGGGTGTGTTCGAGTGGGACGCCTTCGCGGCCGGGACGCGCACCGTGGCCCAGGCGATCGCCTCCGCGGCGGGCTTCACCATCGTCGGCGGCGGCGACTCCGCCGCAGCCATCCGCAGCTTCGGCTTGGACGACCGGGTCGACCACGTGTCGACCGGTGGGGGGGCCTCGCTCGAGCTGCTCGAGGGCAAGACCCTCCCGGGTGTCGCGGCTCTTCGCGGCTGACGACGACCCCGCCGGCGCGGCACCTGCTACCCCGGTCGTAGCACGGCCGGACCCGGTGGCGCGGCGAGCGCACGAGCTTCGCTCGTGGGCGCTGGCACCCGTAGCTTGCCGCGGTCCCGGACACCGTCCGTTGTGCCACCGCCGCCACGGGGTGTGCCGAGGGCGCGAGCGCACGGCATCGCGCGCGGACACGTCTGGCCGTCAGTTCGGTCGATGGATCACGAGAGCAACCGGACGCGGATGCGTCCGAAAGAGGAGAAGGTGCGTATGCGGAGCGCGAAGCGAGCGCTTGCCCTGGCTGCGGCCACGGCACTGGTGCTCACGGCCTGTGGCGGCGGAGACACCGACGACGGTGACACCACCGACCCAGAGGTCACCGAGGACGGCGCCGAAGACGGTGCCGAGGACGGCAGCGAGGACGCCGAGGCGGCATCGGGCGGTGAGTTCTCGATCCGTGGCTGCGAGCCCCAGTTCCTGAACACCACCGACACCCGCGACGTCTGCGGTGGCGCCGTGCTCCGTCTGTTGTTCGCCCCGCTCGTCGAGACCGACCCCGAGACCGGTGAACCCTCGATGGGCACGGCGGAGTCGATCGAGTCCGAGGACAACCAGACCTGGACGATCACCCTCCGCGAAGGTGACACCTTCCACGACGGCACGCCGGTCACGGCGCAGTCCTACGCCGACGCGTGGAACGCGGTCGCCGGTCCCGAGGCCGGGAACAGCTTCTTCTTCTCCCGCTTCGAGGGCTTCGAGGAGCTGCAGGCAGGCGAGGCCGAGGAGCTCTCGGGCGTCGAGGTCGTCGACGACCAGACCCTCGAGGTCACGCTGACCGAGCCCTTCGGTCCGTTCCTGATCTCCCTGAACGACACCTCGTTCTACCCGCTGCCTGAGGCCTACTTCGACGATCCGGACGCGTTCCAGGACGCGCCGATCGGCAACGGCCGCTACCAGATGGACGGCGAGTGGGAGCGCAACCAGCAGATCGCGCTGACCAAGTTCGAGGATTACAGCGGTGAGGACCCGGGCCTGGCCGACGCGATCACGTTCGTGATCTACGACGACATCAACACCGCCTACCTCGACGTCCAGGCCGGTTCGCTCGACGTCTCCGACGTCATCCCGCCGGAGCAGGAGGGCGCGGTCGACGGCGAGTTCGGCGAGAACGTGCTGCGCACGCCCACCTCGTCGTTCACCTACCTCGGCTTCCCGATGTTCGACGAGCGCTTCGGTGACAACCCCGAGCTGCGTCAGGCGTTGTCGCTGGCCGTCGACCGCGAAGCGATCATCTCCGCGATCTTCAGCGACACGCTCCGTCCGGCGACCGCCATCATCCCGCCGGTGCTCGAGGCCTACCGCGAGGACGCCTGCGAGTTCTGTGAGTTCGACCCGGAGCGCGCGCAGGAGCTGTTCGAGGAGGCTGGTGGCTACGACGGCACCATGACCATGTACTTCAACTCCGGTGCCGGCCACGAGGAGTGGGTCGAAGCCGTGGCCAACCAGTGGAACGAGGTGCTCGGCATCGAGGACGTCCAGTTCGAGAGCCTCGAGTTCGCGCAGTACCTCGACCTGCTCGACGCCGAGGAGATCGAGGGTCCGTTCCGCCTGGGCTGGATCCTGTCCTACCTGAGCCCCCAGTACGCCTTGGAGGACCTCTACACCACCGACGCCGGTTCCAACAGCTTCGGTTACTCCAACCCCGAGTTCGACGAGGCGTTGGCTGACGCCAACGCGACGGACCCGGAGGAGGCCGACTCGGCGTACCAGGAGGCGGAGGACATCCTCCTCGCGGATCTGCCCCTGATCCCGATGTGGTACGGCCAGTCCACCAGCGTCTGGGGCGACCGTGTCGAAGGCGTGATCATGGACCCGTCCGGGTACGTGCGCGCCGAGCGGATCTCGGTCGTCGAGGACTGAGTCACAGGACGGGGGTGGCTGAACTCGAGCCACCCCCGTCCTACGGTGGCGCGGCGGGAGACCGTCGCGCCACCGGTGCGCCAGCACCTCTCCGCAACCTGCCGCCAGGCCGAAGGGTGATCCGTGGGCACCTACACCGCGCGTCGGCTGCTGCAGATGATCCCCGTCTTCATCGGGGCGACGCTCATCATCTTCTTCATGGTCTTCGCCATCCCGGGCGACCCGATCCAGGCCATGGCGGGGGAGCGGCGGCTCAACGAGGCGACGCTCACCGCGATCCGGGACCGCTACAACCTCAACGACCCCTTCCTCATCCAGTACGTCAAGTACCTCGCTGGTGTCGTCACCGGTGACTTCGGACGGGCGTTCAACGGCCGCGAGGTCGCCGACATCATCCGCGACACCTTCCCCGTGACCCTCCGGCTCGCCGCGGTCGCGTTCGTCTTCGAGGCCATCATCGGCGGCATCGCAGGTGTGCTCGCCGGCCTCCGCCGTGGCTCGTTCATCGACAACCTCGTGCTGGTGTCGACCACGGCCATCATCTCGATCCCCGTCTTCGTGCTCGGCTACGCCCTCCAGTTGGTCGTGGGCGTCCGGTTCGACCTCCTACCGATCGCCGGTATCCGGGACGGGTGGATCAGCTTCATCATGCCGGGCTTCGTCCTCGGTGCGGTCTCACTGGCCTACATCGCCAGGCTCCTGCGGACCTCGCTCGTCGAGAACCTCCAGGCCGACTACATCCGGACCGCGACATCCAAGGGCCTGTCGCGCTTCCGTGTGGTCGGCCGCCACGGCCTGCGCAACTCCCTGATCCCGGTGGTGACCTACCTCGGCATCGACCTCGGAACGTTGATGGCCGGTGCCATCATCACGGAGGGCATCTTCAACATCCCGGGGGTCGGTGGCGCCGTGTTCGACGCCATCCGCCAGCAGGAGACACCCGTGGTGGTGGGCATCGTCACGATCCTCGTGATCGTCTTCATCGTGGCCAACCTGCTCGTCGACCTGCTCTACGGCGTGCTCGACCCGAGGATCAGGTATGAGTGACTCCGGATCCTCCGAGGTCGGGGGCGGACCCGTGGACGACGATGCTGCCGCGGGCAAGTCGGCGCAGTCCACCGCTGCCGCATCGGGTGCGGAGGTCGCCGATGCATCGCTCTGGGGCGACGCGTGGCGCCACCTGCGACGCAGTCCGCTCTTCGTCGTCTCCGCGACCCTGTTGGCGATCGTCATCGTGATGGCGATCTTCCCGCAGCTGTTCACCAGCGCCGACCCACGCGACTGCAACCTGTCCCGATCCCTGGTCCGCCCCTCGAGCGACGCGTGGTTCGGGTACGACGTCCTCGGTTGTGACTACTACGCCCGCACCGTCTACGGCGCCCGAGCATCCATCGCTGTCGGGCTGACGGTCGCGATCAGCGCATCGATCATCGCGGTGATCCTCGGCTCGCTGGCCGGCTTCTACCGTGGGTGGATCGACAGCCTCCTGTCGCGCGCGACCGACGTGGTCTTCGCGCTGCCGACCCTGCTCGCCGGCATCGTGATCCTGTCGGTCATGGAGAACCGCGGTATCCCGCAGGTGGCGTTCGTGCTCTCCATCCTCGGGTGGCCGACCATGCTGCGCCTGATGCGCGCGACGGTCATGTCCGTCGCCGAGACCGACTACGTCCAGTCGGCGCGGGCTCTCGGGGCCGGCGACCTACGCATCATCACCCGGCACGTGCTGCCGAACGCGCTGACCCCGGTCATCGTCTACGCCACGATCTTCGTCGGGATCATCATCACGGCCGAGGCGGCACTGACCTTCCTCGGTGTCGGGCTGCAGCTGCCGGCCATCTCGTGGGGCCTGGCCATCTCGAACGCGCAGTCCCGGCTGCTCCAGGCTCCGCACCTGCTGTTCTTCCCCGGCCTGTTCCTGTCGGTGACCGTCTTCAGCTTCATCCTGATGGGCGACGCGCTGCGCGATGCGCTCGATCCGAAGCTGCGTTGAGGAGCTGTTGGTGAACCGTCGCACGCGCAACGAGGCGGCGCTCGAGACGTCGCGCACCGCGGCCGGGGCGCCGCTGCTCGAGGTCGAGGACCTCGAGGTCGAGTTCCGCACCCCCCGCGGCATCGTCAACGCCGTCAACAAGGTGTCGTTCACGGTCGCCAAGGGCGAGACCCTCGCGATCGTCGGTGAGTCCGGGTCGGGCAAGTCCGTCACCGCCCAGGCCATCATGGGCCTGGTGGATTCGCCACCGGGGTTCGTGACCGGCGGCCGGCTGCTGTTCCACGGCAAGGACCTGCTCGAGCTCGACGAGAAGGAGCGGCGCGCCGTGCGCGGCCAGCGGATCTCGATGATCTTCCAGGACGCGCTGACGGCGCTGAACCCGGTCTTCCCGGTGGGCTGGCAGATCGGTGAGATGCTCCGCGTGCACCGCGGCGCGAGCAAGAAGGAGGCGCGCGAGCGTGCCATCGATCTGATGGAGCGGGTGGGCATCCCGTCGGCTCGTGAGCGTGTCGGTGACTACCCCCACGAGTTCTCCGGCGGGATGCGCCAGCGCGTCATGATCGCGATGGCCCTCGGGCTCGACCCCGAGCTCCTCATCGCGGACGAACCGACCACCGCCCTCGACGTGACCGTCCAGGCCCAGGTGATGGAGCTGCTGGCCGATCTCCAGCAGGAGACCGGTATGGGCATGATCCTGATCACCCACGACCTCGGCGTGGTCACCGAGGTCGCCGATCGAGCAGCGGTGATGTACGCCGGGGAGGTCGTCGAGACGGGCACGGTCCGGTCGGTGTTCACGGCGCCAGCGCACCCCTACACCCTCGGCCTGATGCGTTCGATCCCATCGCTCGACGCGCGGACCGCCGACCTCGAACCCATCCAGGGTTCGCCGCCGAGCCTCACGAACATCCCCCCGGGTTGTCCGTTCCACCCCCGTTGCCCGTTCGAGACACCGGAGTGCCGCACCGACCACCCGCAGCTCCGTCCCGTCGGCGCCACCGGCCCCCCCGCACCGCAGCACGCGGCGTGCCACCACGCCGAGGAGGTCCTCCGTGTCGACTGACCTGTTCGGGAAGCAACGCCGCAAGGGCGAGGTTCTGCTCCGCGTCGAGGATCTGGTCAAGCACTACCCGCTCTACCGCGGTGTCTTCCGCCGCCAGTACGGGTCGGTCCAGGCCGTGGACGGTGTCAGCTTCGAGGTGCGTGCCGGCGAGACCCTCGGTCTGGTCGGTGAGTCGGGTTGCGGGAAGTCGACCGTGGCGCGGACCCTGCTGCGCCTGCAGGAACCGACGGGCGGGCACGCCTACCACCGCGACCGCGACATCTTCGAGCTCAGCAGCTCCGAGCTGCGCAAGCTGCGTCGGGACGTGCAGATCGTCTTCCAGGACCCGTACGCGTCCCTGAACCCCCGCATGACGGTGCGTGACATCGTCATGGAGGCGTGGCGCATCCACCCGGATGTGGTCCCGAAGGCCGAGCGTGCGCGCACGCTCGACGAACTGCTCACCCGCGTCGGGCTGTCACCGGCCTTCGCCAACCGCTTCCCGCACCAGTTCTCCGGCGGGCAGCGTCAGCGCATCGGCATCGCCCGGGCCCTCGCGCTGAACCCCGAGGTTCTGATCCTCGACGAACCGGTCTCGGCGCTCGACGTGTCGGTCCAGGCACAGGTGGTCAACCTCCTCGAGCAGCTCCAGGACGAGTTCGGCTTCGCCTACGTGTTCATCGCCCACGACCTGTCGGTGGTCCGCCACATCTCGGACCGCGTCGCGGTGATGTACCTCGGCCGGATCGTCGAGGAGGGCCCGGCTGACGCGATCTACGACCGGCCGACCCACCCCTACACCCAGGCCCTGCTCTCCGCGGTCCCGCAGACCGATCCGCTGGCCCCGAAACGCGAGCGCCTGCCCCTCACCGGCGATGTGCCCTCGCCAGCCGACCCGCCGTCGGGGTGTCGCTTCCGCACGCGGTGCTGGAAGGCCGAGCAGCTGTGCGCCGACCAGGATCCGGCCCTCGAACGGCGCGGCTTCGATCACCCGTCGGCGTGCCACTTCGCCGAGTTGCTCGACGGTTCGGCTCGCCGCTGAACCGCTGGTAGGTCGCTGTCGCGGGCCGGACCGAGCGCCCCGCTGCGGCTAGCGTCGCCGGCCCCGTGGAGGAGTGCCCCGTGAGCGAGCGTCGACCGATCATCGCCGGCAACTGGAAGATGCACAAGGATCACCTCGAGGCGATCCAGCTGGTCCAGAAGCTGGCCTACCACCTCGGTGAGGACGACTACGAGGGGCAGGACATCGTCGTCTGCCCGCCGTTCACGGCGCTGCGTGCCATCCAGAACGTGATCATCGGGGACAAGCTGCCGATCGCGCTCGGTGCACAGAACGTCCACGCCGAACCTGCCGGAGCCTTCACCGGCGAGATCTCGGCGGGGATGCTCGCCCGGCTCGACGTGCGGTACGTCATCGTCGGTCACTCCGAGCGGCGCGCGCTGTTCGGTGAGAGCGACGAGGTCGTCAACGCCAAGCTCCAGGCCGTCCACCGTGAGGGCATGATCCCGATCCTGTGCGTCGGCGAGAGCCTCGAACAGCGCGATGCGGGTGAGGCTGCGGACGTGGTCGGGCACCAGCTCCGCGGATCGCTGGCGGGCGTGAAGCTCACCGACGGCGACCAGCTGGTGGTCGCCTACGAACCGGTGTGGGCCATCGGCACCGGCCGTACGGCATCGGCTGCTGATGCCCAGGAGCTGTGCGCCGTGGTGCGGGGGGTCCTGCGCGAGTTGTTCGGCGACGTCGCCGACGCGATCCGCATCCAGTACGGCGGCAGCGTCAAGCCCGGGAACGCCGCCGAGCTGCTCGGCCAGGACGACATCGATGGTGCCCTGGTCGGGGGAGCCAGCCTGTCGAGCGAGGACTTCGCCCTGATCGTCGGCCATCGTCGCTGACGGGGGATGCAGCGCGTGACGCGACCAGGCGCTCGTCGGTCAACGACCGCGGTGCTGGTGGCTGCCGCGGCGCTCCTCGCGGCCTGCACCGCTGACGGGGCGCCACCACAGGATCCGCCGAGCAGCGCACCTCCCGAGGATGAACCCGACCCGACCGGCTCCTACTGCGACGGATCCGACGAGGGGACACTGCATTGGGCGCTGGATGTGGCCGCCCCGGACGGTGACGCCACCGGGCTGATCGACGACCCGACGATCGCCACCTGGGTCCACCAGGGCGTCCTCGAGGGGTTCTACGGCGCCACGAGCACCTCCGAACGGGTCCCGGAGCTCCTCGCCGCGGACGCTGAGGTGACCGAGGGCCCGGACGGGACGGTGACCATCACCGCCGAGCTCCGGGAGGGCTTGACCTGGTCCGACGGCGAACCGCTCACCGCGGAGAGCATCCTCGGCACCCTCGAACTGCTCCGCGACGGCTTGGAGCTGCCGGTCGACCCCCTCGGGCCCGCCGCCGACGCGTCGATCCACGAGCTCATCGACCTCGACAGCTGGGAGGCCGAGGGATCGCGCTTCAGCTTCACCATGGAGCGCTTCCACCCCGGCTGGCACACGGTGTTCGACCGCATCCTGCCGGTCCACGTGCTCCCCGACGTCGAGACCGCCGCCCGTGCGCTCGTTGAGCTCGAGGTCGGCGGGACGGCGTTGCCGGCGTCCGGACCGTTCGTGTTCCAGGCGTGGGAGCCGGGGCAGGGCCTGACCCTGGCCCGGAACGGCGACTACCACGGGGCGAACCCCGACCATCCCGAGGTCGAGAACCCCGGAACCGCGTGCGTGGCCGACGTCGAGGTGCTGTGGGTCGGCGGGCCGCGGGACGCGCTCGACGCCCTCATCGAGGGTGAGGCGGACCTCGTGCACGGTCACGCGGCAGCCGGCGCGTCCGGTGGCGCCGAGCCGTTCACGGTCGAGGTGGTGCCGGGTCCGCGGTACGAGACGTGGAGCCTCGACCTCGACGATCGGCACCTCGCTGACCCCGCGGTCCGCGAGGCGCTGGCCTTCGCGATCGACAAGCCAGCAGCGATCGGCGAGGTCGTCCGTCCGGTCGTCGGTCGCGGTGTGTCGCGCGGAGGGCTCGGGGCCACGATGCTGCTGCCGGACCACCCCGCCTACGAGGACCTCCACGCCGCAGAGGGCTACGGCGCGGGGGACCACGACGCGGCGGCGCTCCGCCTGGAAGCGGCGGGGTACGGCTACAACGCGGAGGGAGCCTGGGAACATCCCGAGCGTGGTCCGCTCGAGCTACGGATCGCCTCGATCGGTAGGGCCCCGTTCCGTGAGGCGCTCCTGACCCGCCTCGTGGATGACCTGAACCGCAACGGGTGGTCCATCACCGCTGGTGAGGTTGAGGGAGCGTCGATCGTCCAGCACGTGGCGTTCGGCGTCGCCGGCCAGGGCATGCCGGGCGGTCTCGGCGCCGCTGCCGGGGCCGGTCTCTCGGACGTCGACGGTGCCTCGGCGGACATCGAGGCCTGCGGGGTGGTGATCGACGAGGACGCTCGTGTGGGCTGCCTGCAGGACGTCGATCGCCGGCTCGTCACGCTCGGCCCGGGCGGCGACGGCCTGGCGGTGTTCCCGCTGACGCAGACGCCCCCGTTGCACGCCTACACGCAGGTCACCGTCACTACCGTGAGCGTGGCGACCACCGACGGACCCCTGGCCGGAGGGGCCGACCTGCGACTCGTGCCCGGGTGACGGGGTGGAACGCTGGTCGTGGCGGACGCGGCGGAGTAGCCTGATCTCACGTGGACGTGGGAGCGGACGTGAGCCGTCGGAACGAACCGATCGAAGCGCTGCTCGGGCCGCTCGAGCAGGAGGTCATGGACGTCGTGTGGCGCCGTGGCGACACCACCGTCCGGGACGTGCACGACGATCTCGCCGAGCGCCGGAACATCGCCTACACCACGGTGATGACCACCATGACGCGTCTGGCGACCAAGGGCATGCTGGTGCGCGACACCCAGGGGCTCGCGCACCGCTACCGCCCCGCGGTCAGCCGTGAGCGGTACGCCCGGTCGGCGGTCGGTGATGTCCTGTCGTGGCTGTTCGAGCGCTACCCCGAGCCCGCGGCGTCCTACCTCGCCGACGTCGTGCACGACGTCGACGACGTGACCTTCGACGAACTGCGAGCCGCCGTGGAACGTCGCCGGAGCCGGGAGCTCTGACCGGTGGGTGACCCGCTGGGGCTGCTCCTCACCCTGCCCGTCGAGTCCGTGGCGGTCAGGGCGGTACTCGCCTCCGCGGCGGGGGTCGTGCTCGTCCGCGTGCTGCTGCGCGCGGGAGTCCGGTCGGTCGGCGCGCGGGTGGCGACGGCGTTGGTGCCGGCCACGGCGTTGCTGGTCGTCCTCCTGGTCTCGTCTCGCGACGGGTTGCAGCTCCCGCTCGTGATGTTCCCGGCCGACGCGGTCGATGCACTGGCCGTCCCGGTCACCGACGGCTACCTGCACTTCGCGCCCATCGCGGCGCCGCTCCTGATCGGGTCGTGGGCGCTCGTCGCCGCGGTCCGGATCGTCCGGCGGTGGCTCGCGCACCGGCGCATCGCGATCGCGGTGGGTCACGCCCAGCGCGAGACCGTCCCGCCGGAGCTCACTGCGGTCGCGGTCGAGGTCGCGTCGCGGTTGAAGCTGCCGACCCCCGAGCTCGCGGTGGTGGCCACCTGCCCCGGTGGGGCGTACGTGGTGGGAGCTCGCCGGCCGGTCATCGTCCTCGGCCGTGATCTCGCCGACCAGCTCGACCCCGCCGAGCTCGAGGGCGTCCTCGCGCACGAGCTCGCGCACGTGAAGCGGCGCGACAATCTCGTCGCCACGGGCCTCGGGGTGCTGCGCGACCTCACCTTCTTCGTGCCCGGCGGTGGTTGGGCGGTCGCTCAGCTGCACCGGGAGCGCGAGCGCGCGGCGGATCAGCTCGCCGTCCGCGCCACCGGCCGGCCGGGCGCGTTGGCCTCGGGGCTGCTACGCACCATCGAGACCGCTTCAACCCCCGGGCACGGCCACCCGTGTGCCGCGCTCGCGCCGTCCGACACGCTCATCGAGCGGGTCCGCGACCTGGTCGACGAGCGGCCGCCGGTCTCGCGTCTGCGGCACAGCACCGAACTCGTCGCGGTGAGCTCGGCGACCGCCGTCGCCGTGATCCTCGCCGTGGCGCTCCCCGCCGTCATCGCCGGGCCAGAACGCGAGCGTGACGCCGTGGCCGTGGTGTGGTCGTCGCCGGGCGCGGCGCCGGCCACCGCCGAAGCGCCGGCCACCGAGTCCCGCGTCTTCGACGTCTACCGCCGCACCCGCCTCGAGGTGGACAACCCCAACGTGACCACCCCGATCCGGCTCGACGCGGCCACCCACGACGACCGGCCGAGCACGTGGCGTGCGTGCGCGGACCCCGAGACGTGTGTCGACCCCGACGACGGTCCCGGGCTCGGGCTGGTCCCGCGTCCCGTCATCACCGTCGACGACGAGCTGACCGAGAGCTGGCTGGCCGACCCCTTGTTCCGCGCCTCGTCCGGCAACGACGGGCTGTCGGTCCCGGCCCTGTACTGGCTGCGCCGCGTCGGTTGACGAGCGCAGCGGTCCGCTACCCTCCCGGGTCGCACGCCACGCGCTCCCGTCCCGCTGTTCGAGGTCCCCGTGTCCGCCCTCACCATCTTCGTCATCGTGCTCCACGTCCTGCTGGCCGGGGTCCTGATCATGTTCGTGCTCCTGCACCGGGGCCAGGGCGGCGGTCTCTCCGACATGTTCGGTGGCGGTTCGGGTGGAGGGCTCCAGGGCTCGGCCGTCGTCGAGCGCAACCTGGATCGGTTGACGGTCATCAGCGCGCTCGCGTTCACCGTGACCAACATCACGCTCGTCATCATCTACTGACCGTGCGGCTCCGCGGGAGCTGCTCACGGGCGCGCTTCCCGCTCCGCCTCCGGGCGCTGCTCCTCGCGCTGCTGGTCCTCGGCGGGTGTACCGCCGGCGCGGAACCTGGCGATGATGCGCCGTCCACGCCTCCAGCCGGTTCGGGGGTGGAGGAGCCGCTGACGGGCGGCGGCACGCTGCGGATCGGCCTCGGCAACGACCCGGTGAGCATCGACCCACGCTTCGTCAGCGACGAGGAGGGTGAGCTCGTCGTCGGTGCGCTGTTCGAGCCGCTCGTCCGCGTGGACGCCGCCGGCAGGCTCGTCCCGGGTGCGGCCCGTGCCTGGCAGATCTCGGCCGACGGGACCGAGTTCACCTTCACCATGCGCGAGGCCACCTTCTCGGACGGGACACCGGTGACCGCGCTGGACGCCGCGCGGACCTTCCACCGGATCGCGGACGGCACCGCATCGCCGCCGTCGTTCCTCGCCCACCTCCTGGCGCCGATCGTCGGGGCCGAGGAAGCGGCCACGTCCGGTGGCGAGCTGGCCGGGGTCGAGGTCGTCGACGACCGCACGTTGGTGATCCGTCTCGTCGAACCGCAGCCTCGCTACCTGGCCACCCTCGCGGACCCCTCGTTGGCGCCGACGCCGCTGCTCGCCGAGGAGGACCCGGCCGCGTTCGCCGCGGCGCCGATCGGCAACGGCCCCTTCGCCCTGGTGGGCGAGCGGGAGCCCGGTGGCTTCCTCCGGCTGGCACGGGTGGTGGGTCACCACCGTGAGCCCGAACTCGATGAGGTCGTGCTCCAGATCTACCCCGACGACCCTGGGCGTGACCGCCAGTGGGCCGATCTGCGGGACGGGTTGCTCCACGTCGCGGACGTCGGTCCGTCGCGTCTCGAGGTCGCGGCGAACGTCTACGGCCGCTCCGAGGATGGCATCAGCGGTCCGGGGTTGTTGGACGGCCCGACCAACACCGTCACCATGTTCGGGTTCGACGTGGGACAGCCGCCCTACGACTCGGTCGCGCTGCGACGTGCCATCTCGCAGTCGATCGATCGTGACCGGCTGGCGGGGGAGGTCCTCGGCGGCTCGCGGGCGCCGGCGGACCGGATCGTCCCACCGGGGGTGCCAGGGAGCCAGGTCGGCGCGTGCGACCACTGTCGCCACGACCCGGAGGGCGCGGCAGCGCTGCTCACGGAGGCGGAGCTCGAGTTGGCGGGACCGTTGACGGTCACCTACAGCCGGGGGGCCACGAACACCGCGGTCGCCGAGCAGGTCGCGGCGGACGTGTCCGCGGCGCTCGACATCGAGGTCGATCTGGAACCACGTGATCTCAGCGCCTTCGTGCCTGCGGTGAGACGCGGTGAGGCGCCGTGGTTCCGGCTCGGGTGGGAGACCAACGCTCCCGATGCGGGCGCGTACCTCGATGCGCTGTTCCACTCGCGGAACATCGGCCTCGACAACCTGACCCGGTACGCCGACCCCGAGACCGATGCGCTGCTCGACGCCGCCCGTGCCGCCTCGGTACCGGCGGCGGCCGACGAGCTGTACGCCGAAGCGGAGCGCCGGATACTGGACGCCGCGGTCGTCGTCCCCCTGTTGGTCGACATCAGGGCGAAGGTTGTAGCCCGGGACGTCGAGGGTCTGGTCTGGCTGCCCTCCGGCCGGGTCGATCTGGCCGTGGTGCGCTTCGCGGAGGCCTGAGAGGGCCAGGCCGGGCGCCACGATGTGCGGGCGCCGTCCGAGCGTCGACCCCGTTCGCGGGTGCGGCGGGGGAGCGGCTACGCTCCGCCCCCCGCGGCAGCACGCCGCGGGGTCACGCGCGAGTGGCGGAACAGGCAGACGCGCACGGTTGAGGGCCGTGTCCCCGAAAGGGGGTGGAGGTTCAAGTCCTCTCTCGCGCACCACCTCGGAAATGCCTCATGACCTGCGGAAACGCCCCGGCCAGCAGGCCGGGGCGTTGTCGTTGCTGGGAAGTGACGGTCGCTCCCCATGACCCGCCCATGATCCGAGCGCGCCCAGTCGCGTGGGCTGGGCTGCACATCGTCGCGGCTTTCCGAACACAGGCCCACTGCGGCGGTGATGGCGCGGGCACCGTGCCTGAGTACCGCAGCGGTGACCGGTTGCCCTCGGTGCCGTCTCCTCCACGTCCGAGCCGAACGCTCGATCAGCTCGTCCGGCCGCGCGCGAGCACGGGCAGGTGCTCGACGACGTTGCCGGCGCGGGCCAGGACGAGTTCGTCGGTGAGGTTCACGACCGGGCACACGTGGTTCGGTACGACGGCCACGATGTCACCGACGCGGGGTGGCGGCAGGTCGGGCGGTAGATCGAGCACCGCGTGGTGGTCGTAGACGAAGCGGATGACCGCGCCCGGCAGTTGCGGCACGACGCCGTGCCCGGCGAGCCAGCCCGGCTTGTCCTTCGCGAGCGCCTTCGCGCCACTGTCCAGCACGCATCCGCCCTCGACCGACGTGCTGACGACGGTCGCGGCGACGGCGAGTGCGAGCGAGGACGGGTCGGAGCCGCCGAGGTTGGCCTGCTGTCGATCACCGAAGACGTAGGTGCCCGGTCGCTCCTCGGTGATCGGATCGACGGACGAGGCGACGGCGGTCGGGGTCGAGCCGGCGCTCACCACGGGTAGCTCGAAGCCGGCCGCCCGCAGCCGAGCCACCGCAGCCTGGAGCGTCGATCCCTCGTCGGCCGCGGCCTCGGCGACACGGTCGGGTCCGCGGTAGGCGTGCCCACCGTGCGTGAACACCCCCCGCAACTCCAGACCGGCGTCGACGACCGCGCGCGCGACTTCAACGACCCGCTCGGCGTCCGTGCCGGTCCGCCGCTCGCCGGAGTCGAGCTCGATCAGCACGTCCGGCCGTGCCCCGGCACCGTGCAGCGCACGGCCGAGCTGGGTCGCGCCATCGACCGAGTCCACCCCGACAGCCAGCCGGGTGCGTGCCGACAGCTCGCGCACGCGCCGGGCCTTCTCACCCACCGCCCACACCGGGTAGGCGACGAACACGTCCTCGATGCCGGCATCGGCCATCACCACGGCCTCACCGAGCACCGCGACGGTGATGCCGACAGCACCGGCGGCGAGCTGCCGTTCGGCGAAGAACGGGCTCTTGTGCGTCTTGGCGTGGGGACGCAGGGCAACGCCACGCCCATCGAGCAGCTGCTGCATCCGCGCGATGTTCGCATCGACGCGGTCGAGGTCGACGACCACCGCCGGCGTGTCGAGCCCCTCGGGCAGGAGCGGCGCCTCCAGCGTGCGGTCGATCGAGGTGAGCTGGTCCACACGTCCTCCGATGCCGGGGTGTTCGCTCGACCGGTCGATGTGTTGGAGCCGGTGGCGACGGGAGCCCTGGTGGTCAGCCCTGGCTCGGGATCTCACCGGTGATGACGAGCTGTTCAGCGAGGTCGCGGAGCGGGATGTTCCGGTCCTGGGAGATCCGTGCGAGCTTCGCGAAGGCATCGGTTGCTGGGAGGCCGTGCCTCTCCATGAGGATGCCCTTGGCTTGGCCGATGACGTCGCGGGTCTGGATCGCTCGCTCGAGGCCGGCTTCGGTGATGGCTCCCTTGAGCGCGACTCCGGCGTGCGACGCGAAGACCTGGCCGATGACCTTGGAGAAGGCGCTGTAGACGTGGGGTCGCCCGGAGTAGAAGTCGAGCGCGCCCAGCGTCCCGCCCTTCGCGTAGAGCCGGTAGCTCAGCATCGACCGGACGCCGAGCTCCAGCGCCAGCGCCCGGTATTTCGGCCACCGCAGCTCCAGCTCGAGGTCGTCGATCATGTAGATGGCGTGGTCGCGCAAGGCGTCCAGGCACGGACCCTCGTCGGCCTCGTACTGGGCGAGGTCGCTGTCGTAGGCGACCCGCGACGAGTAGGCCGGTGACGAGATCGTCCGGTTCTTGCCGATGAGCATCAGGCTGGTGCCGTCGCACCCCTCGAGGTAGTCCTGACCGAGGTCGACGATCAGTTGGAGCAGCTCGTCCAGGTCGTCAGCTTCGGACAGTCGGTGCGCGATCTCGGCGAGTTGCTCGAGGAGTTCGTTCTCCGAGCGCTTGTCGTCGGATCGCCGCGGCACGCCGGGCGGCCGCCACCGCACCGCAGCCGACTGCTCGACCGACGACCTCGGCGGTGACGGGGTGTGCTCGTCCGGCATCGCCACGGCGACCTCATCCGATGGGTGCATGGCCCGTGGCCGTTGCCTCGACGTGACCACACCCGACACGCTACCGAACGGTCGCCGTCTGCCGGCAGCACCGAGCTCAGGCGAGGGGGATCGCGTAACGCCAGAGCGCGATCGCGTGGAGCGAGCTGGCCACGACCACCAGGACGTGGAAGACCTCGTGGAACCCGAACCATCTCGGCCAGGGATCGGGGCGACCGCGGGCGTAGATGACCCCACCGGTCAAGTAGATGAGCGCGCCGGTGCCCAGCAGCCCGAGACCGGCGGGGGAGAGGACGGCAGCCACCCGGAGCAACGGGACCGCGGCGAGGGCACCGAACGCGGTGTAGGCGATCACGCTCAACCACCTCGGCGCCCTCGCCGGGGAGACCGCGACGGCCGCGCCGACCAGCGCGATCAGCCACACCGCTCGCAAGCTCCAGGTCCGCCAGACCCCGTCGAGGGTGTGGACGGCGAACGGTGTGAACGACGCGGCGATGAACAGCTGGATCATCGCCACGTCCACACGTCCGAGCCACCGGCGCACCCGCTCCGGCCAGCGTGGGACGTGGTAGAGACCCGAGACCACGTACAGGGCGACCAGCCCGACACCGAACACGGCGACGCTGGCCCGTGGCAGACCCGGCGCTGACGCCCGCCACAGCAGGACGGCTGCGGCGACCGCCAAGGGCGCTGCGGCGCCGTGGATCCACCCTCGCAGTCGAGGGCGGGCTGGGGGAGCAGGTGAGACGGCGGGCCGTTCCGGGCGGATCTGGATCCTCCGATCGTGGACGTCCCACGAACCACGAGACGTTCCGGTCCGTGTCGCGAACCTACCGTCGCCCGGGCACGCCCCGAACCGGGCCGAGCTCGACCGAACGTCCCGTCTCTCGACCTCTATCCGGGTCCCGCGTCGGCTGGGAACGTCTCGAGCACCTCGCGGTGCACCTCGAGGTCGTCGGCCGAGAAGAGGACGAAACGGACGAGCTCGACCGTCCGCAGCTCCGGTGCCACCTGCGTGATCGTGGTCAGCGCGATCTCGGCCGCCTCGCGTAGCGGGTAGGCGAAGGCGCCGGTCGAGATGGCGGGGAAGGCGATGCTGCGCAGGCCCTGCTCGTCGGCGAGGTACAGCGCACGGCGGTAGCAGTCGGCGAGAAGCTGCTCAGCGGGTTCGTCCAGTCCGTACACGGGACCGAGGCAGTGGATGACGGACCGGTTCGGCAGATCGTGGGCGCCGCTGATCACGCACTCGCCCGGAGCGATCGGGGCCATGGGCCGGCACTCGTCCGCGAGCCCTGGTCCCGCCGCCCGGTGGAGCGCACCCGCCACGCCACCTCCGATCTCGAGCTGGGCGTTCGCGGCGTTGACGACCACCTCGACGTCGGGCTGTGCGGCGATGTCGCCCCGCACCAGCTCGACCCGGACCCGTCCGAACGTTCGCTCCATGGGAAACCGCCTCCGAGGTGCCGCAGCGACCCGTCTCCGCGTCAGATCGCATCACGCAACGAGGGTACGACCTCGGCGAAGTCTCGACCCTTGACCAGGCAGCGGGACGCACCGAGCTGCATCGCTCTGCGGTGGGTCGGGGCGTCGTCGAACCCGGTCAGCACCACCGTGCGGGGACGATCCGCGCTGGCGAGGCGCTCGAGGACCTGGAGACCGTCGAGCTCCGGGAGCCCGAGGTCGAGCAGGAGGAGGTCCGGGTCGTGCTCGTCGATCAGCTCGAGCGCCTGGGCGCCGTCGGCGGCCTCGCCGACGACGGTGAACCGTCCATCACGTTCCACCAGGATGCGCAGGAGCCGTCGGAGCGGCTGCTCGTCGTCGGCGATCACGAGCGTCCAGCTCATCGGTCCACCTCGGCCTCGTGGTCCGCGCGGCTGACCAGATCGCCGGGTCCGGCCCCGTCGCCGCTGCCGATGTCCGCGAGCAGCCCGCGGACCACCGCTTGGGCGTTCTCGGTGGTGGAGGCGATCGCAGCCAGTGCCTGGTCGTGGTCACCGAGCTGCAGGGCCAGCCAGGCTGTCGCCAGACCCTGCACGATCCTGTCGTGCACCTCGAGGCCGGTGCGGCGCCGCGCCGATGCCTGACGTAGCAGCTCGGCGTTCCGTTGGGATTCGAGCCGCTCGGTGACGTCCTGCATCGTGCCGAGGGTGTAGAGCAGGCGTTCGCCGTCGGCGGCAGCTTCGGTCCGGACCTCGATGGATCGCTCCTCCCCATCGACCCGCACGATGCGGAGCGTGGTGGTGAAGGCGCGGGCCTCGCGGCGGGACCGTTCGATCAGTCGCTCCTGCGTGGCGACGTCGTCGGGGTGGACGTGGCTGAGGAACCGGTCGAGGGTGATCTCGACCTCACCTGGCTCGTACCCGAAGAGCCGGTAGAGCTGGTCGGACCAGGTCACGACGCCGTCGCGGACGTTCCAGTGGTAGACCCCGATGCCGGCGAGGTGTTCGAGCTGTTCGATGCGGCGCGCGTCCCGACGATGCTCCGAGACGTCCCGCGCGACGATGACGTAGCGATCGTCGTCGAGCGAGCTGATGCGGACCTCCCAGGTACGACGACCCGTCGGCAGGTCGCGCGTGACCTCGTGCTCGACGTCGCCAGCGTCGCGAGCACGCTCGAGCTGCGCGAGCATCTCGGCGAGGTCGTGGGGACGCAGCAGCGAGCTGACCGATCGGCCGACCAGAGACCCGGAGCCATCGCCGAGCGCCGCCGAGGTGTGGGGGTCGAGGAGCTCGATGACGGCATCGGCACCGGTGGACCGGACCACCGCGACGGTCGACGGGGTGGTCGCGACGAGACGATCGAGCGCGGCGAGCCTCCACGAGGCGTCGTCGGTTGCCACCATGATCCCCTGTCGTAGGCGGCGGACCCGTCGCGTGTCCCACACACGACGTACCGGACGGTAGGTGACCTACCCGTCGGCCGGTCGAGCGTGCGCCGCAGCGGCCGACGGAGCGTGGTGCACGGAGCGCACATCGCGCGTCCCGACAGCTCGAGCCGAGGTGCCCGGGGCGGCGGTAGCGTTTGGCCGATGTCGACCACCCGGTGCCTCGCTGAGATCCGTGCGCTCGGACCGGATGCGGTCGTGATCGGTGCCGGCATCGTCGGGTTGAGCGCTGCCCAGGCCCTCCAGGCCAGCGGACGCAGGGTGGCGATCGTCACCGCGGACGAGGTCGGCGCCACCACCTCGAACCTCGCCGCCGCGGTGTGGTACCCGACGAAGGTCGGACCACCCGATCGCGCCCTCGAGTGGGGACGTCGGAGCTACGAGGCCCTCCGAGAGGCGTCAACGGACCGAGCGAGCGGGGTCCTGATGCGGAACACGGTCGCGGTCCACCGCGAGCCACCCGGGCGGCCCTGGTGGACCGCCGCGGTGCCGGGTGTCCGCGATGCTCGCCCGGACGAGCTCCCACCGGGCTACCGGTTCGGTCTCGCCTTCACCGTGCCGCTCGCCGAGATGCCGGTGCACCTGCGTTGGCTGGCGGAGCGGTTCCGGGCCGCCGGGGGCACCCTGCATCGAGGCCGTCTCCGGACGCTCGCCGAGCTCGCCGGCGTCGCGCCGCTCGTGGTGAACTGCGCGGGGCTCGGTGCCCGTGACCTCGTTCCGGACGCGGCCGTGACGCCGATCCGCGGCCAGGTCGTGCGGACCACCCGTGTCGGGTTGCAGGTGAGCGTGCGGGACGAACACCACCCCGGTGGCTACACCTACATCCACCCGCGCACCGACGATTGCATCCTGGGGGGGACCGTCGACGTCGGCGATGAGGACACCACCCCCGACGAGGCGGTGACCGCCGCCATCCTCGAACGCTGCACCGCCTTGGCGCCGGCGCTCCGCGACGCTGAGGTGCTCGAGGTGATGGTGGGACTCCGGCCGGGTCGTCCGTCGGTGCGGCTCGAACGCGACCCATCTGCTGTCCCAGATGCGATGGTGGTGCACGACTACGGTCACGGAGGTGCCGGGGTGACGCTCGCGTGGGGGTGCGCGGAGGAGGTCGTCCGGCTCGCGGATGCGCCGGCCCCTGCTCCTCCACGGCGCTGCGGATGACGTCGGCCACGGTGCGCCGGTACGGTGGTGGCATGCACGCTGCGAGCCCACCCGTTCCGACGCGCGCCGCCGACACCCGGACGGCGTCGCGTCCGGCGCCGGCGACGCCGGTGGTCGATCCGCAGACCCGACCGGACCCGGCCACGGGTGACGGCGAACACGATCGCTTCACCCACTACGTCAGCGCACGCAAGCTCGAACGGGCTCGCCGCAAGGGGACCGCCGTCACGGCGTTGTGCGGCAAGCGCTGGAAGCCGGACGGCGACCCGTCGAAGTACCCGATGTGCCCGACGTGTTCCGACATGGCTGCGGAGCTGATGGCCCGCGGCCTCGGCGGCTCCTGAGCACACCTTCCGTCCGCGGCAGGACCGAGCTCCCCGAGCGATCGGGCACTAGCGTGCCGCGCGTCCCGATCCAGGAGCGCGAACGTGCCGGACGACGGCGTGCAGGCGGTCATCTTCGACCTCGATGGCGTCCTGACCGACACCGCCGAGTTCCACTACCTGGCCTGGCAGGAACTGGCTGATGCCGAGGGGCTGCCGTTCGACCGGCGAGCGAACGAAGCGCTCCGCGGGGTCTCGCGCGCTGACTCGCTCCGCATGCTCCTCGATGGCCGCGAGGTCTCCGAGGTGGAGTTCGAGCGCATGATGGCCAGCAAGAACGAGCGGTACGTCGAGCTGCTCGCCGACATGGCCCCGGCGGACCTGCTCCCGGGTGCGGCCGAGCTCATCGCTGCCTGCCGCGAACGCGGCCTCCGGATCGCCATCGGCTCGTCCTCGAAGAACGCCCCGGCTGTCCTGGCCGCCCTCGGGATCGCTGACCGCTTCGACGCCGTCGCGGACGGGACGACGGTCGCGGTCACCAAACCCGCGCCGGACCTGTTCCTCGCCGCCGCGAGGCAGCTCGATGTCGACCCCGCACGGTGCGTCGTCATCGAGGATGCTGCCGCCGGCGTCGATGCGGCCCTGGCGGCCGGGATGGTGGCGGTCGGCATCGGCCCGACGGAACGGGTGGGGCACGCGCACCTGGTGTTCGCGTCGACGGCGGATGTCGACCTCGACGCCGTCCTCGCTGCGCGGGAGTGACCATGGAGCGCGTGCTGCGGCCGGCCCGGGCGGGTTGGGCGCTCACCCGCCGTGGCCTCGGGGCCGTCCGGCGTCGTGCCCAGGCCGAGGGCACCGTCGACGGGGTGCTGCTCGGGCTCGGTGCCGCCACCGGCCTGCTCACCGGGATCCTGGCTTGGGTGCTGATCTCGGTGGTGGAGGGGCTGCAGCACCTGCTCTGGACGGACCCGGCTCCGTGGTGGCAGATCGTCGCCATCCCGGCCGTCGGTGGGCTCGTGGTCGGCTACCTGGTCAGCCGGGTGGCGCCCGAAGCCGCCGGGGGAGGGGTGGTCTCCACCATGGAGACCCTGGCGCTGCGCGGGGGCGTCTTCCGACGACGGGTCCCGCTCGGCGGTCTCGCGGCGACCTCCGTCGCGCTCGGGACGGGCGCGTCCGGTGGGCGTGAGGGCCCGATCGTGCTCATCGGCGGGTCGGTCGGCTCGCTCGTCGGACGGTTGGTCCCGATCGACGAGAACCGGATGCGGGCCCTCGTCGCTGCGGGTGCGGCCGCCGGGATCGGTGCGTCGTTCAACGCCCCCATCGGCGGGATGCTCTTCGCCATCGAGGTCCTGCAGATCGGGGTGCGTGGCGCTGCGTTGCAGGTCGTGGTCGTCGGCTCGGTGGTCGGGTCGGTCGTGTCTCGCCAACTCGTGGGTGAGGATCTGATCTTCCAGCCCTCCCGTGACCTCGGACTCGGTGCCCCGGTCGAGCTGCTGGTGTACGCCCTGCTGGGCCTGCTCGCCGTCGTCGTCGCGCTCGGGTTCCAGCGGGGGGAGCGGCTCGCCTCTCGCGGCGCCGCCTGGCTCCGTCGCCGCGTCGGGCCAGTCGCGACCGTCGGGGCGGCGGGGCTCGCGGTCGGCCTCCTCGCCTTGGGCGTCCCCGAGGTGCTCGGCGACGGCGAATCGCTCCCACCCGTCGCCGGTATCCGAGAACCCATCCAGGCCATCCTCGACGTCGAGCAGGGCACGACCTGGCAGGCGGCCGGCTTCCTCCTGCTGCTGCTGGTCGCCAAGCTGGTCGCGACGTCGATCACCGTCGGGTCCGGATCCGCGGTGGGTTCCTTCGCGCCGATGCTCCTGGCCGGTGCTGCGCTCGGCGGCGTCGTCGGCACCGCGGCGCTGCCGGTGCTGCCCGCCCTCGACCCCGGCGCGGTCGCCACCGTCGGGATGGCTGCGGTCTTCGGGGCCACGGCGCGGGCACCGTTGACCGCGATCCTGATCGTCTTCGAGCTGGTCGGTGACTACGAGCTCGTGCTGCCGCTGATGCTGGCGGTCGGCCTCGCGGTGTTCCTGCACGACCGCTTCCAACCGGAGGGGATCTACGCCGACAACCTCCGCCGTCGCGGCGTGGTCCTCGGGCGACCCGACGACATCGACGTCCTCCAGCGGGTGGACGTCGGTGAGGTGATGACCCGCGATCACCCGACCGTGCCGGCTGATGCCGACCGGACCGCGCTCGACGCCCACTTCAGCGCGACCAGGAGCAACGGCTTCGCGGTGGTCGACGAACGGGGACAGCTGGTGGGCGTGCTGACGCGTCGCGATGTCGCGGCGCGCGAGGGGGCGACCGCCGCCGACCTGTGCACCCGCCGGGCGCTCACGGTCGGACCGAAGGATCCGGTCTTCGTCGCGGTCCGTCGGATGGCCTCGCTCGATGTCGGCCGGGTCCCGGTCGTCGACCCGTCGACGCGGCGCATGGTCGGGATGCTGCGGCGCGAGGACGTGGTCAAGGCCTACCAGCTCGGCCTCAACCGGGGTTCCGCTGGCCAACATCGACACGCCACCGCACAGCTCCGCGACCTGACCGGCGTCCGGTTCGTCGAGCTGGCCGTCGACGCATCTTCGCCGGTCTGCGGCCAGGCGGTACGTGACGTGTCGTGGCCCGAACGCACGGTCCTCGCCAGCGTCGGACGCGGTGGTGAGGTGGTCGTGCCCCGGGGTGACACGATCCTCGGGGCCGGCGACGTGCTGGTCGTCCTGGCAGCCGACCCAGACGCGGTCCGCGAGCTGATCGTCGGTGACGCCGTCGACCGCTGACCGTCTCCCTCCCCGGAACCTGCGAGGTCACCGTGCCACGTCGTCGACCCCTCATCCTGCTCCCGCCGTCGAAGGGCAAACTCGACGGCGGGGACGGTCCCGCGTACGGCCGGACGTTCGACACCGACCACCCGCTGGCGGCGCCGCGCCGGGCGGTGCTCGGGGCGTTGGCGACCGATGTACCGACGTTGCGCGATCCCGAGATCGCCCGGCTCGCCGGTGTCGGAGCCCGTGACGCCGTCGCCCGCGGCGCGGAGCTCACGACGCTCGCCACCGCGGCCACGGTGCCCGCCCACCGTCGCTACACCGGCGTGGTGCACGGCAACGCCGGCCTGACCGAGCTGCGGCCCGACCGGGTGCGAGCCGAGGTGCGCATCGTGTCGGCGTTGCTCGGCCTCGCAGGCCTGGCGGAGCCGGTCCCTCACTACCGCCTCGAGTTCTCGGCGTCGCTCCCGACCCTCGGCGGGCTGGCGCCCTTCTGGCGTGACGCACTCGCCGACCATCTCTGGACCCTCGGTCGCGGGCGGCGGATCTGGGACCTGCTGCCCGGCGAGCACCGTCGCGTCTGGCAGCCGAGGGTGCGCGCGGGGCTCGATGTGGTCGAGGTGAGCTTCGTCCGTCCCGACGGCCGCGCCGCGAACGCCGCTCGGACGAAGGTCGCCAAGGGCCGCCTGGCCGCCGCGGTGATCGCGATGCCGGAGCTGGCGCCGGACGATCTCAGCGGCGCTGTGGACCTCGGTGACGGGTGGACGATCACGGTCGAGGGGCCGCAGGTGCGGGCCACCTGGAGCGATCCCGGCTGAGCCGCCCGTACGGACGCTCCGTGAAGCTGACGTGGTTCCCGCCGCGGCGTAGCGTCCACCGCCGAGGAGGCGATCGTGACCGAGACGGCCTTGAACGAGCGGGTACGGGAGCGCTGGCGCGCGGTCGCGCGCAGACTGCCGCCTGGCATCAACCGCATCGCGGAGCGCATCGCCGGTCGCGACCTGCTGCTCGAGGCGAGCAGCCTCGCCTTCTACGGCCTCGTCTCCTCCCTGCCGCTGTTGACCATCACCTTCAGCATCGTCGGTGCGGTCGCGGGGGAGGAGTCCCTGCGCCAGTTCGCGCAACAGGCTGAGGAGAACGGTCCCGCCGGCACCGGCCAGATCCTGCAGTCGCTGCTCGAGAACAGCGGGGGGCTCTCGGTCGCCGCCATCGTCTTCACGATCTGGCCGGCGACGGCGTACGGCGGCGGGTTGCGGCGTGCGTTGACCCGGGCGACCGCCGAGGACGAGAGCGCGCCGGCGCTACGCGGCCGGGCGACGGCCATCGGTCTCGTCCTCGCCCTCCCGGTGCTGTCGCTCGCTGGGCTCCCGCTCGCGGCGTTCCTGACCACGCTCGGGGACGACGGGCTGGCGGGCACGCTGCTCGGTTGGGGACTCGCCCTCGTGGCCGGCATGGCGACGTTGACGCTCGTCCTGTCCGCGCTCTACCACGCGTTCACGCCGGACGATCTCGACGTCAAGGACACGATCCGGGGCGCTGCGCTGACCGCTGCGGTCACGACGGTGTTCTCGGTCGGGTTCATCGCCTACCTGCGGCTCGGCAACGTCGAGGAGCGGTTCGGGGGCGCGACGATCGGGCTGATCGTGATGCTCGGGGTCTACCTCTTCGTGGCCAACGCCCTGCTGCTGGCCGGCTTCGAAGCCTCCACCGAGCTGGACAACGGTGATCTCAGGGAGGGCGACCGCGGCTGAGGGAACGTCCGCGACGGTGGTCAGGACCGGTCGACGGGCGCGGTCACGTGATCGATCAGTTGCTCGACCGCACCGATGAGTTCACGGTCGAGGTCGCGCCAGGTCGTCACCGACGCGGCGATGTGGCGCCACAGCGCCCTCGGATCCTCGAACCCGAGCCGCCGCGCGGTCCCGGTCTTCCAGTCCTCCCCGCGCGGGACGTCGGGCCACGCGTCGATCCCGACGACCTCGGGTCGGACGGCCGCCCAGACGTCGACGAACGGGTGACCCGTCACGAGCACGTCGGGTCCTGTGACCCGCGCGGCGGCACGTGCCTCCTTGCTACCGGGGACGAGGTGATCGACCAGCACCCCGATGCGCCGCTGCGGTGACGGGCCGAACGCCTCGACCACCCGCTGCAGATCGTCGATGCCGTGGAGGACCTCGACGACCACGCCCTCGACGCGCAGGTCGTCGCCCCACACCTGCTCGACGAGGGCGGCATCGTGGATGCCCTCGACGAGGATCCTGCCCGCCCGCGCGACCTTCGCCGGAGCGCGGGGCACCGCGAGGGACCCGGAGTTCGTCACGCCCGGTGCCGTGGCCGAGCTCGGGCGAGGTGGCGGCGTCAGGGTCACGCGGACGTCGTCGACCAGGAACGCTCCGGGATGGAGCCCGAAACGGCGCTCCCGACCGCGTCGATCCCGCAGCGTCACCGTGGTGGCCGAGCAGGCGACGGCCGCGCCGATGAAGCCGTCCGCGGCGACCTCGACGATCATCCCCGGGGCGATCTCGCGGGTGGGGATCCTCCGGCGGTGCTGGCCAGGGTCGGCCAGGACGTCGCGGTCGTAGCGGCTCACCCGGCCGTCGTCGGTGCCACCACCGGGCGCACCGAGCCGTCGCTGACGTCGATCACCGCACCGGCCACGGCCCACGGCTCGGGCCGCCCGGGCCAGGCGAGCAGCCGGTCGACGTCGTGTCGGACCGCGTCGTCCACGTCGGTGAAGTGGCCCCAGTCGTCACGCATCGGATCCAGTTCTCGCAACCTGTCCGCGAGCGTGCCGTCCGCGTCCTCGAGTCCGCAGTCGGTGTGACCGAGGACGAGGCACGCCCGGGTGCCGAGCATCGCGGTCGACAGGTGGAGCGAGCGGATGACGTCCTCACCGATGCGAGCACCGGCGACGCGGATGATGTGGGCGTCGCCGAAGGCCAGCCGCAGGTCCCCGAGGGCGTCGATGCGGGCGTCCATGCAGGTGATGACCGCCAGGTGCCGGATCGGTGCGGGGGAGTCCGGTCGCCCGCCGGCGCCGTTGGCGGCGCTCACGTCGAGCACGTCGGTGAGGACCTCGACGGGGTCGGTGTCCGGTGTCGGGGTGTCGGTCGCGTTACCCATGGGCGTCTCCTCGAGGGTCGGATGCGGATGCGAGGTCGTCGGAGCGCTGCGCATCGAGGGCTCGCGCGGCGAGGGTGCGCGTCAGGGTGTCCCGCTGTTCGAGCAGGACCCGACGCAACGGTTTCGGGATGTCTGCGGCGAGGTGGTCGTCCACCCGGGTCAGCAGCTCGTCGGAGGCGGCGTGGTGGGGGAAGGTGCCCGCCGAGAACTCGATCGCCCAGTCGAGCGACCGCTGCTCCCACACCCCGGGGAGCGCCTCGAAGTACGCGTCCACGTACGGCGCCAGGACCTCGCCCTGGGCGAGCTGCGCGAAGCCGACGAAGATCTGGCGGGAGAGGGTGTGCGACAGCGAGGTGTCCCCGAGCAGCCGATCCCACGCCTCGCGCTTCGCGGCCGCATCCGGACGCACGGCGCGGGCCGTGAGGGCCTGACGTTGGCCGAGATCGGTCGGGTCGCGTTCGAGCTCGGCATCGATCGCCTCGACGCCGAGCTCACCGGCCACAGCGAGCGCGACGACCAGGTGCCAGCGCAGGTCGGTGTCGACCGTCAGCCCCGTGAAGGTGAGCGAGCCGTCGAGCAGCCGTCGCACGTCGCGGAGCTGGTCCGGGTCGGCCTCGGCGGTGCTGGCCCAGTGCCGCACCCAGGCGAGTTGGTGGTCGCTGCCGGGGTCGGTGTCGTCGATCCGTTCGCGAGCTGCCCGCGTCAGCCTCGCCAGCAGCTCGGTACGCGCAGCCGGGGCGGCGTAGCGCTCGGCCGCTGAGGCGGCGCGGAGCAGCAGCCGCTGCAGCACGCCGATCTCGGTCTCGGACACGACGTTCGCGCGCACCAGCTCGACGAAGGTCGAGGCGGGGAGCTCGGCGTCGCGGACCATGTCCCAGGTCGCCGACCACACGAGCGCCCGGGCCAACGGGTCGACCAGGTCCGCGAGCTCGCCCCGGAGCACCCCGGTCGAGTCCGGATCGATCGCGACCTTCGCGTAGGTGAGATCGTCATCGTTGACGAGCACGATGTCGGCTGCCGGGACCCCGACCAGCTCGCAGACCTCGGTCCGGGCGCCCGTGACGTCGAGCTCGACCCGGCGCTCGCGGACGATGCCGGCCTCGCTGCGGCGGTAGCAACCGACCGCCACCCGGTGACGCCGCAGTCGTCCGCGGTGGGCCGGGGTGTCGGGCAGCCCGGACCAGGAGGGCGCCGGTGCGCTCTGCACGATCTCGAAGCGCTCGTAGGTGCCGTCGCCGGCGACGGCGTAGTCGGCCTCGAGCCGTGAGACGCCCGTCGTCAGCAGCCACTCGTCGCGCCAGGCGCCGAGGTCGCGCCCGGAGGCGCGCTCGAGGGCGGCGAGGAAGTCGGGAAGGGTGGTGTTGCCCCACGCGTGGCGGGAGAAGTAGTCGCGGCAGCCGGCGAGGAACTCGTCCTGTCCGACCCAGGCGACCAGCTGGCGCAGCACGGACGCGCCCTTGGCGTAGGTGATGCCATCGAAGTTCTGGTGCACCGACTCGACGTCGGGCATCTGGTCGGCGACCGGGTGGGTGGAGGGGAGCTGGTCCTGCAGTTTGGCCCAGGTCTTCTCGGCGTCGAGGAACGTGGTCCACGAACCGGTCCACCGCGTGGCCTCCGCCTGACAGAGGACCGACATGAAGGTGGCGAAGGACTCGTTGAGCCACAGGTCGTCCCACCAGCGCATCGTGACGAGGTCGCCGAACCACATGTGGGCCATCTCGTGGAGGATGGTCTCCGCTCGCCGCTCGCGGATGGCGTCGGTGACCTTGCTGCGGAAGACGTAGGTCTCCGAGAAGGTGATGCAGCCGGGGTTCTCCATGGCGCCCGCCGAGAACTCCGGGACGAACAGCTGGTCGTAGGAGCCGGAGAACGGGTACGCCATCTCGAACACACCGGCGTACCAGTCGAGACCCTGCTTGGTGACCTCGAGGATCTCGTCGGTGTCGAGGTGGTCGGCGAGCGAACGCCGCACGTACAACCCGAGCGTGAGCTCGCGATCGCCGGCACCGGGCCCGGTGTGCACGTCGGTGAAGGAAGCGTACGAACCGGCCACCACCGCCGTGATGTAGGTGCTGATCCGTTCGGTGGTCGAGAAGCGCCACGTCCCGGCCGCGCCGTCGTCGGGCCGGTCGGTGACCGTGCCGTTGCTGACGACGACCCACTCCTCGGGGGCATCCACGCTGAGGGTGAAGGTGGCCTTGAGGTCCGGCTGGTCGAAGCAGCCGTACACGAGGTGGGCATCGAACGGTTCGAACTGGCTGTGGAGGTACACCCGGTCGTCAGCCGGGTCGACGAAGCGGTGCAGGCCCCGTCCCTGTCGGGTGTAGGCCAGGTCGGCGACCACACGCAGCGTGTGGCGGCCGGCCCGCAGGCCGGGCAGGTCGACCCGGGTCGGGCCCACGAGCGAGTCATCGAGCGGCTCGCCGTCGAGTTCGAGCTCGTGCACGTGCTCAGCGGTGAGGTCCAAGAAGGTGTCCCCGTCGCGACGCGCCTCGAACGAGACGGTGCTCGTCGACCGGAACCGCTCGTCGCCGCCGGTGAGGTCGAGGTGGACCTCGTAGCCGTCGACGTGGATCTGCGCGGCGCGCGCCTCGGCCTCGTCGCGGGTCAGGTTCTCAGCAGCGGCCAACGGGGTACCTCAGGGTCGGGGAGCAGGTCGGGAACAGGTGCGGGTGTCGGCGAGCGGAGCGCGTCGTCGGCGGGGAGGCTAGAGCCCCGGGTCGTCGAAGCGCCCACCGCGTCCGGCCCCCGCTTGGAACCGGCTCACCGCGGTGGCGCCACCGGCGGCGAGCGCCGCGGTGCCCGATCGGTGCTCGGCGAGCAGCGCCTCGTCGAGCGGTGCGTCGAACGCCCGGCGGGCGGCCTCGAGGTCGGCGAGCATCGTCTCGCGCGGGAACGTCGCGAGTTGCGTACCGAGGGCCACCGCCGCGTCCCGGGCGTCACCGGGTACCACCACGCGGGTCGCCAGCCCGATCCGCAACGCCTCGTCGGCCGCAACGGGGCGGCCGGTCGCGATGAGGTCGAGGGCCACCCCGAGCCCCACCACCCGCGGGAGGCGGACCGTCCCGCCGTCGATCAACGGCACGCCCCACCGGCGGCAGAAGACGCCGAAGGTGGCGTCCTCGGCGACCACACGCAGATCGCACCACAGCGCGAGCTCCAGGCCGCCTGCGACCGCGAAGCCCTCGACGGCGGCGATCGTCGGTTTCCGCGTGCGACGCCTGGTCGGTCCCATGGGACCGACCAGTTCGTGGGAGATGCGGTTCCGACGCGCCGGATCGGAGAACGCGTGCAGGTCCGCCCCGGCGCAGAACGTCCCGCCTGCGCCGGTCAGCACCCCCGCGACGAGCTCGTCGTCCTCGTCGAGCTGGGCGAAGGCGGCGTCCAGAGCCGCGGCGGTCGGGCCGTCGACCGCGTTGCGGACATCGGGGCGGTCGATCGTGACGACGAGCACGGGACCGTCGCGTTCCACGCCGACCTGACCGGAGGTGGTGGACACGGCTGGGCTCCCGTCGCCGGCGGAGACGCCGACCTGCGGCGCGGCGCTGCCCTCAGCCTACGGCGTCGCTGCGGCGCCGATCGGTGGCTGACGCCGACGTCGATATCAGCCGTTGAGGGCCCAGAACCGTGCCGAACACGTGGAGAGACGGCGTCCGGCGGTTGCTAGGCTTCGCTCCGGAGAGGGTGCACGCCGACGTCCGTCGGCCGTGGCCCCGCGTCCGGTCACACCACTTCACGGGAGAGCGTCGTGCAGGAGTACACCAGCCCAGGCGAGGTCGAGATCGACCCGGCCGAGAACCTCACCCGCGCCCTCTGGGCCGCGGCGGACACCACGCCCGACTCGCCAGCGGTCGCCCACCGCGTCGGTGACCGGTTCGTCGAGTGGTCCAACCGCCAGTTCGCTGACGAGATCCTCGGTGTCGCCAAGGGCTTGACCGCCAAGGGCATCCAGCCCGGCGACAAGGTCTGCATCTACTCGTCCACGCGCATCGAGTGGACGATCTTCGACATGGCGATCTGGGCAGCCGGCGCCGTCGCGGTCCCGATCTACGAGACCTCCTCCGCCGAGCAGGTCGAGTGGATCGTCGAGGACTCCGCGGCCAAGGCCATCGTCATCGAGTCGGTCGAGCTCAAGGGCACCTACGAGTCGGTCGCCACCAAGCTGCCCGGCTGCGAGCACGCCTTCGTCATCGACGAGGGCGCGGTGGAGGAGCTCAAGCAGGCCGGCGCGTCCATCAGCGACGAGGACGCCCGCCGGACCGCGGACGCCGTGGTCGGCAGCGACATCGCGACCATCGTCTACACCTCCGGCACCACGGGCCGTCCGAAGGGCTGCGTGATCAGCCACTCGAACTTCGTCTGGGACGCCACCCAGGTCGAGGCGGGGGCCAAGGAGTTCTTCAAGGAGGGCGAACGGACGCTGCTGTTCCTGCCCCTCGCCCACATCTTCGCGCGCATCATCCAGACCGCATCGATCCGTGCGGGCGTGACCCTCGGGTACTCCACCGGCATCCCGAACCTCATGGAGGAGCTCGGGATGTTCAAGCCGACCTTCCTCCTCGCCGTCCCGCGCGTGTTCGAGAAGGTCTTCAACGGCGCGCAGCAGAAGGCGCACGGTGACGGCAAGGGCAAGATCTTCGACAAGGCCGCCGCGGTCGCCGAGCAGTACTCGCGCGCCACCACGTCGGGCGAGAAGGTCCCGCTGCCGCTCAAGCTGCAGCACGCCCTGTTCGACAAGCTCGTCTACACCAAGCTCCGCGACGCGGTCGGCGGCAACGTCCGGTACGCGGTCTCCGGTGGTGCGGCGCTCGGCGAGCGGCTCGGACACTTCTTCAACGGTGTCGGCATCCTGATCCTCGAGGGCTACGGCCTCACCGAGACCACCGCCGGCGCCACCATCAACCGCCCGAACGCCTTCCGTATCGGTTCGGTCGGCAAGCCCGTCCCGGGCGCCTCGGTGCGCATCGCCGACGACGGCGAGATCATGCTGAAGGGCGGCAACGTCTTCCAGGGCTACTACAAGAACGACGAAGCGACGGCCGAGGTCCTCGAGAACGACGGTTGGTTCCACACCGGCGACATCGGTCAGCTCGACGGCGAGGGCTTCCTGCGCATCACCGGCCGCAAGAAGGAGATCATCGTCACGGCGGGCGGCAAGAACGTCGCCCCGGCGGTGCTCGAGGACCGGGTCCGCTCGCACTTCCTCGTCAGCCAGGCCATGGTGGTCGGCGACGACCAGCCGTTCATCGCCGCGCTGGTGACCATCGACCCCGAAGCCTTCGTGACCTGGGCCGAGAACAACGGCAAGACCGGCAAGTCCGTCGCCGACCTCGTCGACGACGAGGACCTCAAGGCCGAGGTGCAGAAGGCCGTCGACGACGCCAACAAGGCGGTCTCCAAGGCCGAGTCGATCCGCACCTTCCGGATCCTGCCGGACGACTTCGAGGTCGGCGTCGAGCTGAGCCAGAAGCAGTCGGTCAAGCGCCACGTGGTCGGCGAGAAGTACAGCGACGTCATCGCCGACATCTACTCGGGCAGCAAGCGCTAGACGCCGCCCCCAGCTCCACGGCTCGGCCCCGGTCCAGGACCGGGGCCGAGCTGCGTCGTGGTGGTCAGGCGGGCGGGTCGACGGCCGGCTCGCGGGTCCGCCACCAGCGCGCGTCGAGCTCGCCGAGCTCCGTGGCGGGACCACCGCCGCCGTCGAGGTACTCGTCCCGGATGGCACGCCAGTTACCGCTCGCCCCGAGCCGCGCGAGCACGGAGTTGAGCCCCCACTGGATCCGGTTCAGCAGCAGGTAGTCGGACGGGAGGTTGAGGCGGCGGACCACGTCGGCGAGCGGACTGCGCGGGTCGGCCGACGATCGGATGACCTCAGCGGCGAACTCCGGGGTGAAGGTGAAGGGCTGTTCGGCGAGGACCGGCTTGGTGTACAGACGGAACCACTCGTACACGGCCGCCTCGTCGACCTTGGCGCTGCGCGGGAGGAACCCCGCCTCGCGGAGCGCGGTGATCGCCGCGTCCTGGTCGGACAGGGCCATCGCGGCCTCGATCCGGCGCATGGAGGCGTACCGCTCCCGGCTGAACAGCTTCACCGAGCCGTAGTCGAGGAAGGCGACCTTGAGCCCGTGCTCGCCGTCCTCGATGAGGTAGTTGCCGGGGTGCGGGTCGCCGTTGAACAACCGGAAGCGCCCGATCGAGCCGAACGCGTACCGGAAGATGATCTCACCCACCCGCTGCTTGTCGGCGTCGTCCCCCTCGGCCACGAGCTGGTCGAAGGTCCGCCCGTAGATGCGTTCGGAGACCAGGACCTGCTCGCGGCACAGGTCCCCGACGATGTCGGGGACGTGGATGAAGGGGTGGCCCCGGTAGCGGTTCGCGAACGCGCGCTGGTACTGCGCCTCGCGCACGTAGTCGAGCTCGTCGAAGACGCGCTCCCGCAGCTCGTCGAGCAGCGGAGCGATCTCCTGGTTCGGGGAGACGAGGCGCGCGAGGGGTGCGAAGGACTCCGCGTTCTTCAGATCGGCGCGGACGGCGTCGGCGACCCCCGGGTACTGGACCTTGACCACCACCTCGCGGCCGTCGTGCAGCGTGGCCGCGTGGACCTGACCGATCGAGGCCGCAGCGAGCGGCGCAGGATCGAAGGAGGCGAAGACGTGCTCGGGCCCTTCGCCGTACGCGCGGTGCAGCACCTCGTCGATCGCGTCCGGGTCGAACGCCGGTGCCTGGTCACGGAGCGTCGCGAGCACCTCGTGGTAGGTGCTCTGCACCTCGGGCGGGAGGTCGAGGTCGACGAAGCTCAGCAGCTGGCCGAGCTTCATCGCGGCGCCCTTCATGTCGCCGAGCACCTCGGCGAGATCGGCCGCGACGCGGGCGTGGAGCTCCGCTTCACGTGGGTCGCCACCGGCGAGCTGGCGCGCCCTCGACCCGGCGACCCCCGCCGCCCCCTTCGCGCCCGCGCGGGCGAGGCGCGCGCCGCGTTGGACCCGACCACCGAGGGAGGTCCTGCGCTCGCCGCGTCGTCCGGCCTCGTTGGCCACGTCGGGTCCCTGTCGTCGTCGGTTCAGCTCGCGCGGGGAGCCGCGCCGGCGATGGTGCCGGACGGGTGCGCCGCCGCGGGTGCAGCGGCCGGGTCACTCGGCCATCTCGGCCAGCGGGTTCCCCTCGGCGCGGGCCTCGGCCAGGCGGTTCGCGAGTCCCTCGCGCCGATCGGCGGACAGGCAGTCGCAGCCGACCTCGTGGCTGGAGTAGTGCTTCACGTCCATGCGGTGGGTCGGGCAGGCAGCGACCTCGAGGCGGGTGATGGGTTCGGAGCGGGCCACCGGGGGCCTCCTCGTGGTCGTGTCGTGCGGGGTCGGTTCACGTCCGGGGACCGGACGTGCGATCAGACGTTGAAGCGGAAGTGGATCACGTCGCCATCGGACACGACGTACTCCTTGCCCTCGATGCGGAGCCGGCCGGCGTCACGGGCGGCAGCCTCGGAGCCGAGCCGGTCGTAGTCGTCGTAGGCGATGACCTCGGCCTTGATGAAGCCACGCTCGAAGTCGGTGTGGATCTCCCGCGCGGCCCGGGGAGCGGTCGATCCGCTCGGCACGGTCCAGGCCCGTGCTTCCTGCGGACCGGCCGTGAAGTAGGTCAGCAGACCGAGCAGCTGGTAGGCGCGATCGATGAGGCGTTCGAGCCCGGAGCGTTCGAGCCCGAGGTCGGTGAGGTACTCCTGGCGCTCGTCGCCCTCGAGCTCGGCGAGCTCGGCCTCGACTTGGGCCGAGATGACCACGACCTCGGCGCCCTCCTCCTCGGCGAGCGCACGGACGACGTCGACGTGCGCGTTGCCGTCAGGTAGCTCGTCCTCGGCGACGTTGGCGGCGTAGAGCACCGGCTTCGCGGTCAGGAGCGACAGTTCGCGTGCGACCGTCGGTGGGAGCTCGCCCGTGAAGGTCCGGGCGACCGAGCCTGCGGCGAGGTGGTCGCGGAGCGCCTCGATGACGTCCCGTTCCCGGATCGCGTCCTTGTCGCCGGTCCGCGCGGTGCGGTTGGCCCGGTCGAGCCGCTTCTCGACGGTGGCGAGGTCGGCGAGCGCCAGCTCGGTGGTGATGATCTCGATGTCCCGCGCGGGGTCCACCGAGCCGCTCACGTGCACGATGTCGTCGTCCTCGAAACACCGGACGACGTTGCAGATGGCGTCGACCTCGCGGATGTGCGCCAGGAACTGGTTGCCGAGGCCCTCACCCTGCGATGCGCCGGCGACGAGGCCGGCGATGTCGACGAACTCGATGGCGGTCGGCACGACCTTCTTGGACGCGGCGAGCTCGGCGAGCCGGGCGAGCCGGGCGTCCGGCACGGGCACGACCCCGACGTTGGGATCGATGGTGCAGAACGGGAAGTTCGCCGCCTCCGCACCGGCCTGGGAGACCGCGTTGAAGAGCGTCGACTTGCCGACGTTCGGCAGCCCGACCAGACCGACCTGCAGCGCCACGGGAGCCTCGTGAGGGGGAGGAGGAGGTGTTGGCGTCGACCGCATCCGAGCCGGAGGGTCGACCCGCGAGCGTAGCGTCGCCCGCGCGGCCGCCCGGACGGCTCGCCGACCCTCCGGAGCCGACCGGGCCCGCTGGTAGCGTCCGCCACCGAGCTCGCGGCTGACGAGGAGGCACGGGTGCGGTTGGTCGTCGCGCGCTGTTCGGCCACCTACGTGGGACGGCTGTCGTCGACGCTCACCTCGGCGGTGCGCCTGGTGATGGTCAAGGCCGACGGGTGCGTCGCCATCCACGCCGACGTCGGCGCCTACAAGCCGGTGAACTGGATGAACGCCCCGAACAGCCTCGCCGAACAGCCGGATCGCTGGGTCGTGACCAACCCCAAGGGCGAGACCCTCACGATCGACTTCGAGGAGGTGCTGTCGGACACCATGGTCGAGCTCGACACCGAGCGGGGCCTCACGCTCGACGGCGTCGAGCGTGAGCTCCAGGAGCTGCTCGCCGACCACCCTGGCCACCTCGAGGACGGACTCACCTGCGTGCAGCGCGAGTTCCGGACCGATCTCGGCCCCGTGGACCTGCTCTGCCGCGACGCCGACGGTGGGGCGGTGGCGGTCGAGATCAAGCGCATCGGTGAGATCGACGGGGTCGAACAGCTCACCCGTTACCTCGAGCGGATGCAGCGCGACCCGCTCATCGCGCCCGTCCGCGGCGTCTTCGCGGCCACGGTGATCAAGCCGCAGGCTCGCGTGCTGGCCGCATCGCGGGGCATCGGCTGCGTCGAGGTGGACATCGCGCGGCTCCGCGGCGAGGACGACACCACCCTCCGGTTGTTCTGAACCGGGGCCACCGCATCGCCCGCGACGCGCGGGCTCAGCGTCCGGCTGCGGAGGCGCGGAGGCCAGCCCGGACGGCGGCGACCATGCTGGCGTCACCGATCCGCGTCGCCTCGTCCTCGGTGAACCAGGCGACCGCCTGGGACTCACCGGCACCGGGTGCGAGCGGCGCGGCGCCGGCGGCGAGCAGCAGGTAGCGCAGATCGAGGTGCACGTGGCCCCGCGGGCCCTGGTGGACGTCGACGTGCACGAGCTCGGGGCGGCCGTCCGGGTGCTCGGCGACCAGGCCGGTCTCCTCGTGGGTCTCGCGCACGGCACCGGCCGGCGCACCCTCGCCGGGGTCGATGTGTCCGCCCGGTTGGAGCCAGATGCCGAGCCGCTTGTGACGGTGCAGCACGACGCGGCCGTGGCCATCGGTGACGATGGCGGACCCGGTCAGGTGGGTGGGGTCCGTCGTCTCGTCGAAGGGGGACGGCAGCCAGCTCGCGAGCGCCACCGTCCGTCGCAGCGACCACGCCTCGTGGGCGTCGGCCGGCACGTGTGCCTCGAGCTGTGCGAGCACCTCGGTGAGCCGAGGATCCGAGGCGCTCACGGCGACGACCAGGGTCCGCGGACGGCGTCGGCGAGCCCGATCCGCCGGACCTTGCCCGTCGCGGTCCGGGGCAGCTCGTCGACCACGGTGATGGCCTTCGGGACCTCGGCAGGTCGCAGCCGTCCGGCGAGATCCTCGCGCAGCCCGGTGGGGTCCGGAACCGCTCCTGGCCACGGCACGACGGCGGCGACGACCCGTTCTCCCCACTCCGGGTCCGGGACGCCGAAGACGACCGCCTCGGCGACCCCGTCGAGGTCGAGCAGGTGCCGTTCAACCTCGGCGGGGTAGACGTTCACGCCGCCCGAGATGACCAGATCCCCGGGTCGCCCGGCGAGAGTGAGCCGGCCCTCGGTGTCCACGGCGCCGAGGTCTGCGACGGTGAACCGGTCGCCGTCCCACACCTCGGCCGTCCGCTCCGGGTCACGCCAGTAGGTGAACCGGGCGTGCTCCGGCGCGGCGCACCAGACGGTGCCGACCTCGCCGGTGTCCGCCGCGGTGCCGTCGTCGCGCCGGATCTCGAGCCGGCGTCCCGTCCGCGCCGTGCCGACGGTCCCCGGCGCACCGAACCACACCTCGGGCGGGCACACGGTGAACTGGCCCTCGGTCGAGCCGTAGAACTCCCACACGCTGCCCTCGGGGGCCAGGTCGAGGACGCGGCGCTTGAGCGGGATCGGGCAGGGGGCGCCGGCGTGGGCGAGCAGGTCGAGCGACGCGAGATCGGAGGCCGTGAGCTCGGGGAGCGCGAGGAGGCGGTGCAGGTGCGTGGGCACGCAGAACAGCGAGGTCGGTCGCTCACGACGTAGCGCTGCCCGCCAGGCGGCCGGGTCGAAGCCTCCGAGCACGCTGACCTCGCCGCCGAGGATGGCGGTCACCATCGCGAAGCGCAGCGGCCCGGAGTGGTAGAGGGGGGAGACCACCAGGTGGCGCTCCCCGTGGCGCCCGTCGAAGGTGGCGTGTTCGTCGGTGACGACCTCTCGACCCCAGGCCTCGTCGTGCACCCCGACCGCCACGCCCTTGCGGCGCCCGGTGGTCCCGGAGGTGTAGGCCATCGGCCGGGTCCTCGGCCAGGAGGCGGACGGGTCGGTGGCTGGGAGCGCGGCCAACCGCGACGGATCGGTCGGAACCACCCGCAGGTCGAGATCGACGGGGGAGGCCGCGACCTGCGTGGGGTCGAGCACGAGCGCTGCGGGCTCGGCGTCGTCGAGGATGGTGCGACGCTCACCCGGGGGGAGGTCCGGCGGGAGGGGCACCGCCACGATGCCCTCGAGGCACGCGGCGGTCAGCACGCCGAAGGTGGACAGGTCCTGGCCGAGCTGGATCGCCACCCGGTCGCCCACGCCGAACCCGGCACGTCGCAGCAGCGTGACGCCGCGCGCGATCGCCGCCTCGGTCGCGCCAGCCCTCACCGCGACGCGCGGTCGAGCCCGATCTCGGCCACGAGCTCGGCGGGGGAGCGGCGGATGCCGACCACGAAGTCCCCGAACTCGGCGTAGCGGGCCGACGCCTCGTCGTAGCGCATCGTGTAGACGATGTCCTTGAGGTCGGCGAGGTCGTGCGCGAACAGGGTCACGCCCCACTCCCACTCGTCGAGCCCCGTCGAACCCGACACCAGCTGGATCACCCGTCCGGTGTAGGCGCGACCGCTCTTGCCGTGGTCGTGCATGAGGCGCTTGCGCTCCGGGAAGTCGAGCGAGTACCAGTTGTCGGGCGACTCCCGACGGTGGGACATGGGGTAGAAGCAGCCGACCTCCCACTCCGGCATCCGCGGGTGGAGCTTGTCCTCGGTGTACTTGGCCATGCGTTCGACGAACTGCTGGACCCGCTCCTCGAGGTCCTCGCCGGCCACGCCCTTGGCGGCCATCTCCTCGCGGTACTGGTCCCCGGTGGTGACGTACTCGCCGGCCTCGGTCAGCGAGAGGTAGGACCAGCTCAGCTCGAGCGCGGCAGCGGCCTCGCAGCCCTGGACGTCGGTCTGGAAGCGCCGGAGCGCCGCGAGGTCGGGATCGAGCGCCATGAGCATGACGTCGGCCTTGTGCCCGATCGCGCTGAACACGTGGACCTGCGACGCCTCCTGCCACCGCTCGAGCACGCGCTGGAGGTCCTTGGCCGCCCCGGGGGGCAGGTGGACGACCTCGGCGTGGTCGACGGTCAGGAACAGGTGGAGGACGGGCCAGCCCTCGCGGGCGGTGACGGCGTCGGACACGTCGGGACCTCGGTGGAAGGGGTGGTCAGGAGGCTACCGCGGTGCGAGACTGGCCCGACAGGGCGACGGACCGGGAGGTCGAACGTGAGCGAGACCATCGAACGGGTGCTGGCCCGCAAGGGCGGGGACGTGCTGACCGTCGCCCCGGACGCGTCGGTGGGCGAGGCGGTGCGTCGCCTGGCGGAGCGAAACGTCGGGGCCGTCGTCGTGCTCGACGAGGGCACCCTCGTGGGGGTGCTCTCGGAACGCGACGTGGTGCGCCGCCTGGCCGTGGATCCGGAGGTCCTCGCGCTGGCGGTGGCCGATGTGATGACCACGTCGGTGACCACCTGCGCCCCATCGGCGACCACCGACGAGTTGATGCAGACGATGACCGACGGACGCTTCCGGCACGTTCCGGTCCTCGACGACGGGCAGCTGGTCGGCATCGTGTCCATCGGGGACGTGGTCAAGCGCCGTCTCGACGAGCTCGCCACGGAAGCGGAACGGCTGACCGAGTACGTCGCCGGGACCTACTGACCGAGCCGTGATCCGGATCAGTCCGCCAGCAGCTCACGGGAGCGGACGGTGCCGTCCTCGTCGAGCTCGTAGACCAGCGGCACCCCGGTCGCGAGCTCGAGCGCGAGCACGCCCTCCTCGTCGAGCTCGTCGAGCTGCATGACGATCGAGCGGTTCGAGTTCCCGTGGGCGACGACGAGCACGTCCTTGCCCTGTCGGATGTCCCCGAGGATGGCGCGCTCGAAGAACGGCAGGGTCCGGTCCGCGGTGTCCTTCAGGGCCTCACCGTTCGGTGGCGGCGTGGCGAACGAGCGGCGCCAGGTGTGCACCTGTTCCTCGCCGTACTTCGCTGCCGTGTCGGCCTTGTTCAGGCCCTGGAGGTCACCGTAGTGGCGCTCGTTGAGGGCCTGGTCACGGATGACCGGCAGGTCCTCGAACCCGGCCGTCTCGGCGATGATCGCCAGGGTGTCCTGGGCGCGCACCAGCCGTGAGGTGTAGGCGACGTCGAACGACATCTGGCGCAGCCGTTCTCCAGCGCGTCGTGCCTCGGCGCGGCCCTCCGCGGTGAGGGGCACGTCGACCCAACCGGTGAACCGGTTCTCGAGGTTCCACAGCGACTGACCGTGGCGGACGATGGCGAGGGTCGGCACGCGGGGCTCCCGGGGCGAAGGTCGGTGTCCGTCCGGAGCTTAG
>JBBECA010000099.1:0-9799 GCA_040882055.1 Nitriliruptor sp.
GCGCGCCGGTCTCGTCCTCGGCGTACTTGCGGTGCCAGAACTCGTCGCGGTGGGTGACGGTCGGGATCGCGTCGAAGTTGTGCACCTTCGGTGGCGAGTGCGTCAACCACTCCAGGGTCCGCGCGTCCCACGGGTCGAGGCCGGACGGCTCGCCGCCCTTGATGCTCTTGAGCAGGTTGACCAGGAAGATCATCGCGGAGACCGCGAGGACCGCGACCCCGAGGGTGCTGAGCAGGTTGTAGAGCTCGACCTCGCCGCCGAGCTCCACCGGCAGGACGGCCGTGCGGCGCGGCTGGCCGAGGAGGCCCGACATGTGCATCGGCCCGAAGGTGAGGTTGAAGCCGATCAGCCAGGTCCAGAAGTGGAGCTTGCCGAGCCCCTCGCCCATCAGCTTGCCGGTGACCTTCGGGAACCAGTAGTACATCCCGGCGATCAAGCCGAACAGCGCGCCACCGAAGAGCACGTAGTGGAAGTGGGCCACGACGTAGTAGGTGTCGTGCTGTTGGGCGTTGTGGGGGACGATCGCGTGCGTGACGCCCGAGAGCCCACCGATGGTGAACATCGACACGAAACCGATGGAGAACAGCATCGCGGTGTTGAGCCGCAGCTTGCCGCCCCACATGGTGAAGACCCAGTTGAAGATCTTGATGCCGGTCGGCACGGCGATGAACATGGTCGTCAGCGCGAAAGCGGACCGGGCGACCGGACCGATCGCGGAGGTGAACATGTGGTGCGCCCACACGCCGAAGCCGATGAACCCGATCGCCGCGCCGGCGAAGACGACGGCCGCGTAGCCGAACAGCGGCTTCTTGGAGAACACCGGCAGGGTCTCGGACACGATCCCCATCGCGGGCAGGATCATGATGTAGACCTCGGGGTGCCCGAACAACCAGAACAGGTGCTGCCACAGGATCGGGTCGCCACCGGTCGCGGGGTCGAAGAACTGCGCCCCGAAGAGGGTGTCGAACTGCAGCATGAACAGGGCCACCGCGATGATCGGCATCGCGAACAGCAGCAGGAAGTTGGTGACCAGGGCCATCCAGATGAACACCGGCAGGCGCATGAAGGTCAGGCCCGGAGCGCGCATGTTCAAGATGGTGGTGATGAAGTTGACCGCCGCGGCCAGTGAGCTGACACCGAGCAGCTGCAGTCCGATGGCGTAGAACCCCATGTTCGAGACCGCGTCCTGCGACAGCGGCTGGTACCCGGTCCAGCCGCCGTTCGGGGCGCCGCCGAGCACGAACGAGCTGTACAGGAAGATGCCGCCGAAGAGGTAGGCCCAGTAGCTGAAGGCGTTCAGCCGCGGGAAGGCGACGTCGCGCGCGCCGATCTGCAGCGGGATCAGGTAGTTGAAGAACGCCGAGGACAGCGGCATGACGACCAGGAAGACCATCGTGATGCCGTGCATCGTGAACAGCTGGTTGTAGATCTCGGCGGTGAGGAGGGTCTGGTCGCCGGCGGCCACGCTCGAGGCGAGCTGCGCACGGATCAGGCTCGCTTCGAGGCCACCGAAGGCGAAGAAGACCAGGACGGTCCAGAAGTAGAGAATCCCGATCCGCTTGTGGTCGGTGGTCGAGAGCCAGCTGACGACCCCGCGGTCGCTGGTGGGGCGCCGGAGGAAGCCGCCCTGCTGGTGCTGCTGGCGTTCTGCGGTGGCGGTGGCCATCTCGCGTCTCCTCGCTACTGCAGGGTCGACAGGTAGGCGACCAGGGCATCGATCTCGTCCTCGGAGAGGTCGAGATCGGGCATCCCGATGCCGTTGGACTCGAACTGCATCGGCTTCATGGCCGGCGGGTCGGCCAACCACGCCCGCAGGTTCTCCTCGTCGAGCTCGAAGATGGCGCCGGCGAACTCCTCACGGCTGAACAGGTGGGTGAGGTCCGGCCCCTGGCCAGGGCTGCGGCTGCCGCCCTCGGTGTAGACCTGGTGGCACTGGATGCAGGCCTGCCGCTGCCCGCCGTCGGGCCCCGGGCCGAGCTCCTCGAAAAGCCCGCGACCCTCGGCCTCGAGCGAGCCCTCCTCGGGCGTCGGGGCAGGAGCGGACTGGTCCTCGAGCCACCGATCGAACTCGGCCTGCTCGAGCGCAACGGCACGGTTGCGCATGTTGACGTGCGACAGGCCGCAGTACTCCGCGCACTGGCCGAGGTAGCGGCCGGGCTCATCCGCCTCGAGGTTCAGGAAGGTGGTCTGCCCGGGGACCACGTCCTGCTTGCCGTTGAGCGCGGGGATCCAGTAGGAGTGGATGACCCCGCGGTCGGGTGAGCGCTGGTTGTCCGTCGCCGTCATCTCGAGCCGGACCGGGACACCGGCGGGGATGACCAGCTCGTTGGCGGTGTAGATCGACTCGTCGAGCCCGAACGCCTCCGCCGGGTACTCGTACTCCCACCACCAGCGGTGACCGACGACCTGCACGACGATGCCCTCGTCGGGCGCGTCGGTCTGGGAGAAGATGCCCTGGACGGTCGGCACCGCGATAGCGGCCAGGATCAGCGCCGGGATGACCGTCCAGAGGATCTCGAGGCGGGTGTTGCCGTGGACCTGAACCGGCAGCGAGCCGTCGTCGTCGGGGCGGCGGCGGAACTTGATCACGGAGTAGACGATCAGGCCCTGGACGAAGACGAAGATCACCAGGGCGATGATGAACACGTACTGGATCAGGTCGTGCGGCCCCTGCGCGTACGGACCCGCCGGATCGAGCGCCGACTGGGCGGACTCGGCGCTGCACGCCGACAGCAGCAGCACCGCCCCGACGCCGAGCACCACCTTGGCGAGCGTCGACCGGCGGGCACGGGCCCGAGCCGCCAGGCCCAGCACACGGTCACCCGATCCCGGGCGCACCTCGGTCTGCCGCAACGTCGCATCTCCTCGTGTCGGGTCCGAGGCGGCGCGACGCCCACCCGCGGACGCGGAGGGAGGTCGAACGCTGGGACCGTCGGGGGGACGACCGGACGAGCGAGCGGTCGGTCGTGCGGCGGAGGTTAGCTGTTCGGGGATGAGCCACCCAACCGACCGGGGTGTCTCAGGGCTCCCAGCGGAACGTGCGCGAGGCCAGCGCGACGGCGCCCGCTCCCCAGGCGGCGACCACCAGCAGCGAGGTGGTGGGGACCGCACCGTCGAGGGCGATGCGGAGGGCCTGCCCGAGCGCACCGAGCGGGAGGACCCGGCCCACGGCGGCGAGCCCGTCCGGTAGCACCGACGGGTCGAAGCTGACGCCGCTGATCACGAGCAGGACCAGGAACAGGGCGTTCGACAGGGCCAAGGTGGCCTCCGCACGGAGGGACCCCGCGAGCAGCAGACCGATGGCGGTGTGGGTCATCGCCCCCACGAGGACCACGAGGACCGCGGCGCCGAGGCTGCCCGTGGGCCGCCACCCCAACACCCCGGCGGCCAGCGCCAGGGTCAGCGCCGTCTGGACCAGCAACAGGGCGGCGACGGCGAGGCCCTTGGCGGCCAGGAACCCCGACCGCGGCAACGGCGTGCCGCCGAGCCGCTTGAGCACCCCGTACTTGCGCTCGAACGCGGTCTGGATGGCGACGGCGACCAACCCCGTGGCGGCCGTCGAGATGGCGAGCACCCCCGGGACGAGGAAGTCGACCGCCGACCGCCGACCGGTCGGCAGGACGTCCACGCTCGAGAAGAACAGCAGCAGCCCGAGCGGGATGCCGAAGGTGACCAGCAGCGACTCGCCCGACCGGACGAGGAGCCGCAGCTCCATCCCCGTCTGGGCGAGGACGGCGCGGAGCAGCGGGGTCCTGCGGTCCGGCGGGCTCGTGGCGCTCATCGGCGGCCCACCCGGCGCCTCGACGCGGGAGCCACCGGGGCAGGATCCGAGGCGTCCGCCGTCAGCCGCAGGAAAACGTCCTCGAGGCTGCGCTTGCCCGCCTTGAGCTCGCCGATCCGGAGGTCCGCGGCCTCGAGCCAGGTGGCCAGCCGGGCGATGCGGGTGGGTGTCGCCTCGGCGTGGACGAGGTAGCGACCTGGCCGGGGCTCGCTGACCTCGGCGCCGATGGTCGCACCGAGCCCGGCCCGGTCGAGCCCGGCGGCGGCGGTGAACTCGAGCTCGTCACGCGCGCCGTGGGTGAGCTCGTCGGGGGTGCCGAGCGCGACCAGGCGACCGCGGTCGATGATGGCCACGCGGTCGGCGAGCTCCTCGGCCTCGTCGAGCAGGTGGGTGGTGAGCACCACGGTCACTCCCGCGGCACGGAGCTCACGCACGTGGTCCCACGTCGCCCGGCGGGCAGCGGGGTCGAGCCCGGCGGTGGGCTCGTCGAGGAAGAGCACCTCGGGGCGTCCGACGACCGCGAGCGCCAGGGACAGCCGCTGCTTCTGGCCCCCCGACAGGTCGCGGAAGCGGGTGCCCCGGGCATCGGCCAGGCCGACCCGCTCGAGCAGTTCGTCCGGATCGAGCGGGTCGCGGTGGTAGGCGGCGAACAACCGCACGACCTCCGCGGGGCGCGCCACGGGGTAGACCCCACCCTCCTGCAGCATCAACCCCAGGCGGGGCCGGAGCCGGCGGGCATCGCGTCGGGGGTCGAGCCCGAGCACCCGGACCGTCCCGGCGTCCGGCCTGCGGTACCCCTCGCAGCACTCCACCGTCGTGGTCTTGCCGGCGCCGTTCGGCCCGAGGAGCGCCAGGGTCTCACCGGTGGCCACGGTCAGATCGAGGCCGTCGACGGCCGTGGTCGCCCCGTAGCGCTTGTGCAGACCCCGGATCGCGATGGCCGGCGCACCGTCACCGGCCGGGGCGACGGGAGCAGCGGACGACACGGCGGACCTCCGCGGAGACGTTGGACCCCGGTGTCCGGGACGGCCCGGAGGGTAGCCGCGGACCCGCGTCTGCCTGCTCCGCGCTCGCACCCCACCGCGAGCGCGAGCGGCGCCGTCCGCCCGGGGACCGACGCCCGTAGGCTGCGCCCACGCGGGGCACGATGAGGAGTCGACGTGGACGCACGCTCGCCGGAACCGGACGGGTCCGCCGAGGCGGGTGCGGAGAACGGCACCACCCCGAGCCCCGCGAGCGCCCCCGCGAGCGCCCCCGACCCCGCGGCCACGGCGGCAGCGCGCGTGATCGGCGCGTCCGACGGCCCCCCCCACCACGAACGCCGCGCTCGTCGGCGCCGGCGGTTGCCCGAGCGCGGGACCCCGCTGGCCGTGATCGCGCTCGGCGTGGCGGGTGGCCTGCTGTTCGCCCAGATCGCGACCGCGGTCTTCGGCCGCCTCCAGGGTCTGCTGTCGACGGTGGTCATCAGCCTCTTCCTCAGCTTCGCGATGGAGCCGGCCGTCCAGTGGCTCGCCCGCCGCGGGCTCCGTCGCGGCATCGGCACGTGGCTGGTCTTCCTCGGCGTCATCCTCGCCGTCGGCGGGCTCGTGGCCGCGATGGTCCCGTTGGTGGCGGAACAGGTCCGCAACCTGGTGCAGGCCGGCCCGAACCTGCTCGACGACCTCGCGGACCAGGCCGAAGCGCTGCTGCCGGGCGACGCCGGGGCCGCGGTGTCGGAGTGGCTCGCGGAACAGGCCTCGTCGGTCCCGCGCCAGCTTCCGCAGATCGCCGGCGAGGTCGGACGCGGCGCGATCGGCATCGGCCAGACCCTGCTCGGGATGGTCTTCCAGCTGCTGACCATCGCCCTGATCGTCTTCTACCTCGTCGCGGACGGACCGAAGCTCCGAGCGACGCTGGCCAGCCGGTTGCCGCCGCGCGAGCAGGTCCGGGTCCTCGGCCTGTGGGAGCTCGCGGTGACCAAGACCGGTGGCTACGTCTACTCGCGCGTGCTGACCGCCGTCGTCTCCACGGTCTTCCACGCCATTGCGTTCACGCTGCTCGGTCTCGAGTACGCCGTCGCCCTCGCCGCGTGGGTCGGTGTGGTCTCGGCCGTGATCCCCGCGGTGGGCACCTACATCGCGGGCGCCCTGCCGATCATCGTCGCGTTGGCCGACTCACCCGGACAGGCGCTCGCGGTGCTCGTGGCGATCACCCTCTACCAACAGGTCGAGAACTACCTCGTCGTCCCGCGGATCACCGCGAGCACCCTCGAGTTGCACCCCGCCGTCGCGTTCGTCTCCGTGGTCGCGGGGGCCGCCGTCGGCGGCGTGACCGGGGCGCTGCTGGCCCTGCCCGCCGTGGCGATCGTCGCCGCGCTCATCTCGGCCGCGGGTGAGGAGTACGACGTGCTCGAGCACCAGCTGCTCGAGACCCGCCAGGACAGCGCCCGCCGGCTGGTGGCGGACGCGCACGCGGACCGCGACCGACGCACGAGGGATGGCACCACCACCACGAACCGGGACTGAAGTCCCGGTTCCGAGGGGACATCAGGCGTGGTGCGCGCGCGTCGTGGGTTGCAGCGCGCGCGTCACGCGAACGGGAACCCTGGGACCGTTCCGAGAGCGTGCTGCGCAGCCCGTCCGCGGTGTAGGTTGGTTGCGCGGTCCACGACCGCCGCGGCCCCGTGTGTCCCCCCGTCGCACGGGGTCGCATCGTGTCTACCCTCGGACACCCACCCTCGGACACCGTCGGCCACCTGCCGCGTCGCTCCACGGCGAGCCCGGGCCGTGGCACCCTCCTCCCCCGCTCTCGAGGAGCTCCCGTGCCACCCGCCGATCCCCCGCGCCCGACCCGGCACCGCTACACGGTCCCGGTCGCGCGCGAGGACCTCGAGGTCGTCGCCGCCACGCTCTGGGCGGCGGGCGCCACCGGCGTGTGGGAGCAGCCGGGGCAGCTGGTCGCCTGGTTCCCCACCGACGACGTGGCCGACCTCCCTCCCGGGGGCGAGTTCCGAGTCGAACCCGACCGCGACTGGCAGGCGGAGTGGAAGGCGACCATCACCCCGGTCCGGGCGGGGAGGTTCTGCGTGGTCCCGACCTGGCTCGCCGACGACCACCGGGCGACCGACGACGAGGTGACCCTCGTCCTCGACCCCGGTCGCGCGTTCGGGTCCGGCCACCACGCGACGACGGCGCAGTGCCTCGCCCTGCTCGACGAGCTCACCACCGACGGGGACCGCGTCCCGGGTGACCTTTCCGGGCTCCGGGTCGCCGACATCGGCTGCGGGAGCGGGGTGTTGGCGATCGCCGCGGCGACGCGGGGCGCGCACGCCGTCGGCTGCGACGTCGATCCGGAGGCGATCGCGGTCACCGCCGAGAACGCCGGCCGGAACGGTGTCGAGGTCCCCGCCACCGTCGGCAGCGTCGCGGCCGCGACCGAGCTCCTCGGGGGCCTCGCCGACGTGGTGCTCGCCAACCTGGTGACCGACACGATCGCGGAGCTGGCGGCGGAGCTCATCGGGGCGCTCGCCCCCGGGGGCACGCTGATCGCCTCGGGGATCGCGACCGACCGTGCCGCGGTCGCCACCGACCCGCTGGAGCGCGCCGGGGTCCGGCTCGACGAGGTCCGTGAGCTCGACGGCTGGACCGCGCTCCGCGGTGTCCGCACGGCAGGCGCGGCGTGATGGCGTTCCGGGGCGCAGCCGCGGTCGCGATCGCGGTCGTGATGACCGGTTGCACCCTCCCGGTCGCGGGACCGGCCGAGGAGACCGTCGAGCCGAGCGAGGCCCCGCTCGGCTCGGACGTGCCCGACCCCGCACGGGACACCCTCCTGCTGGAGCTCGCGCAGCTCGGTGCGACGGTCACCGCCGCGGCCGACGCGCTCGAGCCGGCAGCCACCAGCGACGATCCGGCTGCGGCGCGTGCGGCGGCCGACCGCGCCCTCGACATCCTCGTCGCGACCGCCGGTGACGCTGGGGGCGACCCACGACCGCTGTTCCCCGGCGACACCGATGATCGGGGCGGGGGGACCGACGGGGCGGACCAGCTGACCCGCACCATGACGGCCGCCCGTGACCTCGGGGGCACGCTCGGCAACCAGGTCCTCGACCTGCTGCGCGATCCGGTGGCGGGCGACCTCGGCTCCTGGCTGCGCGATGCGACGGGTGTGCTCGCCTCGGTGCGATCCACCACCGAGCAGGCCAGCGACCTCGAGGGCCTCGAGGCCGCCGTCAGCGAGCTGCCCGGGCTCGGGACGCAGGCCATCGCGTGGACCGAGCTCACGGCTGCCGCGACCGAGCTCGAGGCCGCACGGGCGTACGCCGAACGCGGCCTCGCCAGCCTCGAGGTGATCACCGTCAGCATCGACCGGCTCGACACCGCCGGTGCCGGGAGGGGTGCGGACAGCGACGACCCGACGGCAGCCCCGTGAGCGGCCAGCCCCCGCGTCCGGACCGCCGGCGGCGCGGCTCGGGCCGGCAGCGAACGGAGGGCCGTGATCGGGGCGGCCAGCCCACACACGTCCCCCTCCCGAGGGACCCGCGGCCGGCGACGGTCGACGGGTTCACCCACGGGGGCGAGGGCGTCGTGCGGCTCGAGGGAAAGGCGGTGTTCGTCCCCGGCGCGCTCCCCGGCGAGCGGGTCGTGGTCCAGGTCACCGAGGATCGGCCGCGTTGGGCGCGAGCGGCGCTGCTCGAGGTCACCACCCCGTCGCCGGACCGGGTCGAACCGCCGGCCAGCGCCGACGAGCTCGGCGGCGGCGACCTCGCCCACGTCAGCCCCGACGGCCAGCGGCGCCTCAAGACCCGGGTCCTCCGCGAGCAGCTCACCCGGCTCGGTCGCATCGAGCAGCCACCGGTGGCCTCGTGCCGCCCGGTCGGCCCCGACCTCGGGTACCGCACGAACGTCCGGCTGCACGCCGGCGAGGACGGCAGGCTCGGCTTCCACCGTGCCGGGTCCAACCAGGTGGTGGCGGTGGACCGGGTCCTGCTCGCCGCCCCCGAGGTGCAGGCGCTGCGCGACGCCGTCGGCGACGACACGGGCGCCGCCGAGGTGGTGCTGCGCGCACACGCGACGACCGGCACCGCCGCCGTCGCCATCACCCCGGGCAGCGGTCCCGTATCGCTGCCGGAGGGCGACTTCGACGTCGCGCTCGTGCAGCCGAACGGCAAGCAGCTCGCGATGCGCGGGGACAATGTCCTCGCCGAGACGATCGACGGGTTGACCTACCGTTTCGACACGACCTCGTTCTTCCAGGTCTCGACCGGCGGCGCCGCCGCGCTGGTGGCCGAGGTGCTGGCAGCGGTTGGCCCCGTCGAGGGCGCGCTGGTCTGGGACCTCTACGCGGGGGTCGGGTTGCTCTCGCTGCCGCTGACACGCGCGGGCGCCGAGGTCGTCGCGGTGGAGGGGCACCTGCCGGCGACGCGGTGGGCGAGCAGCAACGCCGCCGACGCGGGCCTCGACCTCCGCGTCGAGCACGCCGACGTGGCCGAGTTCGTCCGGGCGGTCGCGTCTCGGCGACGCACGGACCTCGATCCGCCGGAGGTGGTCGTCCTCGACCCACCGCGGACCGGCGCCGGCACGGACGTGGTCCGCGACCTGGTGGACCTCGCGCCGGCCGCGATCGTCTACGTCGCCTGCGACGTCGCCGCGCTGGCTCGTGACACCCGCGCGCTGACCGCCGGCGGCTACCGGCTCACCGCGGTCCAGCCGCTCGAGCTGTTCCCGATGACCCACCACCTCGAGACCGTGGCGACCTTCACCCGCTAGCCCTCCGCTCCGCCGACGCAGCCTCGGCGCTTCCGCGGAAGCGCCGAGCGGGGGACCAGGGGTGCGGCGGGGGATGATCCGCACTCCGGCGGGACGCTGGTCGCCCATGGCATCCCCACCTCACCCGCTCGATCACGTTCGGGGCCGTGGTGAGTTCGCAGCGGGCGTTGATGGAGGGGCCCGAACAGGGGCGCCGACCGAGACAACAACGGCGGTTGAGCACAGGTCAGTCCATCGGCTGCACTTGACGCTGTCCACTTCCTACACTTACTCT
>JBBECA010000100.1:0-5683 GCA_040882055.1 Nitriliruptor sp.
CGCAACGTCTCGGCGACGTGGTCGAGCTCGGTCCCCGTCGGTCCACCGGCGATCTCGTCGCGGACCCGTGCCGTGCTCGGCCCCTCGCGGTAGGCGGCCTCGGCGGTCGCGGCCCACAGCCGGAGCCGGTCGACCGCCTCGTGCAGGGCCTCCATCGGAGGGTCGACCGGCCCGTAGTGCGCGAGGTAGACGCGCGCGGGCTCGCGGTCGATGTAGCGGCGCAGCGAGGCGAGCGCTGCTTCGAGGTGGAAGTCCGCCGGCGGTGTCGCCGGACGGATGTGGCTCATGCCCGGCAGCTTCACGCCGACCGAATCGCCCGAGAAGATGGCGTCCGTACCGGAGTCGTGGACGCCGACGTGGTGCTTGGCGTGCCCCGGGGTGTAGAGCAGCTCGAGCTCGCGTCCGGCGCCGAGAGCGAGCCGGTCGCCATCGGCGACGCCACGGATCCGGTCGCTGGCGATCGGGGTGCAGGCGCCGTAGACGGTGTCGTACAGCTCGCCGTACACCTGGTTCGCGGACGCGTTCAGCCGGGCCGGGTCGTGCAGGTGTCGGGCGCCGACCTCGCTGACCACGATGGTGGCGCTCGGGAACGCCGCCGCGATGTCGCCGGCGCCGCCCGCGTGGTCGAGGTGGATGTGGGTCAGCACGAGGTAGGCGAGGTCGTCCGGATCCATACCGAGCGAGTTGAGGCCCGCGATGACGTTGGCGATCGCGAGGGCTGGCCCGCACTCGATGAGCGTCGGTCGCGGCGCATCGAGCAGGTAGCCGGCCGTCACCGACGACATCCCGCCCGTCAGGGTGTCGATCGTGATCACCCCGTCGTCGTACCGCTCGATCGGGGGCGGAGCGGCGGGGCTGCTGTTCGACGGGTCGCCTGCGGGGATCGGCGGCAGGTGCTCGTTCCCGTCCACCTCGTCACCTCCGATCGCCTGCGTGAGCCTAGGTGAGCTCGGGCCGCCGGGGCGGTCGGAGCGTCGTCCACAGGCGCTCGGTGGCCCGCAGCGGGGGTGCCGTCACGCGCTCGTAGGGTCGCCGGACGCGAGCGAGGAGGCCGAGGTGGCGGACCAGATGACCACGAGAGACGACACCGAGGAGGTGCCGCCCGCCGAACGAGCCGTCGGGCGAGACGTCGGGCACCTCGACGCGAACCTCGTGCGCCTCCGGGGCCGGATCTCGACGGCGCCCGAGCGGCGTGTCCTCCCCTCCGGCGACGAGGTGGTGGCGCTCCGGGTGGTGGTCCGCCGCCCGGGCGGTGACACCGTCGACGCGCTCGACGTCAGCGTCGGCCCGGGACCGGCGCCCGGCCGACGCCCGACCGCTGGTCAGGTCGGCCGCCGCGTGTTGGCCGCTGCCGAACGCCTCGAACTCGACGCCCGGGTCGAGGTCGTCGGTGAACTGCAGCGGCGCTGGTGGCAGGCCGGTGGGGCCCGCCGCTCACGGCTCGAGGTGCGGGCGACCGAGGTACGCCGGACGGTGGTACCGGTGCGCTGAGAGGTGCGCTGCCGCGTCCGGGGCGCGCGGCTCGGCCCGGTGCGCCGTCCGGACGACGGGCCGGGGCGGGACGGGCCGGGACGGACGGACCTCAGGCGCTCGCGTCGTCGTCGTCCTCGGTGTCCTCCTCGTCGCTCGGATCGTCCTCCGAGGGCACCCGGTCGCCCGGTAGCGCGATGTGCAGGATCGCCTGGCCGGGTTGCACCAGGGGGAGGGTCGTCGAACCGATGACGTAGCCGTCGGCGTCCGCCTCGTGGACCGCCCGCTCCTCACCGAGCGGGCTGACGGTCTCCCAGAGCGGCTGGCCGGCCTCGACCAGTTCACCGGGGGAGACGTACAGGCCGAGGATGCCGCCACGGTCGGCACGCAGCCACCGCGACTCGTGGAGCACCATCGGCCGCGGGTGTGCGGGGTCCGGCGCTCCGGCCACCATGCCGAGGCGGTGGAGCACGCGCAGCACCCCACGTTCGGCGACGTCGACCGCGTCATCGTCGAACCGCGACGGCCCGCCACCCTCGAAGGTCAGGACGGGGACGCCGCGATCGCCGGCAGCGGCTCGCAGCGAACCCGGCCGCTGCCTGGCGTCCAGCACGAACGGCGCACCGAAGGCCACGGCGACGTCGAGCGCGAGCTCGTCGGAGGTGTCGCACCGCACCTGCGGGTGGTTGGTGCGGTGGTTGGCCGCGGTGTGCAGGTCGATGCCGAGGTCGCTGCCGTCGACCACCTCGTCGGTCACCAGACGAGCGATCCGTGACGCCATCGACCCGCTGAACGAGCCGGGGAAGCTGCGGTTGAGGTCGCGGCGGTCGGGCAGGTACCGGGAGTTCAGCTGGGCGCCGAGCACGTTGACGATGGGGACGACGATCACCAGGCCGGCGAGCACGGCGGGGTCGAGGTGATCGAGCAGGCGGCGGCAGGTCGCGATGCCGTTCAGCTCGTCACCGTGGACCGCAGCGGTGACGAAGACCCGCGGTCCGTCGCGGACCCCGTTCAGCACCGCCATGGGCAGCGTCGTCCGGTCACCGGTGTAGGACTCCGACGCCGGAGGTGCGAGATCCCGGCGAGCACCGGGTTCGACGGTCACCCCGGCGACGGTGACCGGCCCCCCACCACCGTTCACTCCCGGTCCTCGATGCCCGGCCGCTGCGGGGAGCGGGGAGGGTCCGAGACGCGGAAGCCGTGGGTCGGGTCGACCAGCGCCACATCGAGCAGCGCCAGCCGGCCGAGCAGCAAGCGGAAGTTCATACCGGTCCGGTCGGTGAGGCTGATCTCGATCTCGCGATCGAGCGGACCACAGACCAGCCGGGTCCGAACGATCGGTCGGTGTTCGGCGCGGGCGCGGGTGTCGCGCACAACCGAGTGACCGACCACGGGGGCGGTGACCTCGATGCGCCGGGGCTCGGCGCGCGGCCCGGTCAGCACGTGGAACCGGACCCGCGGGTCGTCGGTCCCGGGCTCGAGTTCGACCACGTCCTCGACGTGCAGGGCGGAGGTCCGCGCCCCGGTGTCGAGCTTGGCGCGCAGCCGCGGGATACCCCACTCCGGGAGGCTGACGTGCTCCCGCCACCCGAACACGGGGGGGTCGGTGCGTGCCGTGCCGGTCAGGGGGTCCTCCTCGGGCGCTCCGGCTCGAGGCTAGCGATGACGCGTCGGGTGGAAGGGCACCTGGCCGTGGGCGGTGCGCCGACGGTCGAGGAACAGCAGCAGCACGATGCCGGCGAGGAAACCGGCCACGTGTGCCTCGTAGGCCACCCCGCTCGACAGCGAGGTCCGCGCGGCGACGGCCTGGAGCGCGAACCACCCGCCGAGCATCAGCCACGCCGGGACCGTCACGATGGCGAAGATCAGGAACCAGGCCCGGATCCTCGCCCCCGGGACGATGAACGCCAGCAGGTAGACGGGGAACGGGGCGTAGGTCAGGACCCGGGCGCGCGGGAACAGCAGCATGTAGGCCCCGAGGATGGCCGCGATCGCGCCGGACGCGCCCACCAGCGGCGTGGTCGTGTCGGGGTTGAACAGGGCGAAGGCCATCGTCGCTGCCACGCCACCGGCGAGGTAGAACAGCACGAAGCGCAGGCGGCCGAGCCGGTCCTCGACGTTGTTGCCGAACACCCACAGGAACAGCAGGTTGCCGAGCAGGTGGGCCAGGTTGCCGTGCAGGAACATGGCCGTCAGCAGCGACAACGCGACCGACTTGCTGCCGACGGCGCCCGCGCAGGAGCCGATCACCGCCTCGAGCTCGCCGGGATCGAGCGGGCTGAACCCGAGCACCTCCCGGGGGATGGCCGCGAACCGGTAGACGAACCCCGCCTCCCGGCAGCCCTCGAGCGGCGCCTGGAAGCCGAGGTAGACCGCGAGGTTGGCCAGCACCAGCGCGCCGGTCACCACGGCCCGTCGCGAGGTCGGGTTCACGTCGCCGACGGGGAGGACCACGGGCTGCTCCTGCGGCACCGATCAGCGGGCGCGCGTTCGAGGGGAGGTGGAGCTCAGAGGATGGCGCGCAACCGCAGCAGGTCGGTCATCGACGCGTCGAGCCGCACCCGGTTGGCCGCGTAGGCGCGCGAGAAGGTCAGCTCACCACGGTGCAACGCGAGCAGGTCGTCGGATGCCAGCGAGATCCGGATGTCCGCGCGCCGCGGCGGCGGGGTGGCGAGGACCTCGAGGTTGCCGTCCCGCCAGATCGCGTGGCGCACCAGGTCGAGATCGGGGCAGCGTGCCTCGATGGTCCGGTTGGACGGCATTAACGACCGTGTCCCCGGATCGACATCGCCGAGGCGCAGCAACAGATCGCCGAGGATCTGGTCCACCTCCTCGATCGTCGCCACCACGCACCCTCGTTCGGCCTCGGCCGACCCGTCCCGGGCCGCGAGCTGCGACGCTAGCAGCGCCTCCGTGGGCCCACGTGGCACCCTCCGGACCGCCCCGAGAGAAGTCGGCAGGAGAGCACCCCATGCGGCGCCTCATCCCCGAGGTGGGACCCATCGTGGTCGATGACACCTACCGCGGCCTGGTGCTGCCCGCGCCGGCGCCCGGTGACCTGCGAGCGTGGACGGCGCTCGGGATGGTCGCTTCGGTCGACGGCGGGGTCACGGTCGACGGGGTCTCGGCCGGGCTCGGCGGCGCTGCGGACCGGGTCGCCTTCCGGCGTCTGCGGGGCGCGTGCGACGCCATCCTCGTCGGGGCTGGCACCGTCCGGGCGGAGGACTACGCACCGCCCCGGGCGCCGAGCTCGCGCGTCGCCGAGCGGACCGCAGCCGGTCTGGCTCCGGCGCCGCAGCTGTTGGTGGTCACGGCGAGCGCCGACCTCGATCCGGCCGCTCGGGTGTTCACCTCCGAGCGCGACGCCGGGGTGCCGGCGCCGATCGTGGTGACTCGCCGCGCTGCGCCGACCGAGCGGGTCGACGCCCTCCGGGCCGTCGCCGAGGTCGTGACCTTCGGGGAGTCGGTGGTGGACCTCGATGCGGTCCTGCGCTGGTGCCTCGCGCGCGGCCTGGCTCGGGTGCTGTGCGAGGGCGGTCCCACGCTGAACGGTGCGCTCGCGGCGGCCGGCCTCGTCGACGAGGTCTTCCTCACCCTGTCCCCGCACCTGGTGGCCGGCACGGCGGGGCGGATCGTCACCGGCCCCGCACTCGACAGCCCGCTCGCACTCGAGCTCACCGAGCTCCACGAGCACGACGGTGAGCTGCTCCTGCGTTACCGGACCGTCCGTCCGGCCGACCGGACCCCGGGCTCGAACGGCGGCGTTGCTAGCCTCAGGCGTCCGAGCGGCGACGAGGAGATCCGGTGAACAAGGCCATCCAGCGGTACCTGGACGCGGCGTCCGGGATCACGACCCTGACCACCAAGAAGGCCGAGCAGATCGTCAAGGGGATGGTGCGCTCGGGCGAGGCTGCGGGTGACCAGGCCGAGTCGCTGGTCAAGGAGCTGCTCGAACACCAGCAGCGCAACCGCGACGCGGTCGTCGCGCTGGTCAAGTCGGAGACCACCCGCGCCGTGCGGGCGATGGGGCTGGCCACCGGCACCGAGGTGGAGCGGCTGCAGAAGCAGGTCGCCGACCTCAAGCGCGAGCTGACACGTGTCGAGCGCGAAGCGGCGGCCGCGGAGCAGCAGGCGCAGACGGCCACCAAGCAGGCCGCGTCCTCGACGGTGTCCGCCGACGCGGCTGCCAGCGCTGCCGCCAAGGCCCAGGACG
>JBBECA010000100.1:5783-9649 GCA_040882055.1 Nitriliruptor sp.
CGACGAGGGTCTGTCGCCGTCGGCGACCTCGGACGGCGTCACCGCCGACGAGACCTCCTCGTGACCGAGGGCGGTGCGGACGGGGCCGAGGTCCGCAGCGATCCGCTCGACGACCTGCGGACCGAGCTCGAGACCGAGGTCGACCAGCTCCCGGTCAACGCGCGGCTCGCCCGGTTCGAACACGCGAACGACGTGCTCGCCCGCGAGCTCGCGCAACTCGACGAGGTCTGAGCTGGCCCCGCCACGCAGGCGTCTCGACGCCGAACTCGCCCGTCGTGGTCTGGTGACCTCGCGCACGGAGGCGCAGGAGGCGATCCAGGCCGGTCTGGTGACCGTCGACGGCGCCCCCGCGGCGAAGGCCGCCAGCCAGGTCCACGCCGGCCAGGCCCTCGCCATCGCCGGCCCGCCGCGCGCGTACGTCTCCCGCGGCGGGGAGAAGCTGGCGCACGGCCTCGACCGCTTCGAGGTGGACCCTGCGGGCCGCCGCGCGCTCGATGCGGGGGTCTCCACCGGTGGGTTCACCGACTGCCTCCGGCAGCGCGGCGCCGCGTCGGTGCTCGCCTACGACGTCGGGTACGGCCAGGTGCACGACAAGCTGCGGCGCGACCCGGCGGTCGAGGTGCGCGAACGCACCAACGTGCGCGACCTCACCCCCGAGGACATCCCCGGGTCCGCGCCCGACCTGCTCGTCGCCGACCTGTCGTTCATCGCCCTCCGCACGGTGCTGCCGACGCTCCGCCGGCTGGTGGCTCCGGAGGCCGAGGCGGTCCTGCTGATCAAGCCCCAGTTCGAGGCCGCCAGGACGGAGGTCGGCAAGGGCGGGGTCGTGCGGGACCCGGAGGTGTGGCGCCGGGTCCTCACGGAGGTCGCGACGGCCGCCGCGGAGGAGGGGTGGGTAGGGTTCGACGCGACCGCGTCACCGTTGCTCGGTCCGGCGGGGAACGTCGAGTTCCTCGTGCACCTGACCACCGGATCGGCCACACCGGTCGCCGAGGTGGCCGAGCGCATCGATCGGGCGGTCGACGACGGGAGAGCCCACCGCGCGGCCCGCCGTGAGGGTGAGGGGTGACCCGTCACCGAGGGACCGATCCAGGGAGGCGCACGTGAAGGTCGGGCTGGTGGTGCACGCTGGCCGTGATGCCTCGCTGCAGGCGGCGGCCGAGGCCGCACGCACCTTCGACGACCTCGGTATCGAGGTGGTGGCGACCGCCGGAGACGCCGACGAGGACCCCCGGGTCGACGGCGTCCGGTCGGTGCCGGCCGCCGGGTTCGCCGAGGGCCTCGACATCGCGATCACCTTCGGTGGCGACGGCACCTTCCTCCGTGCCGCCCACCTGTGCCGCGATCCCGAGGTCCCGATCCTCGGCGTGAACCTCGGTCGGCTCGGGTTCCTGGCCGAGGTGGAGCTCGACGACGTCGGTCCCGCCCTCCGTGCCGTCGCCGAGGGGCGGTGGTCGCTGGAACACCGCGCGACCATCGAGGTGGAGGTGACCGGTCCCGATGGCGGCTCCCTCGGCGGTGGCTGGGCGCTGAACGAGGTCGCCGTCGAGAAGACCGAGCGGCAGCGGCTGCTGCTGATGGACGTCCACATCGACGGCACGCTCTTCGCCAAGGTCCCGGCCGACGCCCTCATCGTGGCGAGCGCCACCGGGTCGACCGCCTACGCGCTCTCGGCGGGCGGACCGATCGTCTCGCCACAGCTCCGAGCGGTCCTCGTGGTCCCGGTCGCGCCGCACTCGCTGTTCGACCGCACCTTCGTGGCGGCGCCGCACGAGGTCGTCCGTGTGGATCTGCTCCCGGACCAGGCGGTCGCGCTCGTCTCGTGCGACGGGCGGGAGCCGATCGCGGCGCCCCCGGGCTCGTACGTGACGGCCCGGGGTGACGGTGTCCCGGTCCACCTCGCGCGGGTCGGGGTCACCGACTTCCCCACCCTCGTACGACGCAAGTTCGGGCTGCGCTGATCGTGTCCACGGCTGGCGACCACACCGCAGCGGTCCGGACCTCCGCGGTCGCTAGCCTCGCCGGGTCCGCCGCACCGACGTCAGGGAGCGACCGTGCTCGAGGAGCTCGCGATCGCCAACCTCGGCGTGATCGAGCAGGCGACGCTCGAGCTGGCCCCGGGGCTCACCGTCGTGACCGGCGAGACCGGCGCCGGCAAGACCATGGTCGTCACGGCGCTGGAGCTGCTGCTCGGCGCTCGGGCGGACAGCTCCCTGGTGCGCTCGGGGGCCACGAGCGCCGTGGCCAGCGCCGTGGTCCGCCCCGTCCCGCCGGGTGCGGCCGCGTGGGTCGACGACGAGGTGGACGAGCTCGTGGTCTCCCGCGAGCTGCGCGCCGAGGGGCGCAGCCGCGCGCGCGTCGCTGGCAGCCTCGCCCCGGTCTCCGCGCTCGCCGAGGTGCTCGGCCGTCACGTGGAGGTCCACGCGCAGCACGAACACGTGCGGCTCGTCCGTCCCGATGTGCAGCGCGCCCTGCTCGATCGGTCGGCAGGGGCGCCCCACGCGAGGACGCTCGAGCGGTACCGGGAGCTCCACCGCTCTTGGCGCGAGCTCGTGCGGCGGCGCGAGGAGGTCGCCACGGGCACGCGGGAACGGGCGCGCGAGCTCGACCGCCTGCGCGCGGAGGTCGCCGAGATCGACGCGGCCGGGCTCGACCGCGACGCCGACACCTCGATCGATCGCGACCTCGAGGTGCTGGCCAACGCCGAGGACCTGCAGCGGGCGAGCGCCGAAGCGGCCGAGGCGCTCGGCGCCGACGGGGCCGGTGAGCCGATCGGCACCGCCGTCGCGGCGCTGCGTCGGGTCGCGGTCGACGACCCGGTCCTGGCCGAGCTGACCGCACGGGCGGAGTCGCTCGCCGCCGAGATCACCGAGCTCGCCGTGGACGTGCGGACCTACGGTGAGGACGTCGACGGGGACGCGGCCCGGCTCGCCACCCTGCAGGAGCGCAAGTCGGTCATCCAGGCGTTGACCCGCAAGTACGGCCCCGATGTCGCCGCGATCCTCGACTACGCCGCCGAGGCGCGCGCCCGGCTGGCCGAGCTCGAAGCCGCCGAGGCGGACGCCGGGGACCTCGATGATCGGGTGGCCGCCGCGCGGGCGGAGCTCGACGGTGTCGCCGCCGACGTCACCCGTGGCCGCCAGCACGCCGGCGAGGCCCTCGCGCGTGCCGTCGACGGTCACCTCGCTGACCTCGGCATGCCGCACGCGCGCTTCACGGTGGCCGTCGAACCGGTCGAGGGCGAACCCGCCACCGATGGCGCCGACCGCACGACCTTCCTGCTCGCAGCCAACCCGGGTGAGCCCGCCCGGCCACTCGGGACCGCCGCGTCCGGCGGGGAGCGCTCCCGGGTCTCGCTGGCGGTCGAGGTGGCGCTCGCGGACGTGGACGACATCGCGGTGCTGGTCTTCGACGAGGTCGATGCCGGGATCGGGGGAGCGACCGCCATGGCGGTCGGCGAGAAACTGGCCCGGCTCAGCCTCGGCGCCGAAGGTCGGCCGCGACAGGTCCTCTGCGTCACCCACCTCGCCCAGCTCGCCGCGTTCGCGGACGTGCACCACGTGGTCGAGAAGGGTCTCCGTGACGGCCGGACGGTGACCACGACCCGGCGGGTCGCCGAGGAGGACCGCGTCGCGGAGCTGTCCCGCATGCTCGGCGGCGAAGCCACCGCCGATGCGGGCCTCGAGCACGCACGGGTCCTGCTCGAGCAGGCCCGGGAGCGGCGCGCGGTCTGACCCACATCGGGCGCGAGGTGGCGGTGCGCGCCAGTCAGCTGGGTAGGGTCCCGCCGCCCGCCGTGCCCACCCGGCGGTGGTCCCAGGAGCCCACGAGCTGTGGATCGACCCAGCTTCGAACCGCGTCGAGCA